>CAWJLD010000001.1:0-712136 GCA_963843655.1 uncultured Acidobacteriaceae bacterium | reverse complement strand
CGCCTTTAGAATGAATAAGTTATATAGATTAATGCTTGCTCTTCCTCAATATACCTTACTGCGGGCCAGAAAACACGTCCACCTCGATCTTGGCTAAGCAGGAATGCGGCCTTCAGCCCATACAGAAAGTGTGTGACCTAATTTAGGTCACATCTTGACGTGATGTTTCCAACGCAGAAAGTCCAAACCGGGGCTTTAGCAACAATAGACAAGCCTTCGGTTTCAACGGCGTCAGCGTCGTCGCCGGCTTCTCCAGCGGACCCAGACAAAGCGTAATGTGCCGTTGTCGAAGCGACCGAGACGATTTTGAATCGCCGCAGTTAACTCTGAGGCCTCGCCAGATCGAGGAAGCTATTTCGTTGGCGTCTGGCAAGCGGCGCAGAGTTCGCCGGTGATTCCTTTGCCTTCTTCGATGGTGAAGATGCGATCAACTGCGGGCAGTTTAACTTCTTCTGTTCTTCCGGATGGCCAGTGGATCTCTGCTGTTCCTGCGTCGGTGGAGTCGATCAGTCCGAAGTGAACACGTAGATCGCTCGAGGAGAGATAGCTGCCGCCACTCAAAACGTCTTCGCGCTGGCGGATTCCTGCTGCGTTGAGGTACACCGTTGCGCCGACTGCATCGCGCGGGCTGCCGGGACCGCCGATCAGTTTCAGATCCACCCAGTGATGGTGCTCAGGACTGACATTGCGCAGCAGCATAGGAACGCCGTCCATGTTGTTAACCACCGCATCGATTTTGCCGTCGTTGAAGATGTCGCCAAATGCCGCACCGCGAGCGACGCTGAAGACAGCGAGTCCGGAGCCTTCAACGGGCGGGATCAACTCGAACTTTCCGTTCTTCAAATTGTGGTAGAGCAAGGGACGTTGTTTGTAGCTTTGTCCCCACTCAGGATGCTGATCGACTTCGGGGTAGACGTGCCCGTTTACGATGAGCAGATCTTTCCATCCGTCGTTGTCGTAGTCGAGAAATCCGTCGCCGAAGCTTACGAATGGAATAGATGAGTCCGCAATACCGGCCTGGTAGCTGTTATCGAGGAAGAAGCCGGTTCCATCGTTTTGAAAGAGAACGTTGTAATCGTTTGCGAAGTCGGTGTTGACGATCGACAGGTGGCCATTGTTCTCGTAATCGCCGGGGGTGATGCCCATATTGGCTACTTCGCGTCCGTCGCCGTTCAATGCATAGCCGCTCTCGTAGCTTTGATTGGAGAACGTTCCGTCGCCCTTGTTGATGTAGAGATAATTCGGCGTTGAATCGTTGGCAACCAGCAGGTCTGGCTTGCCATCGTTGTTTACGTCGGCAAAGAGCACTCCGAGTCCGTAATATCCCGCGGGATCGTCGACGCCCAGTTTCCTGCTTACGTCAGTGAAGGTCCCATTGCCGTTGTTGTGATACAGGTGGTCGTGTTCGCCCTTTAAGCCGCGCGGACCGCACATGACCGGTACGCCGTGAAACTGGCAGATGGCGTTACCGGCACCCTTGGTTCCGTAGATGGGCGGATTCGCGAGATCAATCTGCGCATATCCGTCGACGAAGAGATCTAGGTGGCCATCTCCATCGTAGTCGCCGAATGTTGCACCGGTTGACCACATATCGAGGTCGACGCCCGCTTTTTCGGCGACATCCGTGAAGGTACCGTCATGGTTGTTGCGATAGAGACGGTTCTTTCCGTAGTTGGTTACGTAGAGATCGGGCCAGTCATCGTTGTCGAAATCGCCGACCGCGCAGCCGTATCCCCAGCGGTCATTGGTTAAGCCGGCTGACTGCGTAGTCTCAGTGAATGAGCCGTCGCGGTTGTTGTGAAAGAGCGCGGCATGGGGCGCGGGCGCTTTGCCGGCGAGCGCTTCGAAAGTCGAGCCGCTCACGAGATAAATATCGAGCCAGCCGTCGTTGTCGTAGTCGATCAGGCAAACTCCGGGGCCTTTGGCCTCAAGGAGAAGCCGTTTTACATGCCCGCCTGCGGTGTGGTGCCAGTGCGTGAGACCAGCTTCAGCAGCGACATCCTTAAATACGATCGGTCCTGATTTGACGATGCCTCCAGCGGTGATGGGGTGGTGTTTGTCGTCAAATACAGCCTTTTGCAGGCTGTTGCCGGACATTCCGCTCGGCGAGGCTGACGGCGTGCTTGAGGGCGCGTCGGCCGTATGCGCGGATGGCTTTGCTGCCGACGGCTGTTGCTGCGCATGCAGGCCCGAGGCCGCGACAAAGACGAAGATTAATAGAATGACGGTCATCAGGTCCTTGAACATGGTGCAAGCGAAAAAGATCCACTGGGAATCGACTTCGCGGCCTGGACAACAGTTTACCGGTGCAGGGGCGGGTTGTGCACTTGGCGCCCTGGCGAAGGTCAGGCTTACGAGAGGCACGAGCCGCGGGATAAAATCTCGATGTGATGAAGGCGGGTTTGCTGAGAGATTGGGGTCCAAAGAGTGGAGCGAGGTGGGCTCATTGGTTTGCAAGCGCTTGTTGCGGCGTGCTTGCAGCATGCACCCTTGCGCAATCAAACCCAAAGCATCCGCAACCCATCGTGGCGAAGCAATCGTCAGCAGCGAGTGCGCCGAGCGAAGTTCCGGTTTCTAACGTTGCGCCGGAAATCAGGTTCAAGGACGTAAGCCGGGAGGCGGGCCTGACGACGGTTCCTCATACCACAATTGAGCGTCGCTACATTTTAGAGACGATGAGCGCTGGCGGCATCGCGTTGTTCGATTGCGATAACGACGGAAGACTAGATATCGCAGTCGTGAACGATTCGACCATCGATCAATCCGAGGCCGGCGGCACACCGATGGTCACGCTTTATCACCAGGACGGAACCAAGGGGAGTATCCACTTCACCGACGTCACCAAATCGCACGGACTCACGGCGCGCGGATGGGGAATGGCGATTGCCGTGGGCGACTTTGATAATGATGGTCTGCCGGATATGTACGTTACCGGCTTCGGTCACAATGTTCTCTATCGCAACCTTGGCGGCTGCCGGTTTGAAGATGTCACCGAGCGTGCAGGTGTTGGCATGTCCGGCTTCAGCACGGGTGCAGCATGGGCAGATTTCGATGGTGACGGCCATCTCGATCTCTTTGTGGCGCGCTACGTTCAAGTGGATCTGCATCATCTGCCTGTCTTCCCCATGAAGGGCGCGGTAGACTCGACACAGATTATTCAGGCGCCTGACAAGCTTGAAGGAGAGACCGACGTTCTCTTCAGGAATCGCGGTGACGGCACATTCGAAGACGTTTCAGAGAAGGCCGGAGTAAGCGATGCTCAAAAGTTGCATGGGATGGGTGTCGAGTGGGCCGATTATGACAACGATGGCCGGCCCGATCTGCTGGTGACCAACGATAGTGGACCGAACTATCTTTATCACAACCTGGGCGACGGCAAGTTTGAAGATGTGGGTGCTGCAACTGGAGCGGCTTACGGTTCGAACGGAGAAATCTACGGAAATATGGGCGGCGACTTTGGCGACTTCAATCGAGATGGGCAGCTCGACTTGCTCGTGACGCGCTACAGCAGACAGCCGGCAAGCCTTTACCGCAATGACCAGTTCGCGTTTACTGACGTGGCTGCAGAAACGGGCCTTCAGCGGGACACCAAAACCTACGTGAAGTGGGGAACTGGTTTTGGTGATTTCGACAACGACGGATGGCCCGACATTCTGGTTGCGAATGGCAATTTCTCATCGCTGACTGAAGTATTGAATACCGAGCCGAAGTTTCGCGAACCTTTGCAGCTTTTCCGCAATAGAAGTGGAAGGTCATTTGAAGACGTGGCCGGCAAGGCCGGACTGAATGCCGGGCAGCTTCAGTCACGCCGCGGCACCGCATTCGGCGATGTGAACAATGATGGCGATCTGGACTTTGTTGTATTCAATGTCGGTGCGCCGCCATCACTGTTTATCAATGAAACTCAACTAACGAACCATCGCGTGCTCTTTCGGCTGGTTGGCAGCAAGAGCAATCGTATGGCGATTGGTGCGCGGATCACAGTAGAGGCCGGAGGACTAAGGCAGATCGACGATATCCGCGGGGGCACAGGCTACAACTCATCGAACGACACGCGCCTCCACTTCGGACTGGGGCAGCAAACCCGCATGTCCAAGATCGAAGTGCGTTGGCCAAGCGGCCTTCAGCAGGAGTTCCAGAACATTCCTGGCGACGCAATCTATGAGATCGATGAAGGCAAGGAAATTCGCAAGATCGCGAGCCTGGCAGTTCCTTCGACCAGGTGACCATTCCTAAATACCAAGCAGGCAGTGTGGATGAACTTGCTTCAGACCAGTTCTTCGGCAGTTTCCACTGTCGGCGCCATGGCGATCACGGAATCAACGCGCGTTATCTTGAACAACTCAAGTAGACGATCGCTGACACCCGTGGCGATAAACTTTCCGCCACGGCTTTGACAGTGAACGTGGCAATTGACCACGACACCCATCCCTGCAGAATCCATGTACGGAACCCCGCTAAGATCGAGAATCGTGAGTGGCACCTGCTCCATGTTGCGGAATAGGGTTTGAAGGTCAAAGATGTTGCGCAACGTTAACGGGCCGGTTAATCGGATAATCAATGTGCCGGGCGTTTTACCTTGCTGAGATTCAATCTGAAGAGGTCCGTCGATGGCCATAGCCATTTGAGTATAAGGAAGCAATCATTTTTGATAGATGAATATTGCGTAAAAGCGAAAAATGCACTGCGATGGGTACTGATTTGGAACTTTGGTTATCTCCGGCTTGTTACTTCACTAGGTGCACGTATCCCCTTTATTAGGTTGACATTACAGCGCACCTGGGATATCCATTGATACAAGCGAATCGGAGTCTTCGCTTTCTTCCCTGCCTCTCTGTAGATGTTCTGTCATTAAGCGCTCGTCTATGTTGGGGTGCGTCTTTGTGATACCCGTTTTGGCGCAGGCAACAAACGCATTAGGTCACTGCTCACTACGGTTGCCAATTAATTGGCTGCGGCGGTGGGTCACTGTATTTGAGGTCTGCACCGGATCCCGCTTGGGTAATGTGGGTTTACAGCGAGGTCGTTTCTTTGGTGCTTTGAGAGTTTTGTCAGCATGCTAACCGGCTGCCCGTCAGCGACTTTTCTGCGGAAGAGGTTGATTCAGCCACCGTCAACGCTTGTAAGGAGGCGTAAGTCAATGAAGCTCAGGTTATCCTCTCGGTCTCTAGTGATGATTGCAGGGTTGTTCCTGGCGAGCCAGGAATTGACTGCACAAACGACGACTCAGCTCTTCGGGCCAATCTATGACCGGCAGTCGCCAAGTGGAACCAGCTACTCTATTCCATCTAATTTCGGAAGCACAACAATCAGTTTGACCTGTCCGGCGGGTAGCACAGCGAGTTTGCAAGGGCTTGCAAGCAGCAGCAATGCAAACGCAAAACTCCTGGTGGACAACAACATCATTGTAACGGTGACACAGGGTAACGCAACAAGTGGACCCACCAATGTTTGTCCGGTGAATAATACATCTCTCACCACTCAAGGCCTCTACAACAACAATTGCTTCGATCTTTCCTGGGAAGGTGTCGGCAATACCGAAGCATTTTATGGTTTGAATCCGGATAATCTCGCTGCCACATATGGAATTGCGCCGTTCGATTTCACAGCCGCGCTGCAGAATGAGAGTTTCGATCTCACGCAGCCAATCAGCGTCACTTTCAATCTTGAGGATGAGGGCGGAGCGCTGGCGTCATCCTCTGTCTATCTGAGCACGACCTGCACCGTGAATGGCGTAGGTGCCGGCACGATAGGGGGAAATCCTATTTCGGGTTCCAATGACACCGGTACCAGCCAGACATTTAACTTCAATACGGTGCCGGAAAAGCTGATCGGCTTTGTCTACGATGTAACTGGAGCTTTGCCCACGTTGACGAACAATGTGAACGGAGCCACTCCACAGGTCAGCGACATGCCACTTGATCAGACTCAATTCCAATCCGTCTATGGATCGGGTACTTCATTTGCGACCTCAAACTGTCTGATTCATGACGGAGAAGTGCTTTCTGACGGTACAACAAAGGCCTGCAAGCTCTATACGCTAGCTTGCCAATCGCCGGATGGAAGCACGACCACCGGGGCAAACTGCCCGGTATCCTCCGAAATCAATGAGGTAGTGCGTGATCATTTCGATGGGCCTGCATTTAACTTGCAGAACATTGTCACTCCCTACGGCATCTTCCGTCAGGGAATGGGATTCGTCATGGGCAGTGAGCCTTGGACTGGCGGATCATGCTCATTTGACCCAAATTCGGGTCTGGCAGGCTTGGCTTGTCCGCTGAATCTGCTTACCAGTTTCACCGGTCCTGGGGTATTCTCCGGTACCGGCCTCACAAGGAACCCAAACTCCACGTTCCTCAGCATCTATGGTGTCCCGGAGGACTTTACGCTCCCCGTTTTGCTGAACGAGTGGCCGAATCACTGGGTGAACACCAGGACCCCCAAAGTCAAGTTCTACGCGCAGGCGCCGAATTTCTCCAAAGGCGCCTGGACCCTCAATTCGGGTAGGCTTGCAGCGCTTCCGGGTGCCGCCAACTATATTCCCGCGCCAATTCAGGGCATCACGTATGGCGTGTCTGAGCCTAATGCGTTGCCCGACCCAATCAACGAGCCGATTGCGGGCGATACGACTATCTCGCCAGGGCCGTGTCCGACGCCACCATACACATCGCCTAGTGTCCCCAACTACTCTCCGGCAGCGCAGGAGCTTTCATTCTCCAGTGACGGTCACTATCTTTTGCACTACTATGCACAGGATTGTGCCGGAACACAGGAACTCGCGTTTACTCAAGACGGGAGTGGAAGCTGGATGACGAATTTCTTCACAAGAGAAGTCAACGTGGATACGCAGGCTCCCTCTGTGGCCGGACTTGCTGTTCCAGCGCCGGGGTCTTACAAGAAAGGATCGACGGTATACGCCACCTACACCTGTACGGACGATCCGAGCGGCGCCGGAGTGGTTCTCTGCGGAACCAGCATCTTTGGAACTGAAACTACATACACCACGAGCACGCAGAAGACTAAGCTCAACACCAGTTCAACTGGTACGAAGTCGCTGGCCATCTATGCGCTCGACGGAGCTGGGAACCTGTCGTCTGCTTCGGTTAACTACACGGTAACCAAATAGCCTGCTTCGAGAGGGCACAGAGCGCGATCGTTCTGTGTCTTCTCAAGGCGGGTACCTTCATACAACTCGCGAATTCAAAATTGTTTCAGGCTTCGGCAACTTCAGGAGCTAAGGCCGGTGCTGCCAGAGACGTCGTGGACTCAACGCCGGCGGCAAGGCGTGTAAGAGTGAGCACGGTGATATCGTCCTCCTGGCCGAATTCAATGGCGGCCTTCATGGCTTCCTGCGCGGTGGGCTGCTCTGCAAACAATGCTTTCATCCGCTCAAAGCCAAACAGCTCGCCCGTCGGACTTGTAGCTTCAAGCAATCCGTCAGTGTAGACGGCCAACTGATCACCAGGCTGCAACTGTAGTTTTTCCTCTGTATAGTCCGAGTAGGGAATCAGCCCCAGGGGCAACGAAGCGTCCAGGGGATACTCCTGGCCGTTCAGATAGGGCGGCAGGTGTCCTGCGTTAGCAAAAGTGACCATCCCGTCCTGATCGACGCGGAAGACCATGCCTGTGGCGAATCCGCCCGCCATTCTTCCTGCCAGGCACCGATTCAGTGCCGCGAGAATTTCGGCTGGATTGGTGCTTCCCGCTTCCGCACGCAACACGCCCACGATCATCGAAACGTTCATACCGGCCTTCATGCCCTTGCCGCTCACATCTCCGAGGGCAACAATCGTTGAGCCGTCCTCGTTGGGAATGATCTGGAAGAAGTCGCCGCCGACCTCCATGGCAGGCTGGTAGGCGCTGGTGATGGCATAGCCTTCGATCGCGGGCAGATTATCGGGGACCAGAACCTGCTGGATCTCTCGCGCGCTTTGAAGTTCGCGCTCCATCACACTTTGGCGCGCCTGCTGCTCCAATGCGTAGCGATAGACCGCATAAAGAATGGCGGCAAACAGTGCCAGCGAGATGACTTTCTCAGGATAGAAATAGACATCCTGAATTTTCAAGAGCGGGTTATCGATGAAGTCGAAGAACGACCAGTGAGTATAGCGCCGGAAGAGAGCTGAACCGGCTTCAAGTCCGTAGATAAGTTGCAGCAGCAGTGCACCGATGGCCACAACCCATCGCGAGGGATCCTGTTTTTGCTTCAGGCCGATCCCGATCAGGACAAAGGGATAAAGCTGCATTAAGACAATGAGTGTGGAGAGAATCCCGTCCGCCCACTGCATTGCGGGACCGGCATGGGCCCAAAAAAAACCCAGCAGGCCACTGGTAATACCGGCCCCCATTGCCGTCCAGCCGAGTGCATGATTCCGACGAACTAGGCGTGTATTATCGTGGAGTCTCAGCAGCCACACCAACATGAACCACATCGAGATTAGATAAAGGACATAAATTGGCTGGTTGAGTGCGCGCGCGACGTTCCACGGCAGAGGGATGCGGAAGAGCCGATTGATGATATCGATCGCAACAGGTGCGGCTGTATAGATCGCAACCCAGGTAAACAAGTGCTCGGCGCGATTCCGGTACCAGAGAACAAGGCAGAGGACGGCAATGAAGATCCTGAGCAGGACCAAGCCGTAGTCAAAAAGATCTCCGCGAATGATCTTCCACTCGCTTTCGTCCTGGCTTAGTGTGATGGTGTCTCGATCACCAACCCATGGGGTATCGATACCTCCCACTGCGGAGGAGTCGAATGCATTCAGGGGAGCTTTCCAAACGCGAATAGCGAGCACTCCAGATGTTGAGCCGCTGAGCTGAAATGCTTGCGGGAACTGCTGGTAGTACCACGAAGCGTGCGGTGGAAGGCTTCCATAATGCCCGATCAGTTTTCCATTCCAATAGATTTCATACGCGTCCTGGCAATCCATGATTGCGATGCTGAAATCGCCGGATGCGCCTGCAGCCGGAATGAGTTGAACATGCCTTCGATACCAGGCAAATCCGGTGTAAGAAGGGTACCCCTGATTCCCCCAGTAGTCGCCGACTTGAATTTTCGCCCAATGTGAATCATCGAGCGCCGGTTGCGCCCAGGCCGAGTTGTCTCCCAAGTGAAATTGCCACTCACCATCGATTGGAACAGCACCTCTGCCGATGCCTTGCAGCACCAGCACCGGCGCGTGAGCCGGTGCGGCGGCCTGAGCGGGTTTCTGTGGGACCGACTGGCCAGCGGAAGCCACGCAGAATATCAGCAATGCCATGGTGGGGAATCGGGAGATCACGTGCCGAGCATAACACCGGCGGAGTAAATTCCGCATGTGTTTTCAGTGGGATATCGTTCTCGCTGCAGGGTTGCGCAGCTCCCAAATGACCTGATTTTCATAGGAACCGAAAATCGAACTCACGTACGATAGAAACACAAATATGGTCACCTCTCCTCTTCGTACAATCCGGCCGATATCGACGACCATCTTTGCTATAACGCTGCTTTCCGTTTCTATTCTCTCGGCAATTGCTGCACAAGCACAGCAAACTCAGTCCAATCCTTTAACTCAGCGTTCCCGACAATCGGTCAAGGCATCCATCGGCGCTATTCCTGCAATTTTCGTAAGCGATATCCATTTTGATCCATTTCACGATCCCGGAAAGGCTAAACAGCTTGTCTCTACGCCTGCCTCTGGATGGAAGGCGATTCTTGCCTCCCCGCCTTCGCAAAATCAGCAGCAGGCGTTTGACGATCTCCAGGCGAAATGTCAAGCGAAGGGAATGGATACGCCTCCCGCTCTACTGCTGTCCGCTTTGGCTGCCATGAAGGTGCAGCAGCCCGGAGCCCGGTTCGTGATGGTCAGTGGCGATCTGGTGGTTCACAACTTTTCCTGTCGTTATCACACGCTTTTTCCCACTTCGTCTCCTTCGGATTACCAGGCGTTTGTTTTGAAGACCGTAAGCTACGTTGTTGCGGAGCTGCGCGGTATGTTTCCAGGCATGCCTGTCTACGTTGCATTAGGCAACAACGATTCCGGATGCGGCGACTACCAGTTCGATCCTGAGAGCCACTTCTTTGCGAAGGCAGGCAGAATCCTGGCCTTGGGCCTTCCCGCCGGGGGCAGGAATGCAGCAGCGCAGGAGTTTGCATCCGAAGGCAATTACCACGTGACGATGGCCGCGCCGATGGAGAACACGCGTCTGGTGGTACTTAATGACACGCTCTTTTCGCCGAATTACAAGACGTGTTCAGGTGAACGAGACCACAAAGGCGCTGCGGCCGAGGTACTGTGGCTTAAGGGGCAGCTTGAGCAGGCGCGGCGGCTTGGAGAGCGCGTGTGGGTGATGGGCCATATTCCGCCGGGTATCGATCCGTTTTCGACTATTAAGCAGTTCAAAGATATTTGCGCAGGGTCCGATCCAGTCAAATTTATGTCTACTGATGAGATTCCCAACCTGATGGTTGAATATGCCGATGTGGTCAAACTCGGCGTCTTTGCCCACACACATATGGACGAGGTTCGGCTGCTCAGGCCTTCAGGTGGCGAGGAGTCTGCTGCCCGTCAGGTTGCGGTCAAGATGATTCCTTCCATCTCTCCGGTCCACGGCAATCAGCCGTCGTTCACCATTGCAGAAATTGATGCGGCCTGGGCCGGCATAGTGGACTACACCGTGATCTCGGCCTCGAATCAATCCGGCATCAACACAACCTGGCGAACCGAATACAATTTCGCGCGCGCATATCATGAGGCAGCATTCTCCGCCCAAACGCTCGATGGATTGATCGGCAAGTTTCATTCGGACGGCATGGCGGCGCTACCGGAGAGCAAGAGTTATCTTCGCAACTACTATGCCGGAGATATGGCTGCGCTGCTTACGCCGTTCTGGCCGCAATACGTTTGTGGGCTTAACAATTACACCGTCAAGGATTATGCAGCCTGCGTCTGCCATACCGGGAACTGAAGCGTGCAGATTCAAGTAGCTCCACGAAAAGTCGATATGTTCTCAGTGAAAGCCGCAGCATAATCCCGGCTGGTCTCGTGACTGCTTATGGTCAAAGCGAACCATGTCTGCGATGACCACGTCGATGGGCAGGTTCCGGAGTGCAAGTGAGATCATTGGTCCAGGAGTCCTTCGCAATGCCTTCTCATATCATCATTGAGCCTTTTCGTATCAAGAGTGTCGAGCCGATTACATTTACAACGCGTGAACAGCGCGAACAATATTTGCGTGCAGCGCACTACAACCTATTTTTGCTCGCAGCAGATGACGTCCTGATCGATCTGTTGACAGACTCGGGAACCGGCGCAATGTCGACTCATCAATGGGCTGGGGTGATGGAAGGCGACGAGAGTTATGCCGGTAGCCGGAGCTTCGTTCGTTTCAAGCATTCGGTACAGAACATCTTCGGCTACAAGCATGTGGTGCCCACGCATCAGGGGCGCGCCTCCGAACGGATTCTGTTCAATGTGATGTGCAAGAAGGGTGACGTCGTCCCCAACAACACGCACTTTGACACCACGCGGGCTAATGTAGAGTTTGTCGGCGCGGAAGCCGTTGATTTGCTGATGCCGGAAGCGCGCGAGCCCGGGACAGTGCTTCCGTTCAAGGGCAACATGAACGTCAGGGCGCTAGAAGAGCTCATTGTGCGAGTGGGGCGCGAGAAGATTCCGCTGGTAATGCTTACCGTGACAAACAACTCTGGCGGCGGGCAGCCCGTTTCAATGGCCAATGCCCGTGCAGTCTCCGAAGTTTGTCATAAAAACGGAATTCCGCTCTATTTCGATGCTTGCCGCTTTGCGGAGAATGCTTTCTTCATCAAGCAGCGTGAACCGGGGTATGCCGGCAAGTCGCCTAAGGAAATTGCACAGGAGATGTTTGCGCTGGGCGATGGGTGCACCATGTCGGCCAAGAAAGATGGCATGGCCAACATCGGTGGATTTCTGTGCACCAACGACGACGTGCTGGCGCGCCAGGAAGAAAACCTGCTTATTCTTACGGAAGGTTATCCCACTTATGGCGGCCTAGCCGGTCGCGACCTCGAGGCTATTGCCATTGGCCTGCAGGAGTCGTTGCAGGAAGACTACCTTCGCTACAGAATCGCTTCAACGGCATATCTCGGGAACCACATCTCCGAACGCGGGGTACCCATCGTGCTGCCGCCGGGCGGCCATGCTATCTACATTGACGCGAAATCTTTCCTTCCGTACGTTCCGGTCGAACAGTTTCCCGGAGTTGCGCTTGCGGCAGAGTTGTACCTAGAAGGTGGAATCCGATCGGTTGAAATAGGAAGTCTGATGTTCGGTTCGGCTGCGCAGATGGAGCTGGTGAGGCTGGCCATTCCGCGCCGGGTTTACACCCAGAGCCACATCGACTACGTTGTCGAAGTGATCCTGCGCGTCTGGGAGCAAAGGTCGCGGATCAAAGGTATGCGATTAACTTACGAAGCGCCGTTCCTGCGGCACTTTACCGCGCATCTCGAGCCCGTGGATTGAATCTGGACTTATTCTTGGCAAGAGCAGAGCGGGTCAAGTGTGTTGCGCGCGTTTATCTTCTTGCATGCCTTCCACACTGACGGCCATTTGCTTGTTCCGGTGGTAAATCATGGCCACCGTGATGGTCCAACAGGGAATCATGTTGACACCGGGGACGAGTTCGGCGAGAAACGACGGCAGGAACTCCCAATGCCAGCCGAGCAGCACGGTCAAAATTACGGCCATTCCAACATCCAGTACGTCGTCAGGCGGAGAAGCCGCGCCCGCTACCATCAGGGGGAAGATGACGAGCTGAATCAGGTCGGCAATAATCGCCAATATCAAGGCTGTGCGCAGCCGAGGACCAGCCGAAATGGTAAGGGAGTCGCGAGTCACAGGAACCTTCCGGTTCAGCTACCGTGTCTGACGAGACTATTCTACGGCGCTTGCGATGGCTGCGCCAACTTTCCACAACAGGACGGTGATTAGAGCTGATGCGCGGCCTGTAGACTTGTCGCATGGTTAAGAGGATTGGCGTTCATCTTGGTACATCGGGCGGAGTTTCAAAGGCTGTAGAGCGTGCACCTGAGGTTGGCGCAAACACGCTGCAGATTTTCTCTGCGAGTCCGCGCATGTGGCGCGCGCCCAAGGTTGATCCCAAGCAGGCAGAGAAAACGCAAGAGGCACGCGCTGCGCTCAACGTTGGGCCGTTGGTGATCCACGCCAACTACCTGATCAACGTTTGCAGCCAGTCTGAGGAGATTCGGGAGAAGAGCGTTACGGCATTTCGCGGTGAGATTGAGCGCGCTTTAGCACTCGGAGCTGAGTACCTGGTACTGCATCCTGGGTCGTGGAAGGGCATGACGCGGCCCGAAGGATTGAAGCTTGCCGCAGTATCCATTTCGCATGCAATTGACGGCCTGAAGTGGCAGGGAACCGGCTTCCATATCCTGATTGAAAACACAGCAGGCGCGGAGTTCTCGCTGGGCGGCAGCTTCGAACAGGTTGCCGAACTGGTGGAGCTGCTCAAACCGCATGCTCCAGTGGGAGTGTGCCTTGATACTTGCCACACCCACGTGGCGGGCTACGATCTCCTGAGCCCCGAGGGCTACGAAGAAACTATGGCCAAGGTGGCCTTGACGGTTGGCTTTGAATCCGTCCGCGTATGGCACTGCAACGACGCCAAGGCCCCGCGCGGCTCAAAGCTCGACCGCCACCAGCACATTGGGCAGGGAACGATAGGTGTTGAGCCGTTTCGACGCCTGCTGAACGACTCGCGCTTTGCACATTCGGCCTTTATTGCCGAGACGCCTGTGGATGAACCCGGCGACGAGGAGCGGAACGTGCGCGTGTTGAGGAGTCTTGTGGATTAGGGCTGATATGTGAAAGAAGGGCATTGCTCCCGTGGTAGCGAAATGCTACCATATTGTCATGCCTCTTCCGGTCAAGCTCTCTGATGCGCTCGTGCTCGATGCGCGGACAGTCGCTGAAGCCGAGCAGCGGTCCATCGGCGGCCAGGTCGAATACTGGGCACAGTTGGGCAAACTTGTAGATGCTCTTCTTGACGGACGCAGCCGGACAGAGGCCATCCAAAAGAGCAGAACAAGACCGCTTTCCGAACTCATTGCCTCCATTGGAACTCATGAAGGCGACGCCAGGCTGAAGGCTTATCTCGATCGCGAGCCGTTTCCTCATTTCGAGCAGCATCCGACCCGCAAAGGCATTCTTGTTCGTATTGAAGAGGATGGGACTAGGTCCTTTGGCCGATTCGTCGACCGCAAATTCATCGTCGAGACGAAAGGGCGCAACCATCGAGGAGAGGGAACAAGGAAGCAATGATTTCGCCGCTCGACCGCAGGCCCATTGTTGCGGCGATTGCCGGGCCAAACGGAGCTGGTAAGAGCACGTTCTATCGAGCTTTTCTCGCCGAATCTGGCCTTCGATTCGTGAATGCCGACGAAGTAGCTCGGCTCTTCAAGAGCGATCCATACCGAGCTGCGGAAATAGCGGACGAGCTACGCCGCGGCCTTGTTGACCGCAAAGAGAGTTTTATCTTTGAAACCGTTTTCTCCGATCCGGTTGGCAACAAGCTGGCATTTCTAGAAGAAGCTGAGGGCAAGGGATACACAGTTGTGCTGCTTTTCATCGGAATAGATAGCCCAGAAATCTCGGGTGAGCGCGTTGCCATGCGTGTATTAAAGGGTGGACACGATGTCCCGTCGGACAAGATTCAAGCCCGGTATGCACGCTCTATGGAGAATTTGCGCAAAGCAATGGCTGTACTGCCCAACATTTACATATATGACAATTCCGATCTGCGTTCTCCATTCAGACTTGTTGTGGAATTGAGAGAGGGACGCTCATTTGTCCATTCTTCGATTCCCGCCTGGTTGCGCCCGCTGTTGTCCGCGCACTGATCCCGCTCCATTTACACTGGAGAGTGATGGCGGACGATAAAGATTCACGATACGATCCAGCGGCTATAGAGCCCAAGTGGCAGCAGAAATGGGCTGCAGATCCGGTTTTGTATGCGGCCGAGCCCGCGTCGAGCGGTAAACCGAAATACTACGTTCTTGAAATGCTGCCGTATCCGAGCGGGCAGTTACACATGGGGCACGTGCGCAACTACTCGATAGGCGATGCGCTTGCTCGGCATATGTGGATGCTGGGCTACAACGTATTGCACCCCATGGGATGGGATGCGTTCGGCCTCCCCGCCGAAAACGCAGCCCTCAAGAACAACACGCCCCCGCGAGAGTGGACGCTAGCCAATATTGCCGCGATGAAGCGGCAGATGCAGCGCCTCGGCCTGGGCTACGACTGGGCCACAGAGGTCACCACCTGCCTGCCTGAGTACTACCGCTGGAATCAATGGTTCTTCCTGCGCATGTACGAGAAGGGCCTGGTTTACCGCAAGAAGAGCAAGGTGAACTGGTGCCCGGAGTGTGCCACCGTGCTGGCCAACGAGCAGGTGATCGATGGCCGCTGCTGGCGGCATGAGGATACTCTGGTTGAGCAGCGCGACCTGGAGCAGTGGTTTTTCCGCACTACCGCGTATGCGAAGGAGTTGCTTGACGGCCTGAACAAGCTGGATGGCTGGCCGGAGAAGGTGCGTACCATGCAGCGCAACTGGATTGGGCGCAGCGATGGCACCGAGGTTGATTTCACCTTCGACGGAGATGCCGGAGACCTGAGCAAAATCCGCGTCTTCACCACCCGCGTGGATACCATCTTTGGTGCTACCAGCGTTCAGTTGGCGCCGGAACATCCGCTGGTCGTCCACCTTGCCTCGGCGGATCCAGATCTGCGGAAGAAGGTGGATGAGCTGCTCGACGAGCAGAAGAAAGCTCGTGAGGCCGGCGATGTAGGTGCGATTGAAAAGCACGGCATTCCTACCGGCAGGTTCGCTGTCAATCCCTACAACGGCGAGCGCGTACCCATCTGGGTGGCGAACTACGTGCTGATGGATTACGGGACCGGTGCCATCATGAGCGTCCCCGGGCACGACGAGCGCGACTTCGAATTCGCTAACAAATACGGCATCCCAATCAAGCGCGTCATTGCACCGGTAAGCGGCGGGGAATCGGAGCTGCCGTTTGTCTCAGAAGACGGTGTGCTGGTGAACTCAGGCAAGTTCAACGGCATGTCCTGCGCCGAGGCGCAGCGAAGGCTGCAGGTGCTTGCTGCCGGTAAGAATTTTGGCGAAGCAAAGGTCACCTATCGCTTGAAGGATTGGGGTGTAAGCCGGCAACGGTATTGGGGTACGCCTATCCCCATGGTGAATTGCCCGAAGGATGGACTGGTCGCCGTGCCCGACGATCAGTTGCCGGTCATTTTGCCTCCGCAGATCGAGATCACGCAGCAGGGCGGCTCTCCTCTCTCGCGTGTGCCGGAGTTCCTGAACACCACGTGCCCGAAGTGCGGAGGTCCCGCCAGGCGCGAAACCGACACGATGGACACGTTCGTTGATTCGAGCTGGTACTTCTACCGGTATACGGACGCGAAGAACACTAGTGCGCCATTCGACAGCAAGACGGCTCGGTACTGGTTTCCAATCGATCAATATATTGGCGGCGTGGAACACGCCATTCTGCATCTGATCTATTCGCGTTTCTGGACCAAGGTGATGCGCGACCTGGGCCTGATTGTGAACGACGAACCTGCGCGGCGCTTGTTCACGCAGGGCATGGTCATCAAAGACGGCGCCAAGATGTCGAAGTCGAAGGGCAATGTAGTTTCGCCAGACGACATGGTAGCTCGCTACGGGGCAGATGCGACGCGCATGTACGCACTGTTTGCCGCGCCGCCGGATCGCGATCTGGACTGGCAGGAGGACGGCGTTGCCGGCGTGAGCCGCTTCCTGGGCCGTGTTTGGCGGCTAGCGGCCAAGTATGCTTCGGTGGCTCGCGAGGGCCGAGGACAGAAAGTTACCGCTCCCAACGGGCTCTCACTCAAGCTGCTGCGCAAGCTGCACCAGACAATTGCGAAGATCACGCTGGACTTCGAAGGGCGCTGGCACTTTAATACGTGCGTTGCTGCCATCATGGAGTACGTCAATGAGGTTCAGGCAGCAGATGCGCAGCTTGCGGCAGGCGAGGTGCCCGCACCGGTAATGCATGAGTTGCTGAGCTCGCTGGTACTGCTGCTGGCTCCATTTGCCCCGTTCCTTGCGGCCGAATTATGGGAAGAAGTGGGAGGCGAGGGGGCAATTCTGCGCGCGCCCTGGCCCAAGAGCGATCCAGTGCTAGCCAGGGAGGACGAGCAGGAGATTCCAGTTCAGATTAACGGCAAACTGGCAAGCGTTGTGCGGGTGCCTGCCGGAGCCGACGCAAAAACGATTGAGGCGGCCGCCCTGGCCGACGAGAAGATACAGGCTCGAACAGCCGGCAAGGATGTAGCCAAAGTGATCGTGGTGCCCGGCAGGGCCGTCAACCTGGTGGTGAAATGACCGTTGTCGGTGCTGGCGTGCCGGTGCGCGGAACTCAAACCTCGGTGGGTCAGATGGGATGGGTGTTCAAACACCCTTCGCTGACGCTGCTTGAAGTGGCATGGCGCTGGGCCTTTGGCATTCCTTTTCTCCTGATCTGCCACCGGCAGTGGTTGCAGATCATCGCCGCGCATCCACTTGAGGCTTCGGGCATTGACTCAATCGATAAGCAGAACCCGTGGGTTGCCGCAGTGCAACTGGCAAATGTGTGGGACTACTATCTGCCGCATGTTCTTGGGGTGCTGGTATGGCTGTTACCCTGCGGGGCAGTCGCCTGGGCTTTGATATCCGGCCTTGGCCGTAACCTTGTGCTGCGCCGAATTGATCCGAATTTGCCGTTCCGCCCGTTCGCAATGATGGTGCTCCAGGCCGCTTGGCTCGTACTTTTGGGCGCGACGTTCTGGACGTGGTTCGCCTGCATGAGTTGGGTGAGTGCCACGCACATCACCACCGGTGCAGAGCCGGAACTGGTGGGTTATTTCATCTGGGCCATCGCACTGTCGCTTGGATTCTTCACGTTCTTTGCGCTTATCAGTTGGACTCTTTCCATGGCGCCGTTATTGCTTCTGTTGGAGAAACGTTCGGTGATTGGGGCACTCATTGCAAATCTGAAGCCGGGCAGGGAATTCGCCAGCAAGCTGGCGGAGATCAACCTGATGATGGGAATTGTGAAGCTGGGGCTGATCGTGCTGGCGATGGTGTTCTCCGCGGCGCCATTGCCCTTTAGCAACGAGCTTGGCCCGGGCGCGCTGCAAATCGTCACAGCTGCGTCCATGCTCTTCTATCTAGTTGCCAATGACTATTTCCACGTGGTGCGGTTGAAGGGCTTTATGGAGTTCTGGCAGTTGTATCGCGGTTGAGCGGAGACAGCCCAGACAACTCTACCCCTAGAAAAGCTTCAACCTGATCACGAGGTACTTCTTGGGATTCTCACGAATGCTCCTAATCAACTGCTGAGCCTCATCACCTGTTTGATCGAAGTGGTCATAGAGGGAGCGGTTCTGAGCCAGTTGGCCCAGCGTACCCTTGCCTTCATGAATATCCTTGAGAATCGCATCGAGCTGGCTGACCGTATCATCCAGCTTCTGCGCAAAGACCGGGTCCTTGGTGACCTTTCCTAATGCGCCCTTGCCCTGATTGATCTCGGCGACAAGCTGATTGACGTTGGAGACCGCCGAGTTCAGGTTGTTGTAGAGCGTTTCATCTTTCAGGAACTTACCCGCGGTGCCTTTGCCCTCCTGCAGTTCCGAAGTGATCAGGTTGACCTTGTCTACGGCCGCATCGGCGCGATTGTAGAGCGAATCGTCCTTGAGCAGCTTGCCTAGCGATCCCTGTCCCTGTG
Source organism: uncultured Acidobacteriaceae bacterium (assembly GCA_963843655.1). GTDB lineage: Bacteria > Acidobacteriota > Terriglobia > Terriglobales > Acidobacteriaceae > Telmatobacter. The sequence goes on along the minus strand of CAWJLD010000001.1, from coordinate 693,349 downwards.
CGATGGCTCCCGATACGGTCTCGAGATCCGTGGCAATCTGGGTGATCTTCCTGGCCAGAGTGGGATCGTTGATCAGCATGCCGATCGTGCCCTTTTTGCTGTTCAACGTATCGATCAGAGTCTCGATCTTCTTCGTGAGGCCGGTAATCTGCTCGATCCCGGTATGGCTCGAGGCAATGACGTCCTGGATAGTGGGTGAGCCGGACGGCCGCAACTCGGAATTGTTCGTGGGATGGGGACCGGTGGCGCGGGTTGAATCGATGTCGAGGAAAGCGTCGCCAAGAACACCGGCCTGCGTGATGCTCGCCAGGGAATCGGTGTGCAGATCGTGAAGGAAGCTCGTGCTGACTCTCATGGTCACTTCCACAGGAGTCGGATTACGGTCGGGAACGATGCGGATATGAACAACGTTGCCGATTGTGACCCCTTGAAGGGTGACGGGAGCGCCATCCTTCAGGCCTGCGGCATTTTCGAAGTATGCGCGCAAGACAATCTTGCGCGCGAACAGTCCACCCTTGGAGCCGGACATGAGGAAGATGAGCCCAATCAGGACTGCCGTTGCCACCAGCACCAAGGACCCTACTCTAAGTTGTGACCACTGAATCTCTTTGCGGCTTGGCACTTAGCTCCTCTCGCTAATTGATGCAGTAGACGACTAGAGGATACCAGAATTGACCTAATTATCCGTTATCTTCCAGAACTACGCTGGCAGTCGCAAGTTCTTCTGTATGAGTAATCGACAGTGCGGAACGGGCACAGCCGAGCCGGTCGGCAATTTGTTTGGCGCGTCCGTGAAACTGGAGCGTGGGCCTACCGCTGGGCTCGCGAACCACCTCGATCTCCAACCAGTTGACCCCGTAGCTGATGCCTGTGCCCAAGGCCTTGGCACCCGCCTCCTTGGCGGCAAACCGGGCGGCAAAGCTCTCGGCTGCCTGGCGCTTTTTGAGGCAATAAGCCTGCTCACCGGCGGTGTAGACCCGGTTCAGAAAGCGCGTACCAAAACGGTCCATTGAACGTTGGATGCGCCGAATCTCGATCATGTCGATACCGGAACCAATGATCATGTTGAATACCAAGCTACATCATCTTCTGCCGAGATTGGACAGTTCGGGAATTGATTTGAGGGTGAATTGTTTCAAACCGAGGCATTTACCGATTCACTACGGAATGTCCTCTATTTTCTTCGCTTTGCTCCGATAAGAACTTTGTATGAGAACCGCAACGCTGAAGTCCGACTTGGAACCCGGGACGGCTGCGCCCTGGATCATGCATATGCAAGCCGTCGCGGTCGCGGAGCCTGATCGCCTCGTGCGCGACCTGAGCGCCATGATTGTGGGCTCTGGCGGCTGGATATTAAGCCGTGGAGTAAGCGATACCGGTGCCATCAAGTTGTTGTTCGAGTTTGAGCGGCGGACATGCGTTGACATCTACAGTGGCGTAGTTGGCGCGGGAGTAGAACTGAGCCGCGATGGCCATATACGCTTTACCGAGCTGTGCCAGTGCACCCGTAATGGGAAAAATGACTGTCAGGTCGAGATTGCCGGCGTGGAGCTGGAGATTCAGACTTATCCGCCGGCGACTGCAACTGCGGCCTCAGTTTCGACGGCGGTTTGATCGTATGTTCGTTCTTAACCGGCTTCAACCAGTCCGTAACGCCGTTGCCACGACTTCCTGACCCACGCCCACACGCGTGAGCGTTCATCCTCGGTAATGCCAGGATCGGGTTTATTCACAAATTGCGCGGCTTCGAGCTTGGCCAGTTCCAGAATTTTGCGATCGCGCAGCAGGTTGGCCACTCGAAAATCAGGTAAGCCCGCCTGCCGGGTACCGAAGAACTCGCCTGGGCCGCGCATGCTCAGGTCGAGCTCGGCGAGTTCGAAGCCATCCTGGGTGCGAACCATGGCGTTCAACCGCTCCTCGGCGAGCTCAGAAACCCGGCTGCCCGTCAGCAGAATGCAATAGCTTTTGGCAGCGCCGCGGCCCACTCGACCGCGCAACTGATGTAGCTGTGCCAGCCCAAACCGTTCCGCGTGCTCGATGACCATGACTGTCGCATTGGGTACGTCTACGCCGACTTCGATGACCGTGGTTGAAACCAGTACATCGATCTCACCACGCTGAAAGCGGCGCATGATGACCTCCTTCTCATCGGCGTCCAGGCGGCCATGCAGCAGTCCCACTTTCAATCCCGAAAACGGGCCGGTTCGCAGCTTCTCGTACATCTCAACGGCGGATTTCAATCCTAACTTTCCGGCTGGATTTGCCTCCTGCATTGCCGAGGGAAACAGATCGGCCGTCTTGCCCTTGCGCGGCATTTTTCTGGGGGGTGGAGCCGTATCAGCCACCGCTTCCGGATCGTGCGAGAAGTCGAGCTCGGGCTGATCGTCGCGTGTACCCTCAATCACAGGATAGACAATGTAGGCCTGCCGCTTGAGAGCCACCTGCTTACGCACGAAGTTCCATACCTCGTCTGACTTTTCTCCGGGAACGCGGCGCGTGAGGATGGGCGTGCGGCCGGGGGGGAGTTCGTCCAGAACGCTCAAGTCCAGATCGCCATAGAGCGAGAGGGCAAGTGTGCGCGGTATGGGCGTTGCTGTCATGACCAGCACGTCCGGTTCGGGTTGGTTTGGCTTCTTCATGAGCTTGAAGCGCTGCAGAACACCAAACCTGTGCTGCTCGTCGACGACGACAAGGCCCAACCGGTCGAATTCGACCTTTTCTTCGATCAACGCGTGGGTGCCAATGACCAGTTGTGCTTCTCCGTGATTGATCAGACCTCGTGTGCGGCGTTTCCGGTCTTCGTCGAGCGAGCCGGTAAGCAGAACGACGCGTGGATTCCGCGAGGATCGTTCCAGCAGTTTGCGCGCAGCCAGAAAGTGCTGGGTAGCCAGAATCTCCGTGGGCGCCATCAGGGCAGCCTGGTAGCCATTCTCCATGGCCACCAGCATGGCCTGGAAGGCCACAATGGTCTTGCCTGATCCCACATCGCCCTGCAGCAAGCGGCGCATTGGGCCGGGACTGCGCATGTCGCCAACAATCTCGGCGAGGGCCCGTTTCTGTGCCGATGTCGGATGGAAGGGGAGCACTTCGCGGATCGCTTCACGTACCTTGTCGGTTGTGGCGAAGCTGATGCCCGTGCGCTCTCGCATTTTGCGGCGCTTGGCTTCAAGGCCCAACTCGAGCGCAAATAGTTCTTCGAAGATGATTCGGCGATGGGCCGGTGAAGCGGCGCTCTGAAGCTGAGGCAGCGAGGTGCCTTCCGGTGGAAAATGGACATTGCGTAGAGCACTTTCGCGATCAGGCAGACCGAGCCGCTCCAACAACGCGCTGGGCAGGCACTCCGGCACAGAGTTCTGCAGCGACTCAAGCAGGTTGTAGATGGTGCGGCGTTGCCATCGGGAGGTGAGTTTGTTGCCTCCCAGGGACTCGTACACTGGGGTGATACGTCCAACTTCGAGCAGCCGTGTTTCCGCATCGTCGCTTGCATCGGGAAGAAGCTCAAACTGCGGCTGAATCATCTTCAAGTTGCTCGACGAGCGTGACGGTTCCACTTTGCCATGGACGGCGATCGTCTGGCCGGCGTGGAATTTGCCGTTCAGATAGGTTCCGTTAAACCAGAGGCATTTGAGGGCGCGGTTTCCCTGGCCTACGGTCAGCTCGAAGATGGGCATTCGCCGAGTGCGCAGCAGGATTGAGCCTCGAACCTCTCCGATGACACTGACCACCTCGCCGGGCAGAATCTCATCGAGCGGACGCGGATTTTGCCGGTCTTCGTAACGAAAAGGCAGGTGGTACAACAGGTCTTCAGCGGTTTGAATGCCCTTGGCCGCAAGCATTTCGGACACACGCGGGCCTACTCCACGTACATACATAACTGGGGTATCGAGGGCAGGCACAATCAGGATGCTAAATGGCCCCACCTCCTGCAGCCAACGGACGAGCTTTCAACAATCTGGTGGCAGGCAGGATGAGCGCGTATCCTTGGAAACTGCGAAGAGTGGAGGTATCGGCAAATGCGTGAACTCGATCGGAGAGTTTTCATCAAGGCCGCCGGAGCGGCGTCTGCTGCCGCAGCGTTCAGAGGAAAGATTCATGCGTTGTCTGCCATGCAATCGGAACCAGACAGACCGGTGGCAGCTAATGACCACATTCAAATCGGATTGATTGGTGCCGGAATCCAGGGGCAAGGCGATACGAAGTTCGCTGTCGAGGTCCCGGGTGTAAAGCTGGTGGCTGTGGCTGACTGCTACGACGGACGGCTGGCCCACTGCAAAGAGCTTTGGGGCAACGACCTGTTTACGACGCGTGATTACTCCGAGATCCTTGCCCGCAAAGACGTGGACGCGGTAATTGTGGCCACACCCGATCACTGGCATAAGCAGGCGGCGGTTGATGCAATGAAGGCGGGCAAGGATGTCTACTGCGAAAAGCCCATGATCCATCTCAATTCCGATGGGCCGGAGATGATTGAGACGGCGCGCGCGACCAAGCGCATTCTGCAGATCGGCAGCCAGCGTGTCAGTTCGCTTCTCTACATCAAAGCGAAAGAGCTGTTGGCGGCGGGCGCCATCGGTCAACTGAACATGGTTACGGCTCATTGGGATCGCAACTCGGCGATCGGCGCGTGGGACTATACCGTTCCACTCGATGCGTCGCCGGAAACTTGCGACTGGCCGCGATTCCTGGGCACGGCACCAAAGATCCCCTTCAATGCGGAACATTTCTTCCAGTGGCGTAAGTGGAAGGCTTACGGCAGCGGCGTTGCGGGTGATTTGTTCGTGCATCTGTTCAGCGGCACGCACTTCATCACCGGATCGCATGGCCCGATGCGTGGCATGGCCACCGGCGCGCTGCGGTATTGGAAGGATGGGCGCGATGTCCCTGATGTGATGCTGGGTCTGTTCGACTACCGCGAGGGCTTTAATCTGAGCCTGCGTGTGAACTTTGTGGATGGCGGCGACGAAAGCGAAGGCCTCGTCTTCACGGGGTCGGAGGGAACCATCGAGATCGCCGGAGGAGCCGTTACGTTGAATCGCGTGCCGCACCAAAAGGCGCCGGGCTACAAGATCGAAACTTACACCGACGCGATGCAGAAGCGAATCATTGATGAGTACGACCGCAGATATCCGGGGCATGAACGAACCGGTGATTTGGGCAGCATGGAAAAGTTTATTGCGCCACCTGATTATGCCGATAACTATGACCACTTCAAGAATTTCTTTGCATCGGTTCGCACGCGCAAGCAGCCGGTTGAGGATGCTGTGTTTGGATATCGAGCAGCCGGCGCTGCATTGCTCAGCAACCTCAGCATCGAGCGCGGAGAGATTGTGAAGTGGGATCCCGATTCGATGAAGTTGCTGTAAGCAAACGGATAACTGACACCGCGATGGCGAATCACGTTTGCTAGACTTACTCTGAGAGTTAATCCTATTTCGAACCTGAATCCCCTACCTGAATGGACATATTGGAGAACTCATGCCGGTTGTTGAGCTTGCGGGTGTAACCAAGGCTTACGACACCAAGCTTGCTGTAAATAATTTGAGCCTGACAATTGAGGCGGGCCAGATGTTCGGCCTGCTGGGGCCGAATGGAGCAGGCAAAACGAGCTCCATTCGCATGATGATGGGCATTACGATTCCGGACTCGGGGAAGGTGAGTCTTTTCGGCAAGTCGTTTGAGCGCGCCAGCCTCGATCGTGTGGGTTATCTGCCCGAAGAGCGCGGCCTGTACAAGAAGATGAAGGTCATTGATCAGCTTGTCTTTTTCGGCTGCCTCCACGGTCTGGCCCCCGCAGATGCCCGCAAGCGCGCTAATGACTGGGCGGAGCGCATGGAGATTGCGAATGCGCTCGATAAGAAAACCGAAGAGCTATCCAAAGGCATGCAGCAAAAGATTCAGTTCATTTCATGTCTTCTTCATAAGCCCGGACTGGTTGTGATGGACGAGCCATTCAGCGGCCTCGATCCGGTGAACGCGGTGCTTGTTGAGCGGACGCTGCTAGAACTCAAGGACGAAGGCAATGTCATTCTCTTCTCAACCCATCGTATGGATCAGGTAGAAAAGCTCTGTGAATCCATCTGCCTCATCAACAACGGCGAGGCGGTGCTGACGGGAAAGGTGCGCGACATTAAGAGCCGCTATGAACGGAATCATGTGATTGTGGAGTTCGAGGGCAGCGCTGCGTTTCTCAACAGTGAAGAGATTGCCGAAGCAAAGAACTTTTCGGGGCACGCGGAGATCCGCCTTAAGACACACGGCGACGCGCAAAAGCTGCTGCACGAAGCAGCCGGAATGGCGCGCATTTACCGTTTTGAACTGCTTGAACCTTCGCTTGAAGAGATATTCATTCGCACTGTGGGAGGGGCCGCCAATGCGTCGTAATATGTTCCTGGTTGCCAAGCGCGAATACTTTGAACAAGTGCGCGCCAGGGCATTTTTGATGTCGACCATTGGGTTGCCGGCGATCTTCGCTCTTGTTCTTGGTATCGTCTATCTGGCCAGCCTGGGTTTAGGTTCGGAAAAACATCTGGTCATTACTGCGAACAATCTGAACCTTGCCAACGAGATTCGCGCGCAGATTGCAGGCGACAGCGAGAGCAAAGTAAATGTAGATGTGGTTTCGAGTTCCGATACCGTCACGAAGTCAGTTCTGCTGGTCAAGCTGCAAAATCAATCGATCAGCGGAATCCTTTCTGTTGAAACGCGTCCTGACGGTGTGCCGGCGGCGACTTACACTTCGCGTTCTTCGGGCGACTTTATCACCGGCGCTCGGTTGAGAAAGGCATTGAACGACGGCCTTGTGGATGAAAAGCTAAAGGGTTCGGGCATGAAGCCTGCGCAGGCCGATTCGCTGCTGAAAGGGATTCCCGTCCAGACGTATCAGTTGAAGAAAGACGGTTCTGTTGTCAAAACGAGCGCTGAAGCTTCGTTCTGGAAGGGCTACGTCATGGCGCTTTTGCTGTCAATGACGACCATGATTTATGGCCTGAACGTGGCGCGGTCCGTCATTCAGGAAAAGGCTTCGCGCATCTTCGAGGTCATGCTTTCTGTGGTCAAGCCGAGCGATATGCTGGCTGGCAAGCTGGTCGGCGCAGGCGCTGTGGGCCTCACGCAGATTCTTATCTGGATCATCACTGCCGCGGCAATCGTGGTGACGCCTTTTGCAGCGGCCATGCTTACCGGCCAGTACTCACTTCACTTCACGCTGTTTGAAGGCATTATGTTCCCGCTCTACTTCTTGCTTGGATATCTGCTGTACAGCTCGCTGTTTGCGGGGCTGGCAGCTACCTGCGAAACGGAGCAGGAACTTCAGATGTACATGCCGCTGGCTGCTGCGCCTACCTGGATTAGCTTTGCCATGATCGTGCTGATCATGAACGACTCAAATTCGCCATGGGCTGTTGCTGCGTCTTTGTTCCCACCCACAGCACCCATCGTGATGTTTCTTCGCATGGCATCGGAAACGCCTCCGGTCTGGCAGTTTGTGGCGTCGATTATGCTCATGGTGCTTAGCATTCTTGCCACGCTCTGGTTTTCGGCACGCCTGTATCGCGTGGGCATTCTCATGTACGGCAAGCGCGCATCGCTTCCGGAACTGCTGCGCTGGCTTCGCTATAGCTAACACCAATGGGGCGGCTGTGCCTCGCAGGCTCCGATAGAATCATCTGAGTGACCGTCAAAGCGAGACACGGATTTACACTTGGCCAGCGGATCGTGCTGGCCATTGTGCCCCGGCTTGTCTGGATCGTGTTCTCGGCAGTGGGGCGCACATGGCGGTTCGAGCTTATTGCAGAAGAGGGTGCTGAGCCCATTCCGGGCGGAGTCGGCGTGGGAAGGCAAATCTTCTGCTTCTGGCACCAATGCGTGCTTCCATGCACAGTCTATTTCCGGCGTTCGCACACAACGATTCTCATCAGTCAAAGCTTTGACGGCGAACTTATTGCGCGCACTTTGCAGATGTTCGGTTACTATGCGGTGCGCGGTTCAAGCTCACGCGGTTCGCGAGAGGGCCTGCTGGGCCTGAAGAGATCGCTTGAAAACGGCGGTACCCCCATTTTCACCGCTGACGGGCCGCGCGGTCCGATCTACCAAACCAAAGCAGGACCTGTGCAACTTGCCAAATTGACCGGCGCGCCCATTGGAGCATTCCATCTTGAGCCCGAACATGCCTGGACGATGAAGTCCTGGGACCGCTTTTTTGTGCCGTGGCCGTTCACGCGCATTGTTGTGAGCTGGTCAAGATGGACATATGTGCCTGCCGATCTCCAGGATTCGGAGTTCGAAGTGAAGCGCGCAGAACTAAATGCGGCCATCGAACGGGCGCGGATGCGCGCATTGGCGCATTTGGGCAAAGCACAGCCGGATCTGAAGCGATGATGAGCGGACTACTGGTTTCCGATTTCGATTTTGAGCTGCCTGAAGAACTGATCGCGCAGCAACCGCCCGCGCAACGCGGCGGCAGCCGCATGATGCTGCTCAATCGGAAGTCGGGCGAAACGCGTGACGCGCAGTTTGCGGATTTTCCTTCTTTGCTGCAGCCAGGCGACCTGCTTGTGGTCAACGACAGCCGCGTGATTCCCGCGCGGCTATATGCCCGCCGTACCTTGCGCCGCGAAAAGGAGCAGCCCACGGGCCGGATTGAGGTGATGTTGACCGAACCGACGGGTGAAACCCGGTGGCATGCGCTGGTCAGGCCCGGATGGAAGATCGCCATCGGCGAGCACCTTGTGTTTCCCGCGCCCACGGGGGAGATCGTGCTTGAGGCCGAGGTGCTGGGACGCGGAGAGTTTGGCGACCGGTTGCTGGAGTTCGCGCCTGTGGACGATTTCTTTGGGGCGTTGGAAAGCATCGGTCATGTGCCGCTGCCGCCGTACATTCATCGCGATGATGCAATGGAAGACCGCGAACGATACCAGACGGTCTATTCACACGAGAAGGGCTCGGTGGCCGCGCCAACCGCGGGCCTGCACTTTACGCCTCAGACACTGGATGCGATCGCCGCGCGAGGCGTTGAAATCGCGCGCATCACGTTGCATGTAGGGCTGGGCACTTTCGCGCCGCTCCGCGTTGAGCGTCTGGACGAGGTGAAGCTTCATCGTGAGCGCTATACCCTGAGCGCCGCGACAGCCGATGCGATCAATCGCGCTGTGGCCGAGCGCCGCCGGATTGTGTCCGTAGGCACAACGGTAGTGCGTACACTGGAGCACTGCGCGTTGGAGGCCGGGGGCAATCCGCTCAAGCCGCATTCTGACGCGACGGAGATCTTTATTTCGCCGGGCTTCGAGTTCCGGCTTGTACAAGTGTTGCTGACGAACTTCCATCTGCCTCAATCCAGTTTGCTGATGCTGGTGAGTGCTTTTGCCGGCCGCGAACGGGTTTTGGCTGCCTATCGGCGCGCGGTTGAGGGAAAGTACAAGTTCTTCAGTTACGGGGATTGTATGTTCTTGAGCTAACGTCTCGTTGATGATCTGTCAGGGCAGGCAGGGTTCATCCCTGATAGACTCTCAAGCGTGAGCGATCAAGCCAAGCCGCCCGTTTTCCTCCTCGACACAATGTCGTTCATCTTTCGCGCGTACCACGCGATGCAGCGCAGCCGCCCCATGTCGACGCGCGGTGGGCTGCCTACAGCCGCGACATACGTTTTCGTCAACATGATCAAGAAATTGCGGCAGGACTTCTCTCCGAAATATTTCGCGGCGGTCTTTGATGTGAGCGGCGAGGTGTTTCGTGATGAACGCGCGCGCACAATGGGTCCGCTACGCAAGTGGAGCAGCAAGACGCAGACCTTTGAAGATGTGAGCTACGACGGCTACAAGGCCAACCGCGAAGCCATGCCCGAAGATCTGCGGCGGCAGATTCCGTATATCCGCCGAGCACTTGAAGCGCTGAAGATTCCCATCCTCGAAGCGGAAGGCTTTGAAGCAGACGACGTAATCGGCACGTTGGCTCGGCAGGCAGCCGAGCAGAAACATGAAGTGTTTGTAGTGTCCGGTGATAAGGACATGATGCAACTCGTCACCGATCAGGTAAAGATACTGAATCCGCAAAAGGACAATCTGATTCTTGATCCGGCGGGCGTGACGGAGGTGCTTGGCGTTCCTCCCGACAAAGTGGTGGATGTGATGGCCCTGCGAGGCGATTCAGTCGATAACGTTCCCGGCGCGCCTGGGATCGGCGACAAGGGGAGCGTGGACCTGATTCGGGAGTTTGGCAGCGTGGAGGCTGTGCTGGATCGTGCGGCGGAGGTTAAGCGCAAAACCTATCGTGAATCGCTCGAGCAGAACAGGGCAGCGGTGCTGCTTTCCAAAGAACTTGTCACGATTCATTGCAGCGTGCCGCTTAACCTCGACCTGAATGCCATGGAAACGCAGCCGCCTGATGTTGAAGCCTGCCGTACGCTCTTTACGGAGCTTGAATTCACGTCGATGCTTCGCGATCTGGCTCCGGCAACTGCTACCGTGGCGCCAGAGTTGCTTGAATATCCAACCGACGAGCAGACCAGCGCGTTTTATAAGACTGCACAGGCAAACGGATTTGCCTTAGCGCTTGATACAGCAGAACAAAGTGTCGGTGATGATGGCAAAGACGAGCTGCCCGGAACCCAATCGTTGCTGGAACTTGCGGAAGCTGAAGAACGCAAGGTGGCCTTCAAGGTTGGCGTTTGTGCCGCGGTAACCACGGCGCTTCAACTGCCTGTCACTCCGGAATTGAGCAAGCTGCTTGAGGATGAAGCCGTTTCAAAATGCACGCACGACTTGAAGTTAGCGCTGCATCTTTTTGATGAGCATGGGATTGTACTGCGCGGAGTGAAAGAAGACACGATGCTGCTTTCGTATGCGCTCAATCCGATGCATGCTACCCAGTCTCTTGCCGATGTGGCCGCGCGGAACGAGCAGATTGCGCCGACGAGTCAGCCTGCTGCAGCGGCAGCCGTCTTTGGACTTGTTCCCAAATTGCTCGCAGCTTCGCAGGAGTCGAATATTGAGCGCGTATATCGAGAGATCGACCTGCCACTTGCCCCCGTGCTTTACCGGATGGAGAAGATTGGCGTTCGAATCGATATTGGAGTGCTCGGCGGTCTGGCGAAGCGATTCAGCGGCGAACTGGAAAGGATTGGCGAGCGAATCTTTGAGCTGGCGGGGCGGCGCTTCAATATCAACTCGCCAAAGCAACTGGGCGAGGTGCTGTTCAATCATCTTGGGCTTACGCCGCCGGCCACGCGCGGCAAATCGAAGAGCCCATCGACGGCTCAGGATGTGTTGGAGCTGCTTGCTGAGCAGAACGAAGTGCCGAAGCTGGTGCTTGAATTCCGGCACCTGTCAAAGTTGAAATCGAACTACGTTGATGCGTTGCCGCTGTTGGCCGATGGGGATTCGCGCGTTCACACCACCTTCCAGGCAGCAGCGACGGCTACAGGAAGGCTTTCATCGGTTAATCCGAACTTACAGAACATTCCGGTTCGCACCGAGCTGGGCAGGGAGATTCGTGCGGCTTTCACTGCGGCTCCGGGAATGGAGTTGCTGTCGGCGGACTACTCGCAGATCGAGCTGCGCTTGCTTGCGCACTTCAGCCAGGATCCGTTGCTGCAGCGCGCCTACGCCGAGGACATCGACATCCACACCATTACGGCCAGCGAGGTCTTTGGTGTGCCCATCGAGAACATGGACAAGGAAACGCGCAACCGGGCAAAGGCCGTCAACTTCGGCATCGTCTACGGCATTTCGCCTTTTGGATTGGCTGCGCAGCTTGGCATTCCCCAGGCCGAGGCGAGGGCATATATCGATCGTTATTTTGCGCGATATCAGGGAGTTCGGGCATTTATTGAAAGCACTTTAGAACAAGTTCGCCGCGACGGTTACGTGCGAAACATGTTTGGGAGGATGCGCCCCATTCCAGACATGGAGAGCCGCAATCCCAATCAGCGTGGTTTCGCAGAGCGAACTGCGATCAATACCCCCCTACAGGGCACGGCAGCCGACCTGATCAAGCTTGCCATGATTGCCATCGATCGCAAGCTTGCGGCGCAGAAGATGAAATCGCGCATGATCCTGCAGGTACACGACGAACTCATCTTCGAGGTGCCTGCCGACGAGAAGGCGGAGATGGGGACGATTGTGCGCACGGAGATGGAGGGTGTGGTGACGCTCCGTGTGCCGCTGGTAGCCGACCTGGGATTCGGCCCGAACTGGAGAGACCTAAAGTAACAGGCTCTAGCTCTTGAACGAAACTGGAGGCTCTCCGGGCACGGCTTTGCGGGGCAACATCGGCAAGTTGGCAATGCGCACTCCGGTCGCCGCGAAAATTGCGTTTCCAATCGCAGGCGCAAGGCCGATCAGGCCAATCTCTCCTGCTCCGGCCGATGGCAGGTCTTTGCGATCGAGAACGATGAGATCGATCTCTGGTGTGTCACGGAAGCGCGGTACGGGATAGCTCGCAAAGTGCGGGTTCAGAATGCGTCCGTCACCAAACAGGATTGACTCGAAAATTGCGCCGCCGATGGCCTGCACAATTGCTCCCGAAAGCTGATTCCGAATTCCATTTGAATTGATGACCGCCCCGGACTCCCAAGCCTGAACCACGCGGCGGATGCGGATCTTTTTGGTTGCCGGATCAATCTGAATTTCAGCCCTGGTGGCGACATATCCACCTTTGTCTGTTCCGCAGGCGATACCAAAGCCACGCTCAGTCGATGACTTGAGATTCTTCCAGGCACACTTCTTTGCGACCGCTTCAAGCACCGCGCGAAGACGAGGTTCCTGCAAATTCTTCAAGCGGAGTTCAAGTGGATCGATGTCCACCGCATGAGCGACTGCGTCCATGTGCGACTCGCGGGCGAAGTTGTTTGCCACACCTGCGAGCGATCGGTAAGAGCCCTGCCGAAGCGGCGAGCGAACGGGATGATATTGCACTACCCGATTTGGCACTTCATAGGGTGTGCCCAAGGCCGCCGAGCCGGAATTGTAATTGTGGAACTCCCATGCGACCAGTGTTCCATCCTTGCGGACACCAGCCTTCACTTCAATCAGTGCGGCCGGCCTGAAGTACGCCCAGGTGAACTCCTCAGTGCGCGTCCACACAACCTTTACCGGTTTACCCGCCGCCTTCGCCAACCGGGCCGCTTCAATCGCCGTTTCGCCAGTGTGCTTTCCGCCGTATCCGCTTCCCATGTCGGGCTGAATCACGCGGACCTTCGACTCGGGGATATCAAATGTCTGCGCAAGCTCTTCGCGGACCGCAAAGGGCCGCTGCGTTCCTGTCCATACCGTCAGATTGCCGTTGTTCCATTCAGCTACGGCAGCGCGCGGTTCAAGAGGAGCATGAGCAATGTACTGTACCGTGTAGTTGTGCTCAACCTTCACGTCAGCCGACGCTAGAGCCTGTTCCACAGAACCGCCTTTTTGTGTCGATGCGTCGTCGGAGACGGCGTTCTTCTTCAGAAAGTCAAACAGATCGCTGTTCGAAATCTGCGGTGGAATGTCCCATCCGGCCTGCAACGCGCCGAGAGCCTTTTGCACGGTCGTATCGTCGGCCGCTGCTGCGCCGACGAAGTCACCTTCGTGGACCACAGTCACGCTGGGCAACTTTTCGGCCGCACTCGAATCGAGCGATGCGAGTGTGGCATTAAATCCATCCGGGCGCAGGACAGCGCCGTAGAGCATTCCAGGCCGAACCACGTCAGAAGGGAACTTGTGCTCGCCGGTTACGAATCTGCGGCCATCGACCTTGGGTTCAGCAGTGCCGGCGATCTTCCATTCGCTTGCCGGAGTCAGCTTGACTGAGCCACTGATCACTTTCACGTGATTCTGGCCGTGCGTGAGTTCACCGTACGCAATGGCATGCGAGTTTTGATTATCTACAATCTTGCCCTTTACGGCCTTCAATTCTTCGGCGGGCACATGCCAGCGATCCGCGGCTATTTCAATGAGCATCTGCTTTGCCGCGGCAGCCATGGTGCGGAGCTGAGGTCCCATGGTCGGCGTGGTGCGGCTGCCGAATGTACCCATATCCCATGGCGTTAGCGCGGTATCACCCATGACCATTGTTATGGACTCGAACGGAACGTGAAGTTCCTCGCCAACCTGCTGGGCAAGGGAGGTGCGGATGTTCTGGCCCACTTCAACTTTGCCTGTGAAGATCTTTACTTTGCCGTCGGCGTCAATGTGCAGCCATGCCGCAATGTCCTTCGGAAGCTCATGTCCACCGCCGAAACGCCCTGACTCCTGTGCGCGTAGCCGCGGATAGGCAAGGCATATGAGCATGCCGCCGCCAAGCAGGCGGAGGAAATTGCGCCTGTCCACCTTGAGCTTCAGCGAGTGGTTCCAAAACTCTTCCTGAAAGTTTTCAAGTTCGGGGATGGTGCGGGGATTCATGGCGCCCCCTTTTCGGCGGCATGAGCCGCCCGCTTGATGGCGTCGACGATACGGGGATAAGTTCCGCAACGGCAGACGTTGCCGTTCATTGCTCCAACGATCTGCTCTTCAGTCGGGTTGGGCGTTTTGCTCAGCAGCGACGTGGCGCTCATGATCATGCCTGAAGTGCAGTAGCCGCACTGGAAGGCCTCTTCATCGAGGAATGCCTGTTGAACTGCGGTAAGCTCGTGCTGCTTTTCCAAGCCCTCAATGGTGACAATCTTTGCTTTTGCAGCCGCCGAGATCGATGTGAGGCACGAGCGCGTGGCCACGCCGTTCAGTAGAACTGTGCATGCTCCGCATTGGCCTTCGCCACAACCGTACTTTGTGCCGGTCAGATTGAGCCGGTCGCGCAAAACCCGAAGCAAAGGCTCATCGGAAGGCGCACTCACATGAACAGGCGCGCCATTCAGGTCCAGAACATAATCGTCCATCTTGATACCTCAATCTGTCCTCGGCGAGCTCAAACGCAATCAGGATAGCTCAGTTCAGGCAAGTACGTCTTTCTTTAACCGAGAAACACGATGGGGATCGACTAAGGATTCGGTTGCGCGGCGAGCCATTGATTGAGATTTGGCTCCTGAAGGTTGCGGAACTCAATGCAACCATTAATACGTTCGACGGCGTGATTCAGCGCCATGCTGGTAGCCGCAACTTTATGCGTTGAAAAGAAATCCTGAACGTCGTCACGTTTCTCAACCGAGCAGAAGCTCGCGGTGGCGCTCACCAGGTAGCTGCCCAATTCTGTGGTCAACTGCGTTTTTACGTTGTCCCAATGCGACTTGATGTAGTCCCACGCGATGTCACGCGACGTCGGCATGTCCAGAGAGATGGAAAGCTGAATAGCGACATCCTGGTTTCGAACCTTGCCTGAGATGGCGTAGTCGAGTGACCGCCGAATCAGCTTGGGGTCTTCAAACATCCCAAGTAAGTGAAGCGCCGTCTCGCGCATCACCGGGTCAGACGAAGTCTCGTAGACGTGCTGCAACTGGTCGAACAGTTTTGCATCGCCGTGCATAGCCGCGATGTAGAGCGCGGCCTGGCCAAGTGCGGGATCGGAGGTGGCTGGATCTGCCACATAATCTTCGGCAATTGTCCTGGCCTGGCTCAATACTTCAGGATCTTCACCGTATTCACCCAGTACTTCAAAGAGTAGTGTGCGAAGTTGGTCCCTATTGGGCGTGTCCGATGGCAACGCGGGACCAAGCTTCTTTAACTCCGGCGAGTATGTACGGCGAATCCACGCGGCCATTGCGGCCTTCTGTTCGGGTGTGACCGCAACTCGATCTACGATTGCATCAACTCCCCCGACTGCTACGGAGAATACCTGCGCGTTAGAATCGCCTTTGAGCGCTGCTGCCAAATCAAGGTAATCACCCACGGTCAATTTATCCGACCGCATCTCCGCCCACTGATCTCCGGTGAAGTTGATGCGCTCTGCTGGTGTAAGCGCCGTTTCAATATTCGCTACAATTGCGCCGCGGACATCGGCCGGATATGCGGTGCGGTAATAACCCATTCCGCCGGCGTTTGCGAAGAAAAGCTTCGAGTTCGGAATTGTGATTGTCGATGTTTCGGGCGTAAGCAGCCGGCAATCAGGTTGACCTGAGTCGGTTTTAAAACAAACAGGCAGAGTCCATTTCTGACTCGGGTCAGGTTTCATGCCGGCGCTCAGGAAGAAGCGGCGTTGTTCCACAGAGGCCTGACCATTGTGTGGTTCGCCGAATGTCAAAACTGGTACTCCGGGCTGAGCCACCAGTGAATCCATGATCCTGTCGACGGGCTTGTGGCTTACCAATGTTTGCGTGCCCCAAAAATTCTCGGCAGTGGCATTGCCATACAGGTGCGCCTCGAGATATTCATGTACGCCTTTGCGGAATACTTTCGGGCCGACATAATTTTCTACCATCAGAAGCACATCGCCTGCTTTGCCGTATGCAATACCGTCGAACATCTGGTTGATCTGGTCCGGTGTGTCGGCCTTGGCGCGGATTGCGCGTGTTGTGGGCTGCGCATCCAGATCGAGCGTGCCGTTCTTTGAGTTTGCGACAAGCTGATCGATGTTCCACTCGGGATGCATTTGAGCGATCGGCTTGTTCTCCATCCAGGTGGCGAAGCCTTCATTGAGCCAGATGTTGTTCCACCATTGCATGGTTACCAGATCGCCGAACCACTGGTGCGCCATTTCATGGGCAATCACAAGGCCAACGTTTTCCATTGCGCCATCTGTGGCGGTTTTTGGATCGATCAGCAATTCAGTTTCGCGGTAGGTGATGGCGCCGAAGTTTTCCATTGCACCGGCTTCAAAATCCGGCAGCGCAATCAGGTCGAGTTTCTTGAGAGGGTAGGGAATGCTGAAGTAGTTGTTGTAGTAATGCAATACATACTTCGCTACACTCAGCCCGTAGGGCGTGAGTGCAACTTTGTCCGGCGTGGAGCAGACGCGAAGAGCCACGCCGTCCTGCTGCCCAGACGAACACTGAAAGTCGCCGACGAGGAATGCGACCAGATAGGTGGACATGCGCGGCGTGGTCTGGAATTTGAGAGTATGCTTTCCAGCCTCCGGTCCGGGAGTATCGGACACGATCCCCCCGTTCGAGATTCCCGTGTCGCCATCATCAATCATGAGCGATATGTCGAAGGTTGCCTTCATCGCGGGTTCGTCGAATGATGGAAATGCGCGGCGGGCATCAGTGGGCTCAAACTGTGTTACCGCGTAATTGCGCTTTGCAGTTTTAGAAAGATAGAATCCGCGCAGCTCTCCGTTCAGAATGCCGGTGTAGTTGATGCTCAATGTTGCTTTCCCGGCAGGGAGCGCATTGGCGAACGTGAAGGTAGCTTGTTGCTTCTCTGTATCCATGCTCACGGTTGCGGTTTGCCGGCTTCCGTCCGCAGATATCTGGACCGTTTGAAAAGTGATTTCGGCGGCATTCAGCGTGATGGACCTAACAGGCTCCTTCACCGTGACGTCAATGGTCTCAGAGCCGGTAAAAGTTGCGGCCTTCAAGTCAGGAGTCAGCGTGAGTGCATAGTGAGTTGGAAGCACAGTTTCCGGCAGCCGCTGGGCCCATGCTGAAGAGATTGAAGCGAGAAGAAATAGAAGAAAGATTGCTAATTTAGATCGTCTGACAGCGCCAGACGGAATGGAAATGCTCATCGGGCTCCTTGATGTAGCGAAGCAAAAGGTGAATTGCATCTAATTGTTGCTTCGCAATGCGGTCGCCCCGACTAACTCCCTTAGGGCTACCGTTGTCGATTCTTTCACAGCAGAGCCGTCCACACTGGCGCTCAGCAAGTTGCCGGCCATGCAGAAAGGCCGCTCCGTCCCAAGGAAGGTAGCGGCCCGTCACAAATTCAGGTAACTCGGCACATTTTTGTAAACGAATTAGTGCATCCGCGCAGGCTCCAGCTTTGGCGTGATCAAGTGAATCGCGACCAGAGCGATCGGATAGGCAAGGCAGGCCATTGCAAACAGCGACACGTAGCTATGCGTGAGCGTGAGTATGGTTCCCGCGCCAAGCTGCAACAGAACTCCGCCGATGCCTCCGGCCATGCCGCCGATTCCAGTTACAGATGCCACAGCGGACTTTGGAAACATGTCAGACGGCAGAGTGAAGATCGTCGCCGACCATCCCTGATGTCCAGCAGTTGCCAGTCCCAGCAGCGCCACAACAACCCATAGCTGATGTATGAACGGAGTAAGGAAGATGGGCGCAATGCATGCCGCGCAGATCGCCATGGTGGACTTGCGGGCAATGTTTGAAGAGATACCGTGGGCGATCATCGTCGAGGAAAGATACCCGCCACCCACACTGCCGACAATTGAAATGGCATAGGCCAGCATCACCGGTGTCCGGCTCTGCTCAAGATTCAGATGAAAAGTCGTCTGCAGGTAACCCGGAATCCAGAAGAGATAGAACCACCAGATAGGATCGGTCAAAAACTTACCAAGTGCGAAGGCCCACGCCTCTTTGTGCGGCAGCACATGACTCCACGGGACCCTTTCGGTTTTCTCTCCCGGATCGCTCAGGATGAGCGCCAGTTCGGCAGGGGAGACTCTTTTGTGTTCCTCGGGCTTGCGATAGATGGCGAGCCACAACACCATCCACAAGATGCCGAACGATCCAGCAACCACGAACGCGCCGCGCCAGGTAACCAGCGCAACCAGCGTGGGCACAATCAGCGGAACCACGATGTTGCCCACGTTGGCGCCGGAGTTAAAGATTCCTGTCGCCGTTGCGCGCTCTTTTTTCGGAAACCACTCGGCCACCGTCTTGATGCAGGCAGGGAAGTTTGCCGATTCGCCAATTCCCAGCAAGAACATAGCTATTGCGAAGGTGGCCACCGAGAACGCCGCGCCTGGCAGCATGGCCGCGATGCTCCACATGCCGATGGCGATCGCAAAAGCTTTGCGCGTGCCCAGCTTGTCGGTCAGGCCACCTGCTACCACCATGCCGATGGCATAAGCAAGCTGAAAAGCAGCAGTAATGATTCCGTAATTGAAGTCGGTCAGTCCCGGGATAACGCCCTGGAGAAATGTTTTGAGGTAAGCAATGACACCGCGGTCCACATAGGCAATTACGGTGGCCAGGAACAGCAGGCCGCAGATCACCCAGCGCTGGTGCGTCATTTTGGATGGTTGGGTGGAATCGATCGAGGCAGCTTGCCCGCCGGAGTATTGCGAACCCATTTCGAATGCCTCCAAAAGCCGGTGGTATGACCTCGGCGATTATAGCTGTCAGCCATGCAAAAGTGCGGTGAAAAGTACGTGTCTTGAATTAAATATCTTAACGGGCAGTAAATCCGAGCAAACGGCTATTCCGCGTGCTTCTTCGGCAGGAGTGAATCGAGCATCAACATGCAGGCCCCGACTACGATGCAGGAATCCGCCACGTTGAAGTCGGGCCAGTGATAGCTGAAGATGTGTACTTCAATAAAGTCGATGACCGAACCATAGACGACGCGGTCGTGGACGTTTCCCAGTGCACCGGCAAGAATGAGCGCAAGGGCGATGGTGGTGAGGTTCATCCGGTTGCCCATGCGAATCATCGCGATCAGGACAACCAGCGCTGCCACCAGTGAAAACGAGATCAGCGCCCACCGAACTGTATTGGGCGAAGCGGAGTCGGCAAAGAGCGAGAACGCCGCGCCCTCATTCGTCCAGTGCGAGATGCGCAAAAAACGGGGAATTATCGGTATGGCATCGCCAAAGGGAATATGCTTGCCGACCCAGATCTTTGTCAGCCGGTCGGCAAGCAGAAGAAATGCGGAGATGGCGAGAAGCCAGGGCAAACGGCAAGGCAGCTTGAAGCTCACGCGGCTGTCTCCCCTGGCTCCGGCGGATCAATGCCCATCTCTTTCAACGCGGATTGGCAGCGGGTGCACACATCGCGCCAGATGCCGTAATCGCTGACCTCAGGCATGTAATTCCAGCAACGTGCACACTTGCTGCCGCCGGCTGGCAGCGCCTTGACCGCGAGCGCCGGGCCTTCATACACCTTGACGGCTGACACGTTGATCACTTCCTTAAGGCCCGCCGCGTAGCGCTTGAGCAGCGCAAGCAGGTCGCCCGTCGCCGCAATCTCAAGCTCGGCCTCAAGCCCTTTGCCAATGCGCTTTGCCTGGCGTTCTTCTTCAAGCACGCGCAGAGCCTCGTCTCGAACCTGGAAGAGCTGCTTCCACTCACTCAGAACGTTTGCGGGATTTTCAGAAAAGATATCCTCGGGCTTTGGAAAGAGTGCCAGGTGCACGCTCGCTTCCCGTCCTTCAACAACCGGGAGATACTCCCAAATTTCATCGGTGGTAAAGCTCATTATCGGCGCAACAAGACGCACCAGTGCTTCAGCGATATGCCAAAAAACCGTCTGCGCGGAGCGGCGCGCAAGACTCGTTGGTGCGAAGGTGTACATGCGGTCTTTGAGAACGTCCAGGTAGAACGAACTTAGATCAACAATGGCAAACTCATTCACCGCTTGATAGACGCGGTGGAACTCGAACTCCTCATACCAGACAAGAACTTTTTCAGTCAGATCGCGGGTACGGGCCAGCATGTAGCGGTCGAGCGGAAGCAGATCGGCCTCAGACACCCTGTCCGTCGCAGGCGTGAAGCTGTTCAAATTGCCCAGCAGGAATCTGAATGTGTTGCGCAGCTTGCGATACAGGTCAGCACAGCGCTGCATCAGGTTTTCGCTGGCCGCCATGTCTTCGCGGAAGTCAACGGAAGCAACCCACAGCCGAACGATCTCTCCGCCCATGCGGTTCGCGATATCGACGGGATCGACGCCGTTACCCAGCGACTTCGACATCGCCCGACCCAGCTCATCGAGCGTCCAGCCGGCGGTGGCAACATGCGAGTAAGGAGCGCGTCCGCGCAGTGCAACTGAAGTCAGCAGGGAAGAGTGGAACCAACCGCGATGCTGATCGCCACCTTCAAGGTACAGGCACTCGGTGCCTGCGCCGTCCTGGAATGACTTGTAGGCCGCGTTCAATTCTCCATCAGACTCGCAGACGGCATGCCAGCTCACTCCCGAGTCGAACCACACGTCGAGAATGTCTGTCTCTTTGCGGAACTCCTTACCCCCGCAATGTTCACACACGGCGACAGGACGCAGCGCATCGGCGGCAGACGAGTGCCAGGCTTCAGCGCCGTCATTCTCAAACAACTCGATCACTTTGCGATTGAGGGCCGAATCGATGATCGGCTTGTTGCAGTCCTGACACAGGAAGACCGCGATGGGCACGCCCCAGATGCGCTGGCGGCTGATGCACCAGTCAGGGCGCGTCGCAATCATGTTGGTGATGCGCTCCTTGCCCCAGGCCGGATCCCACACAACCTTGTCGATCTCTTCGATTGAAAGCTGGCGGAAGGTCTTCTCATTGCCGTTCGAGTCTGTGATTGGTGTATCCAGGCCGATAAACCACTGTTCCGTTGCACGGAAGATGACCGGATGATGGCAGCGCCAGCAATGCGGATAGGAGTGCTCCAGCGGCGCACCTGCGAGCAGGACCCCACGCTCCTCAAGCATGGCCACAATCACCGGATTAGCCGCGAAGACCTTCATGCCGTCAAAGGCGGGCGGTGTAGCAAGCGGCCAAACTGATGGGTCGTAGTGGATTCGTCCGGCGCCATCTACGCGGCAGGTCAGGTCGAGGCCATAACGCTGTCCGGTATAGAAGTCGTCTGCGCCATGCGACGGCGCAGTGTGCACGGCTCCCGTGCCGGTATCGGACGTGACGTAAGTAGCCAGCACGCCAAGAATGCTGCGCTCAAGGAATGGATGCTGGAATGTAACGCGATCAAGTTTCGCACCTTTGAATCGCGCGACCTCAGTGGTTGCGCCAAGTTTGCATGCCTCTGCAACCTGTTTGGCCAGTTCGGCCGCGACTATGTAAACCGGTGCTCCCTTGTTTTCACTGGCCGCCAGCGCCACATATTCAAAGTCGGGGTGGAATGCCACAGCCAGCGACGCAGGAAGCGTCCAGGGAGTTGTGGTCCAGATGATGGTGGAAACATCGCGGCCGGCC
Source organism: uncultured Acidobacteriaceae bacterium (assembly GCA_963843655.1). Taxonomy (GTDB): domain Bacteria; phylum Acidobacteriota; class Terriglobia; order Terriglobales; family Acidobacteriaceae; genus Telmatobacter. The sequence continues at coordinate 671,417 of CAWJLD010000001.1, read as the reverse complement.
AGCATCGAATCGATCGCCGCCGGATCGGAGGTGAGCTTGTACCGCACGTAGACCGAGGGGCTGGTGTGGTTGGCATACTCCACTTCGGCTTCAGCCAGCGCGGTCTGGTCGTGGATGCACCAATAGACCGGCTTCAGCCCGCGATAGACGAAGCCCTTTTCTAGGAAGCCGTAGAAGGCCTCCAGTGTGCGCGCTTCGTAGTCACGGGACATGGTCCTATAAGGATTGTCCCAGCGGCCCAGGCAGCCAATGCGCTGAAACTGCGATCTTTGCAGATCTACGTATTTCTGGGCGTACTCGCGGCAGGCATCCAGAACCGCCGGTACCGGCATCTCATGCTTCTTGCGGCCTAACTTTTCGTCGACCTTGATCTCAATCGGCAGGCCGTGGCAGTCAAAGCCCGGCACGTAGGGGGCATCAAACCCGGCCATAGTCTTGGATTTGACAACAAAATCCTTAAGTCCTTTATTCAGGGCGTGGCCCAGGTGAATCGGACCGTTGGCATACGGAGGTCCATCGTGAAGCAGGTAAACCGGGCGGCCTTTGCCGCTTTTCCTCAGCTCTTCATACAGGCGAAGCGAGGCCCATTTGGCCAGTCGAGAGGGTTCGTTCTGGGGCAAATTGGCCTTCATCGGAAAGCCAGTCAGTGGCAGGGTAAGGGTCGCCTTTAACTCCGGCGCAGGGGGCATCTTTTCTCCGTGGAATAGTACAAACTTGTTCAATAACCAGTGTAAACGGAGTGACACCGGAAATTTAGGTAACGAACCGGACGATATTCGCGTCTATTGAATATGGGAGCGCTCAACCGGCCCGATTATGATTCACTGGATGACGACCCTCAGACGACAGGAAGTTACAATCCAGTGACGGGAGGCCAACAACAGGCCGAGACAAGGGAAGGTGCGCTCAAGCATAATGTTTCAGTAGGCGCCGACGCAGGAACCGTTTCCAGCATACGAGAAGTTGGACAGCTGACAGCCCGAGAGCCAGAACCGACCATGGCAGACGATTTATTCACACAGGTTGACTCGAACACCGAGGCGGCGGCCATCATGGCTGATGACCAGTTGGTCAATGCCTTGATGGGCAAGACCTATGAGGAAAAGCCCATCTGGCGCGAACTCTGGGAGAGTATCCAAGACGTATTCTTCCCACCGAAGTTGCCGCCGCTGGAGTTGACTTCCACACCGATTCCGGTGCCGGACCGTATGGCGGTGAAGGCTAATCCCTGGGCCATCGGCATATCTACAACGGTCAATCTGAGCATCCTGCTGGTTCTGCTTTTCTTTGTCGGAAAAAAGATTGTTGAGACCGTTACCGCTCCTACTTCGATGACCAGCATTGACGTGGGCGACTACAACGCACCTAAGTCCCTCAACAAGGCTGGCGGTGGCGGCGGCGGCGGCGACCATAGCGTCATCGAAGCCAGCAAAGGCAAATTGCCCAAAATTGAGAAGGATCCTGTAGTGCCTCCTCAGGTACAGACCTTCGATAAGCCGAAAATTGCGATGCCTTCGGCCATCGCGGTTCAGAATGACATTAAGCTGCCTGACAACCCCGAACTGGTGAATCTGGGCATGAAGTCTGGACCTAACGTTGTGCTCTCAAACGGCACTGGCTCCGGTGGCGGTATGGGATCAGGAAGCGGTGGCGGCTTGGGTTCCGGCAACGGCATCGGATACGGTCCGGGCTCCGGGTGGAATACCGGCGGCGGCATTGCGCAGGTTGGCGGCCGCGTATCGGCACCGGTACCGATCTTTCAGCCGGAAGCGGAGTTCTCTGACGAGGCTCGCCGCGCAAAGTATCAAGGTGTCTGCCTCGTAGGTCTGATCGTCGATGCGCAAGGTAATCCGCAGAACGTGCATATCGTTCGCGCCCTCGGCATGGGCCTCGACGAGAAGGCGATGGAGGCGGTTCGCAAATACAAATTCAAGCCCGCCATGCGCGACGGCAAGACTCCAGTGCCCGTCGTCGTAAATATCGAGGTTAACTTCAGGCTCTACTAAACTCATAGTCTAGTAGGATTTACAGGGAGCGAGGTGCCAAGCACTTCGCTCCTTTGCTTTTGGAGATACCATCGGTAGTTCGCTACCTCGACCTGGTAATCACACCGAGGTGGGATTGTGGCTCTCTCCCGCATTGCCTACTGTGACTCCACAAGGTACAACTCTCGTGCATGAGATTGGTTACCTTCTGGTGACGGCCGGGCACCGCTTGCCGCCATTCTCGAAAGGGTAAATATGAAGTACCGAAACCTCGTTCTGGTTATGAGCGTTTTGCTGTTTGGATACTCGACCGTCAGCTTCCTATATCTCTCAAATGCAGCAGGGAACACGCCTTCGCCGATTGTCAACAGAGCGATTAGCGACCAGGTTCAGCAGTACAACGCGGCGGTAAAGGCCGGTTCGCCGACTGACCGATGCGTCCAGGCCGGCTTTGTGGCCTCAGCTTACATTCAAACCAAAGATCAGACAAATTACCAGGCGTGGTCAGGCATCCGCAACAGCGAGTGCAAAGCTGCCGGCATCGCGCAATAAAGGTTCCCCGAACACTCCCCATAGGATTCTGAACAGCATAAAAAGAGGCCCGGTCCCGGGCCTCTTTTGCTAGTCTGCGAACTCAATGGCTGACAGCCGTGCGGTTTATAGGGCGGAGTAAGTCAGACGCTGGTCACCGATAGGCCTGTTCATCTGCCCAGGTCCCGATTACAGGCAGTTTGCAGTTCTTGCCGTTCAAGGCACCGAGCACACACCAGAGCCACGTGAGAAATACGGCGATCCAGATCGCATAAACTAACCATTGCAACCACTGGAGACTAAAACCAAAGTGGGTTGCTATGCCCAAGCCAAATCCCATTACGTATTGAAAGAGGAATACAAAAGCGCCGAATACAACCGATTGCCATGAGTGGAATCGCACATAAGGCCTCTTGTTGTAGCGTCTGATGGCGAGGAAGAAGATAGCTGGAATCGGCGTAAAGTAGGCCATTGCCGCAATTGAGTTGTCAGAAAGGCCGGCTTTGTGCGAATTGGACATAACCCTCTTTTCAGAAACTCGGGCACTCTAACAACGTGGGACTGTCCACTTTGAGCCGGCTTCCCTGCCTCATTTCATCTTAACTAATGAAGATGACCGCGAACAGTTCCGCGCCGGAACATAATCAGATTAATTCCGGATGTCTCAAGTTAAAGACCTAAACGTGGGGGGCGCCATGTGCCCTGGATCAAAATGGGAATCTTAAAACAACCAGGCCAGAATTGGAAACCGGGCCGTGCCCACGTGAATAAGCCGTCGGGCGGAGGGGCGAGCCATCCCCATAGTGGCATTTACTCTCTCCGTCTGCGTGGACTGTTCGAGTTGACAACAGTACTGGATGCGGATGCCTGGAACAGGTGGAAGGAGTTGTGCGGGGAAAGTCTCAGCAAAGGTCTGCTGGGGAAGGTGGGTACATCGACGCCGGGTTCGAACACTAACGATCTGGATTTTCCTGCCGATGGTCGAGGTGATTGGGAACAGAGAAAAGACGTCCCGGAAGGAACTCCTCAGATATCCTTTAGATCCTATTTTGATGATTTTGATTGAATGGTGCGCCCGGAGAGATTCGAACTCCCGACCTACTGATTCGTAGTCAGTCGCTCTATCCAGCTGAGCTACGGGCGCACATGAGGGCCGGTTCCTTGCAGAACCTCAATTAGATTATCAGGGTCCGTGCGGAGGCGCAATTCACAGGAAGCTGAATACCGGGCGTGCCTCAGGCCGCTGGAGCCGGTTCGGGCTCCGTGGCGGGCGGAAGCAAAGGCAATTCCTCAGCAATATCCAGCCCGGTCATCCGTATCAGCTTGGTAACGGTTGCAGCGTTCAGGCGTGTGGCATCGAACTCTACGCGGACCGTCTGTGCCTGCGAATCGAGGGTGACCCGCCGAATGCCGTACACGTCGCGTGTTCCCGCTAGGGCAAAGGCCACGGACTCATCGGGTGGCGCAGTAAATCGGAAGAGGATTTCAACCGTGGTCATAGCGTAATGATACCAAGATCGCCGAAGCAGTCCGGGCAACCTCAAAGCGACTTGAGAAACGCGCGGATCTCCGGATCGGACCAATCGGTTGCGCCCACGTATTTACTGCGGATATGGCCGGTACGGTCGATGATGTACGTTTCCGGCCACATGTCGGTGTGGAACAAGTTTGCGGCCGATTGTGAAGGGTCACGGACAGTGGTGAAGTCTATGTGCCGGCGAGCAATGAAGCTTTTATAGGCGTCATTATCCTCATCGATGCTTACGCCCAGGATCACCAGATCGGGCTGATCGTGGTGCAGCCGGATAAGTGACGGCAATTCGATAATGCACGGCGTACACCAAGTGGCCCAGAAGTTGAGTAGAACCACCTTGCCGCGGTACTTGGAGAGCTGCACCGTGGTCGTTCCGTCGGAAACCGTGAAATCGGGAGCAAGCTTTCCAGTTTGCGCCGGATGAGCGCCCCGGTTGCAGGCAGTAACAAGCGCGAGCGAGATAAGAACCGTATAAGCTAGAAATCGACGAAACAGCACATAAATATAATACGGATCGACAGGTCATTTGCGAAAGGTGCCGGGGGATGGCGAACGATCAACGAGAGCTGGATCAGCCAGAGCGGCAGGCCGGATGGAAACCGGTTCTGGGCCTGTCCGATGAGCCGACAGGGGAGGGAGGGCTCCGAGATTGGCGCGAATACGCCGGAAAAACGCTTGTGGGCACGGTGTTTGCGCAGCCCGAGCCAGCAGAGTTAATCGAACTCACGGTCATTATTCCTGCGCGGAACGAGGAAGATTCAATCGCCTACTGCCTGCTATCGCTAATCAGCCAGTCGGAAGAGGTCTTTGAACTGGGCCGCGATTGGGAACTGATCGTTGTGGATGACCACTCCACCGACAAAACGGCGGAGGTTGCGCGTGGCTTTGCGGGCGTGACCGTGATGGAGGCCGACAAACTCGAACCCGGCTGGACGGGCAAGGCGAATGCCATCTGGACCGCGGCAAAGCATGCCCGGGGCCGCCGGCTGTTGTTCACCGACGCCGATACCGTCCACGAGCCCGGCGATCTGCACCGTGCCATTCACGAGGCTCAGCGGTACAAGGTAGGCATGCTCAGCTATTCGCCGCGGCAGATCGTGCATGGGCTGGCGCAGCGCTCGCTCATGCCGCTGGTGTTTGCTGAACTGGCGCTGGCTTATCCGCCAGCCAAGGTTTCAGATCCCAACAACCGGATCGCGGCGGCCAACGGGCAGTTTTTGCTCGTCGAGCGTGAAGCGTACCGGCGCATCGGCGGGCACGCCAGTGTTGCCGAAGAGGTTCTGGAAGACGTGGAACTGGCGTATCTAGCCAAACGGCGCAAAGTGGGCTTGCGGTTCCGCTATGCAGACGATGCCGTTGCCACGCGCATGTACCGAACCACCGCGGCAATGGTTGAAGGCTGGACAAAGAATCTCGCGCTGCTATTTCACAACACGCTGGCTACGGCCATGTGGCGTGCGCTCGATCTTGCACTGCTCGTGATTCTTCCAATTCTGATGATTAAGCTGTGGAGCGCGCGGCTTGACGTGAATTCGCTAGCGTGGCTCGGTGCGGGATGGCTCTTTGCACTACTGTGGCTTCGTACGATCTTCCGCTTCTATGCCCGCGTAGCAAAGTCGCATTTTCCGATCGTGGACTGCATCCTTGCGCCGTTTGGCCTGCCGTTGCTTGTTGTTCTGCTTTACCGCAGTTGGTTCCAGCATCGGATATTGAAGCAGGTAAGCTGGAAGGGAAGAAGCTATAAGGTCTAGTGTTAAAGATGAAGCGAAGCTGCGCTTTGCGGCATCTCAAATTCAAGGGGATTCGATGATCTTCCTAACGCGGCGGGCCACTTTCTCCGCTTCACATTTCTACTGGCGTCCTGACTGGACGCCAGAGAAGAACGAGCAGGTGTTTGGGCGGTGTTCCAATCGGAACGGACATGGGCATAACTATACTCTTGAGGTGACGGTGGCCGGCGAGCCGGACCAGGTGACGGGTTTTGTTGTCGATCTGAAGTGGCTAAAAGACGTGATGGAGAAGAATTTTCTGTCCGCATTCGATCATCGACATCTGAATTTTGAAGTGGCGGAATTTCGCGATACCGGCATGATTCCTACGTCAGAGAACATCGCCATCGCAGCATGGAACAGGCTAGAGCCCCCGATCCTTGCCGCAGGCGGAGCAAGGCTCTCGTGTGTTCGCGTGTATGAGACGCCGGAGATTTTTGCCGAATACATGGGGGAAGTGTGAGCCCCAAAGCCTATTTCGGGCGACGTTATCTGTTGAGTGCAAGCCATCGCCTGCATACGGACGCCCTTGACGCGGAGCAGAACCGAACGGCGTACGGGAAATGCAATAACGAGTACGGCCACGGGCACAACTACACGATAGAAGTCCTGATTGGCGGCCCCGTGGACCCTGAGACCGGTATGGTGATTAACCTGGCCGAACTCGATGAAATCGTGCAAAGAAAAGTGATTGACCGCTTCGATCACATGAACCTGAATATGGACACCTTCTTTGAGAATCTGGTGCCGACCACGGAGAATCTATGTAGGACGGTCTTTCAAATTCTCAAAGGCGCGCTCCCGGCCATGGAGCTTGCGCATGTGCGAGTGGAAGAAACCGAAAACAACTTCTTCCAGTGTCTTGGAAGCGAAGATTTTGAGCCGGTCAATAAGAAGACTGTTTGATAGAGACTGCGTGATGCAGTTCCGCTGCAGATTGGCGATTGACATTGAGAAAGATGCCCGCATTCCCCAGGGCAGGAGGAAAGTAGAATGGCGCAGCCGATTGCAGTGACAAAGCCGGTTCAGAAGGCAACGGAAGTTCGCGACGGACTGGGCGGATTCACAACCCAGGAGATGTACCGCGAGATTCTGAGCCGTCTTGGCGAAGACCCCAATCGCGATGGGCTTGTCATGACGCCGTCGCGCGTTGAGAAGTCGCTTGCTTTTCTGACCAAAGGCTACGAACAGGATGCGAGCAAGATTTTGCGCGGCGCGTTGTTCAACGTGGACTACGACGAGATGGTGATCGTAAAGGACATCGAAATGTTCTCGTTGTGCGAGCACCACATGCTGCCATTCTTCGGCAAGGTACACGTGGCATATATCCCCAATGGAAAGGTAATTGGCCTGAGCAAGATTCCGCGGCTGGTGGAGGTGTTTGCACGCCGCCTGCAGGTGCAGGAACGGCTTACGCGGCAGATTGCCGACGCTATTCAGGACGCAATCGCGCCGCAAGGGGTTGGTGTCGTGATCGAGGCGCGACACCTGTGCATGATGATGCGCGGAATTGAAAAGCAGCATTCGTCCACGGTTACCTCTGCCATGGTAGGATGTTTCCGTCAGAAGGAGACACGGTCGGAGTTTCTGTCGCTGGTGCGGCAGCCCGGCTCCGGCATTGTCTAATATCCAACACAAAGCCCAATTGCAGAGCCCAGGAGAAAATCATGATGCATACGATCCTCGGTGCCGGCGGACCCATTGGGAACGGTCTTGCGAAGCAATTCGCGGCCAGACAGATTCCGTTTCGGCTCGTAGGGCGCAAGCCAAAGCCGATGGAGGGCGGTGAAGTTTTCTCCGCCGATCTCACTGACACTGAAGCCACCATCAACGCCGTTGCAGGCTCCAGCGCGGTCTATCTGATCGCAGGTCTCAAATATGAGACCGCAGTTTGGCGGCAGATATGGCCGCTCATTATGGACAACGTGATCGAAGCATGCAAAAGAGCAAACGCGAAGCTCGTGTTCTTCGACAACGTGTATATGTATGGCAAGGTTTCAGGCGTAATGACTGAGGCGACGCCGTATGCGCCCTGCTCGAAGAAGGGCGAAGTTCGAGCCCAGATCGCAACGAATCTGATGAACCAGGTTAAAGCCGGAGCAGTGACGGCGTTGATTGCGCGATCGGCGGATTTCTACGGGCCTTCTACGCCCCATGGCGTGCCGAACATCCTGGTCTTTGAGGCATTCGCAAAGGGCGCCAAAGCCTCGTGGCTTGTCAACGCCGATGTGCGGCACTCATTCACGTACATTCCCGATGCTGTGCGTGGTGTAGTTGCGCTGGCCGAAAAGGAATCGGCGTGGAACCAGGTCTGGCATTTGCCCACCGCTCCCTCGCCGCCGACTGGAAGGGAATTCATCGCGATGGCGGCAAAGGAATTTAATGTTGCGCCCAAGTTCCGAGTTCTGAGCAGGTCAATGATCAGGATCGTTGGCTTGATTGATTCGAATGTTCGCGAATCGTACGAGATGCTCTACCAGAGCGATAGTCCGTACCTGTTCGACTCAACAAAGTTCGCGAAGGAGTTCGGCTTTGCGGGCACGCCGTACGCAGAAGGCATCCACCAGGCAGTGCAATCGTACATACCCCATGCCGACATTCCCCAAAGCTGATCAACTGGTTCAGGTCTTGTCTTTGGAGTTGCAGAGCGTCTCAAGGCTGCAGTTTTTGCATTTGGGATTACGAGCGATGCAAACCTGCCGCCCGTGATGAATGATCTGGTGCGAATAGCTGATCCAGCGATCCTGCGGGAGCACCTTCATCAATTCCTGCTCAACGGCCTGCGGGGTCTCGCCTTTGGCAAGTTGCAGACGCCGCGAAATGCGGAAGACATGCGTGTCCACGACAACGCCCTCGGCCTTGCCAAAACAGACGCCAAGCACAACGTTGGCGGTCTTGCGCGCAGCACCGGGAACGGTTATCAGCTCTGCCAGTGTCTGAGGAACCTTGCCGCCAAAGTCTGAGATGATCTTGCGCGCCGCGCCCTGGATGGACTTTGCCTTGTTGCGGAAAAATCCGGAAGTACGGATCAGGCCTTCGAGTTCCGGCAGTGTAGCTTTGGCCATCGCCTCCGGCGAAGGGAAGCGCCGAAACAGCTCGGGCGTCACCATGTTCACGCGCACGTCTGTGCACTGAGCGGAGAGGATCGTCGCCACCAGCAGTTCCCACGCCGAGCGATGCGTCAGCGCGCAAACCGCCTCGGGATAGGCCTCGTCCAGCGTCTTCAGGATGGCGGCGACACGGTCGGGGGCGAGCGGACTACGCAGTGCCGCCGTCTTTTTGGATGCAGGTAGTAATGCCTCGCGAGTTCTGGACACCGAAGTCTTCACCTTGATACGTGCTTTTGCTGAGCTTCTCTTCAACTTCGTCATGAAATGGAGTCCTGCCGATCCATGTCAAATAATGATCTGATGCATTTCCCAACTCGAATGTCACCATTGCAATCTTATACTGGCGCAATGAAGCATACATCTTGGCCAATAGCAATGTTGTTGTTCGGGAGCCTATGCACTGCAAGCATTGGCGCTCAGCAACCTGAATCTCTGGCAAGCCGGCCAAATCAGTTTGAGGTGGCAGCGCTCAAGCTGAGCGCACCCGACAACCGAGGGACTAGTTGGAACGGAAGATCAGACAGAATAGCAATTTCCAATTACACGCTTCGTCGATTAATCCGTGCTGCTTATAACCTCAAGTCCGATACGCAGGTTCTTGGCGGTCCAGATTGGCTCGATAAAGTTCACTTCGATGTATCTGCAAAAATTGACGATACTGATGTAGAGAGATTCCGGGGTATGACGTATGAAGAGCACAACCACCAGATTCAGCTCATGCTTCAGGCATTCCTGGCAGAGCGGTTTCAATTGAAGGTGGAGGAGGGTAAGCAGACACTGCCTGTGTATTTGCTGGTAGTACGAAAATCGGGTCCGAGGCTTACGGAAAGCTCGACGGCGAAGGATGCGATTGACGCGAAGAATAGAAACCATAGCACAAATACACACAACGGCCACCTTATAGCGAAGGCCATCTCAATGGATTCGTTTGCCGATTACCTGACCTCGCTGCCTGACACTGGTGATAGGGTGGTGTTGAACCGGACCGGATTGGGCGGGGAATTCGATTTCACTTTGAATTGGGCTGAGGATTTTGGCGGTGGCATTCCCAGTGATGCATCCCTTCCCGGGCTGTTTACTGCGCTTCCCGAGCAGCTTGGGCTGGCGCTGAAATCAGGAGAAAGCCTGATTCCGGTGGTTGAAATTCAGGCTGCGAGCAAGCCACCGTTGGATTAAGTTACAACAAACGCACTGCCGAATTAGCGGCAACTGTTCAGGTGAATTCCGGTGGGGCGATATGACTGAAGTAATTCGCTACAGCTTCCCGCTTAGCCAATTCTGCAGGTTCTCCATTGGCATCCTGACACCCAGGAAGAATTGCCCGAACAGGGCATACACGGCGCTCACTTCATCGAAGCGCATCTCGTAGATCAGCTTCTTGAATACGACTGGATCTTCTGCAAACAGGTCCACGCCCCACTCCCAGTCGTCCATGCCGATGGAGCCGGAGATGATCTGCTTTACCCGGTCACCGTAGCGGCGACCGATCATGCCGTGCTCGTGCATCATGCGCTGGCGCTCGGCAAAGGGAACCGTGTACCAGTTCGCCTGCTCGCCGCGTTTACGGTCCATGGGGTAAAAGCACATGTACTTCGACTCAGGCATAGCCGGGAGCAGGCGTGGAGCCATGGCGGCTGCGCCCCGCTCAAGCGAGGCGGCAATTTCTGCATTCCACTCCGGGCTGTGCTGCGCCAGGCCCTTGGCCTCCGCGGCCTCGTAGGTTTTGCGGGTGGACTCGTACAAGCCCAACTCCACCACCGAAACATACGAGTGGCGCAGGTCGAGGTAGTCGTAGAGCTCCATCTGCGCCAGGTCGAGCTCAACCTGGTTCAGCGTTTCGAACGAGTCCCGGAAGTGGACCAGGATCAGGTCGCCCTTGTGGCCCAGCTCGGAAAACAGAGCCGTGCGCACCGGCGAGTCGGCGTTGGCTCGTTCAAGCTGCTGCAGGCAGCCAAGCGCCTCATAGGCGATGCGGTCGCGGCCGGCGGGCGCTGTTTTGCGCCACTTTGCCCAATCGAAACGGAAGAACTGGTGCAGGAGGCTGGAACCTTCAAGTGTGAGCGGGACAGGCGGAAAAGCTGTTGGGGAGTCAGACAACGGAAGCACCTCGAATGAATCTTAAGCCATCGTAACAAAGCGGGTTTGGCAGCACGCCAGATCAGCCTCTTATATCCATTTCGCGGGCCTGGAAACCATTCATTGATAAATCCGGTCCCACCCTTCGGAATGCGGATTAAGGCTCAGTTCCGCCCTTTATACTGATAAGGTTCATGAGCGAAAAGATTATCGAGGTTTTGGTTCAATTCATTACACGTGTCATTGATATCGGGGGTTATTCCGGCCTGGTGGCACTCATGGGAATTGAATCGGCCTGCATTCCGCTGCCATCTGAGATCATCATGCCGTTTGCCGGCTACTTGGTTTATCTCGGGCATATGAATCTCTATCTGGCGGCGACGGCAGGGGCCGTCGGGTGCAATGTCGGCTCCGTGGTTGCCTACTGGATTGGGGCAAAGGGCGGCCGTCCTATGGTGGAGCGCTATGGCCGCTGGGTTCTCATGAGCCATCACGATCTGGACCGGATGACCTACTTCTTTGACAAATATGGATCTATCACAGTCTTGGTGGCCCGCCTGCTTCCGGTTGTGCGCACGTTCATTGCATTCCCGGCAGGCATTGCCAGGATGTCGCAGACGCGCTTCCACATTTATACTTTTGTGGGTTCTTGGCCGTGGTGTTTTGCGCTGGCCTACGTGGGACTTAAGTTAGGCGAGCGATGGGAGACCGATCCCAGATTTCATGAATGGTTTCACAGATTTCACCTAGGCGTAGAGGTTGTGCTTGTGGCAGGTATTGTATGGTTTGTGTGGTCGCATTTGAATCGCAGAAAGAGCACGAGCCAAACCTGAAGCCTGCAGGCACGGCCAAAGGCTTTAAACACGTACGCAGTTCCGCGCTGGATGTTTCAGGCGGATGTTAAATCCGGACCGGCGCAATGGCGTCGGTGGAGCAAAGGAAGGTTATAAACAATGTCGAACGAGAAGCAAAGCGGACAGAAGAACGCCGCTCAGCAGATTGCACCTGCCACTGGAAAACTGGGAATAATGGTGGTTGGATTGGGCGCGGTGGCGACCACCATGATTGCGGGAGTCGAGGCCATTCGCAAGGGGCTTGCCAAGCCCATTGGTTCGCTTACGCAAATGGGAACCATTCGCCTGGGTAAGCGCACCGACAATAACACGCCTTTGGTAAAGGATTTTGTGCCGCTGGCCGACCTTAACGATCTTGTGTTTACCGGTTGGGATATCTTTGAAGACAACGTCTACGAAGCCGCTGCGCATGCCGAGGTGCTCGATAAGGAAGTACTGGCCCAGCTGAAGCCCTACCTCGAGACCATCAAGCCGTTGCCGGCCGTGTTCGACCAGCACTACGTAAAGCGCCTGCATGGCACCCATGTGAAGAAGGGCAAGAACAAGATGGACCTTGCCCAGCAGGTGATGGCAGACATCCAGAACTTTAGGAAGTCAGTAGACCGCGTTGTGATGATCTGGTGCGGATCTACAGAGATTTTCCTTGAGCCCTCGGCGGTTCACGAGTCGATTGCGGCGTTTGAAAAGGGTCTGGAGAACGATGATCCGGGGATCGCGCCTTCGCAGATTTATGCTTATGCGGCGCTCAAAGAAGGCGTGCCATTCGCCAATGGCGCACCGAATTTGACGGTCGATACCAAGGCCCTGATCGAGCTCTCAAAGCTGAATGCGGCGCCGGTTTGCGGCAAAGATTTCAAGACCGGTCAGACGTTCATGAAGACTGTTCTTGCGCCTGCCTTCAAGGCGCGCTATCTGGGCGTCTCGGGCTGGTTCTCCACCAACATCCTTGGCAACCGCGACGGCGAAGTGCTGGACGAGCCGATGTCTTTCAAGACCAAGGAAGAGTCCAAGCTGGGCTCGCTGGAATACATCTTCCAGCCGGAGCTCTACCCGGATCTGTACAAGGACATCTATCACAAGATCCGCATCAACTATTACCCGCCGCGCGGTGACCAAAAGGAAGCGTGGGACAACATCGATATCTTTGGCTGGCTGGGATATCCGATGCAGCTCAAGCTGAACTTCCTGTGCCGTGACAGCATCCTGGCGGCCCCGATTGCGCTCGATCTGGTTTTGTTCCTCGATCTGGCCAAGCGGACACCGTCACTGAAGTCCATCGGCATCCAGGAGTGGCTGAGCTTCTACCTCAAGTCACCGCAGACAGCGGAAGGGTTGTATCCGGAGCACGATCTGTTCATACAGTCCATGAAGCTCAAGAACACACTGCGCTACATTATGGGCGCAGAGCTCATCACGCACCTGGGGCTTGAGTACTACGACTGATCGAGGCAAACACTGCACACTGAAAAGCCCCGGATGATCCGGGGCTTTTCAGTGTGCAGAATGGGTGAATCGAAGTTGCTTACGCCATTGCTGGGGAGGTCCCCATGATTGGAACAGCCGCCGCTGCCGGGGCCGCTGCGTGCTTATCGGCGGCGTGCGAGTGCGAGCGCGTGAGGCGATGAACGAAGTGGTACGGTGGCCATGGACCGGAGAGTTGCATGAAGCACTCGCGCATCATGGCGCTGGTGGTAGCGAACTTGTTCTGGTAACGCTCCACATATTTGCGCTCAATCAGGTGAGCTATATCGAGCACCATCTTGCCGTTTTCAGTAAGGCGGCAGCTCACTTCTTCGTCGAGAGGCATGAACAGACGGTGCATCTGGAAGCTGACGGCGCGGGCGCGGGTCTGGCGTTCGCGCGTACGGGCCGCGCTCTCGCGCAGGTTGGTCAGGTACTCGTGGCCAACGCTATCGGCGGAGGTGTGCCGAGCGATCTCGTGGCTGCAACAGTCATCCACGAAGATCTTGAGGTGCATTTCTGTTTTGCCGCGCAGCTTTTCGATGTTCGAAACAAATTGGCGCTGATTCGAGCGAATCGACTTGCGAAGAGTCTCGTCATCGTTGAACACGGTGCCGAAGCGGAAGGGAAGGACGGTGGAATGCTGGAAGCAGTCCGCAATCACCCGGGCGTGGTCTACGCCGGCCTTCTGATTCAGCGTCTCTTGTGGATTGTGTTCGCTTACGACGATAGCGAGATCACTTGCGGGATAAAGAAATACCTGATTGCCACTTACGCCCGATACCGATTCCAAAGGTACTGGTTTGCGATGACGAGCTAGCTCAGGAAAGGCCTGTTTTTCACCGATGCAGTAGGCATACCATGCCATGACAGGAAACTCCGATCGCGTGCGCTGATGCGCTCCGCCTGTTGGTGTAGCTCTGTGAGATTACGAGAACTGCATAGTGGTTCATATCTCCGAACCCCCCAGCGTTTAACGGGTCCGGCTCAACTGTCAGGAATACTATTCCCGCGAAAATACGACTGGCAATACTCGGCATCACAAAACACGGCAAAAGTTAGCAAATAGCGGAAAATTTGCGTTGACAATATTTCAAGGTATGTTGATAAGCATAAAATTGAGTGATTTTAGCGAAACCATATTGGTTCAATGCAGAAGCGAGCAGAAAAATACCCCTCTGGTCTTCGGAGGGGGTATTTGTACAAATTCTGAAAAATTCTGTGGTGCTCCGCATACACCTATGGAAGAACGCGCTGGATGTGCATGTACAGGGCCATATTTACGATCAGTGAAATGGCCAGCAGGCCAATGGCCACTGCGGCGACTATATTCACCTTGGAACCTACCGACTTCAGATCTTCAAGTAACTCCTGCTGCTCCAGAGTGTTACGGTCAGTGGCTTCACGTACTAGTTCAAGGTGATCCTCAACCCGCTTGAGCGAGTTGTTCTGCTCGACGATTTGCTCGCACAAATCCTGGTGCATCGTCTGCAATTCGGCCATGTGCTGCTTGAGGGGAGCCAGATCGACGGGTGCCGGGGCGGGCGGTGCCGGCGGTGCCGGAGGCGCGGCAGGAGGAGCAGGCGCGAGTATGTTGGATACGGCCGACGATACATTGCCATCAAGGAGCGGCAGCAGCTTCTGCACCAATGGAATCGCATGGCGAATGGTTGCAGCCATGCGTTGCAGGGGTGTGACCGGCCCAGAAGGTCTACGTTGCTGCAAATTGCTCGGGCGCTGTTGAGTTGGAGCAGGCGGCTGAAGCGCGGGTGCGGCTTGCGGAGCAGGTTTCGGCGCAGGCGGCGCCGATTCGGCCCTGGCTGAAGACGGTGGCGGAGCAGGAGCTCCTTCTGGCGCGGAAGTAATCGTAAGCGGAGAGGGCTCGGGAGCAGGTGACGCCGCAGCCGACGCAGCAAATCCACGCCCTGAGTAGGAAGACAGCGACGGCGGAGGCGGAGCAAGCACTGGCCCAGGATGTGAGATCACGTTGCGATCCTCAAGATCCGAGTATGTCGGCGGCACCGAGACATGGTTGCCGTTCCCACGCGGCAGGGGCGAACCCACGGCGCGGGGCTGAGGTATCTCCAGAGCCTCTGTAATGGTCACGGGCTCCTGATCATCCAATCTATCCACCATCGAGTCCTTCATTGAAACCTTCTTTGATAACGGAGATTTATGGGCAGACTCCATATATAGCCGATCTTGTTGAAAATGGAAATAGAATCTTGGTCGGCCCTGGGTGGACCCCGACAAAACTGCTTCGATTGAACTGAAGCAGACGATTGAATTCAGAACTTTTGTGGGAGGAAACTGCGCTTCCGTCTGCAGATATTTCGATCTTCAACTTATAAGATGCGCTATCTGCTTCACAGTGCAAACAAGGCGTCTGCACGGGTTCTCTCGGACATTCTCTGCCGGCGAAACGCCGTTTCTTGAGCACCGTTGCCGGTGATATACTCACGTCTTAGGTGCATGCCTGCGCTATCATTTTCAATAAGTTCGAGGTTTCCATGTCCGGCCATTCCAAGTGGGCCACAATCAAGCACAAGAAGGGCGCGCTCGATGCCAAGCGCGGCAAGACATTTACTCGCCTCATCAAGGAAATCACCATTGCTGCCAAGGGGGGTGGCGATCCGGACGGCAACCCTCGCCTCAGAACAGCAATTCTGGCAGCCAAGGCTGAGAACATGCCGGCTGAAAACATCAAGCGGGCCGTTCAGCGCGGCACGGGTGAATTGGAAGGCGTCAGCTACGAAGAGGCCACCTTTGAGGGGTACGGACCGGGCGGCGTTGCCGTCATAGTCGATGTGCTAACCGACAACCGAAATCGTGCCGTCAGCGAAATCAGGCATGCGTTCTCAAAGAACGGCGGCAACCTCGGTGAATCAGGATCGGTAAAGTTCATGTTCGCCAAGAAGGGCCTGATCGCTGTCGAGAAGTCAGCGGCCAAAGAAGAAAAACTGATGGACATCGTACTTGAGAACGGCGGCGAGGACCTGAACGACGAAGGCGATACGTGGGAAGTGATCACTGAGCCCTCGGCCTATGAAGCCGTCTCAGGCGCGATCAAACAGGCTGGCATTCCCACCGTGATGAGCGAAGTAACCATGGTCGCATCTACTTACACGAAGCTTGAAGGCCCGGCTGCCAACCAGATGGTCCGGTTGTTGGAAGCGCTCGAAGATCTGGACGACGTTCAGAACGTGTACTCCAACTTCGATATGGACTCTGCCCAGCTTGAGCACGCGACAAGCTGAGACGATAGACAAAAAGGGCAGGATGAGACCGCCCGCTTGTGGCGGTCTTCTTTTTGGTTGGGCGCTCTTGATGCCCAGAGAGGAAAGATGTTGAAGCGAGCGTTGAGGCGAGTTGGATCAGTCCTGTTGCTTGTACTCACGGGAACAACCTTGGCAGTCCATGCAAAAGCCGCATCCGGTACGATTCAAAACGATGCTGATGCTGAGAGCCCCGCGGCTCGCATTCGGAACCATCACACCCTGGAGTACGGCCCCTTCATCAATTGGGGATCGGGTATCGGTAGCCGGTCGGACTACAAGTTTCTGTCGGCTGGTATGCAGATAGGCAAACCGATGTTCGGGGTTGTCCATGCAGGAATACTCTCCGGGCAGTTTGAAGCCGGCACAAATATCATGCCCCTCTGGCAGGCATACACGCCCGCACCCTACTCAGTAGCGGTTCCTCTGCAGGGTGGGGGCACCAGCACGGTGCAGTATGGCGGCGGAACGTTTCGAGGAGTCAGTCTGACGCCGGTCATCTTCCGGTGGAATTTCCTGACGAACTCAAAGCGCTGGCAGCCGTGGTTTCAGGCAGCCGGAGGATTGATTTACACGACCCACAAATTTCCGCCTGACAAGATGGTTCCCCAGGGAACGCCGGGAGGCACGTCCGTGTGGAATTTTTCTCCTCAGGGTGGCGGCGGCATTCATTACTTCATTAGCCCGCGGCGGTCGATTGATCTGGGAGTGAATGGAGTCCACATTTCGTCGGCATCGCTGGGAGATCGCAATCCGGGCGTGAATGCCAGCGTACAGGTACAGATCGGCTACACATTCTGGAAGTAGCCGGCCCATTAGTGATGAAGGCTCATGATTCAGGTTGCGAGTATGGATGGACCAATAGTCGAGTGTGTTCCCAATTTCTCAGAAGGCACAGATGTGAAGAAGGTCGAGGCGATCATGTCTTCGATGCACATCGAAGGGGTGCGCCTGCTCGACTGGTCGATGGATGCCGATCATAATCGCTCTGTGGTCACTTTAGCCGGGGAGCCGGGGGCAGTTGTTGAAGCTGCCGTGCGTGGCGTGGGCAGGGCTGCCGAACTGATCGATCTGACAAGACAGCAAGGTGTGCATCCGCGTATCGGCGCGGCAGATGTGGTTCCATTTGTTCCCATCTCGGGCATCAGGCTTGAAAACTGCGCTTTGCTCGCCAGACAGGCAGGCCTGGAGATATGGCGGCGATTCAATGTGCCTGTGTACTTCTATGAAGGAGCGGCTGCCCGGCCGGATAGAGCCAACTTGGAGGTCGTGCGTCAGGGGCAGTTTGAGGGACTGAGGGATGCGGTCCGCAAGGACGCGGCGCGAAGGCCCGATCTTGGCGGTCCGGGATTACATCCCACGGCCGGAGCGTGCGCCGTTGGAGCGCGAAAGTTTCTGGTGGCTTACAACATCTATTTCGATTCGTCCGATGTTGCGCTGGTTCGTTCCATCGCTCGCGAAATCAGGGCCGCGTCCGGCGGGCTGAAAGGCGTAAAGGCCCTGGGACTGCTGGTTCATGGCCGCGCACAACTCTCAATGAACATAACGGATTTTGAGGCGACACCCATCTCCAAGGTTTACAAAACGGTTACCCGGCTGGCAGTGCGCCACAAGGCGCAGCTTGCCGAAGGTGAAATTATTGGGCTGATTCCTGAGGCTGCATGTGAGCGGGAAAGCGATTGGATGCGTCAATTAAGTGGGTTCGATCCAGCCGCGAAGATTCTGGAGCATCGGCTTGGCCACCCGCAAGCTTGGCCGTCAGAGGCATGAATTCAAGCGGGCCTCGAGGCGAAGTTACTGAAGAAGCAGCATTTAGAATAGTTGAGGCATACCAGACCTGGCCCGGATGTTGAAGCCTCTTATTGGCTTCCATGCACACAGAATTTCCCAGGAAACGCATCGGGATGCGTTCGATTTCGGGAGGAACAGATTGATTCGGTATTTTGCTCGGTTTTCTGTAGTTTCAGCGCTGCTGGCAGCACCGCTACTCGCCCACTCGGCGCAGTTGTCGACGGATGCGCGCGGAGCTATTCCGCGCGATGTGCAGCAACTGGTTGTCATCGACTATCGCGCAATGCAAAATTCTCCGGCCGCGATGAACCTGCGCGACCGCGTAATGCCGCCGGAACTCAAGCAACTCGAAGATGCATTGAATAGCTCTGGTTTGTACGACGACCGTGATGTCGATCAGTTGGCGTTTGCGCTATTCAGGCCTTCGCCGAGTAGCGATTCTCTATGGACGGTGGGCGTTGCGCAAGGCCAGTTTTCAGTAGACGACGTACTGGCGAATTTCCGCAAACGCAAAATCAAGGCGACGAAAGTGCGGACGAATGACGTTTATCCGCTGACTCGTTCCGGGATGGTGCTTTGCTTTGTCGATCCTTCGACCATGGTTTTTGGGCAGAAGGATGCCGTGACCAAAGCGCTCGAAGCACGCGATGGTGGCACGCCTAGCCTTTTGACCAACGGTACCCTGATGGATGCCATGCGCAGCGTGGATTCGAATCCGCTGTGGAGCATCATGGATTCAAAGGGATCGCAAACGATGATGAAGCAGATGCTTGGCGAAGCCGGTTCGGTGACAGATTACGACGTGGTGAAGCAGCGTTTGCAGGCGACCTGGTACTCAATGGACTTCCAGCATGGCGTAAATTTCAATCTAACCATTCAGACAGGCGACTCGTTCACAGCAGCTACGCTCTCGTCACTGATGACGGCAGCCGTGATGCTGAAGAAAATGAGTGGAACGGAAGCGGAAAAACAAGCGCTCAGTGCAACATCGATCGGCTCAGATTCCGGAAGGCTCTCGATACATTTCGCGAGCTCTGACAGCCAGTTTAGCGCGCTGCTGCAATCGCCGTTGTTCCAAAGCATGGTGCGATAGGGGGGCAACACGGAATTACGCAAAGGGCCAGCAGCGAATGCCGGCCCTTTGCTTTTGAGACACAATCTTGTTGATCGGTCAGATCAAGATCAATGAGGCTGGACAATCTGAGGAGTGAACTGGGCCTTGCCGTCGGGCAACAAAACGATCTGGAGCGTTCCCTGGTCATGCTCTGAAAGCGTGGGTCCGTTGATCTTTTTTTGTGTGCCATCCGGAGCCGTATATTGCACTGAGACCGGCCCGCTGCCAAGCACCTGGATTCGATAGCGATAACTCGCGCCGGGTGCAACCACATCTGTTCCGAAGCTGGCACTCGGGTAATCAACCTCAAGCAGCTTGACCGGGGCCTCCGTACGATTCTCGACCGAAACCTCTACATGATAGGAACGGCAAGCGGTCAAAGCAGTAAGGAATAGCAGGGAAGCGGCTGCCTGGAGGACGAGACGATGCAGTATGCGGGCGTTCATTGATCCTTTTCCTCGTGAGATGCCGTGGGCTGTGAGGATTGCCTGGCCAGTTGTTTTTCCAGACGATCAATGCGTTTGAGCAGCTCCGGAAGGCGCTGAAAGATCGTTACGGCACGCAGCCAGATGCGATTGTCAAAGCCGGGCGAACCGGAAATCATCTTGCCGGGTGGGACATCGTGAGAGACCGCCGATTGAGCGGTGAGAATGACGCCATCGCCGACATTGCAATGGCCGGCTATACCCACCTGGCCAGCCAGAATGACGTTGTTACCGATGACCGATGAGCCTGCAAGGCCTGTCTGCGCGCAAACAAGCGTGTTCTGGCCGACGCGTGAGCCGTGCCCGATCTGAACGAGGTTGTCGATCTTGGAGCCATCCCCGATCTCGGTTGCGCCCACGGTGGCGCGGTCGATACAGGCGTTGGCCTGAATGTCGACGTGGCTGCCGATGTGAACCGGACCGGACTGCGGTATCTTTTCCCAATGGCCTTCGTTGTTTTTGGCAAAACCAAAACCGTCGGCCCCCACGATGACGCCGTTTTCAATGGTCACGTGGTCGCCGATGACGCAATTTTCGCGTACGACAGAATGAGCGTGTGCAAAGAAGTGACTGCCGACTTGCACGCCGGGATACAGAACCACATGAGGCAGGATGGTGGCAAATGGGCCAACGGAAACTCCGGCGCCGATTACAGCATATGCGCCGATGTGCGTGCCGTGGCCAATCTCGGCGGTGGAATCGATGACAGCAGTACGATGAATTCCCGGCGGATACGCCGGCGGCCGATAGAAGAGGCCCAAGGCCCGCGAGAAAGCGTAGTAAGGATTCTTGATGCGAAGCGTTGCGGTCGGGATCTCCTGAAATTCCGGTTCGACCAGAACCGCCGCGGCTTTTGTAGTGCGGGCGAGCGAGGCGTAGCGTGGATTCGCGACAAAGGTGATTTCAGTGGGACCGGCTTCTTCAATTCCACGAACACCGGTCACTTCCACATCCGCGTTGCCGCGGAGTTCCGCACCCAATTCACGTGCCAGATCGCCAAGCTTCATTACAGGAGATTGTAATGGACTGCGTTGAATTGCGTTTCAAAACGGGGAAAGGTACGGTGCGGACTCCCCGGCTATGGGCGAATTTGTTCGTCGAGTGCCAGGGGCGTGGCCTCGGGCGGCGGCACCTGCAGCGTGTGGGCTGCCGACTCTGCCGCGTGGAGCGTTCTGCCGGGCACAATGCCGAGAACAAGCGTAGCCGCAGTTGCAAGTAAAAGCGCGGCGCCAACGGCAATACCCACCTGAGGCAAAGGCGCTGTAGTGCGATTTGGTTCAGGATCACGCTGTACAGCAGCCAGAGCAAAGCGCAGATAATACCCCGCGGCGATCCCGGAGTTGAGCAGGCCGATGATGGCCAGTGCGATGGCGCCGCCGTCAACTGCAGCTGAGAATGCGTAGAACTTGCCAAAGAATCCGCCAGTGAAGGGAATTCCGACCAGCGAAACAAGGAAGAACAATAGCAAGCTTCCCAAGAGCGGCGAACGATAAATGAGGCCGCGGAAATCGTCGATATTGGGCCGGTCGTCGTCGTAACCGCTGGCAAGAGTTATGACAGCGAAGACGCCAACATTCATGGCCGCGTAGGCAGCGATGTAGAACGCGGCTGCGGAAATGCCGCTATTGCCTCGCCCGGCGAATGCTGCCAGCAGATATCCGGCATGAGCGATTGAGGAATATGCCAGCATTCGCTTTACGTTTTGCTGGCGCAGTGCGGCGAGGTTGCCGACGGTCATGGAAAGCACGGCGACGATCCAGAGCAGCGGAGCCCACAAGCCGCGCAGCGACGGCAGCATCTCATAAAGAACACGCAGCAGAAGGGCAAATGCTGCCGCCTTGGGAGCGGTCGAAAGCAACGCGACAACGGGCGAAGGTGCGCCTTCGTAGACGTCCGGCGTCCATACGTGGAACGGTGCAGCCGAGACCTTGAAGAGGATACCGACCAACATGAGGCCCAGAGCTGCGATAACAAAGGCATGGTTCTGCGCAAGCGGCACAAGGCGCGCGACTTCGTAAATCTGCGTGGTGCCAGTGGCTCCGAAAATCAGCGCAATACCGTAGAGCAGGAATCCCGTAGCGAACGAGCCGAGCAGGAAGTATTTAATGGCAGCTTCAGGGCCGCGGCCGGTCTGCTTCCGATAGCCCGCGAGCACGTAAGTGGAGATGGAGGAAATCTCGAGAGCGATGAAGACCAGGAGCAATTCAACTGCGCCGGTCAACAGGCACATGCCTACGGCTCCGAACACGATTAGTGCGTAGAACTCGCCTTGATGGTGGCTGTTTTCCGGCAGCGTGTCTAGCGAAAGCAGCAACGCCACGAGAACGATGCCACAGATGAGGACATGGAAGAAGACGGTAAAGTGGCTAGTCTCGACCGTTGAAAAGAATCCTGTCCCAGGTGGAAGCGAGAGTTGCCACAGGCTTGCCCAGAGCGCGAGCGTAGTGCCGATGGCTGCAAACATTCCAAGATACCGCCGCGACCATGAGTGCGGTATCGACGCATCAATGAGCATCACGGCCACGCCCGTGATGGTAAGGACGACCTCTGGAAGTATCCGGTAGATGTCAGGAATAGGCGTCACCGATGGGCCTCCCCGGGAGTTTCGAGCTGCAAAATGGAAGGAGGCAGGTCGCCGGTTGAGCGCATGGACGGTATGTGCACGGCCGTTTGAATCGTGTTGAGCCAATGCATCGGAGCCACACCCATAACGAGCATAAGGATCACGGCCGGCGTGAGGATGGCCAACTCGCCAAAGTGGAGATCGTCAGCGGGTTTTGCCGCAGCCAATTTGCTTTCGCCGCCGTAGAAGACGCGCTGCACTAACCAGAGCATGTAAGCGGCACCCAGAATGATCCCGACAGCCGCAACAACGGCCCAGCTCTGGCTGACTCCGGTAAACGTGCTGGAGAGGATGAGGAACTCGCCCACGAAACCGTTGAGCAGCGGAAGACCGATCATGGCTAGCGTAGCGATGACGAAAAACGATGCCAGGCGCGGAACCTTCCCAGCCAAACCACCGAACTCGCCGATCTGGCTGGTTCCGTAGCGAACTTCAAGCGCGCCCAGCAGCAGGAAGATCGCGGCTTCAACCACGCCCTGGTTGAGAATCTGATAGACCGCACCCGCCCATCCAGTAAATGTGAAGCCATAGAAGGCCAGGACAATGAAGCTGAAGTGACTGATGACGGCGTAAGCAAGAAGCCGCCAGAAATCGCGCTGAACCAGCGCGAGGCACGCGCCATAAATAATGCCGATAACTGCAAGACCGATGAGCCAGGGAGCCGCGGCACGGGCCTGCGCGGGGAACAGGCCAATGTGGAAGCGAAGCATTGAGTAGAGTCCAAGCTTGCCGGCCACTACCATGGCCATGGCAACAGGCGCTTCGCTATACGTATCGGCGAGCCAACCGTGAAGCGGGAAGATCGGCACCTTGACCGCGAAAGCGAACAGGAACGCGAGAGAAGCCCAGCAAAGTGCTCCGGTTGAAAAGGCGCCGTGCGTAAGCAGCAGTTGGAGTGTGACGAAATCAAAGCTGCCCGTACGTGAATAGATCCACAAGATGGCAACCAGCAACGGCGCCGAGGGGATGAAGGTAAAGAGGAAGAACTTGAGTGCCGCTTTTGCTCCGTCCCTACGGCCATACATGGCGATCAGGATGGCCATCGGCACCAGCGAGAGTTCCCAGAAACCGTAATAGAGCATCAGGTCGAGCGCGATGAAGACGCCGACCATCGCGGTCTGCTGGATGAGGAAGAGCGCGTAAAAAATCTTGGTGCGCTCCTTGATCGCGTTCCAACTGACGATGACGCCAACCGGAGCCAGAAACCCGACCAGTACGACGAGCCAGACGCTCAGGCCGTCTACGCCTACGTGGTAGAAGATCGCGGGGTTTTCAATCCAGGGCGTGTTGATCTCAAACTGGAAGCCGGGCTGCGCAGGGTTGAAGTGCGCAGGCAGGTGCAGCGAGAGAAGCAGGCTGACGAGCGTAGTCAACAGCGCAATCCGGTTTGGCAGCTTGTGGCGGTCGGGCACGAGCATCACCAGCACGGCACCGGCAAGTGGGGCGAAGATGATCCAGGTGAGAATTGATTGGTTGATCGCTTCCATTCTCAGCGCCCCATCCAGTTAGGGTGAACAGTGACCCCGGCTACTGCAAACAAGAACGGGGCATTGATAAAGACCAGTACAAGGGCTGCGCCAAGCGCGAGCCAGGCCGCGTATGAACGCAGGTTGCCGGATTGCCAGCGCTGCAGGATCGCTCCGGCAAAGAGCGCGAGACCGCCGAGAATCCATACGATGCCACCGAGTATGGCGGTGTCGACGACCCAGCCGAGCAGATACCTTGAGAATGCCAGCAGCGGCTTAACGAAGGTGACGCCGTAGATTTCATCGACGAAATACTTGTTGGCGAGCAGCTTGTAAGCGCCGGGCGCCGCCCGTGCGAGTTGTGCGGGCCGGCTGGGATTTTGCCGGTAGAGCCGATCGGCGATGAACCAACCGAGGAGCGCCAGAACCACAGCTACTTCAGTCAAATAAAGCTCAAGATGTGGCGTCGTGGACTCGGCGACGCGAACGCCCGTGGCGGGCGACAGAAATTCAGCGAAGCGATCGATGCCGATCCATCCACCGCCGACGGATAGAAGCGCCAGGATGACGAGCGGCCCGAGCATCGACCAGGGACTCTCGTGCGGATGAACTTCAGGGCTGCGCGACTCGCCCATGAACGTCATGTACCAAAGGCGGAACATGTAGAGGGATGTGAGCAGCGCCGTAACCACTCCGACAAACCAGAGCAGCATGCCTCCTTGACCGTGCAGGAAGGCTGAGTAGAGGATGGCGTCCTTGGAGAAGAAGCCAGCGAACCCGGGGATTCCGGCGATGGCGAAGACGGCTGCCGTCATGGTCCAGAAGGTGACCGGCAGATGCTTACGCAGGCCGCCCATCTTACGCATGTCCTGCTCACCGCCCGTGGCGTGAATCACGGAGCCCGCAGCGAGGAATAGTAGCGCCTTAAAGAAGGCATGCGTCATCAAGTGGAAGACGGCGGCCGAGTATGCAGCCACTCCACAAGCCAGAAACATGTAGCCGAGCTGCGAAATGGTGGAGTAGGCGAGCACGCGCTTGATGTCGTTTTGCACCAGGCCGATGGTGGCGGCAAAGATGGCAGTTGCAGCGCCGACGATGGCGACCACACCGAGCGCAAAGGGCGCGAGGTCAAAGAGCACGTGCGTGCGCGCAATCATGTAGACGCCGGCGGTGACCATAGTGGCCGCGTGAATGAGCGCGGATACCGGCGTGGGGCCTTCCATGGCGTCGGGCAGCCAGATGTAAAGCGGAAGCTGAGCGCTCTTGCCGGTTGCGCCGACTAGCAGGCACAGCGCGGTGACAGTGAGGATTCCGCCTTGCCATGCGGGATCAGCAGCGAGCCTTGCGCCAATCTCGGTAAAGGTGAGGGTGCCAAAGTTGGCGATCAGCAGAAAGATGCCGATAAGGAATCCGAAGTCGCCGATGCGGTTGACAATGAATGCCTTCTTGCCGGCGTTGGCGGCGGAGTCCTTATGAAACCAGAAGCCGATGAGCAGGTACGATGCAAGACCCACACCCTCCCAGCCGACGAACATCAACAGCATATTGCCGGCAAGGACAAGCATCGTCATGAAGAACAGGAACAGGTTCAGGTAGGCGAAGTAGCGCGCGTAGCCTGCATCGTCGTGCATGTAGCCGACGGAGTAGATGTGGATCAGGAAGCCTACGCCAGTGACCACCAGAAGCATGACTAGCGAAAGCTGATCGAGCGTGAAGCTGAAGTTAACGTGGAGAGCGCCAATGTCGAGCCAGGGAAAGGGGCAAGTCTCAGTGTAGGGCAGCGTGCTAAGCGGGGGCGCCATGCCGAAGAAGCTGCGCGCTGCATTGAGCACGACGGCAAACGAGACCAGAGGTGCAACCAGACCAATGAACGTAACCAGCCATTTAGGCAGACGTGCGCCCAGGATTCCGTTGAGCAGAAAGCCCGCGAACGGAAGCAGAGGGATCAGCCAGAGATACAGGTGCACGTTCATAGCTTCATCAGGTCGATGCGGTCGACGGCCAGGGTAGCGCGGGCACGGAATACGGCAATGATGATGGCGAGTCCCACGGCAGCTTCAGCCGCCGCGACCATCATGACGAAAAAGACGAAGATCTGACCCTTCACCATGTGCCACTGATGGGCGAAGGTCACAAACGAGAGATTCACGGCATTGAGCATGAGCTCAATCGACATGAAGACGGTAATAAGGTTGCGCTTGATGAGAAAACCAATCACGCCAAGCGAAAAGAGTACGGCGCTCAGCAGCAGATACCAGGAGAGGGGAATCTCTTGCGCGAACTGGTTCATTTGTGCGAGATCCTTTCTCCGTCGCTGCCGGTATACCCGTGTCCCGGACTGGCGACGGCGACAGCTCCCAGAATGGCAATGAGAATAAGAACCGATGTAACTTCAAACGGAAGCAGAAGCTCATGGAAGAGCACACGGCTAAGCTCTTGAGTGGGTGTGATGTTATCGGCAAGTCCCGCAACGCCGAGGCCCTGTGCGCGAAGGATAACGGTGGCCAGAACGGCGAGGATTGCAGCTACGGCAGGGAAGCCGACGGTGCGAGCCACACGGCTGCCGAGAGTTCGTTCTTCGCGGCCTGCATTGAGCAACATGACTACAAAGGTAAACAGCACCATGATGGCGCCGGAGTAGACGATGATTTGGGCGGCAGCCAGGAACTCTGCTCCGAGCAGAAGATAGAGCACCGCCAGCGACGTCATGACAACAATGAGGGAGAGCGCGCTATTGACGGGATGGCTCTGAAGCAGGAGGTTGATGGCCCCTGCCAGACATAATCCCGCAAAAAGAATAAACAAAATCAGATGCATCGCTAGCTCAGACCCGCAGACTGTTGCCGCGCGTAGTGGTATGAACCAGAAACCGTGATCAATCGCGGATCTGGACGTTCAAGCTCACTCGCACGGAAGTTCAAGAATATCACGCCTCAAGTTGTTGAACCGGCCAATGCCGGCCATGCTTCGGTCATCCATGCGCGCGCTTGCTGCCGAGTGAAATCTCAACGATAAGCGAGCCACAGACTGGTGCCGATAATGTTGAGAATGGCGAGCGGCATCAGTACGCGCCATCCAAAATTCATGAGCTGATCGTAGCGGAAGCGGGGCAGCGTGCCGCGCACCCATACGTACAAAAACAGGAAGCAGAAGACCTTGAACACGAACCAGAAGATCGGTACAAGCGCGTGGACAAAGATATTCTGCGGTGGTGGAAGCAGATCGCCCAACGGGCTGGTCCATCCACCGAGAAAGAGCAGCGTGGCAACGCAGCCCACGTTGATCATATTGGCGTACTCGGCCATGAAGAACATAGCGAACTTCATGGAGCTGTATTCGGTGTGGTAGCCACCGGTAAGCTCGCTCTCGGCCTCAGGCAGGTCGAATGGCGAGCGATTGGTTTCCGCATAGGCGGCCATCAGGTAAATGAAGAAGGCTACAAACTGAAGCCCGCCGAAGATGTTCCACGTCGCAATGCCGTGCGTAGACTGCTTCTCGACAATCGTGCGCAGATTCAACGATTCGGAATTGAGAACCACGCCGACCAGCGAAAGACCGAGTGCAAGTTCGTAGCTGATGAGCTGCGCCGAAGAGCGTAGCGAGCCGAGCAGCGAGTACTTGTTATTTGAAGACCAGCCTGCGAGCGCGATGCCGTATACACCGAAGGACGTGATGCCGAGAATAACCAACAAGCCGATATTGACGTTGGCAACCTCAAACAGGTCAAAGCCCCCCGGACCAATGCCTGGCTCGCCAAAGGGAACCACACCGATGGTGACCATTGCGCAGCCAAGAGCGAGGATAGGTGCAAGCAGATAAAGCGGCCGATAAACGGCAGTCGGGATCAGATCTTCCTTCAAGAAGGACTTTGCGCCGTCGACGAGAGGTTGGAGAAGGCCGAAGGGTCCCACGCGGCTAGGTCCCCAGCGGTTCTGAATGCGGCCGACAAGCTTGCGCTCAAGCAGCACGGTATATGCGACGCCAACCAACAGCACAACCGTGACTACGACGACCTTAACCAGGCTCCAAAGAAGAAATGCTAAGAGTGTCACTTGCCTTCAGCCTTTAACTCAGAATCTTTTGGCGGCAATCAGTCTGCCGCGGATGCTGCAACTTCGTTCTTTTGGTGCTCTTCCAGTTCGCGGAGCGCCGAACTGAAGCGGCCAAGCGTTCCCGAGGTAAACAGTGTGTTGTGTGCAGGAGCAATGAGCGACGGATTGTGCAATGCCGACACCGGTACAAATCCGGGATTGGCGCCAATTTCGGTTCTCACATCATTGCCCGTGTAAAGATTGATGCGATCGAGCTGATAACCCGGAATCAGCCGCGCGATTTCATCGAGAATGGCGAGCGGATCGAAAGGGCTGACGCGAGCATCGAGATCGTTGGCCGTCTGCCAGACGTTGGAGCGATCGACTTCGCCCGATTGCGCACCGCGAGACTGCCCTAGATCGGCGAACGTGCCGCGCGTACCGAATGGGACCAGTGACTTGACCTCAACGCCCATGGCATTGGCCAGGCGGACCAGAATCTCGAAATCAGATTTGACGCCTGCGCGATCCGCGGCCTTCTTCACCATCTGCACATCGCCAAAAGTATTAGTCACGGTGCCGGATTTCTCGTAGAGACTTGCTGCCGGGAAAACGACGTGGGCAAGGGCAGCAGTCTCGGTCAAAAACAGATCCTGCACAATGAGGAACGTATTCTTCAGGGCATCCGATGCCAGACGGATGGATGGAACTGGATCGGCGCCCATCACCAGCAGTGCGCCAAGCTGATCGGCGGCGAACATGTCCGGCAGCGTTTTGCCGGCAGTTGGGGGCAGGCCGGGATATTCAGAAAAAGCAGCAGGGGCCGAGACCGGAACGTATCCGGGAAGCAGGTCAGGGAAGAGCCCCATATCGGCTGCGCCGCGCGAGTTGACGTCATCGCCAAGCAGTGCGAATCGGACATTATCACGCTTCAGGCCCCAAGCGATCAGACTTTCTATGGCTGCTCCAGAGCATTCAGGTCCGATGACAACGACCAGGGATTCTTCAGCAAGAACGGCCTTGCTGAAGTCGTTGCTGCCTGCGCTGAGCGTCGCCGCAAGATTGCTATATCCGTCGGCGGTCAAGCGGAGGACAGCCTTAGCCTGCCGTTCGAGCTTGATGCTCCGCGCGTTCGAAATGTAGATGCGTGCGCGATTCAGACGCACATCGGTACGCAGAGCCCACGCCAGCAAAGGATGCTCGTTGGTCGGATCGCCACCTACGAGAAGAATGGCCGGGGCCGCTGCAATCTCTCTCAGCCCGGCTGTTCTTCCAGACTGGCCTGTAAGCGCGCGGGCAAAAGCCGCATAATCGGCTCTGCGTTCGTGATCGATGTTGTTCGTGTTCAGAACGGTGCGCGCAAACTTTTGCAGCAGGTAGTTCTCTTCGTTTGTGGAACTGTTGGAACCGATGACGCCAATCGCGGAACCGCCGCGGCTGTCGCGAATATCTTTCAGTTTCGCCGCGGCTGTGGTGAGAGCCTGCTCCCAGGTTGCCGGTTCAAGCTTGC
Source organism: uncultured Acidobacteriaceae bacterium (assembly GCA_963843655.1). Lineage (GTDB taxonomy): Bacteria > Acidobacteriota > Terriglobia > Terriglobales > Acidobacteriaceae > Telmatobacter. The sequence continues at coordinate 641,802 of CAWJLD010000001.1, read as the reverse complement.
CCTGGGCATTACGAACCAACGGCGTGGTCAGGCGGTCGGCGCTCTCTACGAAGTCGAAGCCGAAGCGCCCCTTAGCGCAAAGGAAGTCGCCATTGATGCCGCTCTTGTCGCGATTGTCAGCGCGAATGATTTCCGCTCCGTCGTTTGACTGGCGGATTCCGAGCGTAATCTTGCAACCATCGCCGCAGTGCGTGCAAACGGTTGAGACGTGGGTCATCTCCCAGGGCCGCGTCTTGTAGCGATAACTGCCGCTGGTTAATGCGCCCACAGGACAGACGTCGATGCACATACCGCATTGTTCGCAGTCAAGGCGGTCACCCTGGTTAGGAGCAATAACGGATGTGACGCCGCGATTCTGCACGCCGAGCGCCCACACATCCATGCCTTCACCGCACATGCGGATGCAGCGGTAGCAAAGAATGCAACGAGGACGGTCGAAATAGACTGCTGGTGACCATTGCTGTTCTTCGCGGTGCTGCTTGGCCTCGGCGTAGAGGCTTTCGCCGGCGCCGTACTTGAAGGTCATATCCTGCAGTTCGCACTCACCGCCCGCATCACAGACCGGACAGTCGAGCGGATGGTTGCCGAGCAGCAGTTGGATGGTGGCTTTGCGCGCCTGGGCGATCTCTTCGGATTCGGTAATGAAGACTTGGCCCTCGGCGACAGTCGTGGTGCAGGCGGTCTGCAGCTTGCCCACTTTCTCCTGGCGAACGACACACATGCGGCATGCAGCCTGCAGGCTCAGTCCGGGGTAATAGCAGAACGCGGGAATCTCAATGCCGGCCTTGCGGCAGGCTTCAATCAGCAGCGTGCCCGCGGGAGCGGTCAGCTTTCTTCCATCGACGGTAAATGTTACGTCTGCCATTCGTCTCCAGTGCCCCTAGATCACAGCCATTTCAGTGTGCCTGGCGTAAGGGCAGGGCTTGCCGTTCAGGTGATTTTCAAACTCTTTGCGGAATTTCTTTACAAATGCGATGGTCGGCATGGCGGCGGCATCGCCAAGCGGACAGAAGGTGCGGCCCAGCATGTTTTCCGCAAGGTACTGAATGTTGTCGATGTCCTTTGCCTCGCCGAAACCCGCGTGGAAGCGCGTGAGCGACTTCTTGAGCCAGTCAGTTCCTTCGCGGCAGGGAATGCACCAGCCGCAGCTTTCATGCTGATAGAAGCTGATGGTGCGCAATGCGAACTCAACCATGCAGGTCTGGTCGTCGATCACGACCACGCCGCCCGAGCCGAGCATCGATCCGGCCTTACCTACCTGATCGAAATCCATACCCAGCGTTTCGATTTCTTCAGGTAGCAGCACCGGTGTTGACGAACCGCCGGGAACGACGGCCTTCAGTTTGCGGCCACCACATACTCCACCGGCTACGTCGTAGATGATCTTCTTGAGGTTGTAGCCCATGGGCAGTTCGTACACGCCGGGGCGCTTCACGTGGCCGCTTACGCCAAACAATCGCGTACCGCCGTTGCGCGCCGAGCCCACAGCCGCATAGGCTTCAGCACCCATCTCAATGACGTGCGGAACGGTGGCGATGGTCTCGGCATTGTTGATAACAGTGGGACCGCCGTAAAGACCGACGACGGCAGGGAACGGAGGCTTGATGCGCGGGACGCCACGCTTACCTTCAAGCGATTCCATCAAGGCCGACTCTTCACCCACCTCGTAGGCGCCTGCGCCGGTCTGGGTAATGATCTGGAACTCCGTGTCGGTGCCGAAGATGTTCTTGCCGAGATATCCCTTCTGATAGGCGTCGGCTACGGCCTTCTCCATGATTTCGAGGAGGTAGCGGTATTCGCCGCGCAGGTAGATGAAGCCGATCTTGGCTCCGATGGCCAGGCCGGCAATCATCGTACCTTCAATCACTGCATGAGGATCGTGCAAGAAGATCAAGTGATCCTTGCAGGTCCCGGGCTCGCTTTCGTCGCCGTTTACCAGAACATACTTTGGCTTGGCCGATTGCTTTGGAACAAACGACCACTTCATGCCGGTCGGGAAGCCTGCGCCGCCACGGCCGCGCAGGTTAGAAGTCTTAAGTTCGTTGATCGTCCAGTCCGGTCCCTGTTCGAGGCACTTCTTCACCGACGCGTAGCCGCCGAGTTCGACATAGCGATCAATGTTGGCAGCGCCCATGCCAAAGCGGCGGGTGACGATCTTGACTTCATCGGGATGAGAGACCAGCCTAGGCATGAGGCGCCTCCCCGGCCGGTTTCGCCGCGCTCCGGTACTTCTCAAGAATCGCCGGAACTGAATCGGGATTCAGATCGTCGTGAAAATCGTAGTTGACCTGGATGGCAGGGGCCCAGCAGCATGCACCAATACACTCAACCTCTTCCAGCGAGAACACGCCGTCCTGCGTCACGCCTTTGTGGCCGATGCCAAGCTCATCCTGGAACCGTTCGTAGAGATCGTATGCCCCGCGCAACATGCAGCTGATGTTTGTGCACACCTGGATGTTGTATTTGCCGGCCGGCTTGAAGCGAAGCATTGAATAGTAAGTAGCTACGTTGCGGACGTCGAGCACAGTAATGCCGATGCGCTCTGCCACTTCCGCAATCACCGCGTCGGAAAGGTAGCCGATCTCGTCCTGCGCGTAGAGCAGCATGGGGATGAGCGCCGAGCGCTTGACCGGATACTTCTGAACCAGCGCGTCGAAGCGCGCCGCGAGACGTGGAGAAAAGATCGACATTGTTTCCGAATTAGGGCTCATAGCATTAACTCCCGCGCCCACGCTTCTGCTGCCATGTCCATCTCTTCCTCGCCCGCCGGGCCGCTCAACCGACCGGCTTGAGTAAATTGCAAGACCCCTTTGCTGCCGTCCTCGCGCTTCCAGCTCACATCCGGACCGCTCCGTTCAAGCTCTAGGCATCTGCCGCCATGGCAAACCAGAATCCGATCTTCATCCAGTTCCACAGTCGCGAGAGAGTTGCGATGAAGCCCATGCACCGCCGTGTAACTGCGAAGCAGCGACGACAATGACACCCAAAGCTCGCCCCAGAGATCCCTCGACAGATCTATGCAATTTGAACTCAACGGTCGATCTCTCCCAGAACGATATCGATGGACCCGATAACAGCCACCAGATCGGCAATCATCCGTCCTTTCGCCATGGTTTCAAGCGCTTGCAGCGTTGGAAACGACGGATAACGCATATGCACGCGGTATGGCTTGGCCGTGCCGTCCGAGACAACGTAATAACCGGTCTGGCCGTGGCCCGCCTCAATGCCCTGATAAACCTCGCCTGCAGGAACCTCAAAACCCTCGGTCACGATCTTGAAGTGATGGATCAGGGCTTCCATCTGAGTCTTCATCTTTTCGCGATCGGGAAGCACCACTTTGGGCGCATCCGCCTTTACGGGCCCTTCAGGCATTCCGTCCAGCGCCTGCTGAATAATCTTTACGCTCTCTCGCATCTCCACCAGGCGAACCTCATACCGCGCCCAGCAGTCGCAGTCGTTTGAGATCGGCACCTGGAACTGGAAGTTTTCGTAACCCGAGTACGGCATATCGCGGCGAAGGTCGAAATCGACGCCAGAGGCGCGCAATGGCGGACCGGTCACACCGAGAGCGATTGCGTCTTCTGCGGACAACATGCCGACACCCTTGAGGCGATTGCGAAAGATCGGATTGCCGGTCAGCAGATTCGAGTACTCGTCGATCTTTTCAGGCAATGTTTTGATGAAGGCCTGCACGCGAGGAAGGAAATCCAGCGGCGGCTCCATTGAAAGGCCACCGATGCGGATGTAGCTGGTCATCATGCGCTGGCCGGCTACATCTTCAAACAGACGGAGAATCTCCTCGCGCTCACGGAAGGTGTAGAGGAACACGGTGAGGGCGCCAATATCCATGGCGTGGGTGCCCAGCCAGATCAGGTGAGAATTCAGGCGGCTCAGCTCAGCCAGCAGGACCCGCATCCACTGGGCCTTGGCGGGGATTTCCAGATTGAGCAGCTTTTCAACCGCAAGCGCGTAGCAAAGATTATTTGAGAGCGGATCAAGATAATTGATGCGATCTGTGAGCGGCACCACCTGCTGATAGAACTTGGCTTCGCAGGTCTTCTCAATGCCGGTGTGCAGATAACCTATCTCGGGATACACGCGGACTATGATTTCGCCGTCGATCTCGACGACGAGCCGCAGAACGCCGTGGGTCGCTGGATGCTGCGGCCCCATATTGATGACCATGTGCTGGTCATGGGCGCCTTTGGCGGGCTCAAGCGTGGGCATACCTGCAAGCTGAACCATTAGCGGTAGCCCTCCACCGGGTAATCCTTGCGCAAGGGATGTCCCTTCCAGTCGTCCGGCATCAAAATGCGCCGCATATCGGGATGGCCTTCAAAACGAATCCCAAACAGGTCGAAGACTTCTCGCTCAAAGTAGTTAGCGCCGGCCCAGACCGTAGTAATAGTTTCCAGTACCGGCACAGCCTCATCCACCATGACACGCAGGCGAATCCGTTCTTTGTAGCTGTGCGAGAGAATGTGATAGCTCAACTGGAAACGCGGAGCAGCGGGATACCAATCGACGGCTGTCATGTCCTCGAAGTAGTTGTAGCCGGCGGCCTGCACAACGGCACAGGCTTCCCGAATCTTGCCGGATGAGATCGCCAACGTCAGTTCGTTGCGGTCGAATCTTGCATCTTCAAGAGCTGCAGGATCCCATGCCAGGATGGCCTTGAGGGCCGGGTGATCCGGCATACCCTCGAGTACCGCGGCTTTGTCAGCTAATGTTTGCTTGAGCGCCTCGGTCATGTCAGAGGTCCGCCTTGTCGCGGCTCCAGCTCAGGACGCCTTTACGCACGATGTAATAAAGTCCAACGGCCACGAAGCCCAGATAAACAAGCATCTCCCAGAATCCGAAGAGACGCGAACCTGTAATCTCAGGCAATTTGCGGTAAATAATGGCCCAGGGCATCATGAAGACCGCTTCCACGTCGAACAGAATGAACAAAACCGCAACCAGGTAGAAGCGGACGCTGAAGCGGCTGCGGGCATCGCCGACCGCTTCGATACCGCATTCGTAGGCTTCCAGCTTGACCTTGGAGTTGCGATGCCTGCCGACAAACCAGGACGCCGTAACCATCGCCACACCAATAAGAAAGGCGACGCAAACCTGCAAAAAAAGCGGAAGGTACTGCCAGTTATATGGGATCGGGTTCATTGCCGCCCAGTCTGGAAAAATCCAATGATTGTGGCCCCAATTCCATGGGAAAAACCTTATCCGATAGAAAAGGGTGCTGGTTTGAGATTAGGTTTTCAGCCTTCTCCCGTCAAGGTGGGGCAGCCCCTGCCAAGGTGTGGATTTTGGCGCATTTCCCAGCCTAGATGCTGTGATTTGGCTTTCCTGCGAGTTATCAAGAATGTCGTAATACTCCTTCATCAGATGTGCGGTTCGTCACTGGCATGTCCCAAAATTGCACGCGATACTTGGCCGGTACGCAAAAAGAACGCAGTACGAAGGTTATCTAAAGCAGGCCTCTGCCCGGGCCGAAGAACCGAGCAAGGATAAAACTATGGCGACTACAGCAGAAAAAGCAGATACGTTGTTTCTAACTTCATTCAACTCGGGTACGGCAACGGATAGTTCGGGAGTGATGAAACGGCGCAGCATTGATCCGCGGACAGGAGATGCGCTCGTCATCCTCGGTCATGCAATTGAATATCTCACTGACGAGGTCATTTTTGAAGGCGGTTCGCTCACAGCGAACCGTGGGCAGATCGATGCAATTCAGTTGTTGATCAGATCGAACCGGGAAATTTACATGGCTTGTCCCGAGGCGCCTAGCATCGGCAGCTGGTTGAGGTCTTTCTTGTTCGATCCCATCAAGAAGGTTTCAAAAGCGGTGAAGGTTCCTGCCGGGTTCAATCACGGTGGTGCGTAAAACAATTTAGTTCAAGACTTACTGTCCATAGACCAGGACAGCGAAGAGCACTACCCACGCCAGTCCCATGGCGTGCCAGAACCATGCGGTCGCGTCTACTGCAATCTGTCGGGCCTCGACGCGCTTCAGACGGCCCAGCCCAGCCACGCAGAAGGCGAGTGCAAGAACTCCGAAAACCAGGTGGGCGGCGTGAAGGCCCGTAATCACGTAAAAAAAGTAACTGGCCGGTGTGGAAAAGTGATTGAACGCAAATCCCTGAGCGGTTAGTTGCTTCCAGGCGACCACTTGTCCTGCAATGAATAGTAGGCCCAGCCCCAGGGTTGCCACCAGCCAAGGCCGGGCGCGGTGGTATGCCGGCTGACCAAGTCCAAGCCATTCCTCAAGCACATCGATTTCATGAAAGATATGTCTTCTCGCGAATTCCATGCTCAAGCTGCTGAGCACCATCACCGCGGTATTCAAAAACAGAATGGGTGGCAGCAGGATGGGGTGCCAGTCGCCAATTTGGCGGAGGGTCCGGGGATCCATGTACGTCCCCGCCTGCCGTGCGTAGAAGAGCGCCACCAGGATGACAAAGAACATCATGTCGCCGGCCAGGGCGCAAAACACAAACGCGCGAGTGCGATAAAGCGCCTCGCGCGGGCCTCGCCGCTGCGGTCCCCAGTCGTCGTCACCCCCACCGCCACCTCCCCCGGTCGGACGCCGGTCTACAGGCGGTTTACCACCGAATCCTGGCTCTTTCCGTTCGGTCTCCGGCGGTGCGGGCGTGAAGATGGAAGGCATAGGAGCCTCTTTGAGATGAGGTTACTCTTACCTGGGGTTGGACGCATCCAGGGTTGCAACGGGATGTATCCGTGTTTTTCGTCCGCTCAAAAACTGGGGGAACAGCGGCCTCAAGCTAGAGTCTAATGCTTTTCTCGATCGTGGAGCGATCGAATTGCATTCACGATTTCAACGAAGAGCCCATGAACTCGCCTGTCGGCCGAGAGTTCCGGATGAAAAGTAGCTGCCATCACGTTGCCCTGGCGGACGAGGACAGGAGACGCATCCCGGCTGGCCAACGTTTGGACTGCAGGACCGACCGAGAGAATTCGAGGGGCGCGGATGAAGACCATCTCCATCTCACCGCCGGAAAGCTCGGTAGGGGCATGGATAATGGCGGAATCGATTTGCCGGCCGTAGGAATTACGCTCAACGACAGCATCCAGAATCCCCAGGCTCCGCTGAACGGGGTTGCGAACCTCACGCGCAAGTAGAATGGCGCCCGCGCAAGTGCCGAAAACAGGATGGACGGCGCAATAGTCCCCGAGCGTCTCAAAGAACCCCTGCTTTTCGAGGAACTTGAGCATGGTGGTTGACTCGCCACCGGGCAGGATAAGCCCATCTAGATCCGCCAGTTGCTCAGGCTTGCGAACGTCGCGAGGCTCAGCGCCAACATCCGCAAGAGCGAGTGCATGAGCCTCGTAGTCGCCCTGGATAGAAAGAACCCCTACGCGCGGCAAAGTGCATGCGTTCGTCAACCGCTTGTACTCCTCAGAGAAATCTGCGGGCTTACCAGCCGCGTGTTTGCAGAAGTTGAGACTCTTCGATGGCTGCCGCGGCCAACCCCTTCATGGTGCCGGTCACCTGTTCGCTGACCTCAGCCAGAACCTTGGGATCGTTGTAATGGGTTGTCGCAGTCACAATCGCCTTGGCGCGCGAAACCGCCTCTTCCCGTTCCTTGGCGTCGTTTTCGACGTCCAGCGGAGTGGCACGTTCCTTCATAAAGATTCCGGACCCTACGAAGATCGCTTCCGCGCCCAGCTGCATCATGAGAGCTGCATCGGCGGGCGTTGCAATGCCACCGGCTGAGAAGTTCGGCACCGGCAGCTTCCCGGATTGCGCAACCATGCGAACTAATTCATAGGGAGCCTGATGCTCCTTTGCAGCCGCGTAGAGTTCCTGTTCGCTCAGGACAGTAAGCGCGCGCATCTCACTAACGATCTGGCGCATGTGCTGGACGGCATGGACAACATCGCCGGTGCCGGCTTCGCCCTTGGTGCGGATCATGGCGGCGCCCTCGGCGATACGGCGCAACGCTTCACCCAGGTTCCGTGCTCCGCATACGAACGGCGTTGTAAAGGCGTGCTTGTCGATATGGTGCGCCTCGTCGGCAGGAGTAAGCACTTCGCTCTCGTCGATGAAGTCCACACCGAGTTCCTGCAGAATCTGTGCTTCGGCAAAGTGTCCAATGCGTGCCTTGGCCATCACAGGAATTGAAACCGCTTCGATGATCCCCTTAATGAGGCGAGGGTTTGCCATGCGCGCTACTCCGCCTTCTGCGCGGATCATGGCGGGGACGCGTTCCAGCGCCATGACGGAAACAGCTCCTGCCTCTTCGGCGATGCGGGCCTGCTCCACGTTCATGACGTCCATGATGACGCCGCCCTTGAGCATCTCGGCCAAGCCAACCTTCAAGCGCAGCCTCGTGAAGTTAACATTTTTGTTTCCATTCTTTTCTGACATGTTGTTCGACCTCGGCTTCGGGAAACTGCCCGGATGGTAATTCACCTCATTGATCTTTTCTAGTTTACCAGCGATGAGGATTTACCGTGCACGAAAGCAAGACTGCTTAAGTCTGAGAATCCTTTAATGAGATTCCTCTAATCCTTTTGTCCCACTTCTGGTCACTCTGCTGCAGGTCTCTCAAGCGATGACAACTCCACCAAAGATTCCGCAATTACCCGATGAGCAGAATCAGCAGGTCGCTGAAATCGCTCCGATAACTGGAAGCCAGGCGCTGACGGTGACTCAGCCGGGGAGTTGGAAGTCCGATCCCGAATTCGAGCCGGGGAGTCCGCTGGCTTTGCTGAGGGTGGAGTTGGACGTATCGGTGCCGGTGCGCGACTTCAGGGTTCGCAATCTGCTTGCGCTTGAAAGTGGCCAGGTAATTGAGACCGAGTGGGGGCACGGAGAAGACGTTCCTCTGGCATCGTGCCGGGTGCCCCTGGCGTGGAGCGAGTTTGAAGTCACCGATTCGTTGCTTGGAGTTCGCGTGACCAGGCTGGTCTGAAGGTGGAACAGGAATGATGAGAATTCGTCGGGAACAATTTGAACGGGCCATGCGCGTGCACGAGGGGCTTGCCGGATGGCTGCTGATGTTGTGGCGGAATCGTACCCATGGGCAAGGAAAGGACCGCCCGCGGCTGGAGCTTCTGGAACGTATCACGCTGGCGCCTCGCCAGTCACTTGCTTTGGTCGAAGCCGAAGGAAGACGGTTCCTGGTGGCCACATCGCTCGAAGGCGGTCCGGCCTTCCACGCGCTCGATGGACCGTCTGTCAATCCGGTGCGGGTGCAAGGCGTTCGTGCCCCCAATTCGCCGGCCTATGTGTCTACGCAACGTTCAAAGTGCGGATTACCGAGGGCATCATGGTAGTTCTCCTTGCGGCACGAGCGGCCGCGGCGGCGCCTTCGCTGTTGCCTGACCTGAACGCGCGGCTCCATCCCTCCGATTCGACACCGTGGACGATTCTGCTGGTTCTCACCCTGATCACACTGCTGCCGGCGATTCTGATGTGCATGACGCCGCTGGTGCGGCTGCTGGTGGTGTTCCACTTTCTTCGCCAGGCGCTGGGAACACAGACCGCGCCTTCAAATCCGACGCTGATGGGACTGGCGCTGATGATGACCTGGTTTCTAATGACGCCGGTGCTCACCCAGGTGGATCGGCAGGCGGTGACGCCTTACCGGCAGGGACAGATCTCAGGCATTGAGGCCATCGACCGAGGCTCGCAACCGGTGAAGAGCTTCATGCTGCGTTACGCACGTGAAAAGGATCTGGCGCTGTTTGCGGCAGCCGGGCAGATAGCCCAGCCCAGCACGCCAAACGATCTTCCCATGCGCGTCGTGATTCCCGCCTACATTCTTTCCGAGCTGAAGGCCGGTTTCACCATCGGCGCAGTACTATATTTGCCGTTTCTGCTGATCGACATGGTGACGGCTGCAATCACGACATCGATCGGCATGTATCAGTTGCCGCCGGTGGTGGTTTCAACGCCGTTGAAGATTCTGCTTTTTGTGATGGTGGATGGCTGGAACCTGCTGGCGGGATCGCTGATGAAGAGCTTTTGAAGGAAGCACCGATGACACCCGACATGGCGGCAGAACTGATGCGGCAATTGATGAAAGAAGCGTTGATTCTCTCGGCGCCGGTGCTGATTACGGCAGCGCTGCTGAGCCTGGCGCTGAGCCTGTTGCAGACGCTGACCAGCCTGCAGGATCAGTCGCTGACGACGGTGCCGCGGCTGGCGGCGGTGGCGCTGATTCTGCTGGTGGGCATGCCGTGGTTTCTGGAACGGATGGCGACGTACACACGGATGTTGCTGCACGACTTTCATCGCTTTCTGGGATGAGTGCTGAAGGCTGGGGACCTGACCGATGACCGACTGGACGGCATTTTTAAGTGCGATGACGCTGGCTCTGATCCGGGTGAGTGGAGTAGTCTTGTTTGCGCCCCTGCTGTCTTCGAACGCATTTCCAGCGCGCACCAAGGCGGTGTTCGCCGGCGCGGTTGCCTTCTTGCTGGCTCCGGTTGTAGCCGGTCTTCCGCAAGCCCATGTGGAGATCAGTCTCGCGGCGTTGATGAGCGAGCTGGCGGTAGGCCTGGTGTATGGACTGACGTTGGCGCTACTGAGCGAGATGCTGCTGTTCGCGGGCCAGATCGCAGGACTGCAGTTCAGCTTCTCGCTCGTGAACCTGATGGATCCGGGCTCGAACATTCAAACACCCTTGATGGGTCAGTTGTTCCAGACGATGGGGACGCTGGTGGTGATCGTGGCGGGCCTGGATCGCATTCTGCTGGCCTCGCTGGTACGCAGCTTTCACGCCGTGCCGCTGGGTTACTTCGCCATTGCGCCTGCAACTACAACCGCCATCGTACGGGCCGCAGCGGGAGTCTTTCTGGCCGGAGTGGAGTTGGCCGCGCCGGTGCTGGCGGCAACCATGCTGGTCGAGATCGCTGTATCGCTGATGGGCAAATTGAGTCCTCAGCTTCCGGTCATGAACCTGACGGTTCCTATCAAGACCATTGCCGGCCTGCTGGTTCTTACCGGCGTTCTGGCGCTCTGGCCCTGGTTTATTGAGGCGCGGTTTTCCGGTCTGCTCGACCTGGCCGAACAGTTGATCGCGACGCCCATGCCGGTCTCGGGAACGGGGGCATAGCTCATGCCCGGAGAGCGCACCGAACAGGCCACACCGCATCGCCGTGAAAAGGCGCGCCGCGAGGGAGACATACTGCACAGCCGTGAGCTTTCTTCTGCGGCGGGAACTCTGGCCGGAGTCATCGCGCTGGGCTCGCTCGGAGCCGGTTCGCTGATTGCATGGCGCAGAACCTTTGCCGGATTTCTGAATCTCGGCACAGGGGCGAGCTGGGAGCCGGAGCACATTGAGACCACTTTGCATGCCATGCGAAACCTGATGTTCTCCGTTCTTGCCGCGCCAGCTCTCATCGTCGGCTCTGTGGCTGTAGCTGCTCTCGGCATGGGAATGGTGCAGACCGGAGGCTTGAGCTTTCACGCGCAGGCCATCGGCTTCAAGCTGAACCGAATCAACCCTGCAGAGAATTTGAAGAATTTAGCCTCGTTGCGGGCCCTTGCGCGGCTGGGAAAATCGCTGATTCCGGCGGGCCTTCTGGCGGCGTTTGCCATACAGCGGATTGGGCGGGAGATGGCGCTGCCTGCATTTTCGACCGCTCGGCTGGAGGTGCTTGGAACTGATGCCTACGGTCTGCTGCTGGCTGCCGCATGGCTGCTCTTTGGCTGGTCGGCAATCGATTTTCTGGTGGAGTGGAGGAGCCGCGAGTCGCGCCTGAAGATGAGCAAACAGGATCTGCGCGACGAGTACAAGGAAACAGAGGGTAATCCGCAGATTCGTAGCCGCATTCGCGGTATTCAGCGCCAGATGCGGCGGCGTCAGGTGAAGAACGACGTATCCAGGGCCGCCGTGGTGCTGGTCAATCCCACTCACTACGCGGTGGCGCTCGGCTTTGACTTCACAATCATGGATGCTCCCAAGGTGCTTGCCAAGGGAAGAAACCTGCTTGCCGAGGAGATCAAGACGGAAGCCCGGTGGGCGGGAGTTCCGATCGTCGAGAATCCGCCGCTGGCCCGCTCGCTCTATCGCTCGGTCGAAGTGGGTAAAGCCATTCCCGCGGAGTTGTACGCGGCGGTCGCAGCGATTCTGGCGTACCTGTACCGCCAGCGTGTGGAAGCCGAGACGCGAGAACGCCGCGCAAGAGAGAACGCTGCCCGCTTGTATCAGCAGGCATCGACGCGGCCTGAGGGACGGAGCGGCGGACGTGCTGCACCTCCGATTGATGGGAGACCGGGATGAGTTCAATCGCGATTGCTCCGAGTGCGCTCGGACAACAAACAACACTTCAGCGGCTCGGAGAATACGTGCTGCCGTCGGGCGCGATCAGCGTGATCTTTGTCATGCTGGTGCCGCTTCCGGCCGCAGTGCTGGACCTTCTGCTGGTCCTGTCGATGGCTGCGTCGATGATTGTGTTTCTCACCTCGGTGCAGATTCGGCGCGCCGTGGAGTTATCGGTATTTCCCACACTGCTCCTGTTGCTCACGCTGTTTCGCCTAGCTCTGAATATCGCCTCGAGCCGGCGCATCCTGCTTCACGGGTCCGAGGGGACCGCTGCCGCAGGCCAGGTGATCGAGGCATTTGGACAATTTGTGGTGGGCGGCAACTACGTGGTTGGGTTCGTGCTGTTCCTGGCGCTGGTTGCGATTCAGTTTCTAGTGGTATCGCACGGAGCAGTTCGAACCGCCGAAGTAACGGCACGCTTCACGCTGGATGCGTTGCCTGGCAAGCAGATGGCGATTGATGCGGATATGAATGCCGGGCTGATCGATGAAGCCGAAGCCCGCAACCGCAGACAGGCGATTGCGCGCGAGGCGGAATTCTACGGAGCGATGGACGGCGCTGCACGGTTTAGCCAGCGCGATTCAATGGCCACGATTCTGATCACGGCGATCAATATCATCGCGGGACTGCTGATCGGGACATTGCAGCAGGGAGTCGAACTGTCTGAAGCGGCGCGCACTTACACAGTGTTGACGGTGGGTGACGGGCTGGTGACACTGATCCCCTCGCTGCTGGTCTCGGTTGGGGGCGGCATTACTCTGACGCGTGCCAATTCCGCGGGGTTGCTGGGCGGAGAGATCAAGCAGCAACTGCTCACCCGGCCCGCAACACTCTACCTTTCCAGCCTGGTTTGCGGAGCCATGTGCCTCATTCCCGGCTTGCCGAAGCTGGCCTTCCTATTGGTGTCGGCGGGACTCTTTTGGACGGGGCGAAGGACGTCGGCCTCGGCTGCGGCCGCACAGGTAAAACAGGCTGTGGCCGGCGAGAAGAAGAAGGTCGATCCGGGACAGGCGGCTGAGCTGGCGGGCCTGCTGAAACTTGAAGACCTGACGCTCGAGATCGGCTTCCAACTGATCCCGCTCGTGGACGAAAAGCAGGGTGGCCAATTACTGAACCGCGTGCGGTCGCTGCGGAGGCATCTGTCGGCGGAATTGGGATTTCTGGTGCCCCCGGTCCATATCTCGGACAATCTCCGCTTGAAGCCGCGCGAGTACGTCTTTTCACTGCGCGGCATCGAGGTGGGCCGGTGGCAGATTGAGAATGCAAGCCTGCTGGCTGTTTCGGGCGATCCGGCCCGGCGTCCGCTGGCGGGCAGGGAGACACGCGAGCCCGCCTTCGGAGTGCCCGCTGTCTGGATCGGACGAGCGCTGGAGGATCAGGCGATTGCGGCCGGCTACTCGGTCGTGGATGCGACCACCGTAGTGACGACGCATCTGGGCGAGTTGGTTCGCAGGCACGCATGGGAACTGCTGGGCCGCGCCGAAACCAAGCGGCTGCTCGATTCACTGAACGAGAGCTACCCCAGGCTGCTTGAAGAACTGATGCCTAAGCTGATGACGCTGGGCGAGATCCAGCGAGTGCTCGAACAGACGCTGCGTGAACGGGTGTCGATTCGCGACCTGGGAACGATCCTTGAAGCGCTGCTGGAGACGGCTCCCGCGAACAAGAGCACCGTGGCGCTGGTGGAGGCGGCGCGCCAGGCACTGGGCCGACGATTGGTGCAGCCGCTGCTCGACGCCGACGGACAACTGCCCGTGTTGCTGCTTGACCCAGCGCTCGAGGAAGAGATTCTCTCCACTCTCGCACCAGAGACCACCGGCCATCTGTTGACGGCGGGCACCGGAAACGGCGTTCCAATTCTGCGCAGGCTTACCGATTCTTTGAAACAACTCATCTCTTCTACCTCCTCATCGGCCCCGCCCGTGCTCCTTTGTCCAAGTCCAGCGCGCTACCACGTCAAGCGCTGGCTGGAACCGCTCCTGCCGCGCCTTGCGGTTGTATCGGCCGGAGAGATTCCCCCCGAGATCCGTTTGCGGCCGATGGGGACGGTTCGCTGAAGGGGCTTGTTGGAGCAGTGATTGAAACGGCTTGTTGAAGCAGGAACGGGAAGGCACGGAGAGCAGGAGGGAAGTCATGAGTATCGATTCCGCAGCGGCGAGAGTAAAAGTTGGCAGGGGACATGGTGCGGGAATGCCGCAAAGCAGCTACCCGCCTCCAGCCGTATCGGAGCCGGCCGTTCCGATGCTCACAAGCGAGCAGGAACGTGTTCTGCTCGAACACCTGCCCATGGTGCGCTTTCATGCACGGCGCATTCACGAAAAGCTGCCCCAGCATGTGGATCTTGAAGATCTGGTATCGGCGGGCATACTGGGGCTGATAGACGCCTTCGCCAAATTCGATCCCGACAAAAAAGTGCAGTTCCGCAGCTATGCGCAGTTCCGCATCCGCGGCGCGATTCTCGACAGCCTGAGAACGCTCGACTGGAGTCCGCGCGAACTGCGGCGCAAGGGCAGAGCCGTGGAGGAAGCGATACGCATCTTGACAGCTCAAACCGGAAGAGTGCCGTCCGATCTGGAGATTGCCTCCGAGATGAGCCTCTCACTTGAGGAATATCAGCAACTTCTAGGAGACCTGAAGGGGCTTGAGATTGGCACGCTTCATGTGGAGCGCAACGAGGATTCCGGCGAAGAGGAGCTGGCATATATTCCCGGCCGTCCCGAAGACGATCCCCTGTTCCATTGCCTGCGCGGCGAACTCCAGGACCGTCTTGCCGACGCCATCGGCAAATTACCCGAACGTGAACGGCTGGTGATGACGCTCTACTACTACGAAGAGATGACGATGCGAGAGATCGGACTGGCTCTCGGCGTGGTGGAGTCGCGGATTTCGCAAATACACGCGTCCGCTGTGGTGCACCTGCGGGCCGCGCTCAGGGACTTGGCCGCGCGCCGCGCATTCAATCCGAGCAATACCAAGCACAGAACAGCAGGCGTGGGCCGAGGCTCATTCTGAACCGCAAGATGATAAATGCCAAACTGCAGTGGTAGGAAGAGCCATTGAAGGAGTTACTCGGTGACCGAAAAGACGCTCAAGCAGGATGAGATCGACGCCCTTTTTGAAGCGGCGCGCAGTTCGCAGCCCGAGATTCCGCGAACCGAGGTGCGGGCCCGCATTGTGCCCTACAACTTTTCCTCAGCAGGGCAGATCTCGACTGATCAATTACGCGCCATCAGCATGTTGAACGACCTGTTCGCGCGCAATCTGACCCATAACCTCTCCGCGTGGCTTAGAACTCGTTTCCAGGTAAATCTGGTTTCGGCCGAACAGATTCTCTTCAATGATTTCCTGTTGCGCATCCCGGAGATCAATTACGTAGCCTCGGTGCGGCTTGAGCCGCTGGGCGCACTCTCGGTGATGCAGATCGACCTGGCATTGGCGCCACCGATCATCGACCTTCTGCTGGGCGGTGAGGGCAGGGACGGCGCGCTGCGCGAACTGACCGATATCGAAGAGTCGATCTTGGGATCGGTGGTCGAGATCATCTGCCGGGAGCTAACGGCGGCCTGGCAGCCAGTGGGATTAAGCTTCAACTTCGAGCGGCGGCAGATGCAGACCCAGGTGGCCCGAATTATCTCTGTGAATGAGAAGACGCTGTGCCTTAGCTTTGAGATCCGCATGCCGCACAGTTCGGGGCTGCTGAACCTGGCGTTTCCGGCGGTTGTGGCTAACACCATCCTGCGCAGGTTGACCTCCGACTGGAGCCGAAGACGCCACCACGCGGACGATATGCGCGCCAGGATGGAAGCGCAGGCGCGCAGGATTCCTTTTGGCTGCTCGCTCCAATTGCCCTCGGTGCGTGTGCCGGCACGATCGCTTGAAAACCTGGTGCCAGGGGATATTCTCCGGTTCGATCTTTCGGCCGACACTCTGCCGGTCTTCGAGGCCGGCGGCCAGACGCTGACCCGCGCCCGGGCGGTCAGCCGAGGTCCGCACCGTGCCGCTGGAATTGAGCACGCGATTCCGAGAACCGCAGCAGACACTTCGAGAGACGCATCCGTGATCGCCAGCCAGGGGATCATGAAGCGCGAAGGTACGGCTTCGAGAGAGATGGAGTCTGCCGGATGAGCATTTATTTAGATTGTTGGATTCGAGTAGCGACGGACCTGTTTCATCAAGCATTGGCGGGCGAGCCCGATCTCGTGGAAGCGAAGCCGCGTGCGCCGGAGGCTGGATGGTTCGGAGCTGCCGCCACCTTGGCCGGCGACCAGAAAGGCCGCTTCGAGGTCTTGCTCGACGTCGGGATACTCGATACGCAGTTGCTGGGCGAGGGGCTGGACCAGCGCAATAGCTGGGCGGAACTACTGCGTGAAACCTTTGAGGCGGCATGCGGAGAACTATTGGCCCAATCCGGACGCAAGTGCCGGATTGAGAAGTTTGCAGAATCGACCGCGGACCCCGTCGATGGCTCGACCGGACTGCGCGGCTTCGAGCTACACAGCGGTCAGCGCGTCTGGGCTCTTGCAGTGCGCGAGACGCTTATCATCGCGCAGGAGGCCCGTGCGGCTCAGAATGAGCAGGCTGTGCCGAGCCTCAGCCAGGGGCTTGAACTGTTGCTCGATGTGGAGTTGGAAGCCTCGCTTCGCTTCGGAAGCAGGGAGATGCCGCTCGGCGAGATCCTCGACCTTGGCCCTGGGGACGTGGTGCAACTTGACCGGCACGTATCCGAGCCCGTGGATCTGATCGTAGGTGACAAGATCGTTGCCCGCGGCGAAGTAGTGCTGGTGAACGGTAATTTCGGGCTGCGCGTCTCGGAAGTTGCAGCGCCGAGAAAGCGGCTGGAGAGTATACGATGCCTATTCTGAGCATGTATGCCGGACGAACGACCGGAGTGGTTTTAGCCGCCGATGCCGAGGCTGGTCCCGATGTTGGCCCTGATTCATCGCCTCACGGAATCTTTTCAACTTGCGCCAATCCACGATGCAAGTCGGGCTGGCTCAAAGTGTGGCGCAGCCGTTCTGCTCCAGTGTTTGAAGGCGGCTGGAGTTGCAGCACCGAATGCACCCAAGCGCAGGTGGCATGGGCTCTGCGGCGCGAGATGGAGGTGCTGGGACGGCGGGAAGAGCCGCGCCGTCACCGGATTCCGCTGGGACTGCTGATGCTGGAGCAGGGGTGGATCAGCAACGCGCAGTTGCGCGGCGCACTGGCCGCCCAGCGCGCGGCCCACACCGGCAGAATTGGATACTGGCTCATCCATGGACAAAGCGTGAGCGAGCGGCTGGTTACGAGGGCGCTTGGGCTACAGGCAGCCTGTCCGGTATTGGATATAGCAGGGCACGCGCCGGAAAGCGTAGCCGCATTTATTCCTCGATTCTTCCTCGATGCCTTTGGAGCACTGCCGATTCGCTCGGCTGGAAGCAAGCTGCTCTATGTAGGGTTTGAACAGCGGCTCGAACCTGGTGCTGGCTCTGGCCGTGGAGCGCATGACGGAAGTGCGTGTCGAATGTGGATTGGTGCCGGACGCGGATTTTCGTCCGGCTCATGCACGCATGTTGCAAGCTACGTTTCCACGCGTAGAACTGATTGAGGCCATTTCGGAGCAGGTGCTGGCCCGCGAACTGGCGCGCCGCGTCGAGCGTGAACGTCCTGTGGAGAGCCGGCTGGTGCGCGTGCATGACTGCTACTGGCTGCGCATGTGGAAGCGTCCGCAGCGGGGTCCGCTGCCGGATGCCGCAACCGCTCAGGATTTGATCTGCACATTGAATGCCCATCTCTAAGCAGGTCTGCGTGGACGGCAGTTTTGAAAACTTCACGCAATCGCATTTCTTGCCGATAAGCATTTTGAGGGGAGCAGGGCATGGGAGAAGTTCGAACCTTGATCGTGGACGATTCCTCGGTCATGCGAAAGATCGTGGAACGTGCGTTGCGGCAGGCAGGCATCGATCCGCTGGTGGTGCATGAAGCATGCAATGGCGCTGAAGGACTTGAGGTATTAAAGGCGAAGCAGGTCGATCTAATCCTGTCCGACATTAACATGCCGGCGATGGACGGCCTTGAATTCCTGCGACAAATCCGCACCCAGCAACTGGCAGCCGGTGTCCCGGTGGTGATGATCACGACCGAGTCGAGCGAAGAGCATGTGAAGGAAGCGATCCAGGCCGGCGCTCGGGGCTACATAAGGAAACCATTCACTGCCGAGCAGGTGAAGGAACGCGTGCTGCCGCTGGTAAATACCGCTTGATCGCGGGAGAGAATGCTTTCTGAGCAGTACCCGCTTGGCAGAAGATGGTGGGCAAAACTTATTGCGCAATCACGAACGAAACGGAGTTGAAGATGGCGGTGTCGCTCAAGGAATCGCTGCATCTTGTTGCTGATCCAATGAATCTGGATGCAAGCGTGGAAGAGGTCTTTGGCCTGATGCTGGGACTTGAATGCCGGCGTGAGCATGGCCCGCAGGAGAAGGGAAACGAGTCGGTGACCGCTGTTGTGGGGTTTGGCGGACTGCTGAGCGGAGCCTGCGTGCTTTCGGCCGGAGACTCGGTTGCGCTGGAAATTGCGGCGCACATGACCGGGCTGACGTTCGAAGAAGTTGACGATACCGTCAAGGACGGTCTGGGCGAAATCTGCAACATGCTTGCCGGCGCATGGAAGGGCAAGGTACCGGAACTCGCCGCTAACTGCGGACTTTCGCTGCCGGCGGTGATTACGGGCAGGGACTACAGGCTCCACATGCAGGCGCCGGAGTTTCAACTGCATCATCGCTACCGTTTCGGCGACTCGCACTTTTCAGTCACCATTGTGTGCGACGGGCTGCAGTAAGGTCTGGCGAGCAAATTCCGAGCGGGATACACTCGCGCCTGATGGGCACACGCCTGTTGGATCGATGCCTGGAGCGGTTGGTTCTGACACCGCATGATTGCGACGCAGAATCTGTTGCGTGGCCGACAGGCCAATAGCGTCCTCCCTTTTCATTCCGTTCCCGCCGCATCCAAATTTCTGAGTTTCCCCCAATCTTTCCTCCTCACTTCTGGCCTCTCTACTGCAAGTCCATACTGCATCAGGAGAGGAGTTCGATGGACAGCGGTTACTATGCGGCGATGACCGGCTTGGTTGCGCGCACTCAGGCGCTGGATACGGCGGCAGGCAATCTGGCCAACGCACAGACGCCCGGATACCGCGCCGAACGCGAATATTTCCGCTCGGCGTTGCTCGGCCCGGATGCGCTGGATTCTCAGTTGGGCCGAGCCGTCAACAATTACGGACTGCTGGGCGGAGACCGGCTCAGCATGAAACAGGGCGCACTTCAGCCGACCGGCAATCCGCTCGATCTGGCGATAGAAGGCGACGGCTTCTTTCAAATTCAGACAACCAACGGCGTTCGCTATACACGCGACGGCAGTTTTCATCGCGCCCAGAACGGCCAACTGGTGACCTCGGCTGGTGAGCCTGTGTTGTCATCCCAGGGAAAGCCAATTGCGGTTCCTCCCGGAGACGTTGCTGTGGGCGCAGACGGAACCCTTTCAGTAGCCGGAGGCGCAGTGGCCATTGTGGGCGTGGTTTCGTTTCCGCCCGGCACCGATCTGACTGCCGAGGGCGCCAACCGTTACGTTGGGCCCAAAGGCGCGGCTGCAACCGCGGCCAGGAACTCCAACGTGCATCAAGGTGCTCTTGAGGCAGCGAATCAGGACATCATTCAGGGCTCGCTCGACCTGATCGTTATGCAGCGGCAGGCCGAGATGATGCAGAAGGCGTTGACTGTATTCCACACCGAGTTCAATAAGTTTGCGGCAGAGGATCTGCCCAGGATCTAGTTTCAAGCGAAGGAGAAAGATGATTCGTGCTTTGTATACCGCCGCCAGCGGCATGAGCGCTCAGCAGATGAATCTGGATACGATTGCGAACAATCTCGCAAATTCGTCCACGACCGGTTTCCGGCAGTTGAGGCTTGAATTTCAAGATATGGTCTACCAGAACCTGATTACTCCGGGAGCGGCACAGAGTCAGAACACCGTGTCGGCCGGTTTGCAGATTGGGCTTGGAACCAAGTCTGCCGCAACAGAGATTATCTCCACGCAGGGCGAGTTAAACCAGACCGACAATCCGCTGGATGTCGCCATCGAGGGCTCGGGCTTTTTTCAGGTGCAGCGGCCCGACGGAACCATTGCTTATACGCGCGCAGGACAGTTTCACCTGAACAATCAAGGGACCGTCGTGACCACAGCCGGCGATCCGGTGGTTCCCACCATCACCATCCCTCCCAATGCGACAGACATCACCATCACGCAATACGGCGTGGTCAATGCAACGTTGCCGGGCCAGCAAAATCCGTCGCAACTGGGCCAGTTGCAGCTGGCCACATTTCCCAATCCGGGCGGCCTCATGAGCATGGGCGGCAATCTCTTGCAAGCCACGCTCAGCTCTGGTGATGCGGTCTTGGGCAATCCCGGAGGAACTGAGGGGCTGGGGACATTACAGCAGAAGTATCTCGAAAACTCGAACGTGGATATCGTGACTGAGTTCGTGCAGATGGTGCTGGCACAGCGCGCCTACGAGTCGAATTCGAAGGTGATCAAAGCTGCCGACGACATGTATTCGCAAGTCAACAATATGACCCGCTGAAGTTCAAGCATTGGTTGAGATTCGAGGGTTGTTGAAAGCTTCATTGTTGAGGTTCCTGTGATGAAATGGCTTATAGACGCGACGGCCAACCGCATGGTCTTGAATGTGCTGCTGTGTGTACTCACACGGTCTGCAATTGACCAACAGCCTGTTCCTGCCTCACCTCCGGAGTCGGATGCAAATCAGGCAGTGGTCCGCGTCGTTCGTGATCCGCACACTGGAGTGAATTGGTTGCTTGAGCGAACGCCTGATCGGCCCGGGGGGCCGGGACGGATGATTCCGGCAACGCTCGAACAACTTAAGCTGATTCGCTCTGCCGATGCGGGAAATCCGAACAAGAGCGCGGGCGTGATCGTACAGCCGCCGGTAATCCGGGCCGGTGACCGGATCATTGTCGAAGAGAGGACGGCGGTGGTGGAGGCACGGCTGGCGGCAATTGCACTGGGTCCGGCAAAGAACGGAGCACTGTTTAATGTGCGCCTGGCGATTGGCGGTAAAGTGCTTCGCGCAACCGCCCTCGGGCCGGGAAGAGCTGCGATCGCAGAAGATCAGGGGATATCCCGATGAAATTGTATGCGTGGACCGCGACTGCGCTTTGCATCATCGCGGTATCAACTCCGCTGGTAGCAAAGAAAGCTCCTCGGCCGGACAAATCGAAGCTGACTCCGCCGGCAAGCGCTTTGCAGGCGTACGTGGAGCGGGTCCGAGCACAGCAGGCAGCCGAAGTGAGGACTCCGGGATCGATCTGGAGCCAGGAAGGGCGGCTGGTCCGCCTGGGTACAGACGCCAAGGCGGTGCGTCTGCACGATGTGGTGTCGATTGTGGTCACTGAGAATCTGGCGGCGTCGACCGACGGACAGGTGAAGAACACGCGCGCTTCGAACGCGGCCTCGGGACTGACAGGGTTGTTTGGCAAGCTCAAGGCCTCGAACGCCCTTCAGAATCTTGCCGGCATGAACGCCTCGTCCGGCCTGACGGCGCAGGGGCAGAGCAGCACCAATTCAAGCCTGGAGACAACGTTTGGCGCCGAAGTGGTGGATGTGCTGCCGAACGGGATGCTGGTTGTGCAGGCTACACGGCAGTTGACCTTCTCTCAACAGACGCAGCTGATTCGCCTGCGCGGACTGGTACGGCCGGAGGACGTGAGCGCACAGAACCAGGTTCTGTCGACCGCGATGACCGACCTCGAGCTGGAAGTAACGGGAAAAGGGATTGTGAACGATTCCACGTACAGGCAGAACCCTCTGGTGCGGATGCTTCAAAGGCTGCTCATCTTTTGATCCGTATCGGGGCACGGAGTGCGAAAGCGAAGGTTTGATTTTCATGTACAGAATTGCTTGTCTTGCGTGCAGTTGGCGAAGCTGGTTTCTCGTGTCGCTGCTGAGCAGCGCTTGTTGCGCCGGCGTTGGAGCGGGCCCGCTGGCGCGCGTGAAGGACGTGGCTTCGATCGAAGGCATTCGCGATAACCAGCTGGTCGGCTACGGGCTGGTTGTGGGACTGCGAGGAACCGGTGACAGCTCGCAGACGGTATTTCCCGCGCAGACCTTATTGTCGGTGCTTGAACGGATGGGCGTAACCGTGCCTCAGAGCGGCTCGCGCGGCGCGAATAACATGCAGGTAAAAAACATGGCCGGCGTGTTTGTCGTAGCCACGCTTCCTCCATTCAGCCGTCCCGGCAGCAAGCTCGATGTCACGGTTTCATCGGCCGGCGATGCGCGCTCGCTTGAAGGCGGCATTCTGTTGATGACGCCTCTTTACGGTCCCGACGGTCAGATATTTGCCGAAGCGCAGGGCGCGCTGGTGCTGGGCGGCTATATGGCCGCTGGCGGTGGAAGCAGCCGCCAGATGAACCATCCTACGACGGGGCGGATACCAGACGGAGCTTTGGTGGAACGTGCCGTGTCCCTTGACCTAAAGCAGATGCATACCGTGACGGTTCTGTTGAGGGACGCCGATTTTCATACCGCCGAACGGATGGCGGCTTCTATCAATCGGATCGTCGGCTCCGAACGCGCACACGCTCTCGACAGCCGCCGCGTAGTGATTGCAACCGAGGCCAATGAGGATGTGGCGGCGCTGCTCGATAGAGTTGAGTCGGCTGAAGTGGAGATCGACCCTCGGGCGCGCGTGGTTGTGAACGAAAGGACCGGAACGGTCGTCATCGGTGGACGTGTTCGCCTGCTGCCGGTTTCCATTTTGCATGGGGGGCTCGCGGTAAACGTGGTTGCGACTATGGAGGTGTCTCAGCCAGGGCCTTTTTCGGCGGGCACCACGCAGGTTGTGCAGCAGACCAATGTCCAGGCGCAGGACAGGCCCGTAAACCATATTGACCTGAAAGAGGGCGCGACCGTCGAGGATCTGGTGCAGGAGTTGCAGCGGATCGGTGCAGGTGCGCGCGACGTGATCTCTATCCTGCAGGCGATGAAGGAGGCCGGATCGCTGGAAGCCGACCTTGAAGTTCTATGAGCTGCGGCGAAGGAGAGGCGCAAAATGCGAATCGGATTGGATGGCAATGCGGAAGCGGCAAGTAAGCAGGGGACCACGGTCTCTCCCAAACTGCAGAATGCGGCCAGGGAGTTTGAGGCATTGATGATGAAGGAGTTGCTGAAGCCCATGACTGCCCAAAGCTCTCTCGCCGGCGATGCGGGCGAGAGCGGAGGAAGCACTGGGGCCCTGGGTGAGTTCGCATCGGAGGCGCTGGCGCAAGCTATCAGCCGTCATGGCGGCTTTGGCATTGCAGATCGAATTCTTGGAGAGCTTTCCCATTCCGGGCACAGTTCCGAAATAGGGAAGACATCGGAGCATGCGCAGAGAAATTCTTCCATGAGGCTAAGCCAATGACTGATGTGATCGGCGATGACGCCGATAAGCCAATCAAGGAGCAATGCGCATGGACATTCGCAACAGTTTCGAAGGATTGAAATCGCTATTAGGGGTTGTATCGACGTCGCAGGCGAGGCCGCAGCTCACGCACAGCGCGCGCGCCGATGAAGCAGTACTCGGCAACGATCACGCGACATTGAGCAGTGCCGCCAGCGAAGTGTCGCAGGCGGCGAGCGAAGATGGCGTGCGCATGGAGAAGGTAGCCGGCATCAAAGCAGCGCTCGACGCCGGAAGCTACAACGTGCCTGCCTCGGCAGTTGCGGCAAAGATTGTGGACGCGATGCTGGGTGGACAGAAGTAACAACGTGGCAGGGCCGTGCTGGATGCACGAACAGGAAAGGACGAGTTTGCGTGCGGGTATTGGAGACTCAGCCGGGATTGAGCAGAATGGTAGTGGAAGCCGTGCAGGCGCTGTCAAAACTGGACGCCGAGAGACTTGAAGAGCTTGCCTGCGCATGCCGTGCGCTCAATAGCGAACAGGGGCGGGCAGGCCGTCCGGCAGTGACGCAGGACGCGCATATATCCGCCGAAGACATGGCCGCTTTGGCGCGAGTGCTGGAAGTGACGCGTGCGAATCTCGAAGTGATGAATCGTCTACGGGAGTTTCATGCCAGACGCATCGAATATTCGGCTGTCCAGGGTGCCGCATTGCATGGAACGGAGGTTTCGCATGGGGTCCGTTAGCGGTGCATTCAGCATCATTACGTCGGCGCTCAACGCCGATCAGGCGGCGCTGAACGTTGTTGCCAACAACGTGGCCAACGCCAATACGACGGGATATACACGGCAGGTTCCGAACTGGCGCGAAAACGATCCCATCAACATCAGCGGGATAACGGTGGGCACCGGTGCGACAGAGACCGGTGCGACATCGGTTCGCGACCGTGTTCTGGAGCAGCGTCTGAATCAGCAGCAACAGCTCGCCTCGGCCTCCAATTCGCGGCTGGCGGCGCTCGATACGATTCAGGCACTGTTTACGCCTAGCACCGGATCGGCGAGTTCCTCAGCAGGCGATATTGGAACCGACATCACGGCGCTCTTTGACTCCTTCTCGTCCCTAGAGGCAGACCCTGCGAGTGATGCTTTACGCGAGAGCGTTCTTTCGGCGGCGTCGAGCCTTGCGGGCGACATTTCAAATGCAGCGGCGAGTCTTACCTCGCAGCGCTCCTCGCTCGACCAACAGATCAACGGCATAGTGAGCCAGGTGAATGCACTCACCTCAGCACTCGCCGAACTAAATCAGCAGATCCAGACACTCTCAAACGGCTCCGACGCCGGAGCGCTCGAAGATCAGCGCCGGCAGGATTTGCTGCAGCTTTCGCAGTTGATCGGGATCAATCAGATTTCGACCGAGAATAGCGGCATTGCCATCACAACGACCTCCGGGCAGTTGCTCGCCTCTCAAGGCACAAGCCTGCAACTCACAACCGGCCTTGTTGACGGAGTAACGCATCTCTTTCTGGGGACCCAAGATGTTACGGATCAGCTCAGTTCCGGTGGCGGTTCGCTCGGTGGAACCCTTACAGCGCGGGACGTGGATATTCCCAACGTGCTGAATTCGCTTGACGAGCTTGCATACGACATTTCGGTTGCGGTGAACCAGCAAAGCAATCTGGGTACGGACGCGAACGGAAACAGCTCAACGGTTGTCGACGCATCGACCGGCGCTCAGAGCCTGGACATATTCGCTCCGCCGTCCACTCTGATTGCGAATGGATCGACCGGTCACGATGTTTCGGGCGCCGCACTGGCAATGCAGGTGGTGATGTCCGATCCGAGCCAGATTGCTGCGGCTGGCACGGGCGAGGGAGTCGGCGGGAATGCGAATTCAGTTGCCATGGCCGATCTGGCTGCAACACTGAGTGTGAACGGCAAATCGCCATCGGATTTCTACTCGGGCTTTGTGACGCGTCTCGGCTCAACGGTTTCGCAGGTGCAGATCGAAGACACTGCGCAAAATGCCTCGGTTACGCAATTGCAGTCGCAGCGCGATGCCCTATCGAGCGTGAATCTGAACGACGAAGCATCGTCATTGACGCTGCTCGAGCGCAGCTATCAGGCGGCGTCACAGGTATTCGCCATTCTTAATTCGATCATGGCCTCGGCGCTGAACCTTGGTGAGCGTACGTCGGTTTCCTAGAACATCTACTCTGATAGTTTGCGAGCGGGCCGGAAACGGTCGGACGTCGAAAAGGGAAGAATCATGCGGGTGAATCCAAATTACATTACGAATCTGGCGACCTCGCTGAATCAGTCGCAGGCGGTTGAGCAACAGTTGATGGAAGAGCTCTCCAGCGGCGTGCGCGTAAATTCACTCAGTGAGGATCCGATTGCAGCAGGCCAGAACGTGATGCTGCTGAACCAGATTCAGCGGGATGACACTTTTACGCAGAGTGCTAATCTAGTGACCGGCAGACTTCAGGTGGCCGACTCTGCGCTCGGAAGCGTGGTATCGCAGTTGACTCGCGCGATCTCGCTGGCCACTAGCGCCAACAACGGCACCAAAAGTGAAAGCGACCTACAGGCAATTGCGAAGGAGATTGCAGGCATCCGCGACGAGATCATGACTCTGGCCAACACAAGCTACCAGGGCCAATACATCTTCGCCGGAACCATGACCTCTTCAACTCCGTTCAGCACTTCGACGGCGACCAGTCCCGCGGTGACGACCTACAGCGGCGACTCCAACGTAACGTATCTGAGGATGCCGAACGGCCAGCAAATCCAGTTGAACGTTCCCGGGGATCAGATCTTTCAAGGTTCGGGCTCGGGAGACGTATTTGGCGTGCTGAATAACCTGATTGACGACTTCTCAAGTAGTCCCATTGATCAGGCACAGTCAGCCAGCGATACGCAGGCACTGACAGCGGCGTTGAACTATGTTTCGCAACAGCGCGTTCTGATTGACAACTCCATCACCAGCCTGTCGTCTGCCTCGGAAGCAGCGACTAATGAGAAGACGCAATTGACGGTTGCCCAGACCAATCTGATGCAAGCAGATTTGGCTCAACTGGCCACCCGGCTCTCGCTCACCAAGACTCAGCAGACTGCTCTCGAGTCCGTCATTGCACAACTGAGTTCCACCTCAAACAGCCTTTTCAGCAAACTCTAGCCGGCGGCGGTCATCCTCGACAAAGCGCTCAGGCTTGGACCAAGAATGCGAAGGAGAACGGCGGCGCAGGAGCATTCTTTTCCATCCAGGGACCGGAAATTCGCGTTGTGCTTCTATACTTAAATGAAGAGGAATCATCGTGCTGGCACCGCTTCGGTTTATCTGGAACGCGACTCGGGGGCATCGCCTGACCCCGTGGCGCAGCGAGTACCTAAAGTGGCGCGTGGAAACCTATTCCGGTAAGAAGGCCGATGCCTTAACCCTGAAGGACATTTTTGCATTCATGTGGGATTCGCGTTGGGAACTTCTGAGTTTTTTGCGCTGGACCACCCGGCTTGAAAATGATATCCGCAGGCGCACTTGATTGAACCGACCGCATTCAAGCTCTGGTTTGACGTTTGAGATGCGCTCTGCGTCTAAACTTCTGACCGTAATGAGACTCATTGCTGGAGCCAAATTCGGAAACGCCGGCGCAATCCTGCTTGGACTCGCAATTTGTTTCTCGTCGGCAAAATCTCTGCATGCCCAGCAGTTGCCGCCCGTTGAACCTCCGAAACCGATGCCCGTTGTGCACGACGACTCCGCGACGCTTCGCACCACCACAACGGAAGTACTGGTGCCCACCCTGGTGGAGAAGAAAGACGGCAGTGTGATCTACGGCTTGAAGCCGGACGATTTCGTGCTTGAAGATGACGGCGTTCCGCAGAAGATCCATGTTCAGGAAGAGATGGATACTGCTCCGGTGGCCCTGGTGCTTGCGGTTGAGCAGGGCGGTGCAAGCGTGCTCGAGTTCGACAAGCTTGCCAAACTTGGTCCGCTTCTGGATATGTTCCTGACCGACCCGAAGAGCAAGATTGCTCTCATGGGGTTCGATTCCCGGCCACACCTTATATGCGACTACTCGCGGTCAAGCGACCAGATCAACTACGCTCTGCAACATCTCGAACCCGGAGATGGTGGAGCGGCGATTCTGGACACGATCAGTTCGGCCGTTGACCTGCTTGAGACGCAGCCGAAGGAGTATCGGCGTGTTCTGCTGCTCATCAGCGAACAGCGCGATCACGGAAGCAAACACACCGAAGTGGAACAACTCGTGAAGAAGATCGGCGGTTCGGATGTGCTGGTTTTGAGCGTTGCATTTTCTGCCGCGCGCGCTGAACTGTCGCACGATGTGAAGAACAGCTTCACGGGCAGCGGAAACGAAGCGCCAACAACCAGCATGATTTCGGCTCTGTTGATGATTGTGCAGGCCTTTAGAAAGAACGCCACCAAGGAAGTGGCTGAGATGAGCGGCGGTGAATACACGACGTTTAGCGGAGACCAGCATTTCCAGCAACGCATTCTGGAAGCGGCAAAGCATGTACGCAACCGCTATCTGATCACATTCAGCCCTTCGGATCCCACACCTGGGCTGCACAGCATCCGGGTGCAAACCAGGCAGGATTACGGGGCGCGCATTGTGGCCCGCGCAAATTACTGGCGAACATCTGAACCTTGAACCGGTCGGCATAGAGCTCGCCGATCAATTGCAGCCGGAAATGACAGGTATTTCAGGAATAGTGGGTTGGTTTTAAAGGGTTTCGAGGTAGGTTCGCGGTGGTGTTTCAATAGCGCGATCCGTTGACTTCATGGTAATCTCACAATAGACACTTTAGAAGTGGACCTGAGAAGACAAGAGGAGTAACTCACGCCGTGCTGGCGACTGCAAAGAAGACTGACCTTATTGAACGCTTCCGTACGCACGAGACGGACACCGGATCTCCGGAAGTCCAGATCGCAATTCTGAGTGAACGGATAGGCGAGCTGACCGAACATTTCAAAACACACAAGAAGGATCACGCTTCACGGCGTGGCCTGCTGCAACTGGTTAGCAAACGCCGCCGCCTGTTGGACTACCTGAAGTCGCATGACAGCGATCGCTATCGCGATGTAATCGCGAAGCTCGGTATCCGCAAGTAATCAGAAAGCTGACATTGACCCGGAAGCGCCCAGACCGGAAATTGGTCATGGCCCCAGTTTTCCCCAATACCCGGGGCCACGCTGTACCTGGCGGTTCATACGTTGAGCCAGGGACTGCGCAGATCTATCGATTGCGCACCCCCTCTGCGAAAGACCAACCTTGCTGCGCTAGCGGAATAGCTGAGTTCAAGACTCATGCCAGAGGTTGTGCGGCTCGCGTTGCTCATTGGATTGCAGGCACGCCCACTCGAATCCGCATCTCAACGGGCGCTTTCCCTACCCAAGTTTCCCAAGCGAAAAAAAAACGAAAAGAGGACACTATGTCTACCAAGCATGAAGTGGCAGTAGAGCTTGCTGGGGGCAAACGGCTGGTCTTTGAGACCGGGCGCATAGCCAAGCAGGCTTCAGGCGCTGCACTGGTATCCACGGGCGAAACCGTGGTGTTGGCCACCGCAGTCGCTTCTCCCGATCCCCGCGAGGGCATCGATTTCTTTCCATTGACCGTTGACTATCGCGAGTACACCTATGCAGGCGGGCGCATCCCGGGCGGATTCATCAAGCGCGAAGGCCGCCCCAGCGAGAAGGAAATCCTGACCTCTCGTCAGATCGATCGCCCCATCCGTCCGTTGTTCCCTGACGGCTTCCGCAATGAGACACAGGTAATTGCGCTCGTCTTCTCGGCAGACAAAGACAATGATCCTGACGTCGTCGCCATCAACGGCGCGGCCGCAGCTGTTGCACTCTCCGATATTCCCTTTGGCACAACCGTAGGCGCGGTGCGCGTAGGCCGCGTCAATGGCGAGTTCGTTGTGAATCCTACCTACGTGGAACGTGCCGAGAGCACGGTCAACATCATGGTTGTCGGGCACAAAGACGGCATCGTGATGATTGAAGCGGGCGCCAAGGAAGAGGGCGAAGATGTCGTCCTGGGAGCAATCGAGTTCGCGCACGCTGAGATCAAGAAGATAGTTGCGGCGATTGAGGAACTCGTCTCCAAGGCCGGAAAGCCCAAGCGCGCCTTTGTTGCTCCCGTAACGGACGAGACCTACTACAACGAGTTGCAGGCGAAGATCGGCGAACGCCTGAAGGACGCGCTCGACACCAAGACCCACGGCAAAACCGAGAGCTACGGCCTCATCAAGCAGATCAAGGACGAGCTTGCTGCGGAAATCCCGGCGGAAGATGCCGTTGCCAAGAAGAAGCTTGCAACCTACTACGAATTGATGCGGGAAAGGCTGTTCCGCGAGCAGGTGACAAAGGAACGCATTCGTCCCGACCGCCGCGCATTCGACGAGATTCGCGCCATCTCAGTCGAGACCAGCGTGTTGCCTCGCACTCACGGATCTGCGCTGTTTACCCGCGGTGAAACGCAGGCGCTGGTGACCGCAACACTGGGCACGACGGACGATAGCCAGCGGCTCGAGTCGTACGAGGGTGAGCAGCGAAAGAACTTCATGCTGCACTATAATTTCCCGCCGTTCAGTGTTGGTGAAACAGGACGTATGACCGGAGTGGGCCGTCGCGAAATCGGACATGGCGCATTAGCCGAGCGTGCAATTTCTGCCGTTCTGCCACCCCCTGAAGAGTCGCCGTACTCGATCCGCATCGTGAGCGACATTCTTGAGTCGAACGGTTCATCGTCGATGGCGTCCGTCTGCGGAGCCAGCCTCGCGCTTTACGATGCCGGCATCAATCTGGCTGGATCAGTGGCAGGCGTAGCGATGGGTCTGGTGAAGGAAGGCGACGATTATGCCATTCTGACAGACATTGCGGGCGCGGAAGATCACTACGGCGACATGGACTTTAAGGTAGCAGGTACCCGCAAGGGCATCACCGCACTCCAGATGGACATCAAGATCGCTGGGCTCACCCGCCAGATTCTTCAGGAAGCGATGGATCAGGCTCGGCGCGGACGGATGTTCCTGCTTGACAAGATGGACGCTGAGTTGGACGGTCCCCGCGTGGAGCGTTCGAAGTATGCGCCTCGCATTGAGACAGTGCATATTCCCACGGACAAGATTCGCGACCTGATTGGAAAGGGCGGCGCAACCATCCGCGGCATTGTTGAGCAGACCGGCGCCAAGATCGACGTGGACGACACCGGACGCGTCAGCGTAGCCTCCAGTGACGCCGACGGCTTAAAGAAGGCGCTCGCGATGATCAATGACATCACGGCGGTGCCTGAATTGGGTAAGACCTACCTGGGCAAGGTGGTACGGTTGGCTGAGTTCGGTGCATTCGTTGAGTTGTTTCCTGGCACCGACGGCCTGCTCCATATCTCCGAGATAGCGGAGCATCGCGTCAAGGAAGTGAAGGATGAGCTTCGTGAAGGCGACCAGGTGATGGTGAAGGTCCTTGCCATTGAAGGCAACCGAATCAAGCTCAGCCGCAAGGCTCTCATCAAGGAGCAAAAGGCCAAGCTCGCGCAGGCAACCGGCGCAGCTCCTGAGGAATCCGCTGGCGTAGAGATTCACGAAACAATTTCGGCAGCTCCCGCCTCGACGAAGCCACGCAGCGATTTCGATGATCGCCAGCCAAGATCCAATCAGAGCACGATCCTGATTGAGGGCGGCGACGATTTCGACGAAGAGGGTTCGGAGGAGTTCGACGAAGACAGTGAACCGAACTTCAACCGCGTTGACAATGCACCCGTCGCGGCAGGCCAGAGCGCTGGTGCTGGAAGGCCCGCGGCCGCAAACAATCGCCGTCGCCGTCGCCGCCGTCCGGGTGGTGGTGGGCGTGGACCGGGTAGTGGCGGACAAGCCTAGCGTTGCCGCTTAATTCCAAATAATGAGGGCCCGGATACCATATCCTGGCCCTCGACTTGATGGTTCAGCTGGTGATTATTTATTCAGCACTCTGCAGTCGCCGACGTGCATCCACGAGAGGAAATGAAGAGACGGGAATGGGCCTCGACGGATTCATTGGAAGCCTGCTCTCCTGTTTGAATTTCCTCTCGTACATCTGGAGGTCGGCGGAGATAAACAAACCTTCCGCATCCGAGGCGTCATCCGGGAAGAGCGCAATACCGACGCTCGCTCCAATCGGAATGCTTAATTCACTTAACTGGAGAGGCGTGTCAAGCAACTCGACCAGCGATTGTGCAACAACTTCTGCATCAATGCGACTAATTGGCTCGTCGAGAATCACAGCGAATTCGTCGCCTCCGGTTCGAGCAACCGTGTCGGAACGGCGTACTCTTGCCATGAAGACTTCGCCCACATGTTCCAGAACGCGGTCGCCGGCATGATGACCGTAAGTGTCATTGATTTGCTTGAATTGATCGAGATCGACCAGCAGAAGGGCAGTGTTGGTTCCGGTGCGGCGGGCACGTTCCAAAGCATTATTCAGGCGATCGTGAAACAGGCGGCGGTTGGGCAAGCCCGTTAGTTCGTCATGCAATGCCAGATATTGATTGTGTTCAATCTGCTCCTCAAGCATGAGGAGGGTCATGCCAACCACGACGATGTACTTGGGAAGATTCCAGACCTCGGATTCAAGATGAATGCTAGGCAAAAGAGT
This sequence comes from uncultured Acidobacteriaceae bacterium, assembly GCA_963843655.1. Classification (GTDB taxonomy): domain Bacteria; phylum Acidobacteriota; class Terriglobia; order Terriglobales; family Acidobacteriaceae; genus Telmatobacter. The sequence continues at coordinate 609,417 of CAWJLD010000001.1, read as the reverse complement.
GTGCATGCTCGAAGCAATGATGAACGACATAGCCCACGAAAGAAATCCGGCGATGGTGACGAATGCTCCGGCCGTCCGCCGTCTGAAATCGAACCAGAAGTAGACGCTGCAGGACAGATAGACGGTAAAGAGAACGCTATTCTCTGCCCATACTCGTCCTGTACCGGGCCGATCCTGAAATGCAAGCAGAAACACGGAAAGAATGCAATAGAAGGCAACCGTTGCCCACCGCTGGGGGTGGCTCTTTCCGCGAAGCGCAATGAGCGCAAGAGTTAAAGGCAAGGCGCCCAGCGTGATGGCTGCTCCAACAAGGGCCCAATGGTTCCCATAATCAAATACGAGAAGACCAAAGTAGAACGTATTGGATCCCATCAGCGAGAGAAGCACCCAGAAACTCGCCCGCCGCGTTCGGTCGGGCTCAGACGCCCAGCCAAACAGCATTCCTGCCAACGCAAGGGCGCTGACACTGATGAAGCTGGCAAGCGCACCTGTCTCTCCACCGAACGGTGTAAACGCCGAAGCGGCGAAGTAGACCACGATCATCAGCCAGCCCGTGAGCCAAAGCCTTGTGACTTGCGCACGGCTGCGCTGCGACACCGCTGCAAACGCGCTGGCGAACAAAATAACCGCAGCTAAATCGGGTAGTTTACCCCAGTCCACGACCCGTCCTCTGCCATGTTGCGTTGATACCCGTTGAGTTTGGAAACTCCGCTCAAGACTAGATTGCCATAGCTCTGGAGATGAGCCTACAAACGTTGGTTTGCACCAAGGTAACTTGGTGCTTCAGTTCAGCTCAGAACCCGGGAGGAGCTGAACTGCGAATGTCAAAAACAACTCGACGCCGAAAGGTCCGATAAGCCGGAATGGTCGTCGAGGAGAGCCCGGAAAGATCCCCCGAACCTGAATATCCATAGTTCATGTAACAAATCTGCGCAGATAGGTTGAAATGGGTCCTCGGCGATACTTAAGGCCGCTCACTGGACTTCAGAGAAAAAGAGAACCCGATCGCGGAAGGCTGTAGATCGAGAAAGGAGTCAGCGCCTGCATGAGGGGATGCTGCCACTAATTTTGATTCTATTTCGGAAGTGGTAGCGCGGAAAGGGATTCGTTCATACCTTATGTGGATAACTTAGTGGATATCCTGAGGCCTGCCGATCATATCCCTGAGTTCCATTTTGGTACTGCATATCGCTGCTCTCCATTTCAGGAATACTTCCTTCAACTTTCTTCTTCCCAGTATTGAGTTCCTCTCTCCTTCAGGCGAATGTTGAAGAGGGTCATCGATTAGCGCTTGTTAAGCAATCGTGACTGCAGGGAATGGTTGTGACAGGTTGAGCAAACCTGGAGGAGAGGTTGATATGAGGCTACTGGTAGCAGAGGACGACCATGCGCTGGGGCTTTTCCTTAGCCGTGGCCTAGAGGCCGATGGTCATCGCGTCCGCCTCGTCCATGACGGGGGCACGGCCGTCGACGTCTTCCGTCAGGATCTGCCGGATCTAACCATTCTGGACCTGAACATGCCGGTCCTCGATGGAGAACAAGTACTCGAAAAGGCACGTTCGATTGACGCCGACCTGCCGGTGCTGGTTTTGACAGCCCGCCACGAGATGGAAACCAGAATCCGCTGCCTAGATCTGGGCGCAGACGACCTGATGGTCAAGCCGTTCAGCCTTCAGGAACTGCGTGCCCGCTGCCGGGTACTGCTAAAGAGAAAGCGCGAAGCGAGGGTCACGCTTCGCACAGCCGATCTTGAACTTGACCGCATGGATCACACGGTACGGCGCGGCGGCAGGTTGATCGAATTGACCAACAAAGAATTCGCGTTGCTCGAGTATTTGCTGCTTAGCCGCGGGCAATGCGTATCCAGGATGGAATTGATCGAATCCGTCTGGAAGTTCGAGCCTTCACAGACCACCAACATTGTCGACGTCTACGTCAACTATCTACGCCGCAAGCTGCAGGATTCACCACCAAGCCAGCTCGTGAGAACCGTTCGCGGGCAGGGATACATGGTGCCGGCCTTATCTGAAGTCCATGCGATGCCCGTGCCGGTTGCACTTCACGCAAACCTCGATACCCAGCAGTCTTCGTCCTTCAATTCAACCCATTAAGCAGCTCGTTACTGAATGCTGCAAGGAGATAGATACATGTCTACGGTTCTAGCTTCTACTCCCACTTCAACCGCCCGTGTCCGCCTTCGTACAGCGCTCGTGGCCAGCGCCGACGCCAGTTTTCGTCAGAGACTCTCGGAAAGCCTCTCAGGTCTGCGGTGGCAGGTGCGCGAGGCCGAGGGTGGAGCGGACGCGTGGACTCAGGCGCTATCTGTTCTTCCTGAGGCCGTGATCGTCGACTCATGGCTGCCAGACCTGGATCTCGCCGAATTTGTGAAGGAATTCCGGGAGAACTTTCCGCAGGTTGACCTGATCGCAGTGGGAGGGAAACAGGTGGATGATGGTGCGCGCAGTCCGCATCGTCATGAACTGCTCTACGCGCTGCGAAACTGTCAGGACTCAGACACGGCAGCCTGGAATGCCGCGCCGGATTGTGCTGCAGTAAAGATAGCCCATTGCGCTCCCGCACATTCAGATTGTCCCGAGAAAGTGCCTCCTGCAGGTGACCGTTCACAGACAGTGGAGCAGGTCGAGTCGGATATTTCGAATTTGTCGACTGCGCAATCTGCAGCCGCAATGGATTGTGCTACCATCCTGGCTCATAAGGCGACCGGAAAGGAAATTGATTCGCCTGAACGGATCTCCGAGTTGATCGGCAATGCTCCTTGCATGCTTGAGGTCAGCCGCCGCATTCGTCTGGTTGCTTCGCGGATGACACCGGTGCTGATTGAAGGGCCAACCGGCTCGGGTAAGGAACTCGTCGCCGAAGCCCTGCATCGTCTTTCGCCGAGGAGCCGGAGGCCATTTGTAGCCATCAATTGCGCGGCGATTCCTGAAGCATTGCTTGAGGCGGAGCTCTTCGGACACACGCGGGGCGCCTTTACCGGTGCTGTGCAGGGAAGAGTGGGACGCGTTGAAGCTGCAGACGACGGCACATTGTTCCTCGACGAAATTGGGGAGCTGCCACTGGCACTGCAGTCGAAGCTGCTGCGCTTTGCGGAGTGCGGAGAACTGCAGCGCGTGGGCGACAACGAACGGGTGAAGGTGGATGTCCGCATCCTGGCTGCCTCGCACCGGCCTTTGGCGAAACTGGCACAGTCGGGGGCGTTTCGCTCGGACCTTTACTATCGCCTCGCTGTCTTCCTGATCCGCACGCCATCACTGGTTGAACACAAGCAGGATCTTCCAATTCTGATTGAGCATTTTCTTGAGCGTCTTGGCAAGAGTGCTCCGGCAAAGCGGATCGATACCGCCGCCATCGCAAAACTTGAGGCACACGATTGGCCGGGAAATGTCCGCGAACTTGAACATGTGCTGGAGAGAGCCGCCATCCTCGCCGGAGACGAACCAGTGCTGACGGCGCGTGAGATCGACTTCGGGGTTCTGGTCAATTGAATCAACCTCGGCTGCATTTTAAGAAAGGTAATTTGCGCAATCGGCATGGAGGAGCGTGATGAGCATTGCAATTGAAACGAGAATGAGCGAGCAGGTGGCCCAATATCTCAACCTGGCCACAAGCCAGGCGAAGCTCGCCGCCACCAACATAGCCAACATCGATACCCCGGGTTATCGGGCTCTCTCAATGGATTTCGAGTCTGAGATGCGGGAGGCGATGAATGCTATCGATAACGAACGGCCAGGCAAACCGGTCAGCGTGCAAGTTGAAGACGGCCTGATTGCAAGGCCGGATGGCAATAATGTCTCGATGGATCGCGAAGGCCTGAACCTGGCTGAAGCGCAACTGCGATTCAAGACCGGCGTCGCGTTGCTCCACGAAGAGTATCAGCGCGTACTGGATGCGATTCACGCGGATAAATAGCCTGTGCGGGTGTGAAACTCGAGACCAAGCACTACGGGAGAGCGGAGTATGAACCTTTTCGGATTGATGGAGACTTCCGGGTCGGCAATGCAGGCGGAACGGATGCGTGCCGAAGTTGTGGCAGCCAACATGGCCAACGCGGAAACAACCCGCACCGCAAGCGGTGGACCTTACCGGCGTCAGCATGTTGTGTTTGCCGCGAATGCCGGAAACCCAAACTTTTTGGATTCAATGAATGCGGCATCCGGCCTAGCGGCACCGCAATCGCAAAGCATAACGAATGCGGCGGCACTTCTTCCCGGTAACTCGCAAAGCTCATTTGCTGCGCCCGGTGTACACATTGCAGGAGTCGTTGAAGACCCCGCGCCTCCGCTCAAGCGCTACGATCCCGGGCATCCCGATGCGGAGCAGGACGGCTACGTCTCCTATCCTGACATCAATCCGCTGACCGAGATGGTGGACCTGATGAGTGCGACGCGTGCTTACGGGTTGAATAGTTCTGCCGTTCAGGCCGAGAAGAGCATGCTGCTGGCGGCACTGGAAATTGCAAAGTCGTAATGGAAAGAGTCGCAAAAACTGGACACAAATCCGCGGGAAGAAATTCAACTTCGCTCAACGATTGGGGGATTAATGCAATTTGCAGCTAACGCGACCGCAGGTATCCAGACAGGAACAAGCAACGCGATCGGCAAGACAATTGCCAGCTATTTGCCCGCAAACGTCAGTCAATCTGTATCCTCGCCATTTGCCGATCTTTTTACTGACGCGGTCGGCCAGATCGGACAGTTGGAGGATCAAGCACGAACTACGGTAGATCGAATGATGGCCGGCTCAGGAGTCGATGTACATCAGGCGATGATCGCAACGCAAAAAGCAAGCATGGCATTCGAGCTCGCTCTCGCCGTGCGCAATAAGGCAGTGCAGGCGTATCAGTCGGTGATGGGTATGCAATTCTGATAGGTTTCGGAGCTGGCGGCACGTTGCACGGAGTAGAGTCTCGGGTGATCCGGGGAAAGATTGAGAAGTATAAGGAAAGCGGAAAAACCAGTCCATGAGCACGGGAACACAAATAGAGAAAAGTTCGCATTCGAAGCCGGACCAGCTTCAGATCACGGGAGCTGCTTTGGCGCTATGGTCACGCAGTGTGGCGCAATGGAATGAGATGACTCGTTCACAGCGGCAATGGTCGCTGATCGCCGGATCTCTCATCGTAGTTACGCTTGGCTTTCTCATGTGGTTTGGACTGCGCACCGACTGGCGCACGCTTTACATGGGGCTCGATCCAGAGGATGCGCGCCAGATGGTGCAGGTCCTCACGCAGGCTCAGATCCTGTTTGATGTAACCCAGAACGGCACCGGAATTCGCGTACCGGCCGCACAACTGGATAAGGCCAGACTGGTGACTGCGGCAAAAGGGGGCGTGAGAAATGGCCGGCTCGGATTTGAGATTTTTGACAAACCAAACTGGGTGGGGTCGGAGTTCGACGAGCAGGTGAACTATCAGCGCGCGCTTGAAGGCGAACTTGAGCACACGGTGGGCACGCTTGCCGATGTGGAATCGGCGCGAGTTCACCTGGTGCTTCCGCACGATTCCCTCTTTCGGGAACAGGAACGGCCAGCTAAAGCTTCGGTGGTGCTGAAGCTGCGGCATCGTTCGCTGGCTGATGGAGAGCCTGATGCCATTCGCAATCTTGTGGCGTCGGCGGTTGACGGGCTTTCGGCGGACAATGTTGTACTGGTCGATGCCAGCGGCCATCTGCCTCTGGGGCCGAAGACTGCCCAGGCGATACAGTTGAGGGCTGAACAGACGCTCGAAGAGAAGCTGATCTCGACACTGGAGCCGGTAACAGGAGTGGGCAACGTGCGAGCTTCGGTCTCGCTCGAATACGAGCATGCTTCAAGCGAAGTGAATCAGGAGATCTACGATCCCGATAAGACAGCTACTCTCTCAGTACAGCGCAGCGAACAGACGACAGGGCCACAGCCAATCGCAGCGGGCATTCCGGGGACGGCCTCGAATGCGCCTAATTCACAGGCCCTGCCGGTCTATCCGCAGCTATCGAGTTCGCCGCAATCTGCAAAGACTGAATCGAGTACATATGGCGCTTCCAAAACCGACCGTCATACCGTTGAGGCGCCGGGCCGCGTGCGCAGACTTACGGCGGCAATTGTGGTGAATGATCGCCTGGTGCAGGCTGCCGCGAAAGGGAAGGCAGCGGTGTGGCAGCCTCGCTCAGCCAGGGAGATCAGCAATCTGACTGCTCTGGCGCAGGCCGCTGTGGGCTTTGACGCCTCGCGAGGCGACATCTTTACGGTCGAAGACCTCGCGTTTGACGGAAACAATTCACAACAGGCAACGCCTGCGGTCACCAAGGTGCTGACCGCGGTAGAAAGTTTCCCGGTACTGGTCAAATATCTGGCCTTTCTGCTTGGACTAATGGTGATACTGGCGTTCGGCGTGCGTCCGGCATTGCGTCACGCGGTGCCGCAACCACTGCTTGCGGAGAGACAGAAGGGTAATCAGAAAGAGCTGCAGGCGGGAGCGGCAGTTGCGCAGCCTGCGTTGAAACCGTTGGAGCGGCCCGAAGCCGAGGTTGAACGCCAGCGCAGTCAACAGATTCTCGACGAGGTGACTATGCACCTTAAGCATTCGCCGACGCAGAGCTCACGTTTATTGCAGAGCTGGATTCACTCCGAATAGCGACAGGGAAGGGCATTCTCTTGGCGGAACAGGCGATTGCACACGAAACAACACGGCGTCCACCGATGGCACTGACTGGAGTGCGCAAGGCGGCGGTCCTGCTGGTGGCGGTTGGAGAGGAACTCGCCAAGCAGATACTGCGGGTATTGCCTGACGCGGATGTGCAGAGAATCACCGAAGAGCTCGCCGACCTGCGCGGCATCACTCCTGAGGTTTCGGCGACAGTTCTCGAAGAGTTCTGGCAACTGCTTGAAACGCAGAACTTCATGGTGCACGGCGGCCTGGATTACGCGAGCAAACTGCTGCAGGACACTTTTGGCAAAGAGCGCGCTGACGATTTGCTGATGCTGGTGAGGCGTTCTCAGGAGGCGGCGCAGGGAAACCTCGCCAAACTGCAGAAGACCGATCCGCAGCAACTGGGAAAACTACTCGACTCGGAGCATCCGCAAACCATTGCCCTGGTGCTGGCGCATCTCGACCCGCGCCGCGCTTCGATGGTGCTTGAGAATCTGAGCGAAGGACATAAGGTGGTTGCGGTGCAGCGTTTGGCTGAGATGCGGCAGTTCTCTCCAGAGATGGCGCAGAAGATCGCGCACATTCTTCACCGCCGCCTTGAGAGCGTAGGCGATACGGCGCGCAGAAGCTATTCAGGGTTCAAGGCGGTGGCCGACCTGCTGAACAGGCTCAATGCTGAGGAATCCAAGAAGATTCTGGAGACCATTGAAGAGGGTCAGCCTGAGTTGGCGCTGAGCATCCGGAACCTGATGTTTACCTTTGAAGACCTGGTTGCCGTACCGGCGGCTTCGATCCGCGAGATTGTTGCCGGCATCGACAAGCGGCAACTGGCGCTTGCTCTGCGCGGCGCCAACGAGGAGTTGCGTGCGCAGATCTTCAAGGCGATGAGTTCACGCGCGGTGGAAATGTTGAAAGAGGATATGGAAGTACTGGGTCCGGTGCGTTCGCGCGAAGTGACGCAGGCGCAGCAGGAGATTCTCCACCTTGCCCGGAGACTTGAAGCCGAAGGCAAGATCATTCTGAAGCTTGAAAGCGGCGACGAGATGCTGGCGTGAACCGCCCGGGCATGAGCCGCGCGATCGATTTGGCGCTCACTCGACGTTGGAGAAATGGTTAGCATGACGACCACAGTTTGGGATCGGATGCAGGTAAGGAAATTCGAGTACCCAGCGGTGCCTTTTGCGCCCGTCGCTCTGGAAGGCCTTGGATTGGCGGCTGTCTCGAGCCAGGATTTGCCGATTACAGGCGGCACTCCTTGCAGCGGCCAACATCCACAAACGAATGACCGCACGGCGGACCACGCCGAAGAGTTGCGGCAAGCATTGGCATCGGGACGCGAACAGGGACTTGAGGAAGGACGTCAGCATGAACGCGAGTCTCAGGCTGCGGCTTTGAAGGCGGCCGAGGCGCAGCGCAAGCAACAAGTCCTGACGCTGGTCCGAGAATTCGCGGCAGAGCGCGAACGGTATCTGGCCGTAGTGGAGAAGGAAGTAGTCAAGCTGGCGCTAGCCATAGCGGCGCGCATTCTGCGTCGCGAGGCTCAGATGGATCCGCTCCTGTTGACCGGTGCGGTGCGGGTGGCACTGGGACAACTCTCGGGAGATACAGGGGTGAGGCTGAGAGTGCCTCCGGCGGAGATCAGCTTGTGGCAGGAGTCGGTGGCGCTGTTTCCTAACCTGGCGGTGAAGCCGCAGGTACTTCCGGGAGAAGGGATGCGGATCGGCGATTGCGCCATTGAGACGGAACTCGGTTCCGTAGACCTGGGAATACGTTCGCAACTTGGCGAGATCGAGCGCGGTTTTTTTGACCGCACGGGGAATCATCAAGGAGCCGCGGAGAAAGAAGCAGATGCTGCGGTTGAGGAGAGCGTGAAATGACGCCTCTGTTAACCCGATACTTTACGAAGCTCGACCGCGGGCAACCCTGGCGCTGGCGCGGCCAGGTATTGGAACTGGTGGGACAAACAATCGAGTCGGCAGGGCCGTTGGCCTCGGTGGGCGAATGCTGCGAGATCGAAGACCGGTTTGCGCAAATACACCGCGCCGAGGTGATCGGCTTTCGTGGTTCGAATGTACTGCTCATGCCGGTGGAGTCTACCGAAGGGGTCCGCTATGGCGACCGAGTGACGGCGCTCGGTGTCAGCCCCGAGATCGAAGTGGGTCAGGGGCTGATGGGTAGAGTGCTGGATGGGCTCGGACAGCCATTGGACCGGGGACCACGGCCTGCGGTTTCTAGGCCGATGCTGCTCGACGGCGCGGTTCGTTCGCCGCTCGACCGGCAACCGATCCGCGAATCGCTGGGAACCGGCATTCGCGTGATCGATGCGCTGCTGACGGTTGGAAGAGGACAGCGCGTGGGCATCTTCGGCGGCTCGGGCGTTGGCAAGAGCACGCTCATCGGCATGATGACGCGCAACACCGAGGCCGACGTAACGGTGGTGGGATTGGTGGGAGAGCGTGGCCGCGAGGTGGGCGAGTTTCTTGAGGACGCGCTGGGCAGGGAAGGCCGTGCGCGGTCGGTGGTGGTGGTTTCAACATCGGACCAGTCGCCGCTCTTGCGAATGCGGGCTGCGCTGGCCGCGACCTCGGTGGCAGAGTATTTTTCCGCGCAGGGAAAACACGTTCTGCTGGTGCTCGACTCATTGACGCGCTTTGCCATGGCGGCGCGAGAGGTTGGCCTGGCTGCAGGAGAACCGCCGACGGCGAAGGGATATACGCCCTCGGTATTTACGAGGCTGGCGAAGCTGGTGGAGCGTGCCGGCCGCTTCAATAATGGGTCGATCACAGCGTTCTATACGGTTCTGATGGAGGGCGACGATCAGCAGGATCCTCTGGTGGATGGCGTGCGGTCGTTGCTCGATGGGCATATTGTTCTGTCGCGCGATCTGGCGTCGGAGGGATGGTATCCGCCGGTGCAGGTACTCGATTCGATCAGCAGGTTGATGCCGGCGGTGACTTCAAACGCGCACCGCGAGCAGGCGATGCTGTTGCGCCGGTTGATGGCGGTCTACGCGCGATCTGAGGATCTGGTGCGCATCGGCGCATACAAACCGGGCGCCGATCCCGATCTCGATCGCGCCCTGCAGGCGAGGCAGCGGATGCGCACGTTCCTGATGCAGGACGCACATGAACAGGTTCGCTTTGAGGATTGTGTCAATCGGCTGGCAAGCCTGGCGCAAGAGGTGTGAGGCCGTGGCGATTTCAAAGACGCTGCAACGGCTGCTCCGCGTGCAGGATCTGAAGGAAGGTCTGCGCCGGAGAGAACTTGGGCTGGCGCAGAGTGAGCTTGCCGGCATTGAGCGCGCAATAGGCGCGGCGGACAAAAGAGAGCAGGCTGGCAGAAGGCTGGCGGCCAAAGGGGTGGAATGCGCGGACCTGCAAGACCGTCTGGCGGGAGCGGAAGAGTTGAATGCGGGCAGGAGACATGCTTCGGCACTTGAGCCGTATGTGGAGCAGGCAACCGAGAGAGTGAATGAACGCCGCGCGGTGTTCCTGGAAGCGCGCGTGGAACGAAGACAGACCGAGACCTTAGTTGTAACGGCGAGAGCGCGGGAATCCGCAGAAGCAGACCGGCGCGCGCAACGCAACCTCGACGATTTGTATTTATCGAAGCTGGGGGATACGCGTGACAAAGAGGATCGGCGGCAGGAAAGACCGGTGGACAGAAGCAAGAGTGATGGGCTGTCCAAATCGACGATTTGAGCTATGCACGGAACGATAGCTGAAACGCGAAAAACTGGTACATGAGATTGCCGACAAAGTGAAGGGGCATTCCCTCAGGGCCTGAAGGCCGGCTGATTTGAAGGCATTATGTACGGCCTAAGGGCTGTAGCCTTTAAAAACGAGGACGTTATCAGCCTGGATACATGAATTTCCATTTCTGAACTCTTCCTAATCCTCTCCTCCTTCCTTTGGCACGTCTACTGCACATACATCCGGCATGACCGTTGCCGTAAGCTTGAATGCCGAAACCGGGCGGATAGAAAAGGGCGGGAGGCCGTTAGCGGCAGAGCCGGGGGCTCGAAATGGAGCGAGCACGGCGGTGCGCAATTTCAAAGAAAGCCTGGAATCACATCTGGACGGCTTGAACACCGGAGGCACGATTGCAGATAACGGACTGCGGGGGCCGGAAGAATCGTCAACCGCAACTTCGCTGTCTAAATCCAAAGACGCTGAAGCCGGGATGCCTGCGGCCGGCTCGATAATGATCAGCGCAAAGATGCTCCGCCTGGCAGACTCCTCAGCAAGTGTGGAGGAGAATGCCTTACAGGATTCCGCGGCTGCCGGAGCGTTGCCGGCTGGAACGGATACGAAAGCACTTCACGCGTCTAGAAACACATCCACGAACATATCCACACATTCATCCACCGATGTATTCATGATCGATCCCGCGGAAAGCTCACTTCGGTTCGGGACCGAACGCGTATTGGTATCTGATACCGGCGCAAGCAAAGATGCACCTGGGCAACATTCGGTGAGTGGCGATGAGGAAGATCGAAACAAATCCTCGCAACCGGTTTCGACCGGCGATACAAGTGCATTGCAGTTTGCTCAGACGGCAATCTGCGCGGTACCGGTGTGTGTGCCATCGGCAGATGCCCGCTGCGAGGCATCTTCGGCGAAAAGCTCAGCGGCTATGAAAAGCGGTTCGGTGGTTCCGGAGCCTAGTGCTGCCGGCCGCGAACTACATGCGCATAAAACATCCTCATCGATCTCCGGCTCGGAATTGAAGGGGCAGATACAGACCATTGCACCGAGCAATGCCCCAGGGACTCTGCCCATCAATATTGGGCAGAACCAGATTCAGCAGGGCGAGTTGCAGGATGAGCCGCAGAATTCCGTTTCCACAATTTTAAAGATCTCAACAGATTCGGTTTCCGGTAGCCGGGAGCCGGCGCGGTTGTCTGCGGCAGGCAATTTGCAGGAGAGTGCTGCAGGTTCGCAGACGACTCTTGCGACCGGGCAATCTGCTCCTGTGATGGTCCTGGCCAACGGCGAACGCGTGGACACCCATGCAGTGTCGCAAGAGCTGTCAGCCTCGGATGGCGTGCGCAGTGCCGGTGCGGACGCAAACACATTCAAGCCGCCTCAATCAGATGCTGCCCGCGCATCTGAAGCGGCAAGCTCGATCCACCTGGCCAGGCACAATGAGGCCGAGGCCGCCAGGTATCCCATGTCAACGGAGTTGCGCAAAACCTTTGAGCGAGATGCCACCGAAGCAGAACCGGTGAGTATTCCTGGTACATTGCATGTTGCTGAAATCGCACGTGCCGGTTCAGCTCAAGTAAAAGCCGATAGTGCGAGTCCGGGCGGCGACACTGCTGAGGCGTTTGCCGCACTTGATTCAGGAACAAGTTCTGGATCGAACAGCGCGGACTGGCCCAGGCCGGGACACATTCATGCGGAGGCCGGCTATCGCGATCCGACGCTGGGTTGGGTTGGAGTGCGGGCAGAGTCGGTTGGCGGCGCGGTTCACGCCACGCTGATTCCTCCTTCGGCGGAGGCGGCACAGGCACTGAGCGAGCATTTGACGGGTCTGCATACTTTTCTTGCCAATAACCACACGCCGGTTCAGACGCTGACGATGGCGGCGTCGGGAGGAGGAGAAGGGCAGCTAAGTGGGCAGGGCTCGGGAAGCTCAATGCAACAGAATTCCGGACAACATGCCGATGGCGGAAATAGCGCGGAGCAAGCGGTGGGCGGGCCGCTGACGATTCGTTCGTCGGCAGGCTCCGGGGACTCGATGATCGCGGCCCCGAGCGAATTGTTGACGAGAAATATGTCAGGTACAGGTTTCACGGGCGGTCACATCTCGGTTCGAGTTTGATGCGACGACGATTGCGGAGCGACGGTGGGGCCGGTGTGAAAGCGCATCAATGCGTGGAAAGTTGAGGAAGGGAATGGCGGCAGCGGGAATCATGAATTTATCGGCAGTTGCGGGGGATACACCGGCAAACCGGGTGTCTCCGATGGCGGCGTCAAGTAACGGAACCGGCAGCACCACGAGTTCGCAGAGTTCTACGGCGAGTATTACGGCGAATGACTTTTTGACCTTGCTGGTGACGGAGATGAAGAACCAGGACCCGACGGCGAACACCGATCCGAACGAGTACATCAACCAGCTTGTGAATGTGAACAGCCTGCAGCAACTGATCAGCATCAACGAGACTCTGACCGGTGCATTCGGAAGCTCGGGCATCAGCGCAAATGCGCAGGCGGCACGCGCGGGTACCACCGAAGCGAGCGCGCAGGCGGAGCCGGCAGCAGCGACCGACGGCAACGATACTGCGCAATCGAGTTTAGCGACGCCGAATGCCGCAACCGTGACCGACGGCAAGCAGACGTATGAGAATTTGCTGAGCAGGATGACCCACGGAAATCTGAGTTTACCTAACGCTAATCCGGCGGCGGAACGTTTGGCCCATGCGCTGGACGGACACGCGAGCGAACGTACGGCAACGAAGTAAGGAGCCGGGCGCAAGAGACTGCAAAGACCGGCTGAGATTCATCCCGGTCAAGAAACATTTGAATGATCCAAAAGGAGACGAACGATGCCGAGTTTTTATATTCCGCTTTCGGGCCTCAACGCCGATTCGACGGCTTTGAACACTATCGCCAACAATCTTTCCAACATGAACACGACCGCCTTCAAGGCGCAGACGACGAACTTTTCTGACGCCTTCTACCAGCAGATTGGCTCCACGGGATCGGGTGAGGCTATCCAGGTGGGCGGAGGGGTTAAGGTGTCCTCGAACCATACCAACTTTACGCAGAGCACATTTAACACGAACGGTACGTCGGCCTCAGATGTGGCGATTAACGGAAACGGCTTCTTTGTGGTGAACGGTGGCGGGTCCAATCTGCTTACCCGCAACGGCGCGTTCACGCAGGATGCCAGCGGCATACTGCGCACGGCTGATGGATTTGCCGTGATGGGCTACCCGGCGGTGAATGGTGTGGTGAACTCGAATGCCGCGCTGTCGCCAATCAGCATTCCGGTGATTGGCCAGGTGATTCAGCCGCAAGCGACCAGTTCGTTCGGAATGAATGCGACGCTTGATTCGGAAGCGGCGGTTGGTTCAACCGTCACTGGGCAGGTGCAGGTATACGACTCGCTGGGCAAGAGCTACGAAGCCACCGTGACTTACACCAAACAGGACGCAACCCATTGGGGATATTCGGTGACACTGCCCGACACCTTGCAGGCGCAGACCAGCACTTCCGGTGGAGTGACGAGTACCGTGTTCAACTTTGGAACCAGCGGCGCCGGCACGGCTACGGTCGATTCTGGAACGAACTTGACCGTTACCGGGCAGAAGGCCGATGGAACGACTGCGACGATTGTTGCACCGGCGGTTACGGCTGGTGAGGATCTGGCAACCTATGCGACGGCGCTTAACGATGCGCTTACTGCCGCTGGAATTACCGGGGTTTCGGCAAGCGCCACCGGAGGCCAGCTCACCATCTCCGGGACCGGCTTCTCCACTTCAGGGTGCGTGATTCAGGATCCGATTACTTCGGCCAGCGCGAACGGGACGTTGGTATTTGACGCGAGCGGAAACCTGGTGAGCCCGGCAGCCAACATCACGGGAATTACGTTTACCGGTTTGGGCGATGGAGCAGCGCCGATGAATATGACCTGGAATGTTCTGGGCACGAGCGGAGCACCAACCATCAACCAGGCCAATGCGACTTCGGCAACGTCGTCGACTACACAGGACGGATTTGCGAGCGGGACGTACGAGAGCTTTTCGATCGGACCGGACGGCACGGTAACAGCATCTTACTCGAACGGCCACTCGCAGGTGGTGGGTCAGTTGGCGCTGGCCAACGTGGCCAACCTGCAGGGGCTTTCTCAGCAAGGCAACGGCAACTACGCGATTACGCCTGAGAGCGGCGCGGCTTCGATTGGAGTTTCCGGGACGAATGGACTGGGCAAGATTCAGGGATCGGCGCTTGAGCAGTCGAATGTGAACATCTCAGCCGAGTTTTCAAACCTGATTATTGCGCAACGCGCGTTTGAGGCGAATGCCAAGTCCGTGACTACATTCGACACCGTGACGCAGGACACGATCAACATGATCCGCTAGCTGGCTTCTTCTGTGGGGGTGGCTCCGTGGAACATTACCTGGACTGCCCCTCCGTTACGCGGCCGGCGCGGACTTCAATAAACAGCCCTTTGGCGGTAGCGAGTATCGTGGACTTTTCGTTAACGATTTTTGCCTCGGTCCAATGCTTGCGGCCTTCGCTGCGCACGAGGCGGCCTTCAATGCGAATGGGGGTTGCGGAGGGAACGGGGCGGAGGTAGTCGATCTCCATCTGGCGGGTCATGGCGGTGAGTCCGTGGACGCGGACGGCTTTGCTCATGGCCTCGTCGAGCAGGGTGGCGATGATGCCGCCATGGAGCAGGCCGGGCGGGCCTGCGAATGTGTTTGCGACGGTGGGTTGGCAGACTACGGATTGATCTTCGGCGACGAGGAAGCTGAGATGCAGGCCGACGGGATTGGCGGGGCCGCAGCCAAAGCATTTGTTCTGAGCGGAGTGGAGCAGGGGTGTCAGACGTTCCTGAGGCATGGATTCAGGATACCTGCGACCACCGGCGGGAATTGCAGGCCGCAGCCAAAGACTAGAATCGGAACATGCGCGACGTTATCCTGGCAGGTTCTTACGGACGTGAGCGGGGAAAGCGATTTCGGGAAAACAGGAACCGCACAGGTCCGCTCCGGACGAAGGCTCTCATTCAAATGGGTTTGGCAATACTGGCCTTGAGCACGGTAGGGTTTGCGCTGGCCGGCTGCCGGTCGAAGGATGCTCTTACGCCTCAGGAAGCGGAGGGAAAGCATCTCTACGACGTTCGCTGCGAACATTGCCATGGCGAGAACGATATGAACATGAAGAAGCCTCCGCCGGATTTGCATGGGGTGTTTGCCAGGGCAACACTGCCGAGCGGGGCTCCGGCGACGGATGCGACGGTCCAGCAGGTGGTGCTCGGGGGCAAGGGAATGATGCCGGCGTTTGCAGGGCGGTTCACCAATGAGCAGATAGCCGATCTGCTGGCGTATCTGCATAAGGGAATTCGCTGATGCGGCAGCTGGGGCGTTTTGGGCCGGCGAGGTCCACTTCACGATATACTTGGAATTGTTATGGCAACCGACAAAACCTTCTATCTTGAGACCTTTGGTTGCCAGATGAATGCCCATGACTCGGAGAAGGTGATTGGCACACTTCACCAGCAGGGGTACCGGCAGGTTGAGACGGAAGAGGAAGCCGGCCTGATCCTCTATAACACCTGCTCGATCCGCGACAAAGCGGAGCAAAAGGTCTTTAATCGGCTGAACGACTACAAGAAGCTGCACAAGGCCGGCAAACGCTTCGGCGTGCTGGGGTGCGTGGCGCAGCAGGAGGGCGAGAAGATCTTCGAGCGCGCTCCGTATGTTTCGCTGGTTTCCGGGTCGGCGTCGTACCGCAAGCTGCCGGAGATGCTGGTTAGGCTTGAGGCCGGGGAGAACCGGATTACCGGGCTGGACGACCGGCAGACGGAAGAGACCTTCGAGACCGAGTTTACGGCCAGGCAGAATCCCTACCGCGGGTACATCACCATTATTGAAGGGTGCGACAAGTTCTGCGCCTACTGCGTGGTGCCGTATACGCGCGGCAAGGAGCGCAGCCGGACTTCGGACTCGGTACTGGAAGAGGCAAAGCGGATTGCGGGGATGGGCTACAGCGAGATCCAACTGCTGGGCCAGAACGTGAACAGCTACCGCGATCCAGAGGGGAAGCGCAGCTTTGCCGAGCTGCTGCTGGCGGTGGCCGCGGTGGACGGGATCAGGCGGGTGCGATTTACCACCAGCCACCCGCGGGACTTTACCCGCGACATTGTGGAGGCGATTGACGCCGAACCGAGGCTTTGCGACCATGTGCATCTGCCGGTGCAGTCCGGATCGGCACGGGTGCTGAAGCTGATGGCGCGGGAGTACACGCCGGAGTGGTATCTGGAACGGATTGGTTGGATCAAGGCTGCGAAGCGTAAGATCTCGCTCTCGACGGACATCATTGTAGGGTTTCCGGGGGAGACGGCCGACGATTTTATCCAGACAATGGACCTGCTGGCCGAGGTGCAGTACGATGGCGTGTTCGGTTTCAAGTATTCGGCGCGGCCCAATACGCCGGCATTGACGATGATCGATTCGATTCCGGACGTGGAGAAGGCGAGGCGGCTTCAAGTACTACTTGACTGGCAGCGCGAGATCCAGAGAATCAATTATTCTAACCATTTAGGCGAGATTCTTGAAGTGATGGTTGAGGGACATAATCCGGCACGGGGGCAAGTCTCAGGCCGTTCAAGCCAGAACAAGCCGGTGAACTTTGCCTGGCAGAATCCGATTTTGCCTGCGCCTGGAAGCTATGTTCGGGTGAAGGTGACGGCTACGCATCCAAACAGTCTGGTGGGAGAACCCGTCTAAACGGCGAAGGAGTTGAGGCATGGATATTGAGGTGAGAATTCGCGGACTGATGATGGACCCGACCACGAACATGCCTATCATCATGCTGAAAGATGTGGGATCCGATGCCGTGATTCCGATCTGGGTAGGGATCTTTGAGGCGAACGCCATCGCCAGCGAGATAGAGAAGATTACCGCTCCGCGGCCGATGACGCACGACCTGACCAGAAACCTCATGCGGCACTTAAGAGTCGAGCTGGAAAAGGTTGTAATTACAGAGATTAAAGACGACACATTTTACGCAGCGCTGTGGATCAAGCAGGACGACGAGCCGATGATTCTGGACTCAAGGCCGTCGGACGCGATCGCGCTTGCGCTCAGAGCGGATTGCCCGATCTATGTCTCGGAGCAGGTGATGCAGAATGCCAAGTTGAATCCGGCTTCGATGGCTGACGCCTCGACGGCGGAGCAACTGCGCGGGTGGCTCGAGGGACTGAACGACGAGGACCTTGGCCGCTACAAGATGTAGTCAAGCCATTGATTCCAAAACTCTTTTGAAGCTTTCTCCAGCCTCGGAGCATGCGCTTTCGCAGCAGCCCGGAGTTGGGGAACCGCTATGCCGGCTTGGTGTAGTTCGTCTGCGTGGCCGGTGTACCAGCTCTCCAGACCTTCCGCAGTAACTTCAGGGTGGAACTGGAGCGCGAGAGCTGAACGTCCGTACGTGAATGCCTGATTTTCATAGCGGTCGGTTTTGGCCAGTCGAAATGCGCCCGCGGGCAGATCGAAGGTATCGCCATGCCAGTGAAGGGTGTGGAGACCGGGTTCTACAAGGGGCGTGAACCATGAGGGAAGTTTTGCATCCGGCGCGCAGGCGATTGGAGCCCAGCCAATCTCCTTTCCGTTTTTGCCGGGGTAGACGCTGGCTCCGAGGGCTGCGGCCATGAGCTGCGCTCCCAGGCAGATGCCCAGGGTTGGTTTTCCGAGGCTCAGACGATGGGCGATGCAGGCTATCTCGTCCTTGAGGAAGGGATAAGCGACTTGCTCGTAGACGCCGATGGGGCCGCCGAGAATGACCATCAAGTCGCAGGTGTTCGCCGCGTCGAGGGGGAATTTAGCCGTTGCTGCCTGGATTGAGTCGATAGAAAATCCGTGATCGAGCAGGGGCTTCTCGAGAGCGCCGAGATCTTCGAAACCGATGTGGCTCAACGCGAGGGCGTGGAGGGAACTGTTGGCCATAGAAGAATCTTACCGATTCCTGAGCCATCGGTTGACGTTACAGAATATCTATTATCGGACATTGCAAGTATTTCCAAGCACACAGGGCTGGGCGCCATTCTTAGCACAATCTAAATAACTTCCCGGTTAGGCGACTACACCCTAAATTGAGTTTCGATCCGGCGTATTGAATAACGAAGTAGCATTCACTGATGCCCAACGGTCATAATCGCACTGCCGATGAAGAACATCGTTCTGCTCTGCACCATTGTCACATTCGCGCTCGGCACAGTTTGCATGGCACAGAATCCGGCCGTCAGCGCAACCGCGCAGCCGTTTCAGTTTGCCGTGGTATCGATTCATTCGGATACGCCAGACATTCGTATGAATGTCCATTTCACGCCAGATGGCATGTCGGTTGACGGCCAACCTGTGGAACGCTTCATCGAAATGGCTTACGGAGTGCAATCAGATCAGATCAGTGGTCTGCCTGCTTGGGCAAAGACAGACCACTATTCGATCCGAGCGAAGGTGGACGATGCGGACCTGCCGAAATGGAAAGCCACAAAGAAGTGGCCGCCCGGAGAGCAGCTGATACCGCCCTTGCAGGTGCTGCTGGCAGAGCGATTCGGTTTCAAAGCGCACGACGAGATGCAGGTGCACTCCGTCTACTGCCTGGCTGTTGCCAAAGGCGGTCCCAAATTCCATGATGCGACGCCGGGGGATACCTATGCGAAAGGGCCGAAACGCCCTGACGGCACTCCCGTCGGGCCCCACTTCGCCTCCTTCGGGGTCGGCCGATTTATGATGCAGGATCTTAAAATCAGTCAGATGGTGGACTTCCTGTCGAATCAGGACCTCGGATTTCCCATCGTCGATCAAACCGGCCTTACCGGCGAATACGACCTTTCATTGCACTTTGCACCCGGGAATGCTCCGGCACCCGACAGTCAGGAGCCCTCGCTGTTTACGGCTCTTGAGGAGCAGCTTGGATTGAAGCTCGTTTTGAAGAAAATTCCGGTTGAGACCGTGGTTGTGGACCACATCGAGCGGCCGTCGCCGAATTGAGAGATTCTAGCCGCCTGCCCGATCTAGCTCCTTCCACGGCTGCGGCTGACTCTGTCCTCCAAAAGAGAAAACCGAAAACCGCTACAGCTCTCTTTCAGGTTCGTTCCTCGAGATAATCCTGTTCGGTGTTGACGGCCCAGATGTTGTCTTTCGCCGTAACGCCGTTGACGATGTTCTCGACGGCGGTCATTGCGGTGAGCATGGAATGGTCCTGGTTGTTGTACTTGTGCATGCCGTTGCGGCCAATCAAAAAGAGGTTCTCAAAGCGATCTGTGTAGTCGCGGATCACATCGAAGCGATCATAGGTTCCGAAGTAGGCTGGGTAGGTCTTGGGCACGTGGACCACATGGAAGTCCTCCACATCTTCGGACTTTAAAATGCCAATCCTGGTGACCTCTTCGATCACAAACCGGGCCATTTCCTCATCGGAGAGTTTCCATAGAGGGTCGGTGTCGTTGCAGAAGTATTCCAGGCCGATCCATATCTTGTCTTCCCTGCCGACCAGATATGGACTCCAGTTATTGAAAATCTGCAGACGGCCAACCTTAACGTCGGGCTCTTGAACATAGATCCAGTTGTCCTTGAGTGGCGAACCATCGTCTTCAGTGACAGCAAGCTTTCCGGCAAGCAGGCCGACGGTGATGAAATCGCGATACATCAGGCCCTCGCTCACTTCTGTCACTTCTTTTGGTACATGGGCGGAGACGGCGCGAATCAGGTCGCGTACAGGCATGGTTGAGAAGAAATAGCCGCCCGCATAGGAGACGCGTTCGCCTGCTTCATTAACGCCCTCGATTGAGGTGACCTTGTCTCCGTCTATATGGATGCGGTCGACATGAATGCCAAAATGGATTTCGCCGCCACCGGTGCGGATCAGGTCGGCTGCATGCTCCCAAAGCTGTCCGGGGCCGAATTTGGGATAGAGAAACTTCTCAATGAGAGAGGTCTCGACATCTTTTTGCGCGATGTCATCTGACCGTCTGCGGCCGATTGCCTTCTTGAGGAAATTTGTTACGACTCCCTTGAGTGAGAGGCCCTTGATGCGCTGGGCTCCCCATTCGGCGCTGATCTGGTCACAAGGCACTCCCCAAACCTTTTCGGTATACGATTTGAAAAAAGTAAGATAGAGCTTTTTCCCGAAGTGATTGATGAGGAAGTCTTCGAGGGTAAGTGCCTTCCGTTTCGGCAATAAAGCGGAACGCAGGTAACTGACTCCGGCATGCAGGGTGCGCACCACTCCCATCTTCATCAATGTGTCGCTATTGAGGCGGATTGGATAGTCAAAGAAGCGGCGCAAGAAATAGATTCGGCTCTTGCGGTGACGAACCAGCATGACCAGATCGTCAGTCTGCGGATTGGAAGTTGCGTTGGTAGCCGGCAGATTGCGCTGCATGCCCTGGTAGCGAAGTTGGCCGTCTTCGCCGACATTCTTCTCAATAGGAAGCAGGTCGAGCCACCACTGTATCACCCGGTCCGATTTTGAGAAGAATCGGTGGCCGCCAATGTCCATCCGATTGCCTTTGTATCTTACGGTGCGGGAGATGCCGCCGACCTGTTGGCCTGCCTCAATCAGGATCGGCTTGATTTTAGAATTGCGCTGGAGTTCAATTGCGGCGGTCAGTCCGGCAGGGCCTGCTCCGATAATGATCGCTGTGCCCTGCTTCATTCCTGTGCCTCGCATCTCCATTATCGACTTGGGTGAGCGAACGAGCAGAGATTGAAGGGAATCTTAACAGTGCATCGCAAAGCCTGCTAGTTCCTCATCGGGGCAAGCAGCTTTTCCACTTCGGATTTTTCTTCTGCGGTGAGGGCGAGGAGCGGACTGCGGGGGCGGCCGCCGTAGTAGCCGTTGAAGTCGCAGGCGTATTTGATGCCGGCGATTCCCAACTCGCCTACGATGCGCTTGTTAACCGGCGAGGCGAGCTTCTGCTTCTCCTCGGCGAGGGACAGGTCGTGATCTTTCCATGCCAGGTAGATCTCCTGACAGGCTTGAGGGGCGCATGCCGCGAGGGCCAGGATTCCGCCTGATACGCCTTCCTTGATGGATTCGAGTAAAGCCGACGCGGAGCCGCAAAGTACCTGGAAGCCGACCTCTTTGGTTCGCGTTTTGATGGGCGCGATGGGTATAGTTGGCGTTGGCATGATTACTGCCGTTCCGCCGGTGAGGCTATCGGCTGAAATCAAGCTACCCTGCTCTTCGGCGGAGGGTATGAGCATGCGGGCGGTGACCGCTTCGAAGATGGGCGTAACGGTGACGGTGCGGCGGCGGGCCGATTGGGTGGCCGAGACAGTGTCGCGGATGCGCTCGATGCTGCCGCTTGAGTCCTTGATGCCGATGATGTTGGGGTGGTCGGCCAGATCGGCGATGACCTCAATTGGAATCTGATACGGGACGCACTTGGGAATGTTGTAGAGGATGACCGGGAGCGGCGAGCGGTCGGCGACGCTGCGGAAGTAATGGAGCACGGCGGCGGCGGACATTTGGCCGGCGTAGTAATGGGAGGTTCGAACCAGGACTGCGTCGTAGTTGAACTTTGCGGCGGCCTCGGCTTGGTCGACAGTTCCCTTCACGCTTTCGCGGCCTACGCCGGCAATGAGGACCTTCTCAGGGGCGGTAGCTTCAGCGGCGACGCGGAGCACGTCGAGGGTTTCGGCGTCGTCGAGCATGATTGCTTCGCCGGTGGTTCCAAGCACGACCATGCCGGCCAGCAGGCTGCGCGAGTAACGCGCCATGTTGGCTTCGAGCTTGCGGAAATAGATGCGTTCGTTGGGATAGAACGGAGTGGTGGTTGCGGCAAAGACGCCCTCGATCAGCATAAATCTATTTTAGAGCTTGGTTACAGGGTGAATGCTTTCTCGTTTTCTGCCTTGCGCACGGTAGATAATGGGTTCGACAGGACTGGATTTCTGCCGGTCCGCAAACCCTCAGGAGCTTGAGAGATGTCATCGATTTTGCTGGAAGATGAGGACGTGCCGAGGAAGCAGAACACGCTGGGTGTACAGGCGCTCTCTTTCTTTGGGCATGCTTCGCTTGCGCTGCTGACGTGGCTGGCGCTGATGCTCCTGGGCTACCTGGTGAACCCGCAGAATGTACCGCAGACTGTGATTCTGACGGTATCGGTTCTGACGCCGCTTGCGGTGGGCGTTCTGGTGAACCGTGCGCGGCAGTCGGAGATGGCGACGGCGGTGTGGCTGCTGGGTGTGATCTGGTTCATGATTGTTGCGCTGTGGATTGTGGACATGCCGACGGGTCCGAACCAGTGCTTCCAGTGCGGCCTGGGCGAAAAGCTGTCGCGAACGTTTCTGAGCATTCCGTCGCCGAGCGGATTGATCGACGATGACGGGCCGTTTCTGGCCACATGGCCGGCGGCAGCGCTGATTGGCTATGCGATTGGGGCACGGCTGGCAGTAAAAGAAATGAAATGACGGGGCTGATTGCCTGAATTGTGCACGAACTTTCAATTCATAACCTTCAGTTGTTATCGCCGCCTCCCGTATCTCGGCGAGTGGCCCGGGTGCCCAGATCCTCATCCATCGCTGAAACCTTCTTCCTTATCAGATCAATATCCGGATTCTCGGACCTGGGAAGCATGAACCTTCGCATTCCTCTGAAGGTTATGAAATGAAAGTTCCCGGTTTGTTGGTAACGGACAAGCCCACGCGTCATTTACTGGAAAGGATACAACTACTTTGTGCCCCATCCGATGATCTGCGAACCCAGGTCCCAAAGGCGAGGGGTACCCGGCCGCCCGATTCATTTAGGTAGCAGGTTGTTTCGTGGCGGAGAAGTGAGTATGCACAATCCGCCAGCCTGCTTGTTTTCGCTGGTAGACCTCTGTCGCGTCCCATTCCCTTACGAGTGAATCGTTACGCGTGACGAGGCGATATGTGAGAATCGCCGTGTCCTTGAAAACCTGTACCTTTGGACCAAGCAGATCGTAGCTATCGAACAGAGGGCGTCCGCGATATCTCTCGTATAGCTCTCTGACTGCAGGCAGGCCTTCGATCCGCTTCTCGGTGACTGCTGAGTGAAAGAACGTGATGTCAGAATCAGAAATCGACAGGAACTCGTCCGGATTGCCTGTCCGCCACGCATCCATGGCTTTCCGTTCCATCGCGATGATCGTTGAAGGAACATCCTGCTCCTGCGCGGAGAACGTGGTGGCGGTTGCGAGTATTGCGAAGAAGCAAATCAATATTGGCTTCATTGAACGCGCTCCTCGGGAGACGGCGCCTGCATCGAGATTGTCTCGAGAACCTGACGCAATTTTGCAACTTGCTCGGCAGGCTCATAGAACGGATGGTTGCGATACACGTCGCGCGCGACCTTCATGTATGCCTCAAGAACTCCGCCAGCGCGCTCGTCGGCGACCTCGCGTACCCTGCGCTTGTAGTTTTCGGTGAACTTCAGGTTTTGTGGATCAACGAAACCGCCCTGAATATAGGCACGGGTCTTTCTTGCGCACTTGCAGGCTCGTTCCGGATCGACCAGGCTGCAATTGCCGCGCAAATATTCGTATAAGTCGCGCCGGGCTCGCGAGAGTATCTGCCGAAAATTGTCTGGCTTAACCTCGAGTATCTCGGCGCCCACTTCGTCACTCACTCCGAAGACCTCGCCCAGTATGAAGGCAAGCCGTTGTCGTCCGTCGAGACAGAGAAGGGTTCCCACCGTACATACCATCTTCACTTCTTCAACCAGCACGGCGATGGGAACGGGTACGGTGCTAGGGTCGGGAAGATCGAAGTCGGGGACCTGTTGAAGTCCGGCGGCAGCAACGGAAAACGAGCATATGGAGGCTTCAGCCGACCACTTGTCTTTCTTTACGTTCAGCAGATGATTGACGGCGATACGATAGAGCCACGTGCTGAACTTACTCTCGCCCCGAAATGAAGACAGCCCTTGTAACACCTTGATCAGGATGTCCTGAGTCGCGTCTTCGGCGTCTTGCGGCCCGCCTCGCAGCATGCGGACAGCGATATTGAAGATCCAGGGCTGATGGCGAGCCAAAAGCTGCTCAATGGCTTGCGCGTTGCCAGACTGTGCTGCGGCTAATAGCTCTTTGTCCCGTACATCCTGGTGATCGTCAGAAAACGGATTTTGCATGGACTACTCACCTCTGGCTAAGGCTAATATGACAATCCCTGATGATCCCTGTGACAGCAGTAATGAGGAGAATTGTACGCCGGTGCCGGGTGCCCCTCGGGTTGTGTTTCACCAGAGAATATTGAGACCTGGACCACACGCCATACTATAACCGGTGCGAAATTGAGGTCCGTGGTTTCCCACCCTTCGCAAAAAAACGCGAAGGATGGGGCACCCGCACGGTGTTGAAGCTGGCCAACGCTTTACGAGACCCGCATGGCGGTGTGCAGCTCCTGCAGCGCGTAGACCGTTGTTTGCTGGCGCTGCATGGCGGCAATGCCCTCGGCCGCTGCTTTAGCAGCTGCGATGGTGGTGATGGTGGGGACACGGGCCAGGACCGCGGCACGGCGAATTGCCTTCTCGTCGAAGAACGTGTCGACGCCCCGCGGAGTATTGACGATCAGTTGAATACGGTCGCCCTTGATGAGGTCGACGATGTTCGGGCGGCCTTCTTTGACCTTGAAGACGCGCTCGACGATCAACCCCGCAGCTTCAAACGCGTTGGCTGTGCCCTCAGTGGCGACGATCTGGAAGCCAAGTTCGACGTAGCGGCGAGCCAGTTGGATGGCTGCCGGTTTGTCGTGATCGTTGACCGTGAAGAAGACATTGCCCTTTGTCGGCAGGAGTACGCCGGCGGAGAGCTGTGCCTTGGCAAAGGCTTCGCCAAAGGTCGAGGCTACGCCCATGACTTCGCCGGTGGACTTCATCTCCGGACTTAGGACAGTGTCGACGCCTGCGAACTTTGACCACGGGAAGACGGGGGACTTGACGTAGTAATGCGTGCCGGTTTCTAGATCCTGGCCCGAGGCCAGTTGCTCGGGAAGAAGTTCGCGGAGCTTGCGGCCGGTCATGAGGCGCGCGGCAACCTTCGCCAGCGGAATTCCCGTGGCCTTGGAGACGTATGGGACGGTGCGCGATGCGCGCGGATTCACTTCAATGACGTAGACGCTGTCAGCGCCGTCGCTATTGGTCTGGATAGCGAACTGGAGATTGACGAGGCCAACAACCTTAAGTGCCAGTGCAAGTTTACGGGTGTAAGTTCGCAGTGTATCGAGGGTTTCCTTTTTGATGTCGACGGACGGAAGGACGCACGACGAGTCGCCGGAGTGAATGCCGGCCTCTTCAATGTGCTGCATGATTCCGGCGATGATGACGTCCTCCGAATCGCAGAGCGCGTCGATGTCGACCTCGACGGCGCTCTCCAGGAAGTGGTCAATGAGCACCGGGCGCTCCTGCGAATACTCCACTGCTTCGCGCATGTACGTTGCGACTGCATCGGCGTCGTAAGCGATGACCATGGCGCGGCCGCCGAGCACGTAGCTGGGACGGACAAGTACCGGATAGCCGATTCTTTCGCCGATGGCGAGAGCTTCTTCAACGCTGGTGGCGGTGCCACCGGCGGGCTGAGGGATTTCGAGTTCCTGCAGGAGCTTGCCGAAGCGCTTGCGGTCTTCGGCAAGGTCGATGGACTCGGGCGAAGTGCCGATGATGGGGACGCCGGCTGCGCGCAGGCGCTGGGCAAGGTTGAGGGGCGTCTGGCCCCCGAACTGGACGATCATGCCGATCTCTGCGCCCGAGCTTGCTTCGTGGTTGTAGACCGCCAGAACATCTTCAAGCACGAGCGGTTCAAAGTAGAGGCGGTCACTGGTGTCGTAGTCGGTTGAGACGGTCTCAGGGTTGCAGTTGACCATGATGGTCTCGTAGCCATCGTCCTTGAGCGCGAAAGAGGCGTGGCAGCAGCAGTAATCGAACTCGATTCCCTGCCCGATACGATTGGGACCGGAGCCGAGGATGATGATCTTGCGCTTATCGGTGGGTGGCGCCTCGTCCTCTTCGTCATAGGTGGAGTAGAGGTACGGGGTCATGGATTCGAATTCGGCGGCGCAGGTGTCAACGAGTTTGAAAACCGGAGTGATGCCCTTCGACTCACGCAGTTCCCTCACCTGCTTGACGCCTTCGTTGCCTTCAAGCTTCCACTCGGTGGCGATGCGCTCGTCGCTCAGGCCGAAGCGCTTGAGCCGGCGGAGCTGCTCTTCGCTTATCTCTACTGGAGAGGTCTTTGAGATTTCCATTTGCGCGAGGGTTACTTCGCGAATCTGGTGCAGGAACCAGGGGTCCATTTTGGTGAGGCGGGCAACTTCGCGGACGCTCATACCGCGCTCGAATGCATAGCGGATGTAGCCGAGGCGCTCAGGTCGGGGTGTTACGAGCATCTGCGTGAGGCGACGCGGCTCGAGAACTTCAGCACCGGTCTTTTTGCCGGTCTCGAGAGCGCGCCAGGCTTTCATCAGAGCTTCTTTGAAGGTGCGGCCCATGGCCATGACTTCGCCCACGGACTTCATCTGGGGCCCGAGGGTGTCTTCCGCGTTGGGAAACTTTTCGAACTGCCACTTGGGAATCTTGACGACCACGTAGTCGATGGTGGGCTCGAAGCAGGCCGGTGTTTTGCGAGTGATGTCGTTGGGAATTTCGTCGAGCGTGTAGCCAACGGCGAGCTTGGCGGCGATTTTGGCGATGGGGAAGCCGGTGGCCTTTGAGGCTAGCGCCGACGAACGCGAGACACGCGGATTCATTTCGATGACGGTCATGCGGCCGTCAGCGGGATTGACGGCGAACTGCACGTTGGAACCACCGGTTTCAACGCCGATCTCGCGCATGACGGCGAGAGCTGCGTCGCGCATCTTCTGGTATTCGCGGTCGGTGAGGGTCTGCGCGGGAGCCACGGTGATGGAGTCGCCGGTATGCACGCCCATGGGGTCAAAGTTTTCGATGGAGCAGATGATGATGACGTTATCTGCAAGGTCTCGCATGACCTCGAGCTCGTATTCCTTCCAGCCGAGGACGCTCTCTTCAATAAGGCACTCATGAACGGGAGAAAGGTCGAGGCCGCGGGCCAGGATTTCCATCAGCTCTTCGCGGTTGTAAGCGATGCCGCCCCCGGTTCCGCCGAGCGTAAAGCTAGGTCGAATCAAGGTGGGAAAGCCGATCTTTGAAGCAAAATCTAACCCATCGCGAAGGTTATTGACGAGGGCCGACTTGGAGACTTCGAGACCGATGCGGACCATGGCGTCCTTGAAGAGCAGGCGGTCCTCGGCCTTTTTGATGGCTTCAAGCTTTGCGCCGATGAGTTCGACGTTGTAGCGCTCGAGGATTCCTGCGTCAGCCAGGTCGACGGCGAGGTTAAGCGCCGTCTGTCCGCCGACCGTGGGGAGGAGGGCGAACTTGCCGGAGCTGGGCTGCGAGACGAGCATGGCCGATTCCAAGCGGATGACCTCTTCAACGTATTCGCGCGTAAGCGGCTCAATGTAGGTGCGGTCGGCCAGGTCCGGATCGGTCATGATGGTGGCCGGATTGGAATTGACCAGCACCACCTCGTAGCCTTCCTGCTTGAGGGCTTTGCAGGCTTGGGTGCCGGAGTAGTCGAACTCGGCCGACTGGCCAATCACGATCGGCCCTGAGCCGATCACCAGGATCTTCTGAATGTCATTTCTGCGTGGCATTCTTTTCTTTGAATTCCTTCATCCGAATTTTGTTGTTGGCTATTTCACGCGCGAATTCTCTATGACTCGTTGTTATCCAAGAGCAATAAGAACCAGGAAGACCTATCAGCACGAAAAGGTCGTCGTGATGAATGAAGTGCACCAGATCATTTCCCACCTGGAGCACAACTCTGCTCGGCTGCATAAATTTTACGGTTGCAGCGAATTCGAATCGCCCAGAATGCTGCGGAAAGCTGAAACTACCTTCCTCATCAGTCGATTGCTGTTGAATTACTTTTCCCGCATCAGAAAGCGAAACCTCAGCTCCGGGTATTGCTCTGCCCCAAGGATCATAGACGTGTCCTTGTATCCGGGATACATTGATTTGCCTTGGAAGAACGCAATCGACTTGAGCCATTGTCGAAATGCTTCCAATGCATCCGAGCGTAACTGCAGCACTCAAAAAACAGCGGAGCCGAAAGCCCCGCTGTTTTGAAATGCCGACTTGCTCGCTCATGGCGATGGTCATCCCTTCCACTCCTCCATCATCTGGCGAAAGTCGCGGAACAGATAGTGCGAATCGTGGGGCCCCGGAGCTGCTTCGGGGTGATATTGCACGCTGAAGAGCGGCAGCGTCTTGTGGCGCAGGCCTTCGAGCGTCTGGTCGTTCAGGTCAACGTGCGTGAGTTCCACTTCGTTGGCGTTGATGGAGTCAGGATCGACCGCGAAGTTGTGGTTGTGCGCCGTGATCTCAACTTTGCCGGTGGCGTTGTTGCGCACCGGATGATTGCCGCCATGATGGCCGAATTTGAGCTTATAGGTGCGGCCGCCGAGCGCCAGACCTGTGAGCTGATGGCCGAGGCAGATGCCGAAGACCGGGACGCGGCCCAGAAACTTGCGGATCGAGTTGACTGCGTAGTTGACCGGCTCAGGATCGCCCGGGCCGTTGGAGAGAAAGACGCCGTCGGGCTTGAGGCTAAGCACATCTTCCGCGCTGGTTTCGGCGGGAACGACGGTGACGCGGCAGTCCTCGCGGGTAAGCATGCGCAGAATATTGTGCTTGATGCCGAAGTCGTATGCGACGACATGCAAGCACTTCCGTGCTTCTTCCCTTTGGACGAGCGAGTCGGGTAACAAAGTATCCCCGGACTGATTGCGCGGGTCATTTGCATCGAACTCGTACACCGTTTTAGTGGAAACCACCTTGGCCAGATCGGTGCCATCCATCTTGCGGATGTTGCGCGCGCGCTGCACCAGTGCGTCAGGATCACTGACGTTGGTGGAGATGACGCCGCGCATGACACCGTGGGTGCGCAGATGGCGGACCAGGGCGCGGGTGTCGATCTCAGCCAGCACCGGGACCGAATAGCGCTCCATGTACTCGTCTGTGACCTGCTCGGAGCGCCAATTGGAGCTGATGGCGGAGAACTCGCGAACGATCAGACCCTCAATATAAGGCTTGGCCGACTCGTTATCTGCCAGATTGGTGCCGTAATTACCGATTTGGGGATTGGTGAGAACGACGATTTGACCGGCATAGGAGGGATCGGTAGCGATTTCCTGATAACCGGTAAGAGAAGTATTAAAAACGACTTCACCCTGGCATTCGCCGGGATGACCATAGCCGTGGCCACGGAAGATGCGCCCGTCTTCGAGCGCTAAGATTGCCTGCATTGCCGCTCCGAGGAGTGGATTCAATAGATTTTATCAGGAATCATCGGTGGAATACTGGGTTGTTTCTGTCCGATTTAGTGGACTACCCCCGCATCTTTAGCCGGCCAGTAGACAAATACTGCTTTTCCGTAGACAAGGGAGCGGTCGACGGGGCCAAATTCGCGGCTATCGGAGGAGATCGACCGGTGATCGCCCATCATGAAATAGGTGTCGGCAGGAACCACCAAGTCCGCCATGGAGCGCTCATCCCGATACATGAGCGGCACGTAGTTCTCGCGCAGGGGCTTGCCATTGAGGTAGACCTGTCCATGATCGATGGCGATGTGATCACCGGGAAGCGCGACGACGCGTTTGATGTAGCTTTTGCTGGGGTCGCGGGGATAGTGGAAGACGACCACGTCGCCACGCTCGATGGCGGAGACGTGATAGACGAACTTGTTGATAAACAGACGGTCGCGATCCTCAAGGCGCGGCAACATACTGGTGCCTTCAACGCGAACAGGCTGGTAAAGGAAGGTAATGATCAGTATGGATGCGGCGGCGGAGATGACCAGGTCGCGAATCCAGAGGCCAAGCCCGCTGATGCGCTGCGAGGCCGGAGGCGCCGACTCCGGTGTGGGAGGCGTTATTCCGCTCGAGTCTGAATCGTCGGGATTAGGGAAGGATGAGTCCTCAGAAACCATTTCTATTTCAGATTACTATTATTTGCACCCAAGGCTACCGGGCGGGCACATCATCCGCACGCGAGCCGGTTTTTGAATGGGTTTGGGCTGGCTGCTTGCAGGGACAAGATTGGGAGCAGTGCCCGCGCCATTTCCGGGGGCGGTGTTTGCATCCTGAAGATAGAGTGGCCGCTGCAGGACCATTTCGACCTGAGTGCCGCTCGGAATATTGACATCTGCCCCCCGCGTGAATAGCGTGGCGAGGCCCATTGCGGCCAGGCCGGCCCCAAGGCCGCCGAGACCGCCGGCAAGGGGATGGCCGCCGGCGATTCCACCGATGGTGCCGATGGTTGCGCCCGTGGGAATCGCCACCTGCGCTACCTTGCCTGCGTTACGGGTCTTATCGGGATTCTGCTCCACGGTGCCCTCGCCGTCGTTCTTGACGGATTGATCGGTTGCACCCGGAAGGCTGTTGACCATGCCCGGAACCTCTACAACGGAGCCGTTGGGAAAAATGATGGTGGTGAAGTGCATGTCGAGTTGCGCCTTGCCATGCATACGGCCAGCCCGCTCAACGCGGTCGACGACTCCCTGCACGTAGATTCCGGCGGGGATCAGAACGCGATTTCCTACGACGACCGGAAAGGTGGAGTCGAGGTAAACACCGTCGCCGGGCTTGGCGCTCTTGGTGTTGATGGCGCTGCGGGTTTGCAACAGGATTTTGGTTCCGGCGGGGACGGTGTAGATCTTCGGGCCGGATGCACCTTCGTCGATTGGCGAGGATGAATCTGGCGCTGGGGCAACCGCAGACGCGGGCCCTGAGGCAGCCGGTTGACCTTGCGGCGGGGTTGCGCTTTCCTGCGCCAAGGTGAGGCCGGCAGGCGCGAGGGCCAGACTCACGGCTATCAACCAAGCCGGATTGCTGCGCAACAAACTCATACCTTCCTCCGCAAGCCCCGGGGCTCTGGTACTCCCACTACTTTAGATAGACGGGTTGTTTGCATACAAGGATAGCTCCGAATGCACGGCATGGGAAACCTGCGCGGCTATATGTAGTTAGAATGCAAATCAGCAATGGATGGCCAGACCACTTCGCCGGTTAATCGGCAGATGATCACCGACCCGCGTTTTGCCGCGGCAATTCGCATTCTGGAAGACGCGATTGCGGCGGGCGCGTTTCCGGGCTGCGCATTTGGCGTGCTTGTGGGCGGGACCACGGTGCTGCAGGACGCGCGCGGGCGATTCACCTACGAGGAAAATTCTGCCGGCGTTGCCGCAACGACTGTCTTCGATTTGGCGAGCGTGAGTAAAGTGGTAGCGACGACGGCCATTGCGATGCTCATGTACCAGCGCGGGCTGCTTAATCTGGATGTGAAGCTGGGAGAGCTGCTGCCGGAGTTTGTGGCCGGGCGTGGGGCTGACGATCGTACGAGAGAGGTAACTATTCGTCATCTGCTGGCGCACAGTTCGGGGCTGCCCCCGTATGTTGAGTTCTTCAAGGCAGCACGGACGTCGGCAGAGCTGCTGCGGGCGTGCGAGCAGCTTCCGCTTGAGGACGAGCCGGGCGCGCGCGGAAATTACTCCGACCCGGGATTCATTTTGCTGGGCAAGGCGCTTGAGCGGGCGATGGGCGCGCCGCTCGACAGGCTGGCCCAACGCGAAGTTTTTAAGCCGCTGGGTATGGAGTCGACATACTTCAACCCTGCGCCGGAGATGCGAGGCCTGATACCACCGACGGAAGATGACGAGATTGTCAGGCGTCGGCGAATCCAGGGTGAGGTGCAGGATGAGAATGCGTGGCTACTGGGTGGCGTTGCCGGTCATGCGGGAGTGTTCTCAAGTGTTCCGGATGTGTTGCGCTTTGCCGATGCTGTCCTGCAGGGGCATACCGGAAATCGAGCTAAATACAACCTTTTTGAGCCAGGAACCGTCGAAGTGTTCGGAAAGCGGCAGGGGCCGGCCAGTAGTTCACGCGCGCTTGGCTGGGACACACCGTCAGCGAATTCGTCATCGGGCCGGTTTTTCTCGCTGCATTCGATTGGCCACCTGGGGTACAGTGGCTGCTCTCTTTGGATTGATCTTGATGCGCGGATCGCGGTTGCACTTTTGACCAACCGCACCTGGCCAGACCGCAAAAGCCAGCTTATACGTGAGGTGCGACCAGCCTTTCACGATGCTGTGCGCATAGCCCTTTAGTAACTGGCTACATTTTCCATCGTTATCGATTACGTATCTGCGCCGCGCAGAGATTTCTGCTGACCCTTGCGCTAATTGAAGCTACAATCAAAAAATGGGGAATGTTGCATGGTAACGAGTTCGATGATGCAGGATATGGCGGGGACCCAATCAATCGATCAAAAAGACGACCAAGCTACCCTGCTTCAACACCTTACGACGGAGAGCCAGAATGAAGCATCCCAGGGGTTCGACACCAAGAATGCCCTTGAGATTGCTCGCATCATCAATCATGAAGACGCCAAGGTGGCGGGAGCGGTAAAGAAAGCGCTCCCCGAGATCGCCCAGGTTATCGATCAAGTGGCGAGAAGTCTTCGGGATGGTGGTCGGCTCATCTATGTCGGAGCAGGTTCAAGCGGCCGAATCGCAGCGCTCGATGCGTCTGAGTGCCCCCCTACCTATTCAACCGCGCCTGGACAGGTGCAGTACATCATGGCCGGCGGACCCAAGGCGCTTGCTTCAGCAGTCGAAGTGAACGAAGACTCTGAAGAGCTTGGCCAGCGCGACATCGCCCGCCGCCGTCCCACCCGCAAAGACGTTGTTGTCGGCGTATCGGCATCGGGGCGCACGCCGTACGTGGTGGCTGCTGTGGCTTATGCACGTGCTCGCGGCGCACGAACCGCGGCTGTGACCTGCAATGTGGGGACTCCGCTTTCAGAAGCTGCAGACACCTCCATTGTGGCCGAGGTTGGGGCCGAGGTGATTTCAGGATCGACGCGCATGAAGGCCGGAACCGCACAGAAGATGATCCTGAACATGATTACTACCGGCGCCATGACGCGGCTCGGCTACGTGTACGAAAACCTGATGGTGAACGTGCACATGCAGAACTCGAAGCTGGTTGAGCGCGGCATTCGCGTGTTGATGGCCACCTGCAATATTGACCGCCAGAACGCGGTGAATACGATCAAGAGTGCGGGGCGCAGCATTCCGGTGGCGCTGGTGATGCTGAAGGCAAAGGTCGACAAGCCGGAGGCCGTTCGCCGCCTTGCCAAGTCGGATGGCAATGTTCGACTGGCTATCGAAGACAATATTCTCGAACTTTAAGCAGGCGGCAAAGTGGGAATCGGACTTTAGCGACTCCTCTTCAGGGTAGTTCCCTGCCCAAAGCCGCAGCTCGAAAGCCGCCAGCCCGCGAACTTTAGTAGACTTACGGCAGCATGTCTGCTTCTTCGCGTTCGATACTTCCTCTCCGCCCGGCACTCGCATTCGCCGCACTCGCAACTGTCCTGTCCACCGCCTCTGTCTTTGCGCAGGGCACGCATCTGTGGACACAATCCACGATCGACGAGTTTGAAAAGGGCACCTCTCAGGGTGTGGCCATTGACAGCAATGGCCACCTGCAAGAAGGGCCGGGATTGAAGGACGTTTATACGACGCCCTCGACCTTTGTGTGGTCCGTTGCCGCAAACAAGAACGGCGTGCCCTTTGTGGGAACCGGGTCGCCGGGGAGTGTGTATCGCATTTCGCGCGCACAAGGGAGCAAGCCCTTTGCGTTGTTTGAGACCAAAGATCTGAGTGTGCAGGTTGTCCGCGTGGGGCCGGATGGAAATGTGTATGCTGCGACGCTGCCGAGCGGCAAGGTGTACCGCTTAAAGGCCGACACCGAAACCAAGCAGGACGACTCAAGCGCGACGGTTGTCTTCGATTTGTCGAAGGTGGCTGCTGCAGACTCAGGCGACGGCAAGGAAAGCACTGCCAAGCCCGATGCGAAGGCACGCTACATCTGGGATCTGACGTTTGACTCGAAGGGCAAACTCTATATCGCCACCGGTGATCCGGGGGCCGTTTACCGCGTTGATCCGGCGCATCCCAATGCTGCGCCAGAGCTGTTTTTCAAAAGCGATGAGGCGCACATCCGTACCCTGGCATGGGACTCGAAGGGGAACCTGATTGCGGGCTCGGATGGTTCTGGACTTGTGTATCGCATTAGTCCGGATGGCAAAGGCTATGTGCTGTTCCAGGCGCCGCGGCGA
Organism: uncultured Acidobacteriaceae bacterium; assembly: GCA_963843655.1. Lineage (GTDB taxonomy): Bacteria > Acidobacteriota > Terriglobia > Terriglobales > Acidobacteriaceae > Telmatobacter. The sequence continues at coordinate 574,878 of CAWJLD010000001.1, read as the reverse complement.
GAGATTTCATCGATTGCGGTAGGCGCGGACGGCACAATTTACGCGGCCGATATGGGCGACAAATCACGTAACCCGCTGCCTCCGCTGCCTGTGCAGGGAATCGGCACAGCCACGATCACGATTGTGCAGCCTTCGTCACTACAGGCGGTCAACACCAGCGCTTCCCTGCCGGATGGAACTGAGATATTTGCGATCAACGATGGGCAGGCTCCACGAAAGATATGGTCAGGCAAGGAAGATATTGTGTACGCCATGGATGCGCGCAGCGATGGTCTGCTGGCCGTAACGGGTAATCGCGGCCACATTCTGCGCATACAAAAAGACGGAAGCTTTGCGGATGTTGGGCACCTGGATGCACAGCAGGGGTTGAGCCTTGCGGAGGTACATAGTGCTCAGGGCTTCGACGGGGTTTTGATTGGAACCGGGAATACCGGCAAGCTCGCCCTGCTGGGAGCCGCCGAGAAGCATGAGTATGGGAGCGACGTGCTCGATACCGGCGCCATGGCGCGCTTTGGCCGGGTTGAGATTGAGCCGGGCTCGAAGGGATACGACATCCTGACGCGCAGCGGGAACGTATCGCAGCCGGTTCGCGGATGGACTGACTGGCAGCCTCTCAATGACGGCCAGGTGATGTCGCCTGCCGGACGTTTTCTGCAGTGGAAAGCAGTGCTGCATGCAGGTGGAAACCTGGGCGGCGTCGGCGTGAATTACCTGCCGGTGAATGCCGCGCCGGTAGTCGACGAGCTTGTGGTGGCGACCGGCGCTCGGTTGAATCCACAGATACAGGCCGCAAGCCAGAGTTCCACGGTGACGATTTCGTTTCCTACTCCGGGCTCGTCGAGCGACGGCTCGAGTACCGACATGTCGTCGAGTTCGCCGCTTACTGCGAACAAGGACAAGACCGGCGTGACGGTGCGCTGGGCGGCGCATGACGACAACGGCGACGACCTGATCTATTCCCTGTATGTGCGCGGCGATGGGGAGACTGTCTGGCGGTTGCTGAAGGACAAGATCACCGAGAAGGCATACAGCTTTGACGCGGCGCTGATTCCGGACGGTGGGTATCAGGTCAAGGTGGAGGCTTCCGACTTGCCCTCGCATACGCCGGCCGATGCGCTGACGGGCGACAAGGTGAGCGACCGGTTTGAGGTGGATACGACTCCGCCGACGGTGATGAACCTGAAGGCTACGGCTGAGACTGGAACTTGCCAAGGTGATCGTTGCCGAAAGTCGTTCCAGGTGACGTTCGACGCGCAGGATGGTTTTTCGCCTATCGCACATGCGGAGTACTCAGTGGACGCCGGACCGTGGCAATACGTGGAACCAGTGGACAAGATCTCCGACTCGAAGATCGAACATTATTCGATTGTGCTGTCATTTGACACGCAGGATGGGAAAACCGGCGAGCACCTGGTTACGGCGCGTGCATACGACCGATTTGAAAACGTGGGAGCAGCCAAGATGGTGATTCCCGCCCAGGACAAATAAGCAGAATGCGATTTGAGCTGTTTTTGGCGGTGCGATACCTGAGAGCCAAGAGGCGACAGGCAGTGGTCGGTGTGGTCACAGCCATTTCAGTGGCGGGCGTGGCTGCAGGAGTTGCCGCGCTGATTATCGCGCTGGCCATTACCAATGGCATGCGGCACGATCTGCAGGACAAGTTGCTTGGCTCGACCGCGCATGTGGATCTGATGCGTGTCGAGTCCGACGGCATACGCGATTGGCGGCCTCTGCTGGAGCGGTTGCGGCATGTTCCGCACGTAGTGGCTGATTCGCCAGGGATTTACGAAGAGGTGCTGGTGTCGCACGGGCCGCGCGCGGGTTTTGCGCTCGTCAAGGGCGTAATCCCGTCCGACGAACGCACGGTGAGCAATCTGCTGGATACACTCACGTCAGGTTCGGCAAAGGGTCTGGAGCCCAGCGCACAGGGAGCGGCTCCAACGCCTGGCGCCGTGCCCGACCTCATCCTTGGCAAGGACCTCGCCGAACAATTGGGCGTGCAGACCGGCGATCAGGTGATGGTGACGAGCCCACAGGGTGAGTTGAATCCCATTATCGGCCTGGTGCCCAAGTACCAGTCGTTTCGTGTTGCCGGAGTTTTCCATTCCGGCTTTTATCAGTACGACTCGTCCATGGCATTCATGAGCCTTGCCGTTGCGCAACATTTGTTCGACGAGCCGGACCTGCTGTCGATCATCAGCTTCAAGATTGACAATCCCAATCAAGCGCCGGTGGTAGCTCAGGCAATTGAAAAGGCCGCGGGCCCAGGGTTTATGACGACCAACTGGATTCAGCAGAACCGCGAGCTGTTCCGCGCGCTTCGGCTGGAACAGATAGTCACCTTCATCGTGATTGCGCTGATCGTGATTGTGGCCGCGCTGAATATTCTGATCGCACTCACCATGATGGTGATGGAGAAGACGCGCGATATCGCTGTGATGATGAGTTACGGTGTGGATCCAAGCCAGGTGCGGCGGATTTTTATGCTGGAAGGGCTGCTTATCTCAGTGGTGGGAACAGCACTGGGACTGGTGCTGGGATACCTGGCAGCGTGGGCCGGCGGACATTACCATCTCGTTTCGCTCTCGGCTGAGGTGTACTCCATCGACACGCTGCCGTTTGAGCCGCGATTGATTCACGCCGTGGTAGTGTCGACGGTTTCAATTGGAATGTCGCTGCTAGCGACGCTTTATCCCTCAATATCCGCGGCGCGCGTTTTGCCGGCTGAGGCGCTGCGGTACGAATAGGGCTACTGCGGCGTAATGATGCCGCCGATGGCATGACGGCGCGGCAATATGATGCCGCGATGATCGACTTCCGCTTTGGGCGATGCGGTGCGCGACTTTGCAATTGAGTCTTCCCGTTCGATGAGTGCTCCGCCGCAAGCAGGACACCAGTCGGCCATGGTTTCGGCAGCCAGTTCCGCGTGACATTGAGTACAGATCATTGCCATACATGAGAGCTTACCTGACCGGGGGCTTCATCGCGACGTAATATGTTCAATGCAGGCTTGCCGGTACACTGGAGGTATGCACTCTCCCATTCGGCTGGTGGCAATTGATATGGACGGTACGCTGCTACCGAACGATTTGCAGAAGATCAGCGAACGCAATGCGCGCGCGCTGAGAGCAGCGCAGGAGGCGGGCGTTACGGTTGCTATCGCGACGGGAAGACGCATGGCCTATACCGTTCCGCTACTGGATGGTGTTGGACTGCAAGGGGACACACCGTTGATCACGTCGAATGGAGCGGTGATTCGCACACTCGATGGCAGACCGATTGACCGATGCCATATGGAATCGAGGGTCGCTCGCGGACTTTGCGGATTGCTGAGGCCGTTTGGGGCTTTGGTGTTCACATTCGACAGGCCTGGCCGCGGCGAGCTGGTGCTGGAAGATATCGACAAGGTTGAAGGTCGGATTGCGGTATGGGTTGAGACGAACCGACATGCGATTGAAGTGTTCAAGCCGCTGGAGACAGCGCTGCTGGACGGAGAGGACCCCATCCAGGGTATGGTTACGGGGCCGATAACGAGAATGCGCGAGGCCGAAAAGGCGCTGAGAGGCAGCCACTGGATTGAGAGCTGCGAGTGCGTCCGGACGGAGTATCCTTCGCGGGATGTGTCGATCCTGGATCTGCTGCCTCGCGGGGTGTCAAAAGGGTGGGCGCTCGCGCAGTTGGCCGGAAGCCTTGGGGTGGACCGGCGGGAGACCATGGCGATCGGCGACAATTGGAACGATGTGGCCATGTTCGAGTGGGCGGCGCAGGCAGTGGTGATGGGCAACGCCGCGCTGGAGCTGAGGTCGCTGGCAAAGACGAGCGGCTGGAAGCAGGCTCCCACGAACGATCGGGACGGCGTGGCCGTCGTATTAGAAGCAGCCTTGAAGAAATTGCCTGCCGAACCGAAGCGGGTGCTGGGCCAGGAATGCGGGTGATCTTGCGCAAAGAGATTTTAGGAATCGTGTTGCTTGCGGCACTGCCCTCTTCGGGGTGGGGTGCGGAGCGCGTTACTCTGCGCAATGGATTTGCGCTGACGTGTGACCATCACGCGCAGGTGCAGGACCGCATGAGGCTCTACCTGAATTCCGGAGAGAACAACTATATCGAGTTTCCATCGAAGGAGATTTCCGCGGTGGAAAGCGTGCCCGAGGCTGCGGCGCCGACTGAGGCGACGCCTGCGAGTACGCCGACCGCTGACGATCAAAGACTGAACCCAGCCGATCTGCATCAGATGCTTGCGCGCGCCGGCGAGGAGCACAACATCGACGCCGATCTGTTGGCCAGCGTAGTGAAGGCGGAAAGCGATGGCAATCCGAAGGCGCGGAGCCGGGCTGGAGCGCAGGGACTCATGCAGTTGATGCCTGCGACCGCAGGCAAGCTTGGGGTGGAAGACAGTTACAAGCCTGACGAGAATGTGCGCGGCGGATCGGCGTATCTCGATTCACTGCTGGTTCGCTACCACGACAACATGGCTCTGGCTCTGGCAGCCTATAACGCTGGGCCGGAGGCTGTTGACAGGTATCACGGAATCCCTCCGTACCGCGAGACGCGCCTCTATGTCGCACACGTGATTCACGAGTTCAATCGCAGGGTGCTTGCACGCGAGGCGGCTATGAGAGCCGCCAAGTAGAGTTGGGTAGCCTGTTCGCGGTTGTCCGCCTGCAATGATCGATTATTAAACATCTGATTACAGCGGTTGTTCCCTTCTGAGATTTACCCATTTCTCCCGGTAGAATAATGAGCGAATGTCCTGAAATGGAGAGCGCTTGAAAAAGAGGCAATTGATTCTTGGGGTCCTGGTAATTGCCGTTGTTGCAGCGCTGTTTATCTGGGCTCGCGGACGGGTTCATTTCGATTTCGCTGTGTTTCGGGAACAATTGGCGCAGGTGCAGTGGCGTTGGATTGGCCTTAGTACCGGGTGCATTTATGTTGCCTATGCGTTTCGAAGCGCGCGGTGGGCGCAGCTTCTTAAGCACAACAAACGCGTGGGCCCTTTCTCTCTGATTGGCACACAGGTGATTGGTTTTACCGCAGTCGCGCTGATTGGCCGCGTTGCCGACCCTGTACGGCCGTACCTCGTTGCTAAGAAGACTGAGTTGCCGTTGAGTTCACAGGTCGCCGTATACATCGTCGAGCGCCTCTTCGATATGGGCGCGATGGCGCTTATCTTTTCATTTGCGATGCTGTCTGTTCCCCATGCGGAGATCATGAGGGTCACCCAGAATTCGCACATGATTTCGCGGCTTGGCTCGGCCTCACCGTTTCTGGCTGCATTTGCGGCACGTTACGGAGGTTTGGTGCTGACGCTGGCCGGTGCTCTGTTTCTGGTTGCGGTGCGCTGGGCGGGTGGAACCGTGGCGACCATAACCGAGAGGAGCTTCGGGCTGTTCTCAAAGAAACTTGGAGCTGCGGCAGGCGAGAAGATCAGTGCTTTCCATGCCGGGCTGGATACGATGCGCAGTTTTGGAGAATTCGGCATTACTGCCAGTCTCTCGCTGAGCATGTGGCTACTGATCGCGGCCGCTTATTTTGCCGGTTGCCGTGCCTTCGTCGCCAGCCCTGAACTGGTTTCGCTCACTGCGTCAAAATGCGTTCTGCTTATGGTAGCCAGCGGAGGAGCGAGCATCTTTCAGCTTCCGGTGCTCGGCTGGTTTACGCAGATCGGCGTGGTTGCGGCCGCTATTACGGCGATTACGGGAGCGAATGCCGAGGCCGCAACGGCTTGCGCTGCAATTCTGCTGCTGACCACGTTTCTTGCGATCGTGCCCGTTGGCCTGATCTGGGCGCAATTTGAGCACGTAAGCCTGCGCAAGGTGACGATTGAAAGCGAGCAGGCAAGCGAGGAACTGACCGAGCACGAACTCCAGGACGATCAAGAACCGCAAGCTTGAAGCTGCGCTAGTCGATTACAGACTCGGACGGCTTTGCCGCTAGCGTCGCGGATGAATACTGTATTGCGTCAGGACCGACAGCTCCTCCGGTCATGAGCATGCTCATGGCCTGCTCCATGGTCATTCCGGTTTCGACAACGCGCTCAATGGGCAGTATTTGCAGAAATGCGGAAGTAGGGTTGATGGCGTTGGGCAACAAGACGGCAGCGAGCATGGCTCCAGTGTTGGAATCGGTCATGGTGCGGGTGAGAAAGCCAATGCTCTTTTGGCCCTGGATGGGAAAATCCACCAGAACCACGCGCTGGCTAGTGTCCTTTTTGGCCATCATGGTGTCGAGGAGCTGGCGGACCGATGTGTAGACCTTGGCAACGAAGGGCAGACGCTCCAGCACCGCCTCAAACAGGTTGAATGCCTGCTGCCCGATCACGAAAGAGGTGAGACGGCCTACTACAAATAGCAGCACCAGTGTGACCAGAACTGCCAGCAATGAATGCAGCCACGGCGTGCTGATCCAGGACGCCGGCAGAAACACCTCAAAAGGTTTAACAATAGGCAGCCCAGCTTCAGCCAACGTATTCAGCACAAAGCTAAAGATGAGGTAAGTAACAAACAGCGGACCCACGGTGAGGATGCCCGCCAGTACACTGCTCTGCAGGCTGCGAAGCGTGCGCGACAAGACCGGTCTCACAGGATTCTCCTTCGCAAATAGATGCGGCGCGAAGCCGAGCGCGAAATGCCTATACCTATATACAAGTCGTACTACGGATTAGTGCACCTGCCCCTTGGTGTTAATAGTCCGACGCCTTGCAGACCACGCTTGAGATTCCGCCGACCATTACTCACGCCTTTTCAGCCTTCCTGGCAAGATATGGTTCGTGCAATATGCTCAGGAGGTACTTGCCGTAGCTGCTTTTCGAGATGGGCGCGGCGAGCACTTCCAACTGTTTCCTGGAAATAAATCCCTGGCGATAGGCTACCTCTTCAGGGCAGGCGATATTCAAGCCCTGCCTGCGCTCGATGGTGGCGACGAAGTTCGCAGCCTCAAGGAGTGAATCGTGTGTTCCGACGTCGAACCAGGCCATGCCATGGCTCATGATCTCCACATTCAGGTGTCCAGCCTCAAGATAGCAACGGTTCAGATCGGTAATTTCGAGTTCACCGCGGTCCGAGGTCTTGAGCGAGGAAGCGATGCCGGCAACCTCATTGTCGTAAAAGTAGAGGCCAGTAACCGCGTAGCGAGATTTAGGAGAAGCGGGCTTCTCTTCAAGGCTGATCGCGTTACCATGGTCGTCAAACTCGACGACGCCGTAACGCTGCGGATCCTCAACCGGGCAGGCAAATACCGTAGCGCCCTTCGTAATACCGGCCGCCGACTGAAGCTGATGCGAGAATCCCTGCCCGTAGAAGATGTTGTCGCCGAGGATGAGGGCGCATGGAGAGTCGCCAATGAACTGACGGCCGATGATGAATGCCTGCGCGAGACCGTCGGGACTGGGCTGCACGGCGTACTGGATGTCTATGCCCCATTGGTTGCCATTGCCAAGCAGGTCTTTGAATCGGCTGGTGTCCTGCGGCGTGGAGATAAGTAGAATTTCGCGCAATCCCGCAAGCATGAGCGTGCTGAGCGGGTAGTACACCATCGGCTTGTTGTAGACAGGAAGCAGTTGCTTGGAAACAGCGTGGGTTGCGGGATAAAGCCGCGTGCCGTAACCGCCCGCAAGTACGATCCCCTTCATAATTCGCTTCGCTCCGAGTAGTTCTGCGCGATCCATTCGCGGTAAGCGCCGGTGCGCACACTTTCCACCCACGCTGCATTTTCGAGGTACCATAGCACCGTCTTTCGTAATGCACTCTCAAATTGCGCGGAAGGCTTCCAATCTAATTCTCGGTTGATTTTGGTGGCATCAATGGCGTTGCGCCAATCGTGTCCCGGGCGATCACTAACGAAGGTGATCAGCCGTCTGCGTGGCTGCGATGACGGCGCAGGGCACATCTCGTCTACCAGATCGCAAATTGTAGTGACAACGTCAATGTTGGCTCGTTCGCTATTGCCGCCGATGTTATAGGTTTCACCCACCGTGCCGTGGCCGAGGACGGTGCGAATGGCCGAACAGTGATCTTCGACAAAAAGCCAATCGCGGACGTTTTTTCCATCGCCATACACGGGAAGCGGTTTGCCTTCGATCGCATTGAGGATCATGAGCGGTATCAGCTTCTCAGGGAACTGGAAGGGGCCGTAGTTGTTGGAGCAGTTTGTGGTGAGCGTGGGCAGTCCGAAGGTGTGCCGATATGCCCTGACAAGGTGGTCCGAGGCGGCCTTTGAAGCTGCATAGGGGCTGTTTGGCGCGTAAGCTGTGGTCTCGGAGAATGCCGGATCGTCTTTGCCCAGGGTGCCGTAAACCTCATCGGTAGACACGTGCAGAAACCGGAAGCGTGCCCGGCCGGCTTCATCTAGGCCGGACCAGTATTTTTTGGCCTGGTCGAGAAGAACGAAGGTTCCCTGGATATTGGTACGCAGAAAGGCATCTGGAGCCATGATGGAGCGATCAACGTGGCTCTCGGCTGCAAAATGCACGATGGCCCGGGGCCGATGCTTCTGCAAAAGTGCGCCGACCAGTTCGGCATCGCAGATATCGCCTTGCACGAAGATGTGCTGCGGATCGTCTTTCAGGGAGACGAAATTACCCCGGTTGCCCGCATAGGTTAAAAGGTCGAGGTTGACGACCTGTGAATCGCTCTCCTTGAGCCACTGCAATACGAAGTTCGAGCCGATGAAACCAGCTCCGCCGGTAACTAGGATCGAATCGCTGATTATCTGCGCGGGGATCGAGTTCACGGGCTTAAGTATATGTCACAAAACAAGCAAGATTGAGGGTGATTGGAGAGGGGGTATTTCCGTTTGAGTGTATTTGGCCCAAGGAAGTTCAGCAGCTTAGGAGGATTTTCGATATATTAAAGGTAGTGTTGTTCCGGACACACCGGCACCTGCTCAGGCAACCCTTTTGATCATGGTCCAGGCGATTTTGCTCTACCGAAATCGCGTACTATTTGTGTCTCTCGGAACTCACGAACCGATCCACAAGCAAAACGGTAATTGAAAAGGCTGCCATGGACAATTCCAATTTCCGTCACCGCATTCCCGATCCGCAGGGGCTTTACCACCCCAAAAACGAGCATGATGCCTGCGGTATGGGGCTGGTTGCGAGCATTCGGGGCGAAAAGAGCCACGAAATCATCCGCAAGGGTCTTGAGGTGCTGATTAACCTCACCCATCGCGGTGCATCAGGGTGCGACCCGGAGACGGGTGACGGCGCAGGAATCCTCATTCAGATTCCGCACGCTTTCTTTGTGCGCGAGTGCACGGAACTTGGCTGGAAGCTGCCCGAAGCGGGTGCGTATGGCGTGGCCATGTGCTTCCTGCCGGTGGAGCGGCAAAGCCGCCTGCAATGCGAAGGCGTGTTTGAGCGAATCGCCCAGGAAGAGGGACTGAAGGTTCTTGGCTGGCGCGACACGCCGGTAAATGGCGATGCCATCGGGCGCGAGGCCCGCAACTCGCAACCTTACATCGAGCAAATCTTCATGCTGCGTCCCGAAGGCATGGACGAAGATGCGTTCGAACGCCTGCTCTATCGAGTTCGCCGCCGCACGGAAAATGAGATTGCCGAGTCCGAAATTGAAGACAAGGAATCCTTCTACATTCCTTCATGCTCGTGCCGGACGATTGTTTACAAGGGCCTGATGCTGGCCCCGCAGATCGAGCGCTTTTACATTGAGCTCGCCAATCCGCTTGTGATGAGCGCGCTGGCCCTGGTGCACCAGCGCTTCTCGACCAATACGTTTCCGAGCTGGAAGCTGGCGCACCCGTACCGCTACGTTGCGCATAACGGCGAAATCAACACTATTCGCGGCAATATCAGCTGGATGAACGCGCGGCAAAGCGTGTTGAGAAGCCCGTTGTACGACGGCCATATCGGCGATCTGTTCCCGGTGATCATGCCCGAGGGCAGCGACTCCGCTTCGCTCGATAACGCGGTCGAGTTCCTTTTCCAATCCGGCCGTTCCCTGCCCCACGTAATGGCCATGCTGATTCCAGAGGCCTGGTCCGGCAATCCGGACATGGACGAGGACAAGCGCGCGTTTTATGAATATCACGCTTCATTGATGGAGCCGTGGGACGGTCCAGCGGCGATTGCGTTTACCGACGGCAAGGTGATCGGTGCAACGCTCGACCGGAATGGCCTGCGCCCCGGCCGGTACATCGTGACGAAAGATGACCTGGTGGTGCTGGCATCGGAGGCCGGCGTGATCGAAGTTCCCGCGGAGGATGTGCGCAAGAAGGGCCGCTTGCAGCCCGGCCGCATGTTCCTGGTGGACACGGTTCAGCAGCGCATCATCTCCGACGCAGAGATCAAGAAGGAACTTGCGGCGCGCCAACCCTATGCGGACTGGCTCAAGCAGCAACAGGTGACGATGGAACAGTTGCCGGAGCCGGCGCGTGTGATCGCATCGAACCCGGAGACCCTGCTTCGCCGGCAGCGCGCTTCAGGCTACAGCGAAGAGGATCTGCGCACACTGCTTGCGCCGATGGGAGCGTACGGCCAGGAGCCCATTGGCTCAATGGGTACCGACGTGCCTTTGGCTTGTCTTTCCGATCGGCCGCAGTCGCTGTTCAGCTATTTCAAACAACTGTTTGCCCAGGTGACCAATCCGCCGATCGATCCAATTCGCGAAGAGCTGGTGATGTCCCTTATCAGCTACATTGGCACCGAGCGCAACATTCTGGACGAGAAGCCTGAAAACTGCCACACACTCAAGCTGCCTGATCCGATTCTTACCAATCGCGATCTTGAGAAGCTGCGCCGCGTTGCATCGGGCGACCTGCTGGCAACAACGCTGCCCGCACTGTTCCGTGCAGCGGACGGTGAAGCCGGCTTGCGCCACGCCCTCGACGATTTAAGCAGCAGGGCCGCGCATGCTGTACTTTCCGGCTACACGCTACTGATTCTTTCGGATCGCGGCGTCGATGCGACCTATGCACCGATTCCCAGCCTGCTGGCCATGGCGGCCGTACACAATCGCCTGGTTCGTGAAAAGACCCGTACCCAGGTTGCGCTCATTATTGAAAGCGCTGCGCCGCGCGAAGTGATGCACTTTGCCCTGCTGATCGGCTACGGCGCGAGTGCCATCAATCCGTACCTTGCCATCGAATCGCTGCACGATTTGAAACGGCGCGGATTGCTGCCCGACGACGTTTCGGCCGAGTATGCCGAGAAGAACTTTATCAAGGCCATCAACAAAGGCCTGCTGAAGACCTTCTCGAAGATGGGCATCAGTACGCTGCAGAGCTATCGCGGCGCGCAGGTGTTTGAGGCCGTCGGTCTGAACCAGTTCCTTATCGACAAATACTTCCCCGGCACGGCTTCGCGCGTGGAAGGCGTCGGCCTGGACGTAATTGCCCGCGAAGCGGTGATGAAACACAGCTACGCGTTCAAGCCGCTCACCGACTCCGAGACCGACCTGGAAGTTGGAGGGCAGTATCACTTCCGCGAGGGCGGCGAGTACCACCTGCTGAATCCGCTGACTATCAGCAAGGTACAGCACGCGGTGCGGCAGAATAACCCCACAACGTTCCAGGAATACACCGATCTGATCGACGGTCAAAACAAGGAACTGTGTACGCTGCGCGGGTTGATGCAGCTCAAGTACGCTGAGAAGCCGATTCCGATTGAAGAGGTTGAACCGGCAAAGGAGATCGTCAAGCGGTTCACGACCGGCGCCATGAGCTACGGCTCGATCAGCAAAGAAGCGCACGAAACGCTGGCCATTGCCATGAACCGGATCGGCGGCATGTCAAACACCGGTGAAGGCGGCGAAGACGAAGAGCGCTTTACTCGCGATGAGAACGGCGACCTGCGGCGCAGCGCAGTCAAACAGGTAGCCAGCGGACGCTTTGGTGTGACAACCAACTACCTGGTGAATGCCGACGAGTTACAGATCAAGATGGCGCAGGGCGCAAAGCCGGGCGAAGGTGGGCAGTTGCCGGGTCACAAGGTGGATGAGGTGATCGCCAAGACTCGCCACTCGATTCCCGGCGTGGGCTTGATTTCGCCGCCGCCTCACCACGACATCTATTCGATTGAGGATCTGGCTCAACTTATTTACGACCTGAAGAACGTGAATCCTCAGGCGCGTATTGCGGTCAAGCTGGTTTCAGAAGTTGGTGTGGGCACGGTCGCCGCAGGCGTTTCCAAGGCGCACGCCGACGTTGTGCTTATCTCGGGCGATTCTGGCGGTACGGGTGCTTCTCCGCTAAGCTCGATCAAGCACGCCGGCCTGCCGTGGGAACTCGGATTAGCCGAGACCCAGCAGGTGCTTTTGATGAACGATCTGCGCAGCCGAATCCGCGTACAGACTGACGGCAAGCTGCAAACCGGCCGCGACGTAGTGATTGCGGCATTGCTTGGCGCAGAGGAGTTTGGCTTCGCTACAATGCCGCTTGTTTCAATGGGTTGCATCATGATGCGAAAGTGCCACTTGAACACCTGCCCGGTGGGTATCGCCACACAGGATCCGGTGTTGCGCGCGCGCTTTACCGGTGCCCCCGAACACGTGATCAACTTCTTCTTCTTTATCGCGGAACAGATGCGGCAGCACATGGCCAAGCTCGGTTTCCGCACCGTGGATGAGATGGTTGGGCGCGTGGACAAGATCGATGCGGCTATCGCCGATGCACACTGGAAGGCCAAGGGCATCGACCTCTCGTCGATTCTTTACTCGCCGACGCTTCCCTCGCGTGTTGCTCGCCGCCGTATGCAAGCCCAGGATCATGGCCTGAACCAGGCTCTGGATCATCAGCTCATTGCAAAGGCGAAGCCCGCGCTCGAATCGAAGACAGCCGTCACCTCGAAGTTTGCCATTAGGAACGTTCATCGTACCGTTGGAGCAATGCTTGGCGGTGAGATCGCCCGCAAGTACGGTTCTGCAGGGCTGCCCGATGGAACCATCCACTTCCGGTTCGAGGGCTCAGCCGGACAAAGCTTTGGAGCGTTTGTCCCCACGGGCGTAACGCTGGAGCTTGAGGGTGACACGAACGACTACCTCGGCAAGGGACTTTCCGGTGGACGCATCATTGCTTATCCACCTAAGACCTCGAGCTTCCTTCCGGAGGAGAGCATTCTGGTGGGCAACGTTGTGCTCTACGGCGCAACTTCTGGCCAGGTGTATCTAAACGGCATCGCAGGCGAGCGTTTCGCTGTACGCAACTCCGGTGCAATCGCCGTGGTTGAAGGCGTGGGCGATCATGGCTGCGAGTACATGACCAATGGCACCGTAATTGTGCTTGGTGCCACAGGCCGCAACTTTGCAGCCGGCATGAGCGGAGGCATTGCCTACGTCTACGACGACCAGGGCGACTTCTCGTCGCGGCGCTGCAACAAGGCCAGCGTGGATCTGGAGCCGCTGGTAGAAGACGCCGATGTGGAGAAGGTGCGCGGCATGCTTGAACGCCACCGCGACTTTACGGGGAGCCCGCGCGCGGCGTGGGTGCTGGAACACTGGGCCGATGCTCAGCCGCGATTCATCAAGGTCTTCCCGCACGAATACAAGCGAGTGCTTGGAGTTGCTCGCGCCACATCAGTTTATGCTTCGCCTACATCTTCGTCGCCCCAGGTGACGCCGACCGCAGAGGTGCTGCATGGGTAAGGTAACAGGATTTCTGGAAATTCAGCGCGAGCAGCCCACACGGCGCAAGCCTGAAGAACGCATCAAAGACTGGTTCGAAATCTACGAACCTTTTCCCGAAGAGAAGCAGCGCGAGCAGGGCGCGCGTTGCATGGACTGCGGCGTGCCGTTTTGCCATACCGGTTGCCCGGTCAACAATCTGATTCCTGACTGGAACGACCTGGTCTACAACAACCGTTGGGAGACGGCGATTCGCAGGCTGCACGCGACCAACAACTTTCCGGAGTTTACGGGCCGCATCTGCCCTGCCCCTTGCGAAGCCGCTTGTGTTCTGGGCATCAATCAACCGCCAGTGTCGATCAAGCTCATCGAGCGTTCCATCGTGGAGCGCGCGTGGGACGAAGGCTGGATCCATCCTGAGCCGCCCGAGCAGGCAACCGGCAGACGTGTCGCCGTGGTTGGCAGCGGTCCCGCGGGACTGGCTGCGGCACAGCAATTGCGCCGCGCTGGACATTCCGTGACGGTGTACGAAAAGAACGACCGTGTAGGCGGTTTGCTGCGCTACGGCATTCCCAACTTCAAACTTGAGAAGCATGTCATTGATCGCCGCATTGAACAGATGCGCGCCGAGGGCGTGAAGTTTGTGACCAACGCCCATATCGGAGTGAATGTTTCGGTTGAGCAGTTGATGAGCCAGAACGAAGCCATCCTGCTGTGTGGCGGGTCTGAACAACCTCGCGATCTGAAGATTCCCGGTCGTGAATTGAAGGGCATCCATTTCGCGATGGAATTCCTGCCGCAGCAGAACCATCGCAATGAAGGCGACAGGGTCGATCCTTCAACCGCTATCTTGGCAACCGGCAAGCGCGTACTGATCATTGGTGGCGGTGATACCGGAGCCGACTGCCTTGGCACCAGCCATCGCCAGGGCGCCAAGAGCGTGCACCAAATCGAGATCATGCCCAAACCACCTGAAGAGCGTTCTCCGCGGACACCGTGGCCACTTTGGCCCATGCAGTTGCGTACTGAGAGTTCGCATGAGGAAGGCGGAAATCGCGACTGGAGCATCAATAGCATCAAGTTCACGGGCGACGAGAACGGAAACCTAAAGCAATGGCACGCGGTCCGGGTTGGCCCGCCACCATCGTTTGAGGCAATTGAAGGTTCGGAGTTCACCCTCGATGTTGATCTGGTATTGCTGGCCATGGGCTTCCTGGGGCCGGTTAAGTCGGGCATGATCGAGCAACTGGGCGTGGAGTTAGACAATCGCGGCAACATAGCCACGACCGATTACATGAGCTCGGTTGAGGGAGTGTTCGCCGCCGGCGATATGCGCCGTGGCCAGTCGCTGGTTGTCTGGGCCATCTCCGAGGGCCGCAAGGCCGCAGCAGCCGTGGATGCCTATCTGGCGTCCAAGACAGAAACGGGTCCTCTGCTCCAGAAGGCTGAAAAGCACGCTTAGGGTGTTAAGCGACTCTTACAGCAACTTAGAAACAGAATGCCCGCACAAGCCTCAGGCTGTTACGAAAGTCTGGATTGATCGGGGGAAAGATGGGAAAATGCCCTCGTGGTGAGCGAGGGCATTTTTCATGGGCTTCATTCAAGGTGAGGGGCGAACTCAGGGCACGTTGTTTCCGGTGTTGCTGGACGATGATAAGCTTGGGGACCATGGCTTATAACCTAAAGCGGATGATGAAGGTGCTGGGCGGCAGCCGCCTGGCGCAAGCAATCGCCTCAGCCTAACAGCAGACTGGCCTCGCCAGATCCTCCAAAAGACAATCCAAGCTCCCAAAAACAAAGGAAGCGAAGCTCCATCACTGGAACCTCGCTTCTCCTTGTCCTAAAACTCCGTTTCGTAACAGCCTGAAGCCTGTGCGGGCTTTCTATATGAGATCAGGAACGAATACGAGCGGCGCTTCTGACTGATTCCAGATCAATAGCCGTATGCCGGGACGGTGTGCAGCCTCGGTTTGGCTTCCGGTCTACTCAGAACCTGGAGATCGCCGAGTTCTGCTTCAAGCGAAAAACACTGGTGAACCGCAGCCAGAGTGATGATGACCCTACACTGTTTACGCAGCTCGCTGACGGTACCCTCGACGCCTTCAAAAACTCCGTCGCGAATCCGGACTGTGGTGCCGACACTGACAGTTGGATGAGGCCTCAGATTCATTCCCGTTGCGAGCGCGGTGCGAATCTTTTCCAACTCTTCATCCTCAACCAGATTCCATTGCTGGTCTCCCAGAAGGCGCAAAACGCCTGGGGTTGAGATGACGGGAATTCTGAAATCGGGCTCGAATCTGGCAAACACGTAACCGGAAAAGAGAGGCCGCTCCGCGACTACCGTCCGGTCCGTCCACTTTACCTTTTCCCGATACAAGGGGAGGTAATGCTCAATCGACCGAACCTGCAAGTGCTGTGCAACTTTCTTCTCGTGATTGGAGAGGACATGTAATACATGCCAGGAACTGCTGTGCATTGGTCGCTCCTAGGGGGATGAAATGGCCAGGGCACATAAATTAAGCGCAACAGTACAGCATCCGTATGCAGGGTATGTTCCCTTTTCGTTTTGGAGCCTTTGGCAAGTGCTACAAGTACGAAACTGTTGGTGTTGAATTGGTCTTTGAGTTCCGAGTATCGGATGCGCTGTTAAGAGGGACCGGGAAGCTGAACAGCCAGAATCTCTTCCCGAGGGACTCGCGTCGTTTTGGTGGACGAGTCTTGTACTACTAATGTCATCTTATAATGTTTCTGGGTTCCCGGGTGGTTACCGGGAAACTCCTAAGTAACCCTTCTTTGTGGAAATATGCGCAGAAACCGCGAGGCGAACATCTGGCGAATCACATCCCTCGATCACGATTTGATTCGTGCCCGCTACACCGAAAGCTTCACCGGACGCCTCAGCGGATCACCACTGCCTGCATCGGTTTCCTACTATCTCTTCTTTTTCCTGGTCCGCAAATAGAGCACTGCCCCAGACAGGCTCGCCTTCAGGAGTATCCACCAATTGCTTTTGACTACATCTCCGGGATCTGGAGAATTCCCGGCCCAGGTTAAGGGTCTGCGACGCATTCTTCTGAACAGGAAACGCAACAGGTCTCCACGATTGGACGGGAATTCAGAATACAAAAGCATTGAATACGCAAATAGACTTCGCGCTTCTTTCTTCAAGTCCACTTGGTTCTGCGACGTGTGGTGTACAACCGCTGCGGGAATATGGACAGCGCAATAGCCCCGCGAAAGGAGTTGGGTGAAGACATGATGTTCTTCCATGCCGTAGTAAGGCGCCCCTCTCCCAAGCCGTTCATCGAACATCTCAGGAGATCTACAGGCAGACTTGCGCAAGGCCATATTGGTGCCAATTCCCAATCCCCCGAAAGCTGCGACCTCAAACCAGCTTTGAATATTTCTATCCAAGAAACGCCGCTCTCCGGGAGTTCTACCGTAAGGTGAATTCTCTGACGTGACAACTTCGCCAGTGACGACTGCAACTCGCGGGTCAGAGAATGGCTCAGACAGTAAGTTGAGCCAGTTTTCATCCGGCACTGCGTCATCATCGAGATAGGCAACGATTTCCGACTTACAGGAATCGAGGCCCAGGTTGCGCGCTCGGCTCAATCCGATTACCGGTTCAACAATGTAGCAGGCGGAGAACTCTTCCGCCAGGTCCCTGGTCTGTTTGTCCCCCGTCGAATTGTCAACAATCATCACCTCATCCGGTAAACGCCTCAACTTCGAAATGGCAGCGAGGCAGGAACGCAGAGCGGCCGGACGAAATCGTGTGCAAATGACTATCGAAATCGTCACGCTCGGAATCTGAGGACAATCAGAAACGGCAGATGAGGAAGGTTCAGGCATATCTGACGGCTGGTTGGATTTGAACATATATGGTGGCCAATTAGGCCTTTCTGTTCTTGCGCTACAAACAGAACTGCTGGAGAGACGAGAGAGTTTACGATGTGAATCGAAAGTTCACCTATCGGCTAGACTTTCAGCTGAGTTGCGTTCCCGTCAGAACAGGGTATCCAGAAATGGGACCTCTGCGTGATGGACCTTGACACTCATTTTTTGCGTTGTGACAATAGATCAACAGCGCAACTTTCAGAGTACAGGAAGAACTGTAAATTGCAGGCAGGCCTCAAGGTCTACGGACTGCTTCGATTTCTTGGCATTCCTTGTGCCCTTCGGTTTTTACCAGGTGATCTTGACCCATTGCCGGAGACTTCCCGGCAAGCTGCGATGAACCGGGCTTCCTGAGAAATCCCCTCATGAACCCTCTGGAACGATTGCTGTTATAGAGATGAAGAGAATGCGAATCCTGATCAATGATTTTTGCGGCCATGCTTTTCCCATGGAATTGAGCCGTGAATTAGCTCGACGTGGCCATACCGTGCTTCACGTATATTTTGCGGACAATCATTCCACTCCTAAAGGGCAACTACAGATTCGTGAGGATGACCCTGCAGAGCTATCGATTGAGGGACTACATATCTCCCGAAAGTTTTCGAAGCATTCAATTCTTACCAGGCGGCAATCCGATATCGAATATGGGAGTGTAACCGCAAACTGCGTGAAATCATTCAGGCCCGATGTCGTACTATCAGGAAACATGCCTCTGAACGGTCAGGAAATTCTGATGCGCGCCGCACACAGTGCGAATGCACGATTTGTATTCTGGCTTCAGGATGTGTATTGCCTTGCTGCATATTTCGTGCTGCAGCGAAAATCTAAGCTCCTCGCCTGGGCTGGTCACGCCTACTTCAAACGCCTGGAAAAGAGACTGCTCAAACAATCCGATGCGGTGATCTGTATCTCCCAAGGTTTCGTGGAGACCATTCGTGCCTGGGGCGTCGAGGGGCCGAATGTTCACCTGCTTGAAAACTGGGCCCCACTTGATGAAGTAAAGCCTTTGCCGAAGGATAACGCCTGGGCAAATGAACAAAGGGTTGCAAACGAATTTTGTTTTGTGTATTCGGGAACGCTAGGCATGAAGCACAGGCCGGAGTTGTTGCTGGAGCTGGCACGTTATCTTGAAAGGAATCATAGCGGAAAACTTATTGTTGTTGCTGCGGGCGCAGGAGCCGAATGGCTGCATGAAAATGCGAACGCAGTGAGTTCCGATATCCTGAAGACGCTTCCCTTTCAGCCTTACGACCGTATCAGCGAAGTATTGAGTTCGGCCGACGTACTCATCACTTTGCTTGATTCAGATGCGGGTGATTTTGCGGTACCCTCGAAGACTCTGTCGTATCTTTGCGCGGGCCGGGCGCAGATCGTTGCGGCACCTACGACGAATGAAGCAGCTCGGGCAGTAAAGCGAGCAGAAGCGGGCACTGTTGTTTCGCCGGATGATCCGAACGAATTCCTTGAAGCCGCCAAGCTCTACCTGAAGGACAGAATGCTCTGTATGGAATGTGGCCGAAACGGCCGGGCGTACGCCGAGCGTACATTCAACATTGGCCGGATCACCGACCGGATTCTTTCCATCGTTGCTCCCAACCTGGCTGGGACTGCCGATTGGAAAAGGAATTCCAGGACATTGGATGCAAATTCTTCGATTGATTTCACTGGTACGCTTTGATCGGGGAAATGAGTGAAAAGAATGGACACGGTAGTTATATTTGGCGGAACCGGATTTATTGGAACGCACCTGGCTCAGCATTGGTTACGCGAGAACCTTGCTGAAAAAGTTATACTCGTTGATCTGATTCCACCCCGTAACGAGCCTTACACTGCGGAGTTGCAGGCGGCCTTGAGCGATGGCCGTGTGAGCTTTATTCAAGGCGACGTGCGCAACCCCATTCAATGCAATCAATTGCCCGAGAAAGTTGATCTGGTCTTTAATCTCGCGGCGGTCCACAGGGAGCCCGGCCACAAGCCAAACGAATATTTCGACACAAACATACAGGGAGCGGAGAATGTCTGCGCCTGGGCTACAGCCGTGGGCTGCTCCAGGATTGTGTTTACCAGCAGCATCTCGCCCTACGGTCCCTCAGAAGAAATCAAGAACGAGGACTCGCAACCATCACCCGAAACTCCCTACGGCAAGTCAAAACTTGCGGCGGAGCGAATTCATCAGGAATGGCAGGAGGCTCGTCCGCTGCGCAAACTTCTGATTCTTCGGCCGGGCGTTGTTTTTGGTCCGGGCGAAGGTGGAAACGTGACACGGCTTCTGCGCATTGTCGTGAAGGGCTACTTCGTCTACACGGGAAATCGGCATACACGAAAGGCCGGGGGTTTCGTTAAGGAGCTTTGTCACGTTACGCAATTTGCGATGGATTATCAGGATCGGAATGGAGATGCCTTCATTCTCCTGAACTTTTCACTTAGCCCCACGCCTAAGCTCGAAGACTTTGTAAACGCCATTCGGAGGATTGCCGGAGTGCGCCGTCATCCCTTGAGCGTGCCTAGATCGTTATTGCTGGGAGTGTCCTATCCGATTAACGCGGCAGCTAATGTGCTTGGCATTCAACAGCCGATCAACCCTGTGAGAGTTCGTAAACTCTATCGCTCTACATCAATTGATCCCAAGCGTCTGCGCGATCTCGGTTATCGCTGGAAATACACGCTCGATGAGGCCTTTGCAGATTGGATGCGCGATCTGCCAGAGGATTTCAAAAGATAGCGCCGGACCTGAATAGCTTTCAATTTGAGAAGACTGATCGCGCATTGACCGCACGATCAAAAGCTAACCTTTCGTCCCGGGTACCAGATTAATTGAACCGTTGCAGCAGTCACGGTTTGTTGTCCTGGCAAATAGATGGGCGCCTTGTAATGTTCGATCTTCAAGTCGCCCTTAATTTCCAGGTCCTTTTTGATGCGCTTTACAACCTGAACATTGAAGTCATTCAATGTTGTTCCACCCGGGATGAAGTCCTTTGCAACTTTCTGATTGCGGGCGCCGATCTGAATCCACTCTTTTCCACTCATGTGATAGGTGATCCACGCCTGTCCGCCTTTGCCCTCTCGGCCAATCCAGTCGCCGAACAGTTGACCGCTGTTGGTGTATCCCTGTCGCTGGACCGCTTCACGATACATGAATTGTCCGTTGACACTCGTAGAAACTGGAGGATCGGTCCAGACTGTTTCAACACGAACGTCCAGCTTGGGAATACCCGGCACATGCGAAAGATAGATGCCCGGGCGCCACGCGGCCCGCCGAGGAGCATCGATTGGCGAGACATCATCGTGAACCTCGCTATCGCTATAGAGCATCAGCCAACTGCGGACGAAGGGCACTCGATATGAGAAGTCGAATGCACCGAATCGTGCGCCCGGATCCCTCACACTATTCTTCACGTCACCTTGAGGAGCGGTGACGCTGAAGAAGCTCCTTAAGAAGCTTTTGAGGTTGACGGGTTGATGATTTTTACCGCCCCAAATCACTGTGCGTTCGAAGCCCAATTCAAAGTTGTTCGTGGGGCGAAAGCTCACTTTTTCAATATGCACCCACGGATCGATAGGGTAACTGTGTCCCTTCAACGGACCAATCATGAATTCGTATCTGAAAGGACCGGTGATGCTAGAGAGGCCAGGAATCTGAAGCGGCTCAATGTGATTGATGCGAAACGAGTAGAGGTTTTCGGCATTGTTTGAATACGACATGGAGCCGCCGACGGCGGGGCTCTGCCAGAAATCCTGCTTGCCGAATGAAATTACGTTATTGAGGAATTGCGCAGAGATATAGGCTTCGAGAAAGCGGCCACGTGCGGCAGACGCGATTGGGCCTGCCGGTATTGTGGCTTGCAAATTCGGAGGGAGCGGAACGCACGGCGATCCACCACCCCAGCAACTGGAATTGAAGTAATTGGTTGTTGTGTCGATCACGGCAAGTTGATCGGCCAGCGCTGACGAATAGCCCGGAGCCGACGGAGAACTTTGAAATTCACCGCGCGCGTACAAGAGAAATCTGCCGGCTTTCACGTACCCGCCGGCTCCAGAGTAGCTATTAAGGCCGTTAGCATAAGGACGGCCATAATCATTTACGATTGTGGAGCCAAGATGAAAGCTATCGCGTAGAGGCGTGCCGCTGATGCCCCTTACCGTGGTGTATGTCGACTCAATCTCTGCGCTTCCTGAATATGCAGAACAGTTGTCTGCTAATTCCTGGCGCAGCTCGCGCTTCAGAGCATCGTAGATGCCTTCAGCTTCATCCTCGCCTGGAGACCTATCCGAATCAACAAGTATATCGCCGGTATCTTCAAGCATGTTACTGACACTCTCTCGAGTCCAAGGGCGCATATTCAGGTATGGATTGCTTACATACCCCAAGGCATAAAGACGATACATGGCTGAATAGATCCAGCTATCCAGTGGGATGTAGGGCGAACTCTGAGCATTGGAGTCGCAATCGGCCCAGTCGGGTTCCGGAGGCGGCCCGGGACGGTTGGCGCCAACCGTCGCCGTCGACTGCTCTGCAGAAGTTACTGCCTGCGCGATCGCATGATGCCCCGCAAGCAATACTGCAAAGCACACGATAATCCACGCCCGCTGTTTAATATTCAAATCCTATTCTCCAAGAGTGCTCGGCAATAGTCTTGATTTCAAACCGCGAATTCGGCAAAAACATCTTGAATTAATTTCTTAATGCACGTGCAAGAGGTGCACTCTCTGATATATCGCGACCGACACGAACGCGCAGGCCATCTTCCGCTATGCTGTAGCTTACTACTCTTCCCCGTTCCAGCGAGTGCTTTGAGAGTTCGTGTTTGAGCCCCATGGCAGCGTCTGGATCTCGCGCGAGCAACATGAGAAATCCTCCGCCACCGGCACCCGCGAGCTTTGCTCCGTAAATGTATGGACGTGCGCGATCGAGAATTGCGTTGATAGGCGCATTGGTCGTGTTGGGATCAAGGACCTGATTCAATTGCCAATGACGATCAAGCAATTCTCCCAGATGTTTCCAGTCACCCTCCGCCATGGCGTACGACATTTCCACTGCAAGCGTCTTAATGCTGTGGAGCACCTGGATTGTTGCGTTTTCGCGAGCCAGATACCGCAAGACAACCTGCCGCAGCAGATCCTTCGCCATGCGTTGAATTCCAGTGTCGTACAGAACCACGTGCCGGCAGAATTCAATCTTCCGCGGTTCAGACCACTGCACCGGCTGCACCCTTACGTGCTGCCGAAGCCCGGGGCCGGTAAGGAGAAGCTTTGCGCCGGGAAAGATTCCTCCTGCCTGATCCTGCCACCCTCCCCCGGTGGTCATGCGTTGCTCCAATCGCATTACACTCTCCGATAATTCGTGATCGGAAAGGGTCCGTCCCGAAATCGCGGCGAGCGCGCGCATGATTGTTGCGGAGAGGATACTGCTGGTTCCCAGTCCCGATCCGATCGGAAGCCGCACATTGCAATGAATCTCGATGCCGCCTCCGAGAGCGGACAAAGTCTCGTCCAATGGTTGGCCTTTCACAGGCAAGCCAAAGAGTTGTAACGCCGCCCGCGGAATAGAAAACACTGAACCAGGACGGCAGGGTTCGAGGAGCTGGTCTGCGGATCGGTATTCAGCGAGTTCCCCGGAGTCCGCAACGCATCGAATCACCGGTTCATCAATGCGAGCGATCTCAGTTTCAATCGGATACTCGCCGTCTATTTCGATTGCACAGTTGAGGACCGTCCCACCCCAGTCGAAGCAAAATGGGGGCGTATCGGACCAACCGCCTCCCAGGTCGATGCGCGGCGGGGCCGACACTTGTACATGTTCGAACCTCCACTTCGAAGTAATGATTTGGTGGTTGCTCTCTGTACTGTTATGAACAGCTTCCTGAATACAAGCGAAGGCGTCGTTTTCTGCTGCTTTCGCCTCACTCTCCAATCCAGCACTCTCGAGCAATTGCGCAGCGTGAACAAGATGGCTTGCCGCGCTTGAAAGTGCGTCCGGGTTGCCATGCCGCAACTTTTGCGCACGCTGATGCAGTGACCGGCCCGCCTCCACGGCAGGAACAAGGCCGGGTAAATTTGCGAGCAATGGTCTCAAGTCCGCCCCTGACTCAGCCAGTTCGATTGCGGTTTCACGCCAGATTCCCTGGGAACGCCGGCTGCGAACTTCAGAGATCGCACGCCCGTCGGCATGTTGAGCACTCTCCGCCAATGACATGCGCATTAATCCGCGCCACCGCTCCGCGCTGTAGTTGCTGGACAAGCCCATCATCCACCGCGCGCAGTCCCAGGCATCGTCGACGGTGGCAACCGGGAACAACGCGGCATTCCACAGCGAACGATCCTGCCCCGCCGCCCAAACATCATCAGGAGACAAATCGAGACTTACAAGTGTTTCCAGAATGGGCCTATTAAACCAGGTTGCGCGAGGTAGCGGCTGCTTTGGATCGTCCTCCACACCGTAAGCACGGATGACCCATCCCGCAACGCCTGCCACATCTACCGGCAGTTGGTGGATCACAATGTTATCTGGAATTTCTATCGGGCCGCCGATGCCGGTAAGCCCGTGCAGTATGGCTCCCCTTCCAGCTATTACAGAGCCTTTGAGATCGCATTCGAGGATTACGGCCTCATGGCCGATCTGGTATCCACCGCTCACGACGCTATCTAAATATCCACCCGATCCAGAGGCCAGGCTACGAAACGATCTGGTAGTGCCTGCGTGAATAAATTCGCCATCCACAACAGAACAATGAAATGCAACAGGTTCGTCAGGCGAACGAAGTATGCGCGATAGCTCGCTCCAGAAAGGTCCACCTTCACTATCAGGTTTCCATTGTCCTGTCAGCGTGCGAGTGATCTGATCATATAGATCCGCAACAGGCAGGTCCTTCGTCCTTGCGAGTTCACACAACGCAAAGGTCAAATCGGGGTCAAAACGCAAAAGACCGATATCGACTGCAACGCGCCCATCCGCTCGAAAGCCACCTGCGGCTTTCACCTCCGAGGCCTGTGGCTTTTGCAGGAATGTATATACCTGATCGCCTTCTCCAACAACATATACACCGTGATGACTACCAATCTCTACATCCATGCACATGGCAACGCCTGTAACGCCCGCTCGGCTCCAAGTCACCTGGCTAGCATCGAACTTAAGCACTACATCACCAGAAGCCACAAGCAATCCGCTTGGGATGCAATCTGCCCATCGAGCTGAAAGCTTCATGGTTTCATCAAAGACTGTAGTGGTAGCACGCGAGCTTGTTCGAGAAGGCAAGACCCCGAACAATTTACCCACCGGCGAATACTGAGGCAGGCGCCTTGAATCGCCGCCGGAGTGAATGAGCAAGACCCGATGGCTTTGCCACCAATCTCGATCCTTGCCCAGAACTCCAAGTGCATTAATCGTCGCTGTGCCGCTGCCGATTCTTCGATCGTCCGGATCGGGAATAACCAGAAACGGAATCTCATTAGAAAGATTGCTTTCAGTCTTGCGGCGGCGAATCTCCTCCCGATAGAGCTCAGCCTGGCGTTCGGAAGAGGCTGTGATGATAACTGTGTCCCAGAAACTCACTATGCCTGCTTGACCTGCTGCGATGCGACGTACCAATCAATTGTGTTTCGAAGACCAACTTCAAAAGGCGTCGTAGCTTTGAAGCCGAACTCCTGTTCAGCTTTGCTGACATCGAGACACCGTCTTGGCTGGCCATTCGGCTGGCTCGTGTCCCAAACGATTTTCCCGTTGAAACCCGTCAGCCGCGCAATCAACGTGGCCAGATCGTGAATGGAAATCTCCATTCCGCTGCCAAGATTGATTGGATATGACTTGTTGTACTTTTCGGTTGCCAGCAAGATTCCGTCGACCGCATCTTCAACGTACAGAAACTCGCGAGTCGGCGAACCGTCGCCCCACAAGACAATCTGTTCCCTTCCGATCTGAATTGCTTCGACACACTTGCGAATAAGTGCGGGAATCACATGGGATGATTGCAGATCGAAATTGTCGCGCGGCCCGTAGAGATTCACGGGAAGGACGAATACCGCATTCATGCCATACTGCTCCCTGTACGCCTGACATTGAACCAGCATCATCTTCTTTGCCAAGCCGTAGGGAGCATTCGTCTCTTCAGGATAGCCATTCCAAAGGTCCTCTTCGCGGAATGGCACGGGCGTGAACTTGGGGTATGCGCAGATGGTCCCAAGCACGACTGTCTTTTCAACGCCGTGGCGGCGCGCACCTTCAATGAGCTGAACGCCCATGATCGCGTTCTCATAAAAGAAGCGCCCCGGGTTTGCTCGATTGGCGCCTATGCCGCCTACGACGGCAGCCCCGTGAATCAGAACTTCCGGCTTGTACTCATTGAAAAGCTGTTCGATCGCATCGCTACGCGTAAGATCAACTTCTTTATGTGTTGGCGCAAAGACACTATTACATCCCGATCGCCTCAGACGTTGAACGAGATGACTGCCGAGAAAACCGGATCCACCGGTAACGACGATTCGCTTGCTTCTCAAATCCATCATAGGTGGCCACCTTCAACCGTTGCTGCAAGCCGCAGGGCTTCAGTGCCGCCTTTTCGGAGTCTTTCAACCTCAAGCATGTCGGCTTCAACCATGAGCTTGACCAACTCCTTGAATGTTACGGTGGGCTGCCAGCCCAGCACTTTAGTTGCCTTGGAAATATCGGCGAGAAGGTAATCCACTTCCGCAGGCCTGAAGTAGCGCGGATCGATCTCTACAAACTCCTTCCAGTCGAGATCGGCTACGGCAAAGGCGAGCTCGACGAATTCGCGCACGGTGTGAGCCTCGCCGGTACCAATTACATAGTCATCCGGAGAGTCCTGTTGCAGCATCATCCACATGGCGCGGACATAGTCCGGCGCGTAGCCCCAATCGCGCCGTGCATCCAGATTTCCAAGGAACAGCTTTTTCTGTACACCATGCTTGATGTGCGCAACAGCACGTGTGATTTTGCGAGTCACAAACGTCTCACCACGGCGCGGTGACTCGTGGTTGAAGAGGATTCCACTCGATGCATGCATACCGTAGCTCTCTCGGTAGTTGACCGTGATGTTGTGCCCGAACACTTTGGCGCACGCATAGGGACTGCGAGGATGAAACACTGTCTGCTCGCTTTGAGGCGGCGGCGCACTCCCAAACATCTCACTTGACGAGGCCTGATAGAAGCGGCTCTTCACACCCGTCAACCTCATGGCCTGCAACAGCCTCAAAGCGCCTGTCGCAACCACGTCCGCAGTAAACTCCGGAACCTCAAAGCTAACCTTCACATGGCTCTGCGCGCCAAGGTTGTAGACCTCGTCCGGTTCAAGGTCATGGAGCAGAGAGGACAGCGAGCTGCCATCAGTCAGGTCTGCGTAGTGCAGGAAAAACCTGGTGCCGGTCTCGTGGAAATCGCTGAAGATGTGGTCGACACGATCGGTATTAAAGCTCGATGCACGTCGTTTGAGACCATGAACCTCATAGCCTTTCTCAAGCAGAAGTTCTGTGAGATATGAACCGTCTTGTCCAGTACATCCTGTGATAAGCGCTTTCTTCATTGTCTGCTGACTCCTCTATAAGGGGACGATTACATGCGTGCAGAATGTGCGCATGCAAACAATGCTAGACCCAAAGCATCTTGATTGGACTATTGCCTGTGTTTCTCGTGGTAGATCGCTTCGGTGACTTCAAGAACTTTATCCGCAACTACATTGTAGTTAAAGCATGTATCGAAGCACTTTCTGCAGCCGCGACGTATTTCTTGAATCTCTGCGACAGAAAGCTGGAGCCACCGATCAAATGCATTCTGAGTGCTGGGCACAGTGTCTTCGCAAACCAATCCCGCTCGATGTCCGGCAATCTCGCGCCAGATATTTACTTTGTCAGAGATGATTACCGGAAGTCTGCACGCCAGGGCTTCCGCTACCACTATGCCGAAGTTCTCCTGGTGCGAGGGAAGGACGAGCAACTCGGCCGCAGCAAGAACTCCCCATTTCAACGCACCATTCAGCATTCCGGTCCAGGTGATCCTGTCTGCCACATTCAGCTGAATCGCAAGCGCCTGCAGTTTCGCCATTTCACCTGCCTGATCCGGTCCAGCGATGACAAGTTGCCACTCGGGATCACGAGCGATGCTACCTGCGAATGCCTTGATCACGATGTCGATTCCCTTTTTCGGATGCAACCTACCCAGGGAGATTGCAATACGCTTTCCTTGAAGAGACGGCCATCTTTCATAAAACCCTGCGGCAGCGTTCGCAAGCTCCAAGTCCGGACCGAAGATGCCAAAGTTTAGTACTCGTTCCCTTACACGATAACGGGTGAACGACTGCCTTGCCAGGATCTTCTCCTCTTCGCATGTAAACACAACCGCATTGGCATTCTGCAATACGGGCTGCAGTAACAAATGCCAGTAGATTGACTTCTTAAGATGCTTGAGTGGAAAGGTCTTCTTGAAATATGGATCCAGCATACCGTGAGTAAAGACTCCATAAGGTATGGAGGATGACTTTAACGCGCGATAAGCCGCCAGCGCTGCATATTGCCAGATGCAGTTGATGAAAACGATATCGTATGCCGATATTCGACTCTCAAACCAAGAAGCAGCATTGGGTGCGTAACCATAAATGCCCTTGCCTGGTCCAAGCGCGAACACCAACGCTGGGAAACCAAACTCAGTGATAGCATCGGGAGCATCTAATGTCGCTACTTCAATCTCATGGCCGGCAGTCTGATAAATCTGCGTTAGCTGTCTCAGACCTTCTGCGGGGCCGCCAGAGGCCGGATCAACGGAATGAATAACATGCAGGATTCGCACTTAACTTATCTTGATGACAATTCCGAGGTATTGTCCGAACTCATATTACTCGTGGGAATGGGGCGAGGCCGAAGTACCTTGGCCGGATATCCCGCACAAATCATTCCGGCAGGAACGTCGGTCAATACCACGCTTGCTGCGCCCACAATTGCGCCGCAGCCTATAGTTACTCCAGGACCAACGAAGACCTGCGAGGCTACCCATGCTTCAGACTCCACATGGATTGGGACTGCATACAAGTCGAACGAGATTCGATTGTAATCATGCGATCCAGTGCATAAATAAGACTGCTGAGACACGACGGCATGATCGCCTATCGTGATTTCGCCCAAACTGTAAAGCGTGACGCCATCACCAATCCAACTCCAGTCACCAATACTGACTTTCCATGGATACGTCACGCTAACCGATGGCCTAATCAAGACTCCCTTGCCAATTCTGGCTCCGAATGCTCGTAGAAGAAAGCGACGCCATCCATACATGAACTGCGGAGATGTGTGAAAAAAGAGCGACTGAACGATCCACCACGATTGAACAAACCAAGCCGGGCGCCCACGAAATCCAGGTTGGACTTTTGGGTTCGAGAGATCCTGATATTTGCAGTTCATTTCGCGCGCACTGCCTGTTCAATAAGGCCGAGAAGAGACGACACTCCAACGTTCCAGTTGAGAGTCTGCTTGTATTTTTGAAATGCTCCTATCGAAAGCCTGCGATAAGTATCGGGAGCCGCCAACGTGCCTGCAATTAGATCGGCGTATTCTCTTCCGCCGGCAGCGAGCGGAAGGCAATAGCCCGTCTGCGAGTCGATCACATAGTTCTCAACGCCGCCCGTCCTGGTTGAAAGAGTTGGAAGTCCATACGCGGCAGCCTCGCAGAACGCGATGGCAGAAGCCTCTGCACGAGATGGCAAAATGAAGAATGTTGAGGTATTCAGAAGTTCTCTAATTTTGGCTCGTCCTTTGGGCTCATTTTTGTTAATGAAACCCAACCTTTCAACAAACGGTGCTTCAGGACCGCCGCCACCAACTACCTTCAGAACCGTTTTAACTCCTCTCTCATTCAGTAGCTTTGCAGCTTTAAATGCAAGTGCGCCTCCCTTCCGATCCCAATCGACTCCCATAAAAAACAACACACATGGGGACTTCAATCGTTGCTCGATACGTCCAACGATGTCATCAAGATCATGATCTATTTCCAGGTTAGCGCCAAATTCTATGACTCTCAGTCTCTCGGCTGTTATTTCATAGTTTTCCCTTACCACTCCTACAGCCCAATCGGAACTGTAAACTGCGAATGATGCGCGATTGAGCGCTGCCTGTTCCTGCTCATGGGCAATGGTAAGTTCCTTTGAACTTAGGTTCGCGAAGGACCCCGCATAGTAGTTAACCATGGCTTCCATTACTGCATCCGTCCAGAACACCATGGGAATACCTGGTTGCACGCGCGCAATCGGAATCGAGGATGTTGAGAATATCGCATCTATCCTTTTACCATTCATTCGACGTTCAATCTGTGCAGCGAAGCTTTTTAGAGCGGCCTGTCTGCGATTGATCTGCATATTCTTTCCTGAAACTCTTGAATACAGCTTATGCGCCATAAATAAGTACTTGAAATCTCGTTCCAACGGGGCGATTACTTCGACCTGAACGCCTTGCCGGCGAATTTCCCGAAGCATAGAATATGGAGTTCCGGACCAGGTTCTTATGTCTTCAGGATCTTCGATATCAACGAATGCTAAGCGCATGCACGTACTCCCTAGAGGACTTATCTGCCAGTGCTTCATATGATTCAAAAAGTGTTTTGACCCATCTTTCCGGAGAAAACTGCTGTGACATCAGGTAACTGGCTTGTGACATGCCTTCGAGCCGCTGCTTGCTCATGGTGCTCATACGAGACATCAAAGTCGCGAGTCCCTCAACATCACGGCGACCGAAGATAAATCCGTTATAGCCAGCCTGGACCAGGTGAGCCGCCGAACCGACACTTTCTGAAGCGATTACGGGTAACCCTGCCGAAGTAGCCTCATGGACAACAAGAGCCCAAGGCTCAAAGTGGCTGGGCAGAATAAAACAACCGGCGTTTGCCAGTACTGCCGGTAATTCTCTGGGTTGGACAAAGTCCTTGACACTAATTCCTTCTCTGCCTGAAAGGATAGCTTTGCTTGGTCCGGCGCCATAGCACACCAAGGGCCACGGTTCGGCACATGTCCTGCGATAAGCCGCATAGGCTTTAACCAATGTCTCCAAATCTTTTTCCGGCACAAATCGCCCGATATATACAAAGACATGAGGCAGTTCAGTTTTCTTATTCACTCGATTGAGGTACGCCTCAGCAATTGGTCTTTGATCACATGAGAGGCTTCCGCGTATGATTACTCGTTGTTCAAACCCCAGTTTTTTCGCGAACAAGGCCTGCCGCTCACCTGGTAACCATACTGCATCAGCCAACGGCCGCACATAGTAGGGTGCGACCCAAATACCCAATCTCTGCTTAATGGTTCCGAGCCAGCAATTATCCATTCCCATTACGCGCCAGGCCTTCCCCGCGAAACTCTTGGCTACCTTGCGGTAGAACGGCTTGTTCCATGAAGGAAAGATCAGAATGTCGGGATTGAAATCATGTAGTTCCTTATAAAGGGATTGCAAATCGCTATCTTTGGTCCACTGCACCCGCCTCTTCATCCACGCGAACTGAGCCTCGTCATAAGGTGCGCTCAATTCACCTGGCTCGTGACAGACAAATAGCTCCACTCCCTCGCGGGCGGCAAGTTCTTTCAGGCACGCATTGAGGTAACCGCTGAGACCATTCCAGAGATATGCGATTCTCACGTGGGGTTCCTCCTGACAATATTTCCTATCCAGTCACACACGCGCAGCACAAGTCCTTCCACTCGATAAAGAAACTTCCACACATCATCAAAAAAGCCCCACTCGCGCTTCTTTACTTGTTTGAACATGCGCATCAGATCCTGCCTGTAGATATCAATCATGCGCCCCGTGCCGGAGATAGATGTATCGTGAATTCGGAACTCAGACAGATCTGACCTGATATAACCGACTTTCACGCCCTGACAAATCATGGTCAAAAACAACTCTGCATCCCAGCAAGTACGATTCTCGATATTGAATCCTCCCGATCTTATGAACGCATCACGCTTAAAGAACGTGGACTGCTGTAGCCAGCGTGTTCCGTCGTAAAGGTGGCGCTGCACCGTATAATCTCGCGCCTTAATGAACTTTAGTTTTCGGCCTTTTCCATCAATCTTGTGGCCATTACCCATCGCCAAGCCACATTCTGGATAGTTTTGAAAGAAGCCCGCTACGGTCTGGAGCGAACCGGGTCGCAGTCGGTCGTCGGAATTGAGGAAACCGTAGACGTCCCCGGTTGCAACTTCAAATCCCTTGTTTAACCCGTCAGAGGCACCTTTATCGGGCTCGAAGATAATGTGGGAAAGCCGGCTTCTATAACTTTCTATCAATTCTCTGCTGCCGTCAGTCGAGCCTGGATCAACCACAATATATTCCAGCTCGGAGTACCCTTGATTCAATACCGAGTCCAACGCTTCTTTCAAATAAGCGCACTGATTGAACGAAACAGTAACAATGCTAATTTTCATTTGTAGGCTGGAACTGCATCCCAGAATTCGCAAGATGCCCCGTGAGGCCTTAACCGATGTTCGCGAAAAGAGTCGAGCTAGTCGCCCGAACTCAGTGCCGGCTTCAGGACACCTTTGCCGTGGACGGCGGCGACCTGCACCGCACTGCGCTTTGCCATATCGCAGTAGGTAATGATCATCAGAAGATAAAACGGCACTTGACACCTTCTATCAAGTCCGTACGGCGAGAATAGAATATCCCAGAGCAACAAGAAACTCACATATGCCATGAACGGCAACAGAACCGCGGGCTCTGGGTAAATTCTTGTCAGGGACACGATGATCATTAGCCAGACCCAGGCCCACAATAATGCGCCGAGAATCCCCGCGTAGACCCAGGCACCAAACAAAAATGAGTGAGAAGGGATGAGTCCCTCAGTGAGATCTTCAGGCGACAAATTCAAAGCCCCATGATAGCCCAATAAGAACAGTGCCTGTCTCATTCCAAGCAAGTAGACTGGATTTTTTGCCCAAGAGCCATGGCCAAGAATGGGCGAATCGATAATGGCTGGGATTGTGGCCAAGAGCTCTTCGCGGCCACCAAGTAAAACACCGAATCTTCCGCTCGATTGTTCTGTGAACTTCTCCCTTGCATCTTCACCCATTAGCCCGCTACGCGCTGCAAACTGGTAAGACCAAAAAATTCCCACGGCCCCTAGCGCCAAAACGCCGGTCATCGCGATTATCCGGCTTTTCTTCAATTGTCCATCCAGCGTATTCCTTCTGCGCATGTATCGATTGACACTGAGATAGAAGCCTGCGGCCAGGCACACTGCGCCCGCATTACGAGCATCCATAAAGATATGCACCACGCCTACCACCGCCATCAGAATACCTGGCCAATGATCCCGGCATGATCTATGGGAGGCAATCAGAGCCACGGCCAGAGACAACGGATATGCGACTCCGAATTTCCAGGGGTGGTCGATTTGGAAATCGTTCGGACTGAGACAAAACATCAGAATCTGTCCGGCAACCGTTCCCCATCCAAATAACATGAGTCTGCCCGGCCGACCATAAAGCAGTGTACAAAGTACGCTGAAATTGACTAATGTCAGGCCAATATTACTCCAGCCGCGTGCGTAGTCAACGAACGTTGTATGTCTTATCAGGTCTGTCGCAATTTGCGATGTTAACCAAAGCAAACCCAGGATCAGGAATATTCGCGCAAGTCTCGATTCGACTCTGAACTTTCTCCGAAAAGCAAAATAGACGAACAGGACGGAGAGCAATATATCCGCAAGCGTAAGTACGCCTATAAAGGCAATATTCACGTATACCGCAACACCTATAACGAAAACGAGATAGTCTACTGACGTCAGACGACGTCTTTGCTTTCGCGATACTCCTCCGCTCATGTAAGTAGCCTTATCGGATTCCATGTTTCATGCTTTGCAGAGAACAGGTACGGTCTTGAATACTGCATCAGGACAATACCGCCGCATGTCGAAATCCACAACCGCTTCGCACGCTTCCACCGCGCATGGAAGGATCATCTCAGAATGGTGGCGACTCATATCGATTGTTGGTTCTTGATTTTCACGATTGGGGCGCCGTTGGCTTTCTAATTATCTTTGAGTAAATCAGTTTCATAGGCGCCTGCTCGTCCATCTTTTGCCAGCGGGTGAGGCAAAAGATGATGAAAGCCGACAGAAGGAACGATACGAAGGTACAGGCAAGAACGATCATCGACCGTCTTGGTGCGGATTTTCGGTCGGGAATGTTCGCCACATCAAGTACCTGAATTGTGGGAATCTCCTTTGCTTCCTGAACTCGCGCAATCTCATATTGCTTAGTGAGAGTCTCCCATAACTGCTCATCGACGCGCACTTTTCTCTCTAGATTGGCGTAGGTCAATCCAAGCGACGGCAGATCTCCAACCGACGGGTACGAGGCATTGTGCGCAGTTTTGGAGCCATTTGATGATCCAGTTACTCCACCCATTGCAGTAAGTTGCCGCTGTAACTCTGCGTTGCGTGCCTCCAAGGCCTTAACTCGGTTATTGTCTTCACTATAAGTTTGCCGAAGTCCCGCGAGCTGACTTTCCCCTTCGGCCAACAGGCCCTGGAGTCTCGTGGCGGACTCGACCATGGCTCTCGCTTGAATGGGCACATCGATCGTTTTGCTCTTGGTGGAAAACTGGCTGAGAGCCTGCGAGGAGTCGTCGAGATCTTTCTTTACGTCTTTTAACCGTCCCTCGAGAAATAATCGTTCGCGCCTGGCAGCTGAAGTGGAGTTCTCTGTCAAAACTCGATTCAGCTGCGTAACATACTCCTGCGCCATATTGCGGGCGATGCTAGGGCTGGTATCGGTAACTGCAATCGTAATAATTCCACTGACCCGATCCTGACCGATCTTTGTATTACTTTTCAAGATAGTGCGGGCATCGTCAATAACCTTTACCTTGTAACGATTCATCAGGTCAAAATGCGTAATCATTGCATTCTGAACGACCCGGCTCTCAAGGATGCCGATCTGCAAATCGCTTGGAGTGCCGATCCCCAGCGCTTCACTGCCTAATGCAGCTGCATCGCTCGAACCGGTAACCAAACTGAGCATCGATGAATAGGGCGATGAGCTGTTCTGCGGCATCAGAGAGGTGGTGGAGGTATAGACGTTTTCAAGCGACAGGGAGTACACGACGGAAATTGCGATCCCGGCACTGACGATAACCAGGGCGACCTTGCGCTTCTTCCAGTAAATCCGCAGGAACTCGCGCACATTATCGCGAAAACCTGGACCTGATTCACCGCCGCTCTCGGACTGCTCAATCTCGCTTGGATCGGCCCATATCGCAGCGTCAACTTCTGATTTGCGAGTGTCATCCATTTGAAGCTCTCTCTCGGAAACGGTTGCAGCCATGTGTTTGCACGCCGAAGGTTGCGAGGGGCGGGGGATACTTAGATAACCCCGGCCACTGCAAGAGGCAGCATAGTTGCGGACATAATCTGGGCTGTACCTAGAATGTTCTGCCACAACACCGATCCTCCCTCAATCTTTTCGGGGATAAAGATCGTATCGCCGGGGCGCATTCGGAGCCCCATCAAGCCTCCCCCCAGCCATCTACTGGGATGCGGAACCACAGTTCCGTCAGCTCGCAGCACGTAGATTCCCTTTCGATTGGCGGACGATGTTGTACCTCCAGCTCTCTTAAGGTACCAACCGAGTTTCTTCCCAGGTGCATAACTGATGGCTACCGGATTGTAGACCTGACCGTTAACCGCGACGAAATCCGGACGCTTGGGAATAGTGAGTATGTCGCCGGCGCGCACTTCAACATCGGCGGCGGTGTTCTCCCAGGCGCTGATATCAGATGAGATTCGTATGACCAGGCGGCCACTTGCAGTGCGGGTGCGAAGCGTTCTGAGAATCTCCTCGCGCTGAGCCTGCATTGTGCTCTGCATTGAAGTCACAGTAGAGGTTGATAGTGTTCCTTGTTTCACTTGCACTGGAGTATCCTCAATGCGCTGGATCATCTGCAGGCGTGCCTGCTCACCCAGTTCACGAACTCTTACACGCTCCAGCACAGCGGCATACGGGTAGGCATTAATGGTGAACCCGCCGGCTCGCTTGATGACCTCACTAAGGCGGTCTCCCTGGGCAATGCCATAACTTCCCGGGTGCATAACCTCGCCGTTAATCGTGATTGAGGAGCCTATATCCTGCCAACCCGTCAGCCTCCGAATGCTGACGACATCGCCGGGTTTCAGCACGACATCGGCACTCTTGTCCCCTTCCATGGCCTTTTCTAATGCAATTTGGCTGTGATCAATTACAACTCTCTGACCGTTTTGCACGGTGTAGCTTGCCACATCCGCCTCATTACGGAAGGCACTCCTTCTGAACCCTCCGGCCAGTCTGACGAGTCCTGCCGCAGTCATGCCCTGCGACATTGGATAACTACCAGGGCGAATGACTTCACCTTGAATCGAAACCTTTGGCGAATCTACCTCATAGCGACCATAGATATGGATCACGTCGAGCGGCCGGAGTGGAACCGATTCATTGCCAACCAAGGCATCGCGCAAATTGAACTCGGTTGCCACGGGCCTAAAATCCGGTGGCTGCAAGTGCACGAGTTCGGCTCGATCCGACGGTTCAGGGAGCACATCCTGATAAGAGTGCAGCAGATCCGCAACGGTCATCCCTTCGCGATATGGAAACTTACCCGGATGATACACATGCCCCTCGAGATAGACCGCCTGCTCGTTATACGGCGTAATCTGCGAGATAACTACATCATCCCCATCCTTGACTTTGAAGGCTGCGAGTTCGTTATGAAGCTCAGTCTGGTTATCATTTAGCTGGAGGCTGAACATCGTGCGGCGTTCGTGCGCTTCTATCCTTGCTACGTTAATTTGCTTTAGATCTGCAGAGACGAGAACACCACCGGCGAGTTGCAGCACTTCATCCAGACTTTGCTCTCCGTTCAACTCGTAGATGGCAGGACGATGCACCATGCCTTCGACGGTTACTTGCGGCCCCGCCGGTGGGACGAGAATGGTATCGCCGGGCAGGAGCCTCTCATCTTCCGATCTCATACCGTGCAG
Source organism: uncultured Acidobacteriaceae bacterium (assembly GCA_963843655.1). Taxonomy (GTDB): domain Bacteria; phylum Acidobacteriota; class Terriglobia; order Terriglobales; family Acidobacteriaceae; genus Telmatobacter. Next base: position 538,410 of record CAWJLD010000001.1, on the reverse strand, counting down.
GAGAAAGTCGTATAGATCGATATCCTTAACGAGCTGCCTTCCCCTGTATTGACGCAGAATTCTCAATGATCCTCGGCTCGTTGGACCTCCCGCCTCATAAAGCGTGCTTAGGGGTGTCGACAGAGCACTCACATCATATGCACCCGGACGCTGGACATCGCCTACAACGTATACCCGTACGGTTCGAACCCGACCGAGCGAGATTTCAACATGCTCGTTCTGAAATTGCGTAGCGAGGACCTTATCCATTGCCGTTTGCGCCTGTGCAATCGTCATTCCGCCGATCATGATGACGCCTGCTTCCGGCAATTCAACTTGTCCTTGCCGATCAACCGAGCGGATAATGCGCCCAGTTCGGCTTCCCGAGAGATTCAAAACGAGGTTATCTCCGGATCCCAATACGTAATCCGACCCAACCGGCAGGTCGAGCGGCAGTTCGTTCGCATTCCCTGAACCGATAAGAAATGCGTCGCTGCCAAACCGCTGCAACTTCTGCTGCCTGGAGGGAAACTGCGTATAGAGATCCGACATGGATGGAAGGTTGACATAGGGACTTACTCGACGTTGCACCTGCGGTTCGTCAGGGCTCTTGTAAGGCGGAACTTGAGTGCGCACGGATCGAGGCACTTTGGTTCTTTGTGAATTCCTTGTCGCTGCAGGCGTCGTTTCTATCGTCTCGCTAGAGTCAACACTGAACCCGCGTGCAGTTAATTCTTTCGTTGCCAGAATGCGTACACTCTCACTTTGACGAATACGCGTATACAGCGAGGCGTCAGTGATATTTTTCGGGTCGATTCCTGTTTGCTGAGCAACTTGCTCCTTGATACTGGCAAGGGCGTCCGGTTGCTGCCGGAGGATGCTGATGATCTGTTCCGCCGACATAACCGGCGTATCCGCTTCTTGCTCTGACGATGTTTCGCTTCCCTGCTCTAGCCCCTGTTCCTGTACCTCTCCCTGCCCCTGCCGATTCTCCATTTCGGAATCATTCTGTGACCCCTGCAAGTCCTGATTCTGCGAATCTTGTCCTGCCACCGAACTCCTGGAGACTGTCGAACTGCTTGCATCCGAATTGTCGGACGGCGGCTGGGATTTCTGCTGAGCAAATGCACGACAAGGAAGCACCAACAGTCCAAATGCGAGCATGGCGCAGTAAATTCGATTCCGCAATAGCCGGCTGTAACTTCTCTGGGATGTTTGAAGCATGACTGTGTTCATCCTTTGCGACCTTAAGAGCTCCCTGCCGTGTGTATCTTTCGGAGTTTCAATTCTGCCTTCGTCGAATGCCGTAAGTTCCGTGCCAATCGGGCTCAACTCAACTGATTGAACGTCAATCATCGAATCTGCTCCGGCCTGAAGAGCATGATCTTTGCTTCCAACTGCTCTACCTTCTTCTCAAGATTCTTGATACCGGCTCGAAACTCCTCGATGTTGCCGCCGAGCGGTTCTTCACGGTCGATCCGGTTTAAAACTGAACGCATCGCGTCGCGGGTCAAGTCAGAGACACTTCGTGCCCCGGTGAGTGAACATAAGTGTCTTAGGGCTGCGTATTCTTCTTCAGAAAGACGCACACTAATCATGCGAGAACGTCGCTTGGTTTCTGTCATGGTCGGCTTTGCTCCTGACGGAATGGCAAGAGTTTTGCTGGGGAGAGGTGGCCGCGGCATTCAGGCCGGCGATGGAAATAGTGTCAGACTGCGTGAAGCTTGAAATTCATTTGTCTTGTGGGGTACTCCGAGGTAGGCTTCGCCCCCTTCGGTCCCATCACATTATGTGGGAATCCGATTGCAAAGCTCACAAGATCGCATAATAAACTGATCCAACTGTACCTAATTCACCAGTTCGTTGATGGAGAGAGGCGAACCAATTTGGATAAAAATAGCACGGCGAACCTAACCGTGCAAGGAATTTGAAAGACATCTGCCTGACAAACTACATGGGGCCCCAAATTCATAAGTAATTGACCAAGCGCTATTTATTTAGCCCTACTTTTCCACAGATAGAAGGTTGTATTACATATTCTCTTACAACCACATACAGATTTCGAGCCGCATCCACCTTCCGACCAAGCAGCTTCCACTTGCCGACGGCACCTTTGATCGTGCTAAGTTTGCTCCCGCACTGCATGCGCACCTGGAGCTGGAAATCGAACCATCTTGGAGACCTCTGAGAGCTCTTTCAGTTGCCGTGATAAAGTGCCATCAGGAGCCCGAATTGGTTATCAGGAAAGCAGTTATAACCGCTGCGGGAAAGGGCCAGCGCACTCTGCCCCTTCAAAATCTCATTGATCGAGATGGGGTTGAAAAGTCACTGCTTCGAATTCTAATTGAACAGTCTCTCGCAGCCGGCATCGAAGATATTGCGGTGATCGTGTTTCCAGGCGACGAGCACTCCTATGCGCAGGGAGCGGGTTCTTATGCCAATTCGGTAACGTTCATTCCTCAGGACGAACCGCGCGGCTATGGACACGCCATTCATTGCGCCAGCAAGTTCATAAAAGACGATCCCTTCCTTCACATCGTTGGCGATCATCTATATGTCAGCTCGAACGTGGTGCCCTCGGCGGCCAGAATGGTCCAGCTTGCCCAACAGGAGCGCTGTTCGGTCAGCGGAGTTCGCCTCACCCGTGAAGGTCTCTTGACGCGCTTCGGAGCCGTGGGAGGAAGGCGGACCTCTCCGCACAACAGTATTTATCGCGTCGATACGGTTATCGAAAAGCCCACACCGACAGAGGCCGAGCAATATTTATTGGTTTCTGGAATTCGATCCGGCTACTATCTCTGCTTTAGTGGAATCCATGTACTGACGCCGTCTGTGATGGAGATTCTGGACCGCAAGCTCGCGTCCGATCACGAAGCCCGTGTCAATCTTGTGGATGCTCTGTCCGTTCTCGCGCAGCAGGAACAGTATCTGGCGATTGAGGATGAAGGGCGGCGCTACGATCTTGGCGCACCGTACGGTTTGTTAGTAGCTCAAATGGCGTTGGCTCTCAATGGCCGCGACCGCAGTGAAGTCCTTCTGCAGGTGTTGGAACTCCTTGCTGACCGCGAACTAGGAGGCAGTGGGAGAGGCGGAGAATCGTGAGCCGTCTGCTCAAGATCATTACAAGCAGTGGCGAGGAACGTAACAGGTCGCTGGATTCGTACTGCCGAAACGCCACTATTGCCGAACTGCTGGATGAGTGCGGGGTACTCGACGAATTTCGCCGCGATAGCGGCAATCTATACCAGCGCGTGCGCGCACTCTTTTTTCTTTACGCCATTCACCGCTTTTACATTCCCCGCCTTGCTGGAAGCGATCGCTCGGCGAACATTCCGTTCAGCGGATATCAAGACTTGCTCGAACGAAGGTTCGAAGAGGCAATCTCCCGCTTCATGGCAGAACAGAAGCAGAAAGGCCCCAGCGCCTCCATCTCCAGCGCGCTGGCCGCGGGCTACAAATCGTTGGGGTTTCAAACGCTCGCGGATCAGGTACGACGCAGCGTGCGCAGCGTGCGCGGAAATCAGTGGATGTTCCGTATTGGACATACCTCGGACTACCCGCTGCGAATTCGCCCAGAACTCCTGAAGGCAAATCCTGGATATCCGATCCTTTGCGAAGCAACGCCGGTACGCATGGACTTTACTCACAGCGGCTGGAGCGACATCTTCTTTCTCGGCATGGATTTTCCAGAGGGCGCTCGCGTTCTGAATGCTTCGATCGATCTTGCCGTTTGCTCCGGCACCGCTAAGCCAAAGCCGCCGGTTCAGGCTTGGTTACGCGTTGTCGATGAGCCGGTCATTCGCTTGACCAGCATCGATCTTTCAACAACGGCGGACGTGACATCGATCTCAGAGATTTTTGACTTTCCCCGCGATTATCTCGGACTGCTCAAGGCGGGCGTAATCGCCAGCGGTCTTATCCCACCTGGTATTGAAGGCGCAACACAGCCGCTCTCTGAAATTCTGGAAAAGCTCACCGGCAAGGCAGGCTATGGAATCGAGATCGTGAGCCGCGTAAACGACATTCCCAAAGGTTCAAGGCTCGCCGTTTCCACTAACCTGCTGGCCTGCATTATCACTGTCTGCATGCGAGCCACCGGTCAAATCAAATCGCTGACGGGGGAGCTTGAAGAAAATGACCGGCGACTGGTTGCTGCCCGCGCGATCCTTGGAGAATGGTTAGGTGGTAGCGGAGGCGGCTGGCAAGACTCCGGCGGTGTCTGGCCTGGAATTAAAATCATTCATGGCGTTCTCGCCGAATCCAACGACCCGGAGTTCGGTGTCAGCCGAGGATGCCTGTTGCCGCGCCACAAAGTGCTGAATGAAGCTGAAGTTCCGCGGCGAGCCCGCGAAGATCTACAGGATAGCCTGGTTCTCGTTCATGGCGGCATGGCTCAGGATGTCGGTCACATTCTTGAGATGGTGACCGAGAAATACTTGCTGCGTTCTGAAGACGAGTGGCAGGCGCGCGAGCAATCGATAAGCATTCTGAATGAAATCGTCATGCAACTTCAGCACGATGACATTCGTGCGCTTGGAAACTCGCTGCAGCGCAACTTCGATGGCCCCATTCAATCGATAATTCCCTGGGCTGGCAATCTCTACACTCAAATGCTCATTGATCGAGCCCGGCTGGAATTCGGCAAGGATTTCTGGGGATTCTGGATGCTTGGCGGCATGAGCGGCGGGGGCATGGGATTTCTTTTCGATCCCGCACGAAAGCCGGCAGCCCAGGCGCGCATGCAATCCATCATGAGCGAGACCAAACGCAAATTAGAACACAGCGTTCCCTTTGCCATAGAGCCCGTGGTCTACAATTTTTCAATCAACGAAGCCGGCACGTATGCCACCATGCAAAGCGGCGACGATGCTCTGATGCCCGCCAACTACTACACTCTGCATGTGCCGGGGCTCATTCGCAGCGATGCCATTCACCTGTTGCAACTGCGCCGCCGTGAACTGGAGCGATTTACGGAGGCCTGTAGAACCAATCCCGATTACGCAGGCATGACACAGACGCTCTTTGACCATATGCTTCCCTCAAGTTCGCAAGCCGATGAAGGCGGGAAAACGTCGCTGCGTGCTCTTTTAAATACGTTTGGATTTGATCGAGTGCTTCATGAGCAGATTCGCCAGGATTTGCTCTCCGGACGAATTGGCATGGGCCAGAATCGGATACGAGATACTCGCCAGGTTGAGGATGCAGAGGCAGAACATGTGGATCCCGCTCATCGGCAGATAGGACTGCAAGCCCTCGCTGATGGATCGGTTGCAATTGTGACGCTCGCAGGAGGAATCGGCACACGATGGACGCGCGGTGCCGGTGTAGTGAAAGCGCTGAACCCATTCAGCAGGCTCGGCGGACGATACCGCAACTTTGTCGAGGTCCATCTTGCCAAGAGCCTTCACATCGGCCGTGAGTGTGGAACGATGCCGCCGCACATTATTACAACAAGCTATCTTACGCATGATGCCATTGCGCAACACCTCGCGGCCGAACACAACTACGATTATCCCGGTCCACTTCTGCTTTCACAGGGGCGAAGCATTGGCTTGCGCATGGTCCCCACGGTACGCGATCTCCGCTTCGCCTGGGAAGAGACCAACCAGCAGGTATTGGATGTCCAGGCACAGAAAGTGCGGGATGGGATACATGAAACGCTGATCCAGTGGGCACAAAAGACCGGCGAAGCCTCTGACTATGTTGACAATGAACCAATGCAGTCTCTTCATCCGGTCGGCCACTGGTATGAGATTGCGAATCTTTTGCGCAATGGAACTCTCAAAGAACTTCTTGCAACACGGCCGCAGCTAAAGTACCTCCTGATTCATAACATCGATACCGTGGGCGCCAATGCGGACGCCGCAATTCTCGGCGATCACATCCACGGCGGAGTTGCGCTGACCGCCGAGGTGATCTCGCGGCACATTGAAGATCGCGGTGGCGGACTAGCTCGCGTCGATGGCCACCTGCAATTGCTTGAAGGTCTGGCATTCCCCAGCGAAGAAATTGAAAGCAAGCTGAGCTACTACAACAGCGCAACCTACTGGGTAAATATTGATGGTCTGCTGAATCTGTTCGGGCTGGGCCGCGACGATCTCTCCAGCGCCGAACGTGTAGACGATGCCGTTCGCGCTCTTGCAGTCCGAATGCCGACCTACGTCACGCTGAAAGACGTGAAGAAGCGTTGGGGCAAAGGGCAGGAAGATATCTTCCCGGTGACTCAATTTGAAAAGCTGTGGGGTGATGTAACCATGTTGCCGCAGTTGAAATGCCGCTTTGTTGTTGTTCAGCGGGCACGAGGACAGCAGTTGAAAGAACCAGGGCAACTCGACACCTGGCTGCGTGACGGTAGCGCTGCGTTTACTGAATCACTTTGCGCGTGGCGCGAAGTTACCGATTGATCGCACCCCGGTGCACACAGGCCTCTACGCATGCTCCCCTCGGAAATAATCAATTGTCTTGACCAGCCCCTGTCTCAGGGTCGTTTCAGGCTCCCATCCTAGTAGCGTCTTTGCTTTCGTTATGTCCGGGCAACGGCGCGTGGGGTCGTCTTGCGGAACCTCACAGTAGCGCAGTGTACTTTTGGAGTTTGTTAGCTGTAGCACTTCGCGAGCGCATTCCAGAATGGTGAACTCATTCGGATTTCCGATATTCACGGGAAAGTGCTCATCGCTCCTCGATAGCCGAATGATTCCTTCAATAAGATCATCGACGTAGCAAAAGCTGCGCGTCTGGCTTCCATCTCCGTAGATGGTGAGAGGTTCGCCCGCCAAGGCTTGTACTACAAAGTTCGAAATTACGCGGCCATCTTCAGGATGCAAGCGAGGGCCGTAGGTGTTGAAGATTCGAACCAGGTGAGTATTCACACCGCGAGCGCGATGATAGGCCATGACCAGCGCTTCAGCATATCGCTTGGCTTCGTCGTATACAGAGCGCGGGCCAACCGGATTCACATTGCCCCAGTAGCTTTCGCGCTGCGGGTGCTCGAGGGGTTCGCCATAGCACTCTGAAGTCGAGGCGTGAAGATATCCAGCGTTATGACGAAGTGCAACTTCGAGGGTGTTCTCTACTCCAACAGAACCAACCCGAAGAGTCTCAATTGGCAGTTCAAGGTATTTCGGTGGGCTTGCAGGGGACGCGAGATTGAACACATAATCAACCGGTCCTGGGTCGAACCGCTCGCAGATATCCGTCTCGATCAGGCTGAATCGCGGCTCATTTGCAAGGTGCGCGATGTTTTCCAGGGAGCCTGTCGAAAGGTTGTCATAGCCAACAATCGTGTGGCCATCGGCAAGCAAACGATCAACCAGATGAGAGCCGAGAAACCCGGCCGCGCCGGTTACAAGAACGCGCATGGTCAACGAAATATGCTCCAAGGTTCCGCATCACGATTTGAGAGCTGAATAGCCCTCTGGCCGCGATGCTTTGTAGGGGCCGACAATGTGCCTATCAGGCGAAAGTTCACTTCACAAACTTGCGCGGCTTACCTTCCTGCGCCAAATAATTCGCGGGTCTGCCGACGCTCACATAGGTAAAACCGTGTTCGAGCATCGTCTGCGGCTTGTAAAGATTGCGACCGTCGATCACGATCGGGAATTTGACCTCGCGGTTAAGTCTGGCGAGATCGATGTCGCCAAACTCCTTCCAGTCCGTAAGAATCAACACAGCATCCGCGTCTTTCGCCGCCTCGTAGAGCCCCGATGCATACCGCATCTTTTCTGACGGTGGCAGAACTTCCCTGGCACGATCAATTGCGGCGGGATCGTACGCCGTAATGTTCGCGCCTGCCTCAAGCAATCTCTTGATCACGTCGATTGCGGGAGATTCTCGAATGTCATCCGTATTGCCTTTGAAGGCAAGCCCCAAAGCGGCCAGTCGCTTCCCTCTCAAGGTCCACAGAGCCTGCAAAACTTTGTTGAAGAATATTTCCTTCTGAGTCTCATTGATCTTTCGAATTTCCCGCAATAGCTGGAAATCGACGCCGTACTGTTGCGCTACCTGATGGAATGCAGCAACGTCCTTCGGAAAGCATGAGCCACCGTATCCGAGTCCCGCCTGCAAGAATTTCGGTCCGATTCTGCTATCGAGCCCCATGCCCGCGGCGATATCCTCCACATCTGCATCCACGGCCTCAGCGAGATTGGCTACTGCATTAATGAATGAGATCTTAAGGGCGAGAAATGCATTTGAAGCGTGCTTGATGATCTCAGCGCTCTGCGCTGAAGTGACGAGCAATTTCGCAGGCTGATCGACAGTACACGAGCCAGATAGAGCGCCCGGCTGAGAATAGTAACTTCCGCTCGTCAGCGGCTCATAGATGCGGCTCAGCAGATTAATTGAGGCCTCGCTAGTTGCGCCTACCACAATGCGATCGGGATGGAGAAAATCCCTGATCGCCGTACCTTCACGCAGAAATTCGGGGTTCGACACCACATCGTATTTGCTCGGCTCAACGCCGTGACGATACAAAACGCGGCGTATCCACTCGTTCGTATAGACAGGAACCGTGCTCTTTTCAACAATGACCTTGTACCCGTTAATGGATCGCGCTATCTCGGCAACTACAGCCTCAACATAAGAGAGATCTGCAGCGCCGCTGGCACCCTGCGGCGTGCCGACGGCAATAAAGAGCGCATCGCATTCCTTAACAGCCGAGGCAAGGTCGGTAGTGAACTCAACGCCCCGGCCGGCATGCTTTGCCAACAATTCCGGCAAATGTTCCTCAAAGATGGGAACACCGCCGTCACGAAGGACCTTTACCCGCGTTTCATCGTTGTCGACACAGATGACCCTATGTCCGATCTCTGCAAAACAGGCCGCTGCAACCAACCCCACATAACCTGAACCGATGACGCAAATCGAAACTGAATCAGCCACGCGTTTATCTTGTCTCCTATGAGTCATGTTATGTCAGCGAGTGGGCGATCTCAAAGCTAATCCTCTCAAGGATTGCCTTTAAGAGTCTGCGTCATAGAGACGTGGTAATCGGCCGTGGGCAGGCATTGACTCGCGACCATCACATAAATATCGGTTACTACGAGTGCGCGAAAGACTTCCTACCTGAAGAGCCGCGGAGCAAAATCCTTCAAGTCGCGCCGCCAGGTTTGCCACTCATGCGCAGTGCCTGGTGAAACAAAATACAGATGCTTGATTTTTGCTTCATCCAGTGTGTCGTGGAAGTGGTCCAGACCCGCTTTGATCGTCGGAGGCTCTTCAGTTCCGGCTCCGAGCCACAGCAAGTGCACGCGCTTTGCAAAGGCGGCAGGGTCGGCGAGCACGCCGTGGAAGTCTGTATGAACATCGAGAGGTCTGCGGGCAATCACCTGCTTTGCAGCAGCTCCGCTGAATCCCCCGATGTAGGAGAACTTGTCAAGATGATCGAACGTCACTTGAAGGGTCTGCATCCCGCCCATGGAAAGGCCCGCCATTGCGCGATGATCGCGGTCGGGAATGGTTCGGAAATGCGAATCGATATAAGGAATCAGCACCAGTGTCAGATCATCACCGAACGACACTGCCATCGTCTTCATAACCTGCAGCAGTTCGTCGGTCGACTGTTTTTTGAAGAAGTCCGGGTCAGATTCCCCTATGCGCGTTGCATATCCGTTCGCCATCACGATGATCATTGGCTTGCCTGCGTTGCTCGCAATCAGGTTGTCAAGGATCAGGTTTGCATGGCCTTGTCTGATCCAGCCTGTCTCATCCTCACCTGCGCCGTGCTGCAGGTATAGCACTCCATAGCGAGTCTTGGTCTCTGTGTCGTAGCCGGGCGGCGTGTACACCAGCGCGTGACGCCAGGTTCCCGTCACGCTGGAGTGGTAGAGAATTTCATGCACTGTTCCGTGAGGAACGTCCTGCACGGAATAGTAGGTTGAGCCGGCTTCCGGTATTTCGATGCCGCTCGAATTCTTGCCACCGCCAAAATAAGTGTGGCTGCCCGGATCAGTTGTATCGGCTCCGTCAATCACGACCGAGTAGTAGTGAAATCCGGGAACAAGCGGCTTAGTCGTGGTGGTCCAGAATCCGTCCGGCTGTTTCACAAGATCAATTGATTGACCGCCTCCGATCCTCAGATTCACCGAGACTGCGTCCGGAGCCTTGATACGAAACTGTGCTCTCGATGCACTATCCACGCGCGGATACGCAGCTCCCATTACATTGGTCGACGCGGGCTTGAAATCATCCGCTCCCTGAGCCCATCCAAGGCTTGCTGCAAAAAGCACCACAAGTCCAACGAATTTCATGCTGCTCCCTTTCCGACTTCAGATCCGCAATTCTACACTTCGAGGAATATTCAAACAATTCACGTAAGACATCGTCAAACGTTTTCAAATTCTCATTTTGCGGAGCTCTATATAGGAATTGATTTCGCCAATGCACTTGATGTGCCAGGCCAACGCTGGACTCGGTGGGGAGTTAGAAAATCCGGTATGGCAGGAGCGTTCTCTGACCAGAACAACATGGCTCAGGATGTGAAAGGCGGTGGGAAGAACTTCCCCCTTTTACAGGTACTCCGACTTGTTGGACAAAATGATCCCGGCAACAGGTCCACCCATCCCGGTAAACCTCTGCCAACGTCGATAATCTGCATGTTCCGCTGCTAGAGCAATTTCGGAATACACGCAGACTTTTTGAGAGCGTTGAAAGGTGGCATTTTCTCGATGAAAAATGTCACCCTGCCGCCTGCTTTCGGTCGGCACCAATTCCGAAACTGCTTTAGCCGACGATGTGGACCCACGGACGCGCCGGAACCTGGATTGCTCTGACGGTGACTGCCGCAACTACCTCGGAGGAACCTGGTCCTCCACGCATAGCTTCCACTTGAATCTCGCCGGGAGTTCTAGTGCTTTGAACGATGACCTGCGCCAGTCCATTGAAAAGTGAGCGCTGTGGCTCCTTATCGCTTTCCTGACAGTTCGGATCGCCATTCCCTACGCCAATGATCTTTCCTGGGCCATGAATGCGAAACGAAACCATATTGTCCGCAGTGGGAACGACTCCGCCATCGCTGTCGAGTGCTTCGACTTTGAGCATGGCAACGTCTTCTCCGTCGGCGTCGATCTGCATTCGGTCGGATGTCAGCCGCATCGAAACCGCCCGGCCGGTAGTCTCGCGTTTTTCAGTCAAAACGATCTTGCCGTTTTTCATGCCGCGAGCTTCGATTGAACCAGGCTCATAGTTCACCTTCCACTCTACGTGCCCCAGGTGCGGAACTTTCTGAGTTCCCAGGCTCTTGCCATTGACTACCAGTTCCACTTCGTCCAGATTCGTATATACCCAGACAGGAATCTCATCCCCTTCCCTTCCATGCCAGTTCCAATGCGGGAACAGATGAAGTGAAGGTTCTTTGCGCCACCATGCTTTGTAGTAATAAAAATAGTCTTTCGGAAATCCGCACATGTCGACGATGCCGAATTGCGAATTGATGGAAGGCCATCCGTACGGCGTTGGCTCGCCACGATAGTCGAAACCGGTCCATGCAAATCCACCCGCATCCCACTCATGCGTGCCATAGAACTTCCACCATGTCTCAGGCGTTTCACCCCAGGGAACTACACCGTCATAGCTATTGACAGTGTTGCGCAGCTTGTCTGATGTGTACACACCGCGTGTGCTGATAGCACTCGACGTCTCGGAACCGAAGATCGGTCGCTTGGGATAGTTCTTGTGAAACTCTTCAGGATATTTTTGCGTGTTGTAATTGAAGCCAACGATATCGAGTGGGACCGAAACGCCCTTTTCGTTGTCGCCATTGCAGGCAGCGGAGACTGCTCGCGTTGGATCTAGCCTGTGGCACAGTTCGACCATGCTGGAAGCGATGCGCGTGCCTTGCTCTGCCATTTGATCCTGCAGTAACCACTCTTCGTTTCCTATCGACCAGATAATGATGCTCGGCGAGTTGCGATAACGCTTGATCATCTGTTCGAGTTGCTGCATGCCCTCAGGGTTCGAACTCATCTGGCGCGTCTCGCACATCATCATCACGCCCATGCGATCGCAAGCCTCTACCCATTCAGGCGTGGGTTGATTGTGTGAAGTACGAACCGCGTTGCACCCCATTTCGCGAAGCACCTCCAACCTGAACTGCTGTAAGCGGTCGGGCAATGCCGACCCCACACCGGCATGGTCCTGATGGTTGCAGGTGCCCTGAATCTTGACTGAGTTGCCATTGAGAATGAAGCCCTTGTCCGCGTCAAAGACCGCAGTACGAATGCCGAAATTAACGCACTCATCATCGCAAACGGTTCCATCGCCTTCAACGGCCACTACCGCGGAATAGAGATTAGGCTGATCTGTCGACCACATTGCAGGATTCGCGAGATTGGCAGTCGCACTGAAACTCGCTGAACCGGCAGATTCTACGATCTGTAGCGGAGATTCCGCTGTGGCCACGGTTGCGCCGCTGCCATCCTTAATTCTCCAGCTCACTTTGCAACCGGCTTTCTGCCTGGATTCATTTTGAACGATGGTTGAAAGGGCAAGCGTCGCCAGGTTACCGTTTAGAGCCGAACGGACAACGGTCTCCCACCTGCCAATGTGAATCGGATGTATTTTGGATAGCCACACGTGACGGTAGATTCCGGCACCCTCGTAGAACCAGCCATCACCGAAGCCGGCATCCACGCGAAGAACAATGCAGTTCTTAGCTCCATACGCGAGGAAATCACCGATGTCGAATCGGAATGCTTCGTAGCCATTGTTATTCCGGCCGACAAAGCAGCCATTCACAAAGACCAGCACATCGCGAAAGGCTCCATCGAATTCAGCCCAGATTCGGCGGCCTGCATCGCCGGCTGGTACCTCGAACTCCCTGCGGTACCAACCCACGCTCGTCTCTGGAAAGCGGCGGCCCAACGGCTTATAGCCATGCGACCTCAACTGGCTGTCTCCATTTCCCGAATCATCATGGACGAATGGAAGTTCGACGGCCCAGTCATGAGGGAGGTCAAGCATGCGCCAACTCGAGTCGTCGTAGCCTATTTGGGAAAATTTGAAATCTCCGGTTTTGGCAAAATCGGCCTGGCCATATCCGAAATCAAGATCCTTACCTGGATCTGTACCGTGGCCGAACTTGAACTTCCAACCGAAGTCGAAGAGAAGTTGTTCGCGATGGGCCAACTGGCCTGCAGCCGGGCTCGTACTACCTGGGACGTGCCTTTCTGCCGATTGTGTGTTTTGCGCAACGTCCGCTTGCGGCAGGAGCGAGGATGCGGATATGGCAATACCCGAAGCAAGAAGTTCACGGCGAGTAATCACGGACATTTGGTCTCCGTTTAATTGAATAAGGTTGGTTGGATCTTGAAATTCACGGCTCAAGATCTGACACATTACAGACGTCACGGACAAGTTCGAGCTTTGTTAACGGTAGATACAAGGATTCACATTTAGCTATTCGTGCTCCTGAACTATTTCAACCATCTGCGAGTCAGCCGTATTCCAGGCGTCCGCTCCAGTGTGGGTAAATTTACCGGTAGCAGAATTCCAATTGAGTTCGGTGGTGCTGTAGTCTCCATGCTCGTAGGCATAGCTGGTACCGTCGTCGGAATACAACGTGAAGTGCGCATCGGCGCCAGGATAGATACGAATCTTCGCGATGGCCTGCTTTTCATTTGTACTCTGGATTGGCACACCCAGTGGCAGTATCGATCCTGCTCGAACGAAGACAGGGATCGTATCGATTGGCGCAGGCGCGACGATTCGTTGTCCGCCGTGAAAACGCTTGTTCGTCCAGAAGTCGTACCAGTCGGTCCCTGCCGGCAGATAGACCGACCGGCTGGTAGCGCCTTGCTCTGTAACAGGGGCGACAAGAAGAGCGGGGCCGAACATATATTCATCGCCTATATTCGCAACCATGGGATCGCTGGGAAAATCCAGGAACAGGCCGCGCATGAACGGAGCGCCGGTCTCATGCGCCTGCCAGCCCAATGAGTAAATATAGGGCATCATTTCGTAACGCAGGTGAAGATATTTCTCGAGGATCGGTTCGGCTTGTTTGCCATAGCTCCATACCTCGTTGTATTTGCGCGTCCCGTGTGTTCTGAAATTCGGCTGAAAGGCTCCATACTCAAACCATCGCGTGTAGAGTTCCGGATAGTCGTCGTAGTGACCGACATTGTCGCGCGCGTCGCTCGGATCGATAAGAGGCGGATGTGCGGGCTTGTGCTGGTACGGCAGTCCTTGCCAACCACCGATATCCGTCGACCAATATGGCATTCCGCTGGCGGTAAAGTTGATTCCGGTAGGTACCTGACGTTTAAGTGTGTCCCAATTAGGACTGATGTCAGAAGACCAGAAAATTGTGCCGTTGTGTTGAGCGCCAAGGTAGCTATCTCGGGCAAGGATGAGCGCTCTCTCCTTCATATCTGCTCGCATTCCGTTATAGAAAGCCGCCGTATGAAAGAGCGGATACACATTGAAGTACTGCGTTCCTGGTCCTATCTTGAAATACGAGCCATTGGGTGGTAGATCAGGTTCCGTCTCGTCAGCCCAGAATGCGTCAAAGCCCTTGCTAACGTAATTGTCTTTGATAATGCTCCAGTACCACCGCGCCGCATCGGGATTGGTTGTATCGATATCGGAGCCTGCCCTGTCGTACGGCAGGCCATTCGTTGGGGTACCGTCGGCGAGATGCTCGAACCATCCGTTCTTGAGAATCAAATCGTAATATCGGCTGCCCTGCGTAAAGCGAGGCCAGACGCTGATCATTACGTGAAAATTCATCTGGTGCAGTTGCTTGAGCATGCCCACCGGATCGGGCCACGCTTTTGGATCCATATCCATCTGACCCATGCGAGTGTAAGTAAACCAGTCGACGACCAAGTCGTCGATGGGAAGTCCGCGATCACGGTAGCCCTTCGCGACCGCCATCAACTCTTCCTGTGAACTGTAACGCTGCTTGCACTGAATATAGCCGTATGCACTTTTCGGAAGCATCGGCACATCGCCTGTAAGGAGGCGGTAGCCGCGATAGATTGCTGCGTAGTCACCCGCAATCACAAAGAAGCTCACACGCTGTCCGACCTGGGATTTGAATGTGTTCTGGTTATTAAAGCCGAGGGACACTGTTGTCTTTGAAGGATTGTCCCAGATCAATCCATAGCCTTTGTTTGTGACAAGAAACGGCACGCAAACAGACTGTCCGGACGGGGCATCGTAATCATGCGCGCACTCAATTACATGGCCTCGGCGATCGAGAAATCCCTGTTGATTCTGTCCTAGTCCGTAGTCATGCTCATCGTCCGCCGCTGCAAAGCTCGCGCCTACCGTAAAGAAGGGCGGATCCGCAGGACGGCGGTCGTATTCAAGATTGTGATTGCCATCCTTGTAGTTAGGAACACTCATTTGCCACCCGTTCAAGTGGATGAGCGGTTTGCCGTCGGCGGTGGTGATATTCAGCCCGACGTAGCCCGTTGATCCAGAAAAGAATTGCCCAATCTCAGATGTGGAACCGTTCGTCTCTGGTGGTTGAGATGCAAGAGTCACAACCAGCGAGCCAGAGCGCATAGTGTCCCCATCCTGGCTGGATATGGCTGACCAACCGTTGTAATCAGGGTGCGCGACAATCCCGTATCCAGGCCCCGTCAATGCGTCATCTTTCCTCAGGCTCATACTTACGCGCACAATATTCGGTGCGTACGGCTCAATGAGAACGGTCGCAGTACCACGAGCCGTGCTTATCTGTGTTTGCTGAGCAAGTACGTCACTCGATGCAACTAGTGCGAACAGGCAAATCAGGCTCCCGCGGCACAGGATCGGTATTCGGAAAAACGTACGCGCCATAACCATCATTTCAACCCTTTCGTGCGCCCGTGACAGGTCGCTGACATCACGGCCTGTGTTCAGAAGCCGATTCTATTTGGAGCGTCGCATGAACAGGCAGTACGTCACTCGAGCCTCCAGCGAGTATCTTTACAGGTTCTTTTTCCACGCGCCACACGTGACCAGCGGAATCCCAGTATGCGAGGTCGCGCGGCTTGAGTTCGAGAACAACATTCCTTTCCTCGCCAGGCTCGATGTGCACACGCTCAAAGCCCTTCAGTTCCAGTTGAGGACGCACAACCGCGGAGCCCAGATGCTGCACATACATCTGTACAACTTCATCGCTCGCGCGCTTGCCTGTATTCTTCACCGTGACCGTCACCGCAACTTTGCCGTCCGCCTTCACCGCCGGTGCACTCAGGCTCAAACTCTCATATGCAAACGTTGTATAGCTCAAGCCAAAGCCAAACGCGTAGAGAGGCTTCTCCTTCGAATACATGTAGGTGCGTCCGTGCCGTATGTCGTAGTCCATCATCGGAAGCAGTTGCGCATCGCCCATGGGCCAAGTCTGATTCAAACGGCCTGCAGGCGAGTAGTCACCGAACAGTACATCCGCGAGACCGTGGCCTTCTTCTTCGCTGCTGTGTGTCATATGAACAATCGCGGGAAGGTTCTGTTGACTCCAGACAATAGCATACGGAAAGCTTGAGCGCAGTACCTCAACAGTATGCGGATTGGCAGCGAATATCTTCCTAACCAGATCCTCCTGCTCAAGAACAATCGTCTTGCGATCGACGTCTTCCTTGCCGTTGGAAGCTACGGGACACTGGTCCCATCCAGCATTGCAGGTGGGATGGTTACCGACGACCACCAGCGCCACGTCCGCCTTGCGCGCTAATGACTGCGCTTCCGCAATGTTCGACCCGTCACTGTACAGGAGTTTCGCTTCAGGAGTTGCTTCTTTAATACCTTCCACAATACTTACGCTGTACGGAGGCGTGCCGCTATACCAATCCAACAGCACCTCGTTGGTCCAGGGACCGATCACCGCAATCGTCTTCAGCTTCTTGCGATCGAACGGAAGCGTGTTGTTTTCGTTCTTCAGCAGAACGATCGACTCATCCGTTGCCTGACGAACCAGTTTTCTGCTCTCTGGACGCTCCCAGGGGGGCATTTCACCTTTGGTTTCACGACCGATGCCTGCATATGGATCAGATGAGGGAGGGTCAAGCTCACTGAGGCGCAGATGCACGCGCAGCATGTTTCTGAGAGCAGCGTCCATGTCGGCCTCGGTCAGCAGCTTATCAGTCAACGCCTTCATCAAATCAGGTTTGTACTCATCGAGGAAGCGATTGATGCCGGCTTTCACGGCCGCGGCCGCACCATGTTCTTTGTCGGGAAAGCTCTTGTGGTCCGTGATGAGCAACCCGAGCGCACCACCATCCGTGCAAATAATGCCGTCGTTACCCCACTCCTTTACTACCACATTCTTCAGCACCGGACTAATCATCATCGGCGTGCCGTTCCAAGAATTGTAGGCAGCCATCACGGCCCTTGAGCCACCCTCTTCAAAGCCCATCCGAAACGGCACCGAGTAATACTCCCGGAAGAGCCGCTCGTCGAAATCCGACGAAGTATAAGATCGCCCATTTTCATTTTCGTTGGCAAGAAAATGCTTCATCAGACCAGCCGCCTGCCAATGTCTTTGATCCGGCCCCTGCAGCCCATGAATAAATGCCACCGACATTGTGCCGACGAGATAAGGATCTTCTCCCATCGACTCCTCTGTTCTTCCCCAACGAGGATCACGGCTTAGATCGGTGTTCGGTGCACGTACCACGATGCCACCGAAATCAAAAACTGGATTCTGATAGTAATAGCGCGCTTCTTGGCCCTCCAGAGCGCCGATCCTTTTCATCAGCGCCGGATCCCATGTTGCTCCAAGTCCTTTCTCCTGGGGAAATGTCGTGGTTGGAAGCGGCTGACGGCCGCGCGGTCCCCAGCCGCCGGGGCCGCCCAATGCCAGCCCATGCAGTCCCTCGGCTTCATCAGAAAGGACAAGATGAAGGCGCGGCACCTTAGCATGACCATCCATGAGATCAATCTTTTCCTGTCGATTCAGGCGCGAGAGTAAGTCAGTGATCCGCGCATCGTCTCCAAGACTTGGATCACGAAAGGGAAAATCGACCTGTGCACCAGCTATGGGTACTGAAGCTATAAAGACTCCAAAACAGATAAATGCGATCCTCGCGTATTTGCCGAGTTCCATCAGCTAACTCCCTTTCTTGAGTCTATGAAGACGTACCCTGGTGACGATGTAAGTTACAGGTCAGCGATTGCTGTTACTTTGCAATCTCCATCGTCCTGGAACCAACCGTTCCATCTTGGTCAATTCGCTTTCTCAACAAGCTCTGCGTCGTATGGACCCAGTTTCAGCTCGCCATCGTAGAAACTATTCGCGAGTATTCCATGCACATGCTCGCCGACGGTTATGAACTTCTCCGATTCCGTCGTATTGACGTAGAGCGTTCTGCCGTCCACAACACGTGCATAGACTCCTTCCGGAGTCGAAGGTCCGGCTTTGATTCCCAGCTTGGCGCAGAGGTTGTCTATGAGGGGTTTCATGAGAGAGGATTGGGCTGGAGCCGCCAGGTAGATCGCCTGACCGTTACCAAACTTATTTACGGTAATAGCAGGAGGATGCCCCGGCAGGTTTGAAAATGAGGCGAGAGTACCGGCAGTCCCGGGTTCGACAACTTCATAAAATCTGATACTAGCCTTCGCTGTCTTTCCACCTAATTCGAACTCGGGCAGCTCGCGAGGTTCGTAGAACTCGTTCGTGCGCACCCCAAAAACATCGCTTAGCCGCCCAGGAAGTGCGGTATCGAACCATTGACCGTGCTCGTCGACCTTTGCTGAATAGGCCGTCATTACAACTGTGCCTCCTGCATGAACATAGTCGCGAATCGCTTTCGCGCTCACCGCGTCCATTACATAGTCTGCAGGCACAACAACAAGTTTGTATTGCGAAAGACTGTCATGACCGATATTGATAACCGCGGTATCGATATTCGCGCGAAAGAAGGGCTCAAACGCATTAACCACTTGTTCCGTATACGGAGTTTTGAAGTATTGCCGCGTGGTGCTCGAGGGGCCATTCGGGTGCGAATCGATAAAGGAGTCGAAGGAATACGCAATCGCCACCTGAGGACTCATGTATCGCGGGAATCCGTATTTCTCAAGCCGCTTGAATTCTGAGGCGATGCGCGCAAATTCATCGAGTTTCCATGATGGTGTATTGTCGTGATTGAGCAGGCCGAAGAGTGCCTGTTCCTCTCCTCCCAAATGACTATTGAAAGTCCATGCGAGAAAACCTTGCGCCCCGGCCAGGAGTCCGAGGTATGCGTACATACGGCTTCGATTATGCTCACCGTACCAGCCTCCGCCACCCGCGGTGAACTCATTGAACCAGATCGG
Organism: uncultured Acidobacteriaceae bacterium; assembly: GCA_963843655.1. Lineage (GTDB taxonomy): Bacteria > Acidobacteriota > Terriglobia > Terriglobales > Acidobacteriaceae > Telmatobacter. The sequence continues at coordinate 519,192 of CAWJLD010000001.1, read as the reverse complement.
GGTGGGCAAGTCACCCTTTGTCATGACGGCCTGAAAGACGCCGCTTACCGGATCGCTCGGATAAAAGCCCTCCGCACCGAAGGAAACATAAGACTTATATGTGCTGAGATAGTCGAAGCCGCGCCTCGATGCTGTATCCCACAGATTTGAGATAGACGGTATATTCGGCATGTCACGTCGGCGGATTGCGTCAAGTTCCCTCAGTCGCGCAACCGTAACATCCGACCAGAAGCGATGCAGATCAAGATAGCGTTCGGGGGGACCCGGGCCGTCCCCAAGCGGAAGGTCGACTTCTTCAAAGCTATTGAGTCGACGAGACCAGCGCTGCGTTGCCCAGGCCTTATTAAGCTGCTCAATGGTTCCATACTTCTCCTCCAACCAGGTAATGAACCGTTCTCTGTCATCCGCCGAGTAAGACATGAATCCATTGCCAATCTCGTTGTCATATCCAACCGCAAGAAGCGCTGGATGATGTGCGTATCGCTTCATCATGGCATCGGCAAGGTTCTTCGCTTCGCGCGCATAGTTCGGATCGCTTATGTCATCCATGTAGCGCTCGGCCGGCGGCATACGGGTACCGTTCTGGGACACGATATCGACGCCTGGATAAGCGCGATGAAGCCAGATCGGAGCTGGTAAACCCGGAATGTCTAGAATCACTCGAATTCCGTTTTCCTGCATCTTATCCATAATGGTGTCGAACCACTCGAAAGTGAACTTACCTTCCTCCGGCTCGAATGAATCCCAGGACAAATCTCCCATGCGGACAACATTGAATCCCGCGTGCTTCATAGCTGCAATGTCACTATCGATTTCTTGCGGTGAGCGGTCAACAGGCTGATAGCACGTCCCAACAAACAGTTCTCCGGGGCCTGGCCAATTTGGGTGCGCCGAAATGCTTTGGGCTCCGCATGAAGTGCCTATCGCACCCATGAAAACAAGAGCAAGCATGAAATTCCAGAATGTCCTGCCACATCCCCATCGGAGGCTGACTGGGACAATTGTCTTTCTCATCGACACCTGCGTATGGAAGATTCCGAATATTAGATGGTTCAATTGCCCCCCTGATCGTGATTGAGTTTGACGAGAACAATGTCGTTACTGTTCATTTGCAAATTGAACTTGAGCGTGCCATCCCGCGTGCTCTGTATCGCCTCATTTGTCTCTGGTAGATCGCGCGTGAGTTCATCCAGACGCTTAAGCTGCGCCGCAGTCAACTCTTTGGGAGAACCCATGTCGATATATGCGGAATAGGCATCGTTGACTCGATATCCTGTGCGATATACTTCGAGTCGATATGCCGAATTCGGCGCTAGATTTGTCACCTGTAACTCGACGGGCGGCGCCGCATGAGCAGGAACTAGCTTCGTATAAAATGACCGATTGCTGACCTTTTGTTCTGGTTGCTCAAAATCCCAGATCACAGCGGTGAGGTTTCCGTCTTTTGACGACAGCATTGACTGCGGATCGCTCACGGCAAGGCTCTCTCCCGCGAGTGCGTGCAGATATTTGTAAGCAAAGTACGCAGGCTTGCGAATGCCCTGCGGGTTGACAAGCCCGAATCCCCCCTGAAAGGGCGCTGTCGGAGGCCCCGGCTCCTCGAACAGATCTGAATAGGTCCAATAGCTCATCCCCTGCAGCAATCCCTGGCTGGCCTTGAGCTTGGTGAGGATGTAGGGTGCGCTTATATACGAGTCGTGTATCGAATCCCGTGGCGTATAACTCGTACTCCACTCCGTAAAATAGAGCGGAAGGCCAGGAAATGGCGACGCCGATATCTGCTCGCGAACTCGACGTACATCACCGACAATCGCATCCGGAGAAGGGTCGAGCCTGGTATCACTTTTTCCCTCTTCGTCGAGAAATCCACCCTGAACGCCGTACGTGTGCGTAGTGACGAAATCAACCGCTACACCGCTCTGTTTCACATGATTAAGAAACTCTGGAATCCATGCCGCACCGGCGGTGCTTGGCCCTCCCACTCGCAGCACGGGATCGACGGTCTTGATCGTTTTCGCAGTAAGATCGTAGAGTTCGAAGTAAGCCTTCTGATCGGCGCCTTCCCAAAATCCCGAGAGGTTAGGTTCATTCCAGACTTCGAAGAACCACGTTCGCACTTCGTTTCTTCCGTACCGCTGCTCAATGTGCCGGATAAAAGCATCTACAAGATTCTTCCACTCTTCCGGCTTCGGGTGGGACGTATTGCCGTTCCAGTAGAAGATGCTGTTCTGTGAAGTGGCGAGGGCTTTCGGGGTAAAACCAAGCTCGACAAAGGGCCTGATATGCCGGGCAAGCAAGTCGTCATAAAGCTGGTCGATCTTTGACCAGTTATAGACAGTTCTTCCATCTTCGACTCGCACCGTTCCCAACACATCGTGAAAGATCGCATGAAAACGAATATAGCGAAAGCCAAGTTCATCCACAGTGACCTTGAGCTGTGCCTGACTGTCATCGCGAATTAATGTGCCTGGGTAGTCAGACCCGACAGACAAATCAAAGAAACGATCTACAGGGCCCGTTGTGTTCTTGATGTTCACTTCCAACTGTCTTGGTGAAACCTGTTGAGACCGGGCCTGGAGAGCTACGAAAAGAAGAATCGGCAAGAAACCGAAGGTCAGACTCAAGAACTGCCGCAGAACGGCTCTGAACATTAGAATTCACTTTCCCCAATCAAATAGATGGATGACATTAATCAGCAAGAGAGCCACTCAGTGGTTCATCGCACAGAGTGCATTCTTGGATTTGCCGAACGCCGGGAACCCACAATGAGCCAAATGCCGAGCTAGAAGGCTCGGCTTCCGATGCACTCCCAAGAACTCTGCCAATCCAAGAATAGCTCGGCGCCGGCAACATCGTACTCACGAAAAAGCAGACTGGAGGTTTTGAATCCGATTAGAAAGAAAGGTGAAACCGGGCTCATTTTACAATGGGCCCGGTTTCACTCGTTACCAGCTCAACTTGGCCGACAGTTGGATATACCGTGGTTCGTTTGTTGGCCCACTAGGACCTTTCCCAATGGTTCCGAAGTCAATGCTGGTTGGATCGTTATTGTAGCCTTCGTCCCAAGTCGGGTGATTGAACGCATTGAGAAAATCCGCCCGGATCTGCAGACTCGTACTATTTGAAAGATAGAACTTGGACGCCTCAGGAATCTTAAAACTCTTCGAGACAGCCACGTCGAATTTGTATGCGCCTGGTTGGCGGACGCCAAAGTCAACATTCTGCCTTCCGACCGCATACGAATTTGCCGTTCGCACAAACTCAATGTTGGTACAACCGGCTGCGGTTGCTGCAGGACTGGGAATAATCGCACCTGTGTCAGTATCTTTGTAGCCGACGCAGGGAGTTACACCGCGAATTCTGTAGTCCTTGTGCGTACCGTCCGGACTCAGGATGGTGCGTTTAACACCCATTGACTTGGTAATAGGTCCACCCGACGCCATCTCCCAGTTTCCGGCAGTGTCATAAAGTGAACTATTCGACCCGCCTGAGTCCTTGGGACGCCACGCGAATCCACTATAGTACGTGTAGAGCGGGGCAATCGTCCAACCGTTGACGACCTCGTCAACAAACCGATTTGCATTCGCCAACAGAAGCCGGCCTCTACCGAACGGCAAGGTGGCGACTCCCGAAAATGTGATCGAGTGATTGACATCGTTTGAAGTGCTCACCTGGCGTGCCGAAATATGGTTGAGTTGATCAACCCATCCTCCGGAAGTCATTGCCCTCGCATGCGTATAAGTTGCATGCAACGTCAGGCTGTTAGACATTTGATGCGACCCCACTGCCTGAAAAGCGTTGTACCATGACTTTCCGTCGTTAGAAGCACCATTCATAGTAATGTCTCCAAACTCAGGAAATGGCCGGGTAAAGTTGGATTTTGAAAGTGTGGAAGAGTTGTAATAGCCTGTGCCGGCGAATGCAGCGATTCCCAGGAACGGGTTGGCAATCTGACCGGTTGCGGAGTCGCAGAGTTGGCGGTCGCCGCCTCTCTCGACGTCGCACTGTGCGTTCCACTGTGGTGAAATCAGGTTAATGTTGCTGCTTGTGGGATTGTTTGGAACCCGATTGCCAACATAGCTCACAGAGAATACATCGTGTCTTGTAGGAGCTATTTCGTAGGTCAAGCTCCAGGACCAAAGGCCAGGAATGTGGTAGTTCGGGTTGAAGAATGAAAAGGACTTACCGAGATCCTGTAAATACCCGAGAGACGATCCGCTTGGCTGTGGCACCACTGGGATGGGATTGCTAAGTCCCTGCCCTGTTGTTGATGTATATGGTGTAACTCCGTTGTCGAGTGAATTCGTATAAGTTGCCGAACTGCTGAAGCCATCCGAACCATTACTCGACTGATCCGAAATATAGCTCAATCCGATTCCGCCGCGGACTGACATTTTGTTTGAGAGCGCGTATGCAAATCCGACGCGCGGTTGAACATCCAGCTTGTTCATCCGATATGCGCCTCTGCTGTGGCCGTTGACTCCAGCAAACGTCATGCCACCCTGAAGGTTCGTATTGCTTCCCAGAGCGGCTGAACCGGAAGCTATTAACGAGGAGACAGGGTTCAATACCGTTGCATCAAATGCCCCATTCATCTTGTCATGGCGTTCCGTTTCCGGAGTAGTGAAGTCCCAGCGCAGGCCGAGGTTGAGAGTGAGTTTTTTTGTTACCTTCCAATCGTCCTGAACCCATGGTGCGAAGTAATGCTGAGACCAGAACTGGTAAGCATTCCAATTCATCGTGCCTTCGTTCGGATAGCCGAGCAGCAACGACGCGATGGACATGCCGCTTGTATATCCAGGCGCATCATCGGAATTCCAATATTCCTTACTGAAATTCGAGCTAAAGCCGAAACCGTTTCCATTGCCTCCCACAGGGTTGAGCCACTGGCTGAAGTTTACGTTGACTCCCGCACGAACCGTGTGAGCGCCTTTGATGAAGGTCACCGTCGGTAGGAAGTCCAGAGCATGCCGGTCGCCGGAATAGCCCAGCCAACTCGCTCCGAAATCGACAAAGTTGGCCGCATTTGGAAGGCCACTGGAGGAGATAGCCAGAAAGTGGTTATTGTTCGCGAGTTGGTTGTAGAAGTCCGCGGCAAAGCCCAACTTAGCCGAAATGTTATAGTCCAAAGCCGAACCTTGGAGCTGGGTGTTGTCGAAATTCATCGCGCTGGCAGCAATGTTCAGCAGTAAGTTCGGACTGAAGATGTGAGTCCATTGCGCGGCGTACGTTTGAGCTGCCGGCGCAATACCTTGACCGTTCCCATTGGCTGGATCGTCTTTGGGAGCGCCGACACCCCAGTTGGCGAAGATCGAGCGTTGCTGATTCGTGTAGCGGAACGACAACATATTCTTATCGTTCAGGTTGTAGTCAACCTTGATGCCTCCATTCCGCCAGACATCGTCTTCCACCTGCAAATTTTGATAATTGTTGGTCCAGGGTGCGTATCCAGGTCCTGGATCGACGTTCGGCGTTAGATAGCTCAGGTAAGACAAAATGTTCGTTGCAACGGGATCGATCCTGTTTGTGGGAATTATGTTGCCTGGAAACGGCGAGTGCGCCTGCTTTGTCTTTCCATCAATTGGATCGACGACCGTTTGCAATGGCGTGAGTGGATCGTAAATCGTCAGCGGCTGCAGACTCTGCGTCGTGCTATTCCAGTATGTGGCTGTGCTGAAGTCACCGGTGACCCAAGCTGGGTTAGGAATGGAGTATGTGTTATAGGACGGGTTTGGAAGAGTGTCCTTCATTTCCTCATAGGTGACAAGGAAGAACAATTTGTTCCTTCCGTTAATCAGATGAGGAATCACAATCGGACCGTCCGCCTCTACGCCATATTGATCGCGTTTGTGCTGAGCTTTCTTGGCACCGTTGTAATTTGATTGGAAATCCATGGTGTCGAGCCAGGTTCGGCGCATAAAGTCGTACACAGCGCCATGGAACTGCCTCGTGCCGGATTTCAATGACAAATCGACTGACGACCCACCAGAGTGGCCGTAGGAAGCGTCGTAGGCGTTCAACACGATCTTGAACTCCTGAACCGCATCCACAGGAGGCACATACGCTGCTCTGCCCGCATCCGCCACGTCGTTGCCGATGCCGTCGACATTGGTTTGACTTACCTGCGGTGAGCCATTGACATACTGGTTGCCTGTCACGTTGTCGAATGGCCGTGGATACTGCGAATTTGAGAAATCGTGCGTGCCTGGGCTGAGGGCGAAAAGTCCATAGGGGTTGCGCGAATCCAGAGGCATTTGCGTTACGCGCTCGTTATCGATGATCTCTCCTCTATCGGACTTGGAGAGTTCGATCTGAGTTTCGCCAGCGTTCACACTGACTACCTGGCTGGTAGCTCCGACTTCCAGCATGAAATCCATTGTTGAAGTCTGGGCGACATTGAGCCGGATGTCAGTCTTCTTTGCGGTTGAGAACCCTTCCTTGGAGACCGTTATGTCGTAGACTCCGGGGATGAGGTAAGTGACGGTGTAGGCGCCGCTACTGGTAGTGACCGTTTTTGTGTCTACACCTGTTGCTTGATTGTGAACAATGACTTGAGCCTCGGTAATAACAGCCCCCGTAGGATCCACAACCTGTCCGGTAAATTGCTGCGTTGCCTGCGACCAGGAAACAACAGCAAAAAACATGCATGACATAAATAGGACCAGGCCCCATAGGGCTTTGGTTCCAATTCGATTCGCGTATTGCATCTTTCTGCCTCCTTGATTGCTCGTCTGCCCGATGTTTCATATCAGCCGGATTGTTCGCGCAGTCGGATGACAAAAGCATCTGATCCGAAAACGAAAGAGTCCTGCCGAGTTGTTGTGGCCGTGCAGGCACGCAGCCGGCACACCGAATTCCTTCTTTCTGGGAGTAGCGGCTCTCCAGCCAAATGCCCGCGCTACCCAGGATTGAATCTTTGGACATATCTCCGATGAACGGGATAGAGCCATGTTCCATAACCTCTCAAGCATCCCGGTAGTAAACCGCCAAAACGCCGTCTGGTTCAGTGTCAAAAAAGTTCATCTTGCCCGAGCCCGATTCGAGCTGAATGCCGGCAAATTCTCGACAAACTCCATCCGACGAATACGGAGGAAATTCAGCGAAAACAGATGAGCCGTAGCTGGTTCCCATAATCACCTTGTCGTTTCGCGCGAGCTATGGCGCTCAATCAATCGACGCCGATTTATACTCGAATCGATTAGAATGGTGCACGTACCGAACGGTACGTTTCAGTAATGGCCGCGCCGTTTTCCCTTGTAAACCATTGAAATAAATAAGATACTTCTGGTTAATCCAGGGCTCACGTAACGGCTGGGTATTGAGAGTTTGAGGATGTGAATATAATCGATATGTCAGATTGCGGACACTCGGACGATTGGCGGTTCGTCAGACGCTCCGCGCTTCGAAATGAATGGCTGATCAGACGTTCACCGTCCGAAGATGCGCTCCAAATGGCCTGTTCGAATAACCCGTTCAAGCCGGGCTGCAAGATCGAGCAAACCAGGGAGAGCAGAAGTGAACTACAGTTCACGTAATCCCGGACAGGCAGTCTCTGGGAGGAGTTTGGACGATGAATAACCACAATTCAGGACAAGACGCGGCGTCCTTATCTGATTCAGGTGTGAATCGACATGCTGAAGTTCTGAGCCAACTAGCGCTTATTCAGGACAGCCATGCATTCTGCAATAGCGCTCGCTCGAAGGAGTTCCTCACGTACGTTGTCGAACAGGTGCTCTCGGGTCACACCGAAAATCTGAAAGAGCGGTCCATTGGGGTAAACCTCTTCCATCGTTCTCCGACCTACGATACAGGAGAAGATCCGATTGTCCGGGTTAAAGCTGGTGAGGTCAGGAGACGGCTCGCAGAATACTACGCTGGAGAAGAGCAAAAACCTGAACTTCAAATTGAGCTTCCCGTCGGCTCTTATGTTCCAAGGTTTCATTGGAAGGCTCAGCCCGTTGCCCCTCCCATCACGCCGGAAGTTGAGGTGCTTGAACAACCGCTGACGCCGGCGAAACAACCTGCAAATTGGAAATTCAGAGGATTAGTGGCGATTCTCATGATTGCCGGCATCGCCGCCATAGTCCTCGTCCGCACAAACTATTATCGCCGCTCAACACTCGACCTCTTCTGGCAGCCGCTTGCCTCAACAAAACAGCCTATTCTCATCTGCGTGCCAACCCCCGTGAGCTATGCTGTGAACTCCGATCTTTACCCAAAATCGCCGGCAGCGAACTTCGGTGAATACAACTCCCTGGCAAAGCGAAATGAGACGCCGCTCCAGTTGGATCCTGAAACTTCTATAAAGTGGAAAGAACTGACTCCTCTTGTTGATTTCTACGTCAACAAGGATGATGCCTACGCAGCGGGGGAGCTTGCTACATTCTTCGCTGCGGAGGGCCGTTCCGCACAGGTCCGTTTCGGAAATGAATATACCTATGAGGACCTTCGGAGTTCGCCCGCAATTCTAATTGGGGCCTACAATAATCCATGGATTGATCGAGTTATGTCCGACCTTCCAATTGGCTTTGGCGAAAGTGATGAAATCCTGTGGATCGAAGATCGAACAAAGCCTGGCCAGGTTTGGAAGGCCAGCGAGAATGGCAGGCTTGGCAGTAAAGATTTCGCGCTCGTCGCACGGCTACTGAATTCAAAGACCGGCCAATTCCTAATTATTGTCAGTGGAGTTGGTATGGTTGGTACAAAAGCAGCTGGACGATTCATCTCTCACCCAGAAGATTTGGAAACCGCGCTCCGTGCGGCTCCTCCCGGCTGGGAACGAAAGAACCTAGAAATCGTCATCGAGACCGACATCGTCGACAGTTCGCCCTCGCCCCCCCGTGCAGTTGCGTTGAAAGTCTGGTGAACGCACCGTCAAATGCCATGTCTGGCCATACCTGCAATCGTTTCATATCGATTAGACATGGAACCCTGATGCCGTTGATTGCTCTAGGTGTCGGTTCATAATACTGAGCTATCCTGCGGGACAAGCCGATCTCGCGAAATTTTTCAATTGCGTGCGCTTAGTTCCGAATCAGTGAAGTCCTCGCATAGACACAATCTCTCAATTGGATTGTTTGCGTTGTCAGAGATATACTGGGGAAGTTCGTTCTAATCGATTCAATATGGTTAAGGGAAGAACTCACGGTCGCTCAACAATTCGCGACGTAAGCCGCCTTGCGGAGGTGTCAGTTGCCACTGTCTCTGCAGTCATTAATGGCAAATCCGTCGTCAGCGAGGAACTTACTGAGCGTGTCCGTCACGCGATCGAGGCTCTGAACTATCAACCTGATTTCCTGGCCCGCAGCCTCCGCATGCAGCGGTCGCAAATCCTCGGCATTGTAATGCCCCAGTTTGCAAGTTCTTATTATGCTGAAGTCCTGCGCGGTGTGGAAGACATTGCTTCCCGGCAAGGCTACTCGATTTTGGTTTCCAACTCGCGAGGTGACGCCGATCAGGAAAGAAAAGAGATATTAGCCCTTGTCTCACGGAGGGTCGACGGAATTCTGCTCGCAACTGCAGACCCTCAATTCGCATATCATAGCCGCTTTATGCAGCACTTCCCCCTGGTGCTCTTTGACCGCTTCCCGCCAGGGTTCACCGGTACGGCTGTAGTTACGGATAATATTGGAGCGAGTTTCGAAGCGACAACTCACTTAATTCAGCTTGGTCACGAGCGGATTGCGATTATCGCTGGGACGCAGGACATCTCGGCTGCCGAAGAACGAGTAGAGGGCTTTCGTCGCGCAATGGACGAGGCAGGCCTGAAGATTCGGCAGGAATATCTCAAACGCGGCAATTTCAATATGAAGGGCGGCTGGGAATGCGCGATGGAACTCATGGACCTCTCCTTACCGCCTACAGCGATTTTTTCTCACAATTACGAAATGACGCTTGGATTGATGAGAGCCCTCGCGGAAATCGGCGCCCGCTGCCCACAACAAGTAAGCATACTTGGCTTCGATGATTTTGTGGTTGGTACCGATGGGTTTAGCTGGGCCACTATGTTTTCACCAAAGCTCACTTGTGTCGCACAGCCCAGCTATGAAATCGGCCAGCAGGCTGCGGAAGCCTTACTGAAAAGAACGGCAGAACTTGACGGAGATGAGCACAACGAAAAGGGTCTTATCAGGTTGCGTGCCGAACTGCGCGTTAGAGACTCTACGGCACCGCCTCCGCCGCACTAATTAACAGTCTCAGGTGAAAAGCAGATTCCGAAACAAGCGCAGTCGTTAGCGTCGAATCCGACTTGTGCCGTAGGGCCGCAACGTGATGGAAGATCGCAATTTTCGACCTCTGCTGAATCACAATCGCTTGCCGGGCCAACGTAAGTTGCATAGGCATGGCGATCAAATTGCCCGGAAATCGGCGCTACCTAGCCTCCGGCAATCAGTCATGAGCATCAATATTACGCATTATTTTTCAACTACTTACGTCGATTTCCGACAATCCGCGTTGCCGTAATGAGCCGTTACATACCTAGAACGTAACAGACGATTTAATTATGTTCCTCCAGTTGGAATATGAAGTCTGTCATCCAGCCTATAAAACTCAAGGTCGCTCTGTACGAGGGGACCAAACACTTCGGCTCGAATAAGGATTCCGAAGTCACAACCATACGAGAACGAGGGTCGTTACTCTCTTTCGCATCGATATCGATAGCCATTCACAACCGACATTTGCCGCGATGGGAAGTCGTGCAGTTCTAAGCTCCGGGAGGCTGGTTAACAGATGCATCGTCGAGATTTCTGCAAAGTATTTGGCGGAGCCGCAACAGCAATTGCCGCTTCGCGTGGATGGTCAAAGTCCCTGCTTGCCGACACAAATGAAGCCGGTGGTTCCGAGTACGCGCAGTTCTGTGCTGTTCCGGAATCTGAACGGAACTTCTCCGTCGTTTCCGGAGATCGAATCGTCACTGAGAAGTTGGCTCCCGCCACCTGGAAAGGAGATACTTACGACGCTCCGGCGAAACTCCCCGGAATTCCAGAATCCTGGGATGGTGTTTCCATGAAGTCGCCGATACCCGGGCTGAATGGAAAGGGCCCCTTTGAAGCAACCTGGGACTCTCTCCTGCAATACGAAACTCCGGAATGGTACAAGGATGCCAAGTTCGGAATATGGGCACACTGGAGCCCGCAGTGCGTTCCCGAAAAGGGAGACTGGTACGCGCGAAACATGTACATTGAAGGTTCCGAACAGTACAAATACCACCTTGAACACTACGGACATCCATCCAGTTTTGGATACAAGGATTTATGCCCTCAATGGACACTTCTAAACTGGGAGCCCGAGGAGCTTGTCGACCGGTATAAGAATGCAGGCGCTCGATTCTTGTTTGCCCTCGCAAACCATCATGATGGCTTCGATTGCTGGAACTCAAAGCACCAACCATGGAACGCGGGAAGTATTGGACCTCATCGTGACGTTGTGGGAACCTGGGCGAAGTTGGCGAGAGATCGCGGTCTGCGCTTTGGAGTGACAGTCCACCAGGCCAGGAACTGGTGGTGGTTTGAGCCTTCGCATGGGGCTGACGCGCGCGGACCCCAGACGGGTATCCCATACGATGGGGCTCTCAGGCAGGATCAAAGCGAGAGAGAGTGGTGGCACAAATTCGATCCTCAGATCCTCTATGGTCCAAAACATCCTTCCGATGCATTACCGGACCCTTCTTACGTAAGGAATTTCTACGACAGAACCCGGGACCTCATCGATCAGCACGATCCCGACATCCTCTATTTTGATAATTCCCTGTTCCCCTTGGGCTGGGCGGGAATGAATATTGCTGCCTATCTGTACAATCGCAGCCTCCTCACTCGGAGTGGCAAGCTGGATGTTGTCACCAACATAAAGAACGTGCCGGCTCACTGGGTAAAGGCGGTTGTCGCCGATTTCGAGCGCGGCCTCAACGCTGAAATCATGCCCTATGTCTGGCAATCTGAAACCTGCCTTGGGAATTGGCACTATGATCGAGCCCTCTATGACCAGCCTGGAGAATTCGGCGGATACCTGCATCCGCGCGACGTAATTCGCTGGCTCATCGACACGGTCAGCAAAAACGGAGTCTTTGTGCTCAACGTTCCCGGCAGGCCGGATGGAACCATCGATTCCAAGGAGATCGCAGTCCTCGACAAGATTACGGCGTGGATGAATGTCAACTCGGAAGCGATCTATGAGACTCGGCCCTGGAAGATCTTTGGAGAAGGCCCTAACAAGGTTTCGGCCGGTGCGTTCCATGGGAATACAGTTTCCAGTCTTGGCTCAAAGGACATCCGATTCACGCGAAGCAAGAATAGTCGCGTAGTCTACGCAATTTTGCTCGGTCATCCCAGCGAAGAAACAACAATTCAAGCCTTGGGGATTTCGAGCTCGACCTCTCCTGGAAAAATCGAACAGGTGGAGATACTTGGATCGCATCTGGTCCCGAAGTGGAAACAGACTGAGAATGGCCTTATAGTCACGGTGCCGGAGACGCTTGCGGGAATTCCCGAATACGGTGTGACGGTGAAGGTCTTTCTTGCCTGATCCTGCAAGTGCAAGGCACCGAAACAGAAGATGAGATAATGCATCACCTGTTGTCTTCCACTTCCTTACCCGCGTTGAAGAAGTGCAACTATCCTCATTCCCACCGAGCACGAGAGTGGTTCGCCAATGAATATTCCTCGTCTGGAGCGGTATGCGGCGGCTGTATCTTATGAAAGGGCGACGAGAGCGCCGTGGAATAGGCGAATTGCAACCGGAAAACCGCTAAGAGTGGACGAACCGAGCAGCTTTCCAGTTCGAGGAATGAATATGTTCCGCCGTTTGTATTGCATCGATAACCGATGGAGAATCCTGGCTCTTATGGGTGTGGTCGTTGTAGCCGTCTCGCAGCCCCTCTGGTCTGCGACTTGCGTCGGCCCCGCGCCCCTGGAGGCTCGAGTCCGCACCCATCCAGATGCCGGCACCTATGAAACACTGGGCATCTGGTTCGGTAAGAACAACAAATCCGATTGCGCCGCTCAAGCCTTTCAAGCAGGACTCAAGATTGAACCAAATTCGACTCGCCTCCCTTATCTCCTCGGATTGAGTCTCTACACCGCGGGAAAACTGGCGGAGTCCATTGTTCCCCTTCAGCGTTCGGTTAAGCAGCACCCACAAGAAGAACAGGTGCATCTTTTGCTTGCTTCAGCCTTGGCGGAACTGGGGCGAAACAAGGATGCATTCGTCGAGTGGCAGGCGGCACTCAGGATAAACCCCAACTCCAGGATGGCCATGGATGGAATCGCCAGGATTCTTCTTCAAGCGGGCGACAACGAGACGGTCATCGCCCAACTTACGCACGTGCAACTCGATGAAAACCTCATGCTTGATCTCGCCACAGCTTACGGAAGAGCCGGATTGTTCAACGACGCTGCTCTCGTGTTGACCGAAGGACTCAAGTCCTACCCCGACTCGGCGGCACTTACGTCATCGCTCGCATCTATTTACGTAAAGCTTTCGCGCTTTGATGAAGCCGCTAGAGTTGCGGAGCAAATGGCGCGCCGCAATCCTAAAGATATTGAGGCTCAACGCATATATCTGAGCATGTTGGTCTTCAATGCGGAATACCAGACTGCCACCCCTCTGGCTCGCAAGCTTCTTGCACACGCTCCGCATGATGCGGATTTTCTTTATTTGAACGGAGTGCTGGAACGCATTAGCGGGGACCTTGCAGGTGCGCGCAAACACCTTGAGGAATCGGCAAGGCTCGCTCCGAACCACTACAGCACTCACTACAATCTCGGATATACCCTGGAACAGCTACAAGACTACCCCGGCGCGAAAGAGCAATTACAAAGGGCAATCGAACTCGACCCGACAGAGCCCGAGAGCCACTTCGAATTGGCCAAGGTTCTGCGCAAGCTGGGTGAAACGGATGCAGCGCAGCAGCAGTTGGTTCTCTATCAAAAACAAGTGAAAGATAAGTCCGACCACACCATTGCAGCACAGAAGTCGACGCAGGCCGCAGAAGCAGAACGTTCGGGCGACACTCAAAAGGCCGCCGTGCTCTACCGGGAGGCCATTGCAGCTCTGCCTGACAACGCAGGATTGCGCTACCAGCTGGCACTTGTCTTGAGCGAACTCAAGGACATTGACGGCGAACGAACCGCATTGGAACAGGCGGTGACGATCGATCCAAAGTTTTCTTTGGCTCAATATCAACTCGGTATTCTGGAATCCCGCAATGGCAACACAATCGATGCCGAACAACAGTTCCGGTCGGCTGTAAAAGCGTCTCCCGGTTATACGCAGGCATGGATTGCTCTTGCCGCTACACTTGCGGCAGAGTCACGGATTCCCGACGCGCTGCAAGCGGTCGAGAGTGCACTCGAGATCGATCCAAATAACAGTGCAGGGCTTGAACTCCGCAAGAATCTGCTCGCCGGCCAGGCACAGCACTAATGTTCGACAACAATGTCGTTCCCGGAGAATACCTGCAACAATGAGCAAGAAGACATCAGGCTCCTGGACTCGCCGCGAACTGCTGCGGACTATTCCGGCTTCAATGCTCAGCTCATTGCTCTCCTGCAGGCTCAGCGCAGCGCCGGCTGCGACAAAGCCTCTTCCACCCTTCTCGCGTTTTGTAGACGTGGCGCACGCCGCCGGTTTGACTGAGCCTACTATTTGCGGCGAAGAGGACAGTTTCACTTACATCATTGAGTCAATGGCAACCGGTTGCGCTTTCTTTGACTATGACAACGACGGATGGATAGACATCTTCATCCTTAGTAGCCGGCGGCTTGAAAACACGCCTACAAGCGCCACTAATCGCCTTTACAAAAACAATCGTGATGGAACATTCACAGATGTGACCTTTAAAGCCGGTTTGGTGGATATCGGATGGGCGCAGGGCGTCTGCGTAGGAGACTATAACAACGACGGCTTCGAGGATCTCTTCCTCACCTACTATGGCCAGAATCGCCTCTATCGAAACAATGGCGATGGTACCTTCACAAATGTCACCGAGAAAGCCGGCCTTCTTCACCCGAAGACACGCTTCAGTAGCGGATGCACCTTTGTGGATTACAACCGCGACGGCTTCCTCGATCTCTTCGTCGCCAACTATCTTGAAATTGATCTGGCCACCGCTCCCAAGCCCTCGCTCTCTGTGGTCAACTGCAACTATGAAAACGTGCCGGTCAACTGTGGTCCTAACGGTCTGCCCAAGGCCCAAAACTACCTTTACCGCAATAATGGTGATGGCACCTTTACGGACGTGTCGAAGGAATCCAAGGTCAACGAATTCCGCGGATCATATGCCCTCACAGCGATTGGCTTCGATGCCGATGAGGACGGGTGGCCGGATATCTTCGTGGCCTGCGATTCCACACCATCCTTGATGATGATGAACAATCATGACGGTACCTTTCGCGAGGAGGGCCTGATTCGTGGCGTCGCGCTCAGTGCCGACGGTCGTCAGATGAGTGGCATGGGCGTGGGTGTAGGCGACTACAACTTGGACGGGCACACCGATCTCGTCAAGACCCATATTCTCGATCAGGCCCCAGGTATTTACACCAACGATGGCAAAGGCGATTTCGACGATGTGACGATTCGGGCTGGTCTCAACAGCGAAACTCGTTACACTTGCTTCGGTGCGGGCCTGGTTGATTTTGACAACGATGGCTACCCGGATATCCTCATCAGCACCGGCTCCGTTTATCCCGAACTCAATCGCCTCTCACCCAAGTACGCTCTTCGCACTCCCTGCATCCTCTTTCGCAATCAAGGCGACGGCACTTTTCTAGAGTTAGGTTCCGAAGCCGGTCCCGGCATCGTTGCCCGCCACTGTGGCCGCGGAATGGCTTTTGGCGACTTCGACAACGACGGAGATATGGATGCTTTGATCATGAACGTCAATGAGCCGCCCACGCTGTTGCGCAACGACGCTCCTGCCAGGAACAACTGGATCAAGATACGTCTCGAGGGAGTAAAGAGCAACCGCAGCGCCATTGGAGCGCGCGTTCTCGTTCACTACGGTGGCAAGGTGCAGGTGCAGGAAGTGCTGAGTCAGTCCAGTTATCTTTCCGCCAGTGATCCTCGCCTACACTTCGGCCTTGGCGCTGCAACAACGGTCGACATTGAAATACATTGGCCTCTCGGACTTGTTGAGAAATATCCCGCTCTCGCCGCAGGTCAGCTTTTCACCATGCGCGAAGGTGTAGGCATCGTAAAGGGACGACCATTCAGCAAATCCTGAATCCCAGCCCGCGGAACGATGAACGATGTTCCCGTATATCCATTGCAGCTGCGACTCGCACAACACGCCAACATCATTTGGTCCTGACATTTCTATAAGTTGCACTTGACACCTTGTTGTCAGAACGATCTACACTATGCACTTGCAACGTTATCGATAACTTTCTCGAAATAATAGTAAAACTGGATCGTAATTCGATACACAGGAGTTCCGGAATGAAACGTAGTCTTGGCGTGTTCAACAGAAGGAAATTCATTGCTGGCAGCGCCAGTA
This sequence comes from uncultured Acidobacteriaceae bacterium, assembly GCA_963843655.1. GTDB lineage: Bacteria > Acidobacteriota > Terriglobia > Terriglobales > Acidobacteriaceae > Telmatobacter. Next base: position 502,700 of record CAWJLD010000001.1, on the reverse strand, counting down.
TTCTCGCAGTTTCAAACAGGGTTCTAGGTCAGCACTCTGATCGGGATACATCACAACCCGGCATCAACTTCGCTGGAGCTTCGACGGCCGGTCCCTTTCAACCCCACTGGGAGTCGCTAAAGTCGTATGAATGCCCCGACTGGTTTCGCGACGCAAAGTTCGGAATCTGGGCTCATTGGAGTCCGCAGTGCGTTCCTGAGCAGGGCGATTGGTACGCACGAGGCATGTACATTCAAGGCAGTTCCCAATACAACTACCATGTAAAAACCTATGGGCATCCTTCGCAGTTTGGCTACAAGGACATCTGCCATCTATGGCATGCAGAAAATTGGCAACCTGAAGAATTGATTGCACGCTACATGAAGGCTGGCGCTAAATATTTCGTTGCGCTTGGAAATCATCACGACAATTTTGACTGTTGGAATTCGAAGCATCAGCCTTGGAACAGCGTCAATGTCGGCCCGCGTAAAGACATCGTCGGGACTTGGGAAAAAATCGCCCGCTCGCATGGGCTTCGGTTTGGGATCACGTTTCATGGAACCCCCGGCCGCGTTTGGAGAGAGTTCATGCCCGTTCGTTACGGAAGCGACGAAACCGGCCCGCTCAAGGGAGTTCCGTACGATGGCGTCATGACAAAACAAGACGGAACTGGCAAGTGGTGGCAGGGCCTGGACCCGTCGCAAATCAATGGGCGCCCCCACGCCGGCAACGATCCTTGCCCCGAATTTGTCGACGATTTCATGCTGCGCGTTCAGGATGTGATCGATCAGTACAATCCTGATCTCTTATATTTCGATGACAATTGCGATTGGGACTTCGATGCGGGCGCCCCGTCAGGCAGAAAACTTGATGTGTGGCTCGGCATTCCTGAACTGACACCCCCAATCATGGCGTATTACTACAATTCCAATATCTTGCGAAACAAAGGCAGACTCGATGCGATCTTTAACATTAAGAACGTCCCCCAGGCTGTTCGAAGCACACTGGTCCGGGATTTCGAAATGAGCCAGGCCGGTGAAATCCAACCTGCTCCGTGGCAAACCGACGCCTGCATTGGAGGCTGGCATTACAGCCGTTGGATCTACGAAAACCACAAGTACCGCACTCCTGAGTCAATGGTGCACCTCCTGGTGGACGTAGTCAGCAAGAACGGCAATCTGCTGCTGAATATTCCGCTACCCGGACACGGCAGACCCGACGACGACGAACTCGCGTTTCTGGATCAGTTCGGACTCTGGATGGGGCTGAACAGCGAGGCTATCTATTCCACTCGTCCCTGGAAAATCCACGGTGAGGGTCCCACCATGGCCGGTGGCGAAAAGCCCTACGGCGCTCTTCCGAGCTACGTTCCCGGCGATATCCGGTTTACGACAAAGGGAAACACACTCTACGCAATTGCACTAGCCTGGCCGCAGGACGGAAAAATCGTAATCAAATCAATTGCGTCAAATTCGCCGCACTTCTCGGGACGAATCGCCAGGATCGGTCTTCTTGGATCGGAACCAAATCTTCAGTGGTCGCAAAGTGCTGAGGGTGTCATAGTGAACTTACCCTCAAAACCGCCTTGTGACTTCGCACATGTGTTCAGAATCGATACGGTGAACGCATAACCATCAACATTATCCGCCTCTGACGGTCGATTGGCGCCTATAGCGTAAGCGTCCTGAGTTCCCCTCTGGTATGACCTCTGGTTTGCTGAAGCAGGACACCTGCTTCCAGAAAACGTTAAGACTCTTTGAGTTCGCCGCTCCACGGCTTCATTGCGTCAAGCGTAGCAGGATCTTCGAAGCAATCGTTTGGAATGCCGAATCCAAGTCATCCGCCGTAGGAGCAAACTCCGCCAGCCCGGATGGCTGGCTAGAGTCGTACTGTGAACTCGCAGGGTCATTTGCAAGGTCCCGAAGATATTTTTTGTCTATCTTATCTCCCAAACCAATTGAGTAAACCGTTATTCCCTGAGCTCTCATCGCGTTGGCTAATTGGACCGCACGATATTCAGCATCGGTGCTGACATTGTCCCAATTAAGCGTGGCGGGGTTCTTGATGCTTGGGTCTTGCGCAGTAAATTTGCTGGTACCGTTACATGAGCCCGAGCTCCCAATTGTGTAGGAGTCTGTGTTTCCGGTCTTCGGGTCCATGCAGAAGAATGCACTGCACCAACCGACCGCACCTTCATCTGGGGAGCAGCCTCCGTAGTTCACAAGGCTACCCTTCAATTTGTCCTGATTGGTGTTGGCCCAGCCGTCTGTGAAGAAGACGACAACCTTCACGGCATTTGGAGGTGGGGATGACACGCCATTGACTTGACTCTGTGCATCCAGCAGTCCACCTTGCGCGTAAGTACCTCCGCCGAACGCCATGTTCTTCAAGGAGTTCTTAATGGGCGTATGGAAGGTTTTGGTGATTGCAACATCCTGAGTTGAGATCGACGAAAAGCTTATCTCTCCGAGCCGGTCGATGCTTTCAATAAAGTAGCCAAGAAAATCCTGCACCGAGGGAGACAAGGCCGTTGATCCGCCGTTGAGTTTCATCGAGCCTGATTTATCTAGAATCAGCGAAAGGATAACGGGTGGGCGCGTCGCCTGAGATGAGCTGGCTACGGTGAGAGTTTTATAGCCCGCAAGTGAAATGAAGAAGGTATGGATCTTGGCGGTGGCGGAAATATTGACAATGGGATCGCCATAGGCGTCCGATGAATACGTAATGCTCACATTGGGAGCTGTAGCATTCAATGACCAGTTGGCATTGTAGTTCATGGCGAAAACACTTTGTCCGATTGCGGTAGCCGAAGATTGACCGAGGCCTAAGTTCCTCATAACTGCTAATGCGGTTGCGTCAGACGCTTTCGCAAGCTTGGCCTTTGTGAGAAATCCAAAGCCAAAGTCAATTCCAAACCCCGTAAAGAGAATTAAGAGAGGCAGCAGGAGGACGAACAAAACCATGATCTGCCCGCTCTCTTTCTTGACCGCATTCAGACCTCGAATGAACCGCATTTAATCCTCCTCTCAAAAATACGCCGCGTCATACAATGTGGAATTGAGGGATGTCTTGAGCAAACTGCCGATCGGTGTCATTGGCTTATAGGTGCAGAATATCTCAACGACATACAGCGTCTGCCCGGCATTCAACACTGTGGTGGCGCTCGCCGGCATATTGGCTGTGTTCCCATTTCCTGAGCCAATCCGGCTGATTACCGATATACCAGTTGTCGATTTTGCCTGGTCTGCAATTCGAGGAACGCCACTGGAATCGGCCGTTACTGCGGTCACGATAATTCTTCCTTTCGTGCCGATATTGAGAGAGGCGCCCTGACTTACGAGTGCCGACGCCGTGTCTGCCAGACTCGTCCCGCGGGAAGCAAGGTTACAGCCTTGTCTTGATAAACCAGTCATCACTTGATAGTCAAAAATTACTTGCGAAAAATCGATGAGCCCAAAGACCAGAACAAGCAGCATAGGCACACACAGCGCCAGCTCAACGAGGGCTGCTCCTCGCTCATCATCAGAACGCTTTGCGCATATCCGGCCTTTGATAAACCGCTCAATCATATCCGCGCTCCAGATCTACTGGGTTTGACCGGGTGGAAAGGGCTCATTCTTAATCGTGATACTCGCATTAAATTTATACTTTCCATTTGGAAACATCTGCGCGATCACAGGCGTCATCAAAGGCATGTTGACGGTCGCCGTGACAGTTAACATGTCCCCCGGGCCGCCGCCACTCCCTGAGCCACCGTTCAAGCTTGTTATTTGAATGTTTGAAAATTGCACGCCTATTGCATCATCCTCGAGGGTATTAATGATAGAGGTCACTCTCGATAGAGTCTTACCAGGATTTTTCGGATCCGGCAGATGATTGCCCGTCGAACCATATCGCGCGGCCTCTTGAATGGCGTTCTGAACGTCCATCACCACGAAAAACAAATGTCCGAAATCAAACACTGCAAAGACTAAGAAGATGAATAACGAAAACGCCAGTGCAAATTCGACGAGGCTCTGCCCCTCCTCCGACCGGGATCTGCAAAATGGATGCTGCAGGCCGCGAATCCAGGTGACCGTCTTCTCTCTTCTGCGCCACTTGCTCTCGCCGATTACCATGCCTCTTTAGGACCTCCGATGCCTTGCCAAACCCTGGAGAGAAACCCCGCCCTTGGACCCAACGTTTGCGATTCTTTACTCGTTGATGGCGAACGGCAACTGAACTGTCCGCTTTGCATTTGGCGGTTAGGCCTTGTGTTTCGAATTCAGCCCGCGAAGGAGAGCCGCTCTTGGCTCAATTGCACCTTGGAGAAATTTCGAATAGGCGTTTCTAAAATTAGTGTGATTATGAGTCATATTTAAACTTTCTCCTTGACGTCAGAGACGTCGTAACCTGGGGACCAGATTCTTTGCATTCGCTACTAGATCTCGTAGCTGCCGCAGCATACCCAACCCGCTCTCTTTGGGGAGAGTAAACTCGCGAGGCAGGGACACTTATGCTCCAATCTCAATCAAGCGACGATGCCCTCTGCCCTTTCTCGTCAGTTATATGAGGCGATGCGTCCGCTGTTTCTTTACACGTGGCAAATAATTTGTTAAACGGACAGCACAAGTGCGGTAACTAAAGTAATGTGCGGTTCCCATGGCGCAGCACGCTAACAATAAGCGACGATTCAGGCGCGCACGCCAGTATAGGTTTGCGCCCTCTCAATAGATGAGCTTGAGTGCAAACTGCATGATGCGCAGACCACTGGCGGAAGTGATGGAACCAAAGGCGCCAGAGTTGCGGCTGGCATTCGGATTGCCATAGTGAGGGGTGTTGAGCAGGTTGAAGGCCTCCGCACGGAACTGCAGATTCATCCTTTGCGAAAGGGAGAGATTCTTGAAAAGCGAAAAGTCGTCATTGGTGTAGCCAGGACCGCGAACGAGATTTCGTCCCGCATTGCCAGGAATGGGATTGCTGTTGTTCTGCCCCGGCGCGTCAGTGAAGGCCGCAGTGTTGAACCACTCCTTGATCGTGCGCTTATGGTGCGGCAGAGTGAGATTTTGACCAGGCACCAGATCAGGCCGCAGCCCCGGATAGTCGGCATATCCCGCATTTGAGACGATGTTGACCGGTCTACCTGTGTGAAACGAGGCAATAGAGTTCAGGTGCCATCCGCCAACCAGGGTATCGACAAGAGGTCCCGCAGAGTGGAGATAGCGCTTTCCCCGTCCGACAGGTAATTCGATCTGGCTGCTCAGCGTGAGGTTGTGCTTCACATCGGTGGCCGATGTTGCGTACTCCTGATCAAGATCGAATGGATTCTGAGGCGCGGAGCTGCTTTTCAAATCAAAGGGAGCCGGGCCATTATCCAGACTGTGCGCATAGGTATATGCCGCCCGCATGCTCCAGCCATTGGCGTAGCGCCGCTCCAGCATAGCCTGGAGGGAGTTATAGTTGCTCTTGCCGACTGGAAGCAGCGTTTGTACCTTGCCAATCTTGCTTGAAAGATGATCACTTACGTTGTAGTTGCCCACGGCGTAGGGCAACTTGTGTGACTGGCTTCCAACATAGCCGATCTCAAGGGAAATGTCCTTCGGCAGCATCCGCTGGAAGGTCATGTTGTACATCTCGGAGTAACCGTCGGGAAAGTTCCTGGGCTCGGAGTATACGGTCGCGTTCGCTGCTTCTGGGACACTGGTTAAATCAATGCTGGAGACACCACTTGATAAATTCACGGTCGTCGTGCGCGCAATTCCCGTATCCAGATTGTAGACAAAATTGTAGGGCGAGTTGACGTATTCACTCTGCGTAAAGAATGGATAGTTCTTGGTAAGAATATCTTCGCGGCCATCGTTCTCGGCAGTATAAAAGGTACCGAATCCGGCGCGCACTGTCGTCATGTTATCGATCAGGTATACGGCGCCAAAGCGCGGCATTACATCTGCCTTATTGGAATCGACCAGTGAACGGCTATTCGAACCGCGGTTCGCAATCAATATATTGAGGGAGCTACGGTCAAAGTTTGAGGCGTTGTTGTTGACATCTACGTAAGGTTGACGGTACTCGTAGCGAATGCCGAAGTTCAAGTTGAGGCGATTGGTAACCTGCCATGAATCCTGCAAATACGCGGTTTGCTCGTTGCTAGTCGTGTGCGGTTTGGTCAGTTGCAAACCCTGCATCACAACGTAGGGAATACCGAGCAGCAGATCGGCAATCTCGCTGCCTCCGGTTCCATAATATGCATTGCTCTGATAGAACGTGTAGGTCGGATCGCTGGTCATTGCGGAATATGCCCCACCGATGTACTCGTATGGCGTGGGAAAGAGCGAGAAGTTCGGGGTGGAATTCAGATGGCGATACTCGTATCCGATCTTCAGCGAATGACGATTGCGATACCAGGAAATTGCATCGGCCACCTGAAGGTTCTTGTCCCTGAAGGATAGCGGCTTCCACGTGGAGCCTCCAGTGATGGCGCCCGTCTCGAACTGTATCTGCGGAAAGCCCCAGGTGTCTGGAAAACTGGCGAGGTTGGCGTTGTCGATGCCGAGCTTGTCCGCAAGCCGAGTGCCGTCGACGAGGCTGTGTTCTTCCAGTGGTGCAACGAGATAGGAAGCACGCAGTTCATTCAGCAGGTTCGCGTCAAGCGTGCGCACCCAGGAAAGACCGATCGACTGATTCTCAAGCCAGTAGTGGTCGCCTGAATCGCCTCCGCCTGCATTGGGCAGTGTGCCCGATCCTGCATACGGATCGCCGGTACTGCTCTCGTATTGCGCTACATCATAAGTGAGCGTGAGGCGATCGCGCGAAGACAGGCGTTCGTCAAGACGCAAATTGCCAGTGTTGCCATGGCTCTGAATTCGCTGCGTTGCTGTGTAGTTATTGAAAAACCTGTTGGAGTTGTTCGGGCGGGGAAACATCTGAGTGAGAATCATCTTGCCGCCAGGACTTATTACGCTGGACGGAATGATATTGCCCTGATATTGCTGAGCGTAGTAGTTGGCCTTGAAGAAGTAGGGATCAAAGATTGGAATCTGGTTTCCGGTGTACGGATCAGTTAGGCGCGATAGATCGGCGCTGCCGTCTGCCAGGAAGCTCACTTGATCGAGTGTGGGTACGGTGGTTTCGTAAATTTCCGCATTCCTTAACCGGCTGGCTTCGTAGTTGAGGAAGAAAAATTCCCGGTCTTTGCGCAGCCGTCCGCCGATGCTGGCGCCGAAGTGATGCTGCTTGAGCTGTGAGGCGCGATTTACTTCGGATTTGGAAAAGGCATAGCTCGCGGCCGCTGTATTGTTTGGCCGAAAAAACTCATAAGCCGTACCGTGAAACTGGTTGCTGCCGCCTTTGGTCTCGAGGAGAATAACCCCGCCAGAGGCACGTCCGAATTCGGGAGCGTAATCTGAGGTGACGACTTTGAACTCCTGCATTGCGTCCACGCTTGGGCGGAGGTTGGTGTCGTTGTTTCGATTTCCGGTTACTTCCACTCCGTTCAACAGGATGGAGTTGCCAAATTCGCGTTGACCATTGACCGAAAGGTTGACCGTGTTGCCGCCTTCCCCGTGCACCACGCCGGGAACCAGGAGCATCAGGTCCGTAAAATCCCGGCCGAGCAACGGCATGTTGGCAATATCGGAAGTAGTGATGACCTGGCCGGTGGCTGCGCTTTGTGTCTGCATCAGCGGCACTATGTCACTGGCGACGACTGTTTCGGTCGCTTGACCCAGCTTGAGAGTAATATCGACACGGAGTTTCTCGTCGATATGCAATTCGATCGGCCGAGTACAGAAAGGGCTGAAGCCTGCCTGCTGAACGCTTACAACGTAGTGACCAGGTGGCAGATTATTTACTCGTCCGATACCAGTAGAATCGGTCTCGGTCTGATTGACCAGCCCAGTTTCCTGGGAGGTCACTTCGATGTTGGCTCGTGAAATCAGGGCCCCCTGCGGATCCCTCAGATTCACAGCAATTGAACCGGATGTTGCCTGGCACCATCCTGATATAGCGGCCCACAAAAAATAAATGCAGAAGAATCGGCCCACAAAACTTGGACACATCATAGTAATCCTTACAGAAAACCGCTGGAGGGCAAGGATCGACACCCATTTCTCTTCAAATAGTGGCGCACTATATTGGAAATAGTGCACTTATGCAACCTGCCGCGGATTGTTGATGCGACAATTATATGCTCGTAATTTACCCCCATCTAGGATGAAACGTAGCCAATATTTCTTTACAGTATCGATAGAAAATATTCGAACAAGTTGCTCTTCTTCAGGATTTATGTAAAGCACCTTCATGGAGTGGCAGCGTCATAGCCGCTAGCTGATAAGCTGGTGCGCTCGCGAATGCTGCTGCGGAGAAGAACCAGATGTACCAGGACAAAGCAATCAACGGCTCAGAAAGCAGGCCCTTACCTGTTGCCCATATCGAAGCATCCCCAGCGAGCGTTGTGACGATCGCGATTACATACATCTCCCAACATTTCGAAATTAGGCCCAGTCCGACACGAATCATAGACCGGCGAATCAGTATGGCTTGGACCAGCAGGAAACACAGCAACGGATCACTGAGCCAGAGAATAGCCTTGGTGAAAGATGGATCCTGATATGAGGGACCTAGATATCGCACAACGTTTGCAAATTCGCCAAGCAGGATGGCGCCGATCAGACCGATGAGCAACAGGTCTGCACGCGTCAACCCGCGCAGAACACCAAACTTGCGCTGGATGCGCAAGATGCGGCTCAAAGCAACCGTCAGCAGTACCATCGACAGTGGTCCGCCTACCACTTTGCCGGTTTGTGCGAGTCCCCCCGGTAAAATCACCATGAGGACCGAAGACGTGCTTCCTGGTATTGAGGCGCCGCGCCAATGATCCAGAGAAATCAGAGCCGCCGCCACAAATCGAGCGAGAGACGACAAAGCGATAAATGTCCACGCCATTCGCATAGGCTCATCTGCTTCAAAGCCTGCCCGGCATTCAAATGCGAGATAGAATTCGGCGGCTGTGGTCAGCAGAAAGAAGAGCGTACCGAGAACCAAAAAGTACCAAGTCAAATAGCGATAGCTGCCAGTGACCAGGAAATATAGATAGGCAGCCAAACCAATCGCATAGTGGATAGCGCATACTCTCCAGGTCCATAGAACGAAACGCGGCATCAGGCGAGCCTACAGGTCATTCAGTACACGCCGTGAGAGCTCGCGCATTGCCCGGCGCCCCAGTAATGCGGTCAGCAAAGGCGTGGATGTTGCAAGGGAGACATCCTCCCCGCGGCTCGCCATGACGTCGCTAGCTTGCTGACCAATGCAGAGTCTTAACCAGGACAGTAGGCGCTCTCGCACCAAGTTATGTTCTTCGGTAGGTTCGCAGCCGCCGGAGGATCCAAACCAAAGACGACTCCATGAGAGCATTTTCCTGGAGAGCTCATCAGTTGCCAAGTCATCGCCGGACCCGTCGGCAGAAATGAGCGATGGCGAGGCGCCGCCGTCGATCTTTGTTAATAGATTCAGTCGCTCCATCACTGTCTCCCTCTTGGCTCACGCGTGAGACGAATTTTCCGGCCTACTCGATGTAGAAGGGCTCCCACTGTTCCCGGTCGAATCGACATTGCTTGCGCAATTTCTATATAGTCTAGCCCCTCTGTTCGCAGCCGTAGACATTCGAACTCGCGCGGCGCCAGGAGACTCTTGAAGACTTCTTCCCACTCAAAACTCGCGATTTCCGGAGCTACCTGCGCTTTTCCGAGCGCTTCCTCATCTAGAGAAACGCAAGCCCGCACCGCCGAAGAGCGCACCGACTCGCAGATGTAATTGTGCGCCACACGATGCAACCATGCCGAAGGATTTCTGATGGTCTCGCCCTGCATACGTACAAGGAAGAAGCGCAGGAAAGTCTCCTGAACCGCATCCTGAGCCAACCCCACATCGGGAGTTAGACGGCGTGCGTAGGAGGTAAGTGCGCCAGAAAGCTCTCGGTACGCTTCAAGCGTCTCTTGCCTCAGCACTTCCGCGCCATCCTGTTCTATCGGTTTCATTTCGGTTGGAGGAATCCTACACCATCTTACAGTCCCGGCCCATTCCGCTTTTGTGGCAAGAATAGTGATGAATGCAGTTCTAGTTCAATTCTGGGCTCATAGCGCCCCCAGGGAACCATTTGCGTTATTAATATAAGGTTTACGTTATAAATCCAGCATGGATACCCTCCACGCTCCATGGGGGCACTTTTGACGTACCCCCAAAGATACCCCCAAAATGACAAGGCTGTAGCCGGTCCAACCTGGACCACGCTGGTCTCATATTTAAATAGAATCAGTAATTTGTGTGGAATCGTCTGGACTTTGGCGGACTTTGCTAAACCCTTTAGATCTATTCTTTGGCTGCCCCCCAGGGATTCGAACCCCGATATGCTGATCCAGAGTCAGCTGTCCTGCCGTTGAACGAGGGGGCAGCAAGCACAATCGAGGTGGGCCTTGCAGCCGGCTTGGCTCGAGTCCCGCTGAATGCCGGACCTGACGAGCCATCTTATTCATGATAAGGGCTATCCCGGCCTCGGTCAAACCGCGTCCTGCCTCCGAGCGCGTTTGAACACTACTCGTCACGAAGCACTTCAAGCGGCCGCAATCCTAGGATGCGGTAGCTCGCCACCCAACCGGTAACCATAGCCAGAACCGATGTCCCCACCAGCGCAATTGCCGTGGCACCCCACTGAATGACGAAGTCGGCTTCAAGTCGATGCAGCAAGATTCTGGTAAGAAGATTTGCGAAAATGACGCCTACGATTCCAGCCAGCAATCCAAGCACGCTGAACTCCACGCTGAAGGTGCGAACAATTCGCATCCGTGTGGCGCCAAGTGTTTTCAGCACAACCGCCTCCTGCATTCGCTTAAATCGCGTGCTCGCAATACTCGAGGCTAGGATCATAAGTCCGGCCAATATGGAGAAGCCTGCCAGTGCCCGCACCACCAGAGTGATCTGATCGACGAGGCTCGCGATACGGTCAAGTACATCAGCGATGTTGATCACTGTCACGGTTGGGTACGCTGCAAAAAACGCCCGCTCCATTGTGGCCACCTCTTGAGGATCCATGTGGACGCCGCCATACCATGTCGCAGGAATGTCTTTTGCCAAACCCGTTGGGATCACAAATGCGACCCGCGCTCCCAGGTGTTGGCCGTCCGCCCTGTAAATCGCTCCTACCTTCAGAGTTCGCGCCACACCGCCCAGTTCCAGTTCGACGTTAGAACCCACGTTCACATGAATGCGCCGCGCCACGCCTTCATCCATCGCAAGTTCCTGCGCGTTTGGATCCTTCCACCAGGCACCTTGCGATATGCTGTCTCCCTCGGGGGGAACATCGGAACAGGTCAACTGCGCCTGCTGCAACATCCGCCGCGGATAGTGTTGCCCCTTCATGTCCTCGACGGACTGCCCGTCAACGGAATTGAAGTGCCCCGTCACCGCAGGCATCAGGTTCAGCGCCTGGGTCACGCCCGGTTGATGCGCAAAAAAGTCCCTGATGCCCGGCACTTCATCCGGTGTCATGTCGATGAGAAATATGTTGGGCAATTTTGGCGATGCCGTCAGCTGCAATTCACGCAACACCTGCGATTGCATCAGGTATACGGACAGAATCAGCATCACTCCAGTCCCCAACGCGGCCAGCACCGGCGCAGATTGATTTCCGGGCCGATACAGATTTGCCAGTCCGTGGCGAAGCGACGATGGAATGCGCAGCCGGACTTTGTCGAGCACCTTTCGCACTGCCCACAATGCCAAAGCAGCAAGCGCTAACAGAACAAGCAAAGCTGCTGTAAACATAGCGGCAAACGCTGAACCAACTTTCGCCGAATCGGAGAGCGCCCATGCGATAGCTCCGAGCAGCGCCACCACCGCAGCAGCTATAGCCAATTGCAGCCTGCGTGACCACCATTTTGCTAACCAGCCTTTTACTCCCTCCGGCCCGGGTTCCACCAGACGGCGCAGCACAAGCACAGGCCTGACAGAACGCACATCCAGAAGCGGCGGAAGGCAAAAAAGCAAAGTAGTCAGCAGACCCATGCCCAAGCCAGCCAGCGCCGACTTCCAGGGAAAGTCGAGTACAAAATGGAACGAGAGCAATTTGCCAAATGCCGCGGGCAGCGCAGCCATTACACCAACGCCCGCGGCTACGCCAAGCAATCCGCCGGCCAACCCAAGCCCAAGCGTTTGCAACAGAAATATGCGCAACAAATCCGCGGAATTTGCACCCATCGCCTTCAGGATCGCCAGCATATCCATCCGCTGCTCGAGATGAGCGTGCATGGCCATGGCGACGCCGATAGCACCCAGCACCATAGCGACAAGGCAGATTAAACTCAGAATTGCCGTTGCATGATCGAGTCCGCGTGTGAGGGAGCGATTGCCTTCGCGATAATCCTGCACTTCAGTATCAGGCAGCGCCGATTCCAGCCGACCACGAACTGTTTCAATCTCTGCGTCTGAAGGAAGTCCACCACTGGCATTCGCCGGCAGCTTCACCAAAAGCCGTTCGCGAATGCGGCTGCCAGGCGCAATCAGGCCGGTCTTCGCAAGTGACGCTCGCGAAATCATCACCCGCGGTCCCAGACCGGCACTGGCTGTAATGCGATCCGGCTCTTGCTCAAGAACTGCGGTGATTTTGAATTCCCTGCCTCCGAGGCGAATCGTCTGGCCGACGTGCGCATTCAGCCGGATCAGGAACTCGTCGGCCACTACTGCCGAATCGCCTGCAAGAGCCTGCTTGAGACTCATTGCAGGTTCCAGATCGACCTTTCCGTAATACGGATATTCGTTAGGATCAACCGCCTTAAGTGCGACCAGCAAAGGCACAGGATCAGGCTGAACCGATGCCATAGACATGGTCTCCGTGGTCCATGTAGTGCGAAGACGGTCCGCGCCCTTCGCACTGCTCTGCTTCACAATCTGCGCAATCTTGTCTTGTTCATCCTCAGTGGGCAGATTCACCAGTCGCGCGCTCAAATCAGCCGCCATCAGCGATCGCGCTTCGGTCGAAAGCGATTTGCGAAAGCTATCGCTCAATCCGCGTACACCTACAAGCGCGGCCACACCGACTGCCACAGAGAGAACCACAAACGCAAACTTGCCCGGCGCTGACTTCAAATCGCGCCAGGCAATGGCTCCGGCTCGCTTCCATCCCAATGCACGATCAGCCATGTTGCTCCTTGCGCGCCAAAACCGGCTCGGAGACAAATGGCAGAGTGTCTTCCACAATCATGCCGTCCTTGAGAACGATCTTTCGATCTGCACGGCTCGCTACTTCCTGGTCGTGTGTTACCAGCACGAGCGTAGTGCCCGCTGCCCTGTTCCGGTCAAGCAACAGATCAAGCACCAGGAGGCCATTCGTCGAGTCAAGGTTTCCGGTCGGCTCATCAGCCATTACGATTGGGGGCTCTGCAACAAATGCGCGCGCGAGCGCAACGCGTTGCTGTTCCCCGCCTGAGAGCTGAATTGGATAGTGATCCATGCGGTCCTGCAGGCCAACAGCTTCAAGAAGCCTGCGCGCATGGCCGATGCCATTTCCCTTCACATTCAGTTCGTATGGCAACAAAACATTCTCAAGCGCCGTCAATGTTTGAATCAATTGATATGACTGAAAGACAAAACCAATTTTGCGTCCGCGCACCGCTGCCAATTCCGACTCAGCAAGATTATGGATTGGGGTGCCATCCAGCCAGATCTCGCCGGAACTGGGTGTATCCAGACCAGCGAGCAATCCCAGCAGCGTACTCTTGCCGCTTCCGCTTGCGCCCACGATCGCCACAAACTGGCCTGCAGGAATGGTCAGCGAGATGCCCCTGAGGATATCCACTCGCCTCGATCCGTTTTGGATCCACTTCTTTGCATCCCGAACCTCAATCACGAGCCGGCCTCCTGTTTTCCTTGCCCTTCTCCGCCGCCGAACACAGTTACACTATCTATGTGGACGTTCGCCGCGTACTTCTTGTTGCAATTTCGTTCATACTGCTTGCATCCAGGCTTCCTGCAGCCTCGACTCCAGTGCTTGTCTGCTACGGTGACAGCATCACCGCCGGCCATGGACTTCCTGAAGGTCAATCCTTCCCTGACGCGCTGAATAAACTTCTCGCTGCCCGCGGCTATCACTACAGGGTCGTGAATCAAGGCACTAGCGGAGCAACCACCAAAGACGCCGTTGCAAGTATCCAGTCAGTCATGCGCCTTCACCCTGATGTTGCGATCGTCGAATTCGGAGGCAACGATGGGCTCAGGGGCTTGCCTCTCGAACAGACCCGCCGCAATTTGGATCAGGTCATCTCCACTCTCCAATCGGCGCATATCAAAGTGCTGCTCGCTGGGATTACGCTTCCACCCAACTACGGCCCCGATTACATACGGCAGTTCGATCAGGTTTTCAAAACACTTGCCGCGGAACACCACATCGCCTTGGTTCCCATGATCTACAAAGATTTGATTCACGTTTCGGGAACCATTCAGCGCGACGGAATCCATCCAACGGCAAAGGGCTCAAAGATCATAGCCGCAACACTATTGCCCGCGCTGGAACCTCTGCTGCATAGATAGCAAGAGATTGTATTCGCCTCCGGCTCCGACCCTCCTTGCCTCAAACCATGACCGCGACTGGCTGAAACAGCGTGCCCGCAATGCGTTTCGCAATCGCAACCAGTTCTCTTTGTCCTGCGAATACCCTCACCAACTGAGCTTGAGAAAACTCCGGCAGATTCGCCTGCGCCCCGTTTCTCATGCGGCTTAACGAGTACATATCGCAGGTGACCGCCGGCATCTCTGTTAGTACATCACGCGGGTGCACAAATAGGGACTCTAGTGCTTCGATGTTGCCGGTTGCCGCCTCAAGTTCTCCAAGTGTCTTTGCTTGTTCGATCAGAAATCCTCCAGCCCGCGTTCGCCGCAAACTGCGCAAATGTGCTCCGCAACCCACGGCCTGGCCGAGTTCATGCGCCACTGAGCGCACATATCCGCCGGCGCTGATGCGCATGGCGAAAGCCGCTTCTGCACCATCCAACGACTTGACCTCAAAGTATGCG
This sequence comes from uncultured Acidobacteriaceae bacterium, assembly GCA_963843655.1. GTDB lineage: Bacteria > Acidobacteriota > Terriglobia > Terriglobales > Acidobacteriaceae > Telmatobacter. Next base: position 487,683 of record CAWJLD010000001.1, on the reverse strand, counting down.
ATACGAACCTTCGCTGTCTTGAGTTCCACCGGCTTGCCCTCGCGGGCCAACTTATACGCAGGAGTGCCTTCGATCTTCTTCGCGGAATATGGCGGAGGCAGTTGATCCAACTCTCCGCGAAACCGTGCTGCAGCAACAACGATCCTATCGAGAGTCAGTTCCGGTTCAAACGTGCTCCACAAATCCTGCCCCGAGGGCTGGCCTTCGGCATCGTACGTGTCGGTTGCGAAACCAAACCGAATCGTCCCCGTATAACTCTTTTCGGCTGCGGAGAAATATTGAGCCAGACGCGTAAACTTGCCCAAAAGCAACGGCAAAACTCCTGTCGCCATCGGATCCAGTGTGCCAAGGTGCCCAATCGAACGCTCGCCGGTGATCCTTCTCAGCCGGTTCACGACGTCGTGACTGGTCATTCCTCCCGGCTTGTCGACAATCAAGATACCGTTCACGTTAAAATTCCATTTCCTTCCCTAATCTAAAGCATTTTCAAAACTTATACCTTTGGGGAATGCCGGCGAGTTTTGAGATCAAAGCACAGCATTCTATTGCCAACGGTAGCCTGGACTCCTATGCTCAGAAAAGATGCACCTGGAGCCAAGCCAAGTTAAGAAGCCGATTCGTGAATTGCGCAGATTGCTGCGAGATTTGACCGGCAATCCGTCCAAGAGAACTGTGCACAATCTACGAACGCGTTCGCGCCGCGTTGAAGCCATAGGGGATGCTCTGATGTCGCGTGAGAGCGCAAATGCTCACCGACTACTTAAGATCATCAAGCCCCTCCACAGAGCCGCCGGCAATGTACGCGATATAGACGTACTCGAAATCAAGGTGCGTTCACTGCTGCGCCGCACGCAAGATCAATCTTTCAGGCGTCTCTTGGTTCATCTTAAGTTGATACGTGCAGAAAGAGCAGATGAGCTCGTAAACGCACTTTCTCGGGATCGCAAAACCGTTCGCCGCTGTCTCAAGCGACTATCAAAGGAAATCGAAAATCAGGTCCACTACTTTCATTCCGCTACGCATAGGATGTACCAAATCGTTGACGAGCTCCGTGCCTGGTCCCAACCCGGCGCCCGCAATCTTCACGCATTCCGGATCAGGATCAAAGAGCTGTGCTACCTCCTGCAAATGATGGCTGGCGCCAACATTGAGTTCATGAAGGAGCTCGAGTACGCCAAAGCGCAAATCGGTGCGTGGCATGACTGGAAAGAATTGCGCAGAATCGCTAAGGATATTCTCAGTCCAGTCGATGACCTGGCTGCAACGGCCAAAATTGCTGGGACTGAAAGTACGAAACTGAGATTGGCGATAAATGCCGCGCAATCTCTTAAGAGCCACTACCTGATGACGCACAGAACAAGCGAATTGATTGAGCCATAACTTTGATGAATCAGGGCTTGTCCGCCCGCTGCTTCTCTTCTTTTTCAATCACCTTTCGAAACTCCTCAACCGCCCGCACACTGGGACCTTGCAGCGCATTCTTTGCCGAGTACCTCCACACCGCCGGAGATAGCGTCGGCCTGTCGCGGTGGCCTCGAAACACCGCGATCATGTCGTCGGGATTTCCGATCTCGAGCTGCGGAGATGGGGAATCGGCTTGTTGAGGATTCGATGGGTCACCCGTTGGAGACTGATTCACAGGCCGATTATCCGGCATGCCGCCCGGCATTGGAGACTGAATCATGACAGGATCGTTGTTGATTGGAATCCCGCCCACCGTGGACCTAGCCGCCTTTCCACTTCCCTTGCGCACCATGATCACGAGATCTGCATAATACGGATCCGTTGCCAGCTCAAATCGGCCCCATTTCCTGATCGCCTCTTCCACACCCAGACGTGCTGTCCGATTGGCCAAAGGGTCGGTGACGTCCACGCCGGCGGAGGGATCAACCAGCACATACACGCTCCTGGCCTGAAGAACATCGTCTGTGAGAAAAACCTTCTTCTTCTTCTCCTTTGCAGCCAGCGGCAGAGCGCACAGTAGCAAGAGACAGAGCAATGCAGGTCTCCGATAAGACATGGAACATCCTCAGGGGTGACAGCCCACACTTCCAATTAGACTCCCGGTAGGGGGATTTTGCCAATGCATTCGCTATTGATCGTGTCTTGTAGCCACAACCGGCTTTTGTCCAAATAACTGAACAACTGCCTGGATTAGTCCAGCAATGTCATAAGGCGACGCTTCGATCGCCGGCTCCCATCCCGCTTCATGCAAGCTCTTGCTCGTGATGGGGCCAATGGATACTGCTGCGACACCCGCGAATGGAAAGCTCAATCCGGCCGCTAGCGCGGCATCGGCAAGATGCGCCACGCTCGATGAACTCGTAAAAGTCGCTGCATCGATACCTATCGCCAGCGCCTGCTTAAGTTGTTCCGGAGCAGTTTCCGGCATACGGTTCTGGTACGCGTCAACGATGTCTACTTGAGCATCCACCGCACGCAACGCGTCGGGGATCACGTCGCGCGCCACCTCCGCGCGTGCGAGCAATATCCTCTTGCCGGTCGCACGATCGGCAAGCGACTCAATCAGCGACTCAGCAACGTACTTGTCCGGCGTTACATCTACTCTGAAACCTGCATTGCTGGCTTCGGCAGCCGTAGCTGCTCCAACAGCCGCAACCTTCAACGAGCCACCTGATTCAAACGCAAGCCCCAGCGCCGCTGAGCGCTCCACAAGGGCGCGCACCGTATTAGCGCTCGTAAGAATGAGCCAATCGTAGCCATCGAGCTGACGCAATGCGCGGTCAAGCGGTTCAAAGTTGCCGGGAGGACAGATTTCAAGAACAGGCACTTCAACGGGCTCAGCGCCCGCTGCGCGCAGACCATCGCTCAATTTGCTCGTCTGGTGAGCAGCCCGCGTCACCAGCACACGACGGCCGGCAAGTGCACGCGAATTCATTTCGCCGCTCCGCCGGCTGCCTCAAGTAAGGGTCCAGCACCGTCGTCAATGAGCATTTCAGCGATCATCTGGCCCAGCGCCTCGGCGCCAAGACTTCGGTTTGCTCGATAGCGAACACGAATGGCATTTCCCGTTTCAGGTGATGCAACGACGGCAAAGACCTCATCCTCGGGCCCCTCATCGGAACCAGCAATCGCGATCCCCGCAATGCAATGAATGCCGATCGGCACCTGACAGCCGCCGCCAAGTGCGGCCAATGCGGCACGTTCCACGGTCACGGCAAAGCGCGTCGGTTCGTGGTCGAGGAATGAAACAGCGTCGAGCGTGGCCGCGTCATCCTTGCGGGTTTCAATTGCAAGTGAACCTTGGCCGGCAGCCGGACAGAAGTCTTTCGGATCGAGCCGCTCACGCAGCCAATCCGTCTTTCCCAGCCGTTCCAGACCGGCAGAGGCCAGCAGAATCGCATCCACTTGCCCTTCGGCCAGCTTCCGCAAGCGCGTATCCACGTTGCCGCGGAACTCGATGGCGTCGATATCCGGCCGCAGAGCCTTCAGTTGCGCGCGCCGGCGCTGGCTGCTGGTGCCTACTTTTGCTCCGTTTGGCAATGCTGCAAGCGTCGTATAGTTTACCGAGACAAAACCGTCCCTGGGATCCACGCGCGGCGGTGTTGCCGCCAGAGCGAATGGCTCGGGCAATTCAGTGGGAAGATCCTTAAGCGAGTGCACCGCGAGATCAATTCGGCCCTCAGCGAGGGCCTCCTCAATTTCCTTGGTGAACATACCTTTGGAACCGACCTGCGCAAACGTCACTTCCTGCAGGCGATCACCTGTCGTCTTGATAATTTCGATTTCGACCGTATGCCCTTCGCCTCGTAACAAGGCGGCGATGTGGTTGGCCTGCCAAAGGGCTAACTGCGAGCCGCGGCTTCCGATGCGTAGATTCATGACCGCGCCTCCACTTTAGGCTCTTGTTCCGCCGCAGGTTCCGACTGCTTGGTCTGCTGCTGTTCGCGCACAGGCTGATCGATAAGCGTTGTTGAAACCGCCCACTCTTCGCATACTGCATCGAGCCTTGCGGAATCGCCCTCACGCGCCGCATGCTTGAGCGCTTGCATCGGCGGATGCAAGAACTTGTTCACAAGCCCTTTGGTAAGTGCCTCCACTGCCGCAAGCTGCTCCGCGGACAATGAGCCAAGACGCGAGTGGATCCGCTGAATTTCCGCCTGGCGAATCTCTTCAGCTTTGCGTTGCAGGGCCACAATTGCAGGAGATACGTTGACCGCACGCTGTCTTGCGTGGAAGCGCTGCACTTCACTTTCGATAAGCGTCTCCGCATCGACTGCCTGACGACTGCGCTCTTCCATGTGAGAAGCCGCAACCTGCTGCAGATCGTCGATGTCGTAAACAAAAATGCCGTCCTGCTTGTTCATCGCCGGATCTACATCGCGTGGAACCGCAATGTCGATAAAGAACATGGGGCGATTCCGGCGACGTTGCAGGAACGCATGCCCGTGCTCGGGGCGGAAGATGTGATGCGGTGCGCCGGTGGAGCTGATCACGATGTCCGCTTCGCTGGCCGTCTCGTAAAGATCCTCAAATGCAACCACCGTCGGCGTAACCGTGCCTTCGAATTCCTCGGCCATGCGGCGTGCCCGCTCGAAGGTACGGTTCGTAACCAGGACGGTACCTGCCCCCTGCTGGATCAAATGGCGTGCCGCTAGCTCGCTCATCTTGCCCGCACCAACCAGGAAGACCGTGCGGCCCTGCAATGATCCGAAGATCTTGCGCGCCATTTCCACGGCGACCGAAGCAATAGAAACTGAATTCGAACCAATGCCGGTTTCCGAACGCGCTTTTTTGGCCGCCGCAAATGCGCTCTGCAGCAGGTGCTCTAGTTGCCCGGCCACCGTACCTGACGCTTTAGCAACCGAAAAAGCTTCCTTCACCTGTCCCAGAATCTGCGGTTCGCCGACAACCATGGAGTCGAGGCTTGCGGCCATGCGAAAGAGGTGGCGGACGGCCTCCTGGTCGCGGTGCTCGTAGATGTGCGGCACGAGCTCTGCCTGCGGTATACCGAAACGGCGATGCAAAAACTCAATCATATCCGTACTCTCGGAATCGACCGATGCGATCATCTCTACGCGATTACATGTAGAGACAATCATGCACTCGTTCACGCCGGGCATTTCGCCTAGGGCGCGTGTGGTCTCCGGCAACTCGTCGCGAGAGATGGCGATGCGCTCGCGCAGTTCAATGGGCGCGGTCTTGTGATTCACACCAATGAGCGCAAGCGTCATCTGAATCCAAACCTGTGCACGTGGCTGAAGAAATTCAAGGCAACCACGGCCATCATTACAACAAGCACGGCTCCGGAAACATACGCAGCCTTGCGGCCTCGTAGCCCGGCACTACGGCGAATAAAGAGCAGAAGTACGTACACTGCCCAACTGACGAATGAAGCGATCACTTTCGGATCCTCAAAGTACGAGGCGCCGAGCGGCGTTTCCTGTGTGAGCACCGCCCCGATGATCAGGCCAACCGTCATGCAGGGAAAGCCAAACTCCAGCGTAGCCAGGGCTACCCGTTCCAGCGTGTCGAGAGGTGGTAGCCAATCGAATGTCGCAGGCCACGACTTCTGTCCCGCTTTGGCTCCAAAGTGCACCTTGCTCTTAATCCGGCGCTCCTGGACCAGATACATGAGCGAGGCAAGAAGACTGAAGCATAGTGCCGCGTAGGCCACCAGCAGCGCGATGATATGCGCCACCAGCCAGCTAAGGCGGACTCCTTCTGACGGAAAAATAAAACGTCCGGGGCCGAGTGCAGGCACAAAAACGAGAAAGAACGTGGCCGGAAGCGCAAATACGCCCAGCGAGATGGCATCGTAGAGCCACCAGACAAGGAAGAAGAGTCCTGCAACGGCAAATCCCAGCAATGACTCGATTTCCCGGACGCTTACGGGCATCCAGTGGTGCGCTTGCACCATCATTTCCACAACTGAGACGAAATGAAAGAAGAACGCCATGCCGCCGAGATGTACGGTCGTCTTCCGCCAGCGCACAATGCCGTAAAGCACAGCGGGGAAGACCGTAATACCTGCGGCCGCATAGAGAATCGCCGCAACTCGTAGCCAGATCAAGTACATCTCGTTCTTTACCTTAAGGCGTCAGGGGTCAGCAGACTGTGATCTAAATCACCAGATAGCGCCTTTTGACCGGGTTCCCGCAAGTTCCCCACCCCGATGAAAATCACTTCCGGAGCGTTGATCATAGAGTAAATCCTTCGCCCAAATACGCACCATTTGAGGTGCATTTGCACGATTTTCAGCTTTTGGGGCGTCAATGGAGTGCATCAGCCTGAATTCCAATTGATTGAACTGAAAAGTTGGCGCGCGGGCACACCATCGCCTATAGCGTTGGATTGAAAGGCTGGGCTAGCTTAGGAGAATTGTCGGGCTCGAATCAGCGGCGAACTCTTGCGCCGGAACGGCTTTGCGCGAGGCCCATTGCAAAAGAAACAGCCATCAGGCCGATCGCAACCACCGTCACAACGTTGACGTTCTTGCCGGTGTTAACGCCACCTTGGCTCCGCTCACGTCTGATGAGCTTGGCGCGGTCGTCAGATGTCCGGGCTCTGTTCACCATCGGCCGCAGAGAACCATGAGGAACAACTCTCCGTTCTGATTCGACGCGGGGTTGATCCGAGGAGCGATCAAAGAAGCAATCCTCAGTCGAACTTTCCCGGGAAACGCCTTGAAGATCGGCAGAGTAATCCGGCAGGTCTATGCTGCTCCAGCCATTGGCCACCCAGTACGACCCGCCAGGGCTGAAGAATTCCTTCCTCTGGTCTGGCGACCACAGGGGCTCTTCAACTGGTACCGCGTTCACTGGTTCCGCCATTGACGCGGCCTTGAAGGCCATACAGCGCAGGAACTCGTCCTCTTCCAAATGCAAGGGTTCCGCATGCAAAGGCGAATCAGCTTGCTCAAGTTCGCCTTCCAGTTGCTGCAATTCCTGAAAAATGAGGCTCACTCTGTACCTGCCTGCGAGGTGCGGTAATGGAGTCAATCTTCCACGCGCAGGCACAACTGTAAATGGCCCTTTTCCCAACCGATCACCACCAAAGTTGTACTCAGGAAAAGTCAGTCGAAAGCATGCTCCGGCACAGCAGACTAGCGGTGCTAGGAGCTATGCATTCATAATCTATAACTTGCGAGGCAAACCTAAAGCAGGACTTCTATCTTCCTGTCTGGGCTTATGGATTTTGGATGCCGATGGAAAATTGCCCATGCCCATTCAAGACCAGAAAATGGGTAGGACGAGTTTGCCCGCTTGTCGTTATCGACGACGGCCATGGTTTCATCATTGGGTGGAGTCAGGAATTGCGCCCAAGGGGAAAATTAACTTGAGGGAAGACGGATTCTGCTCCCGAAAGCCATTGATCCTGCAAGCCTTTTCTTGCACACAGGTATGGCTGGGATCGAGAGGCCCGCCGCGTTAATCTGGAGGCAGCATGATCCCGGAGAATCCTCCAACCGAAGAATCTATCCAGTTGCGCTCCACGGCGGATGGTGCCCAGCCTGAGGCATCGCGCGCTTCTTCGGGCAAATCCGAAGCGGGCATGACGCCTTTCATGCGCCAGTGGTCGGCGGCAAAGCGCGAGAATCCGGATGCACTGCTGTTCTTCAGGATGGGTGACTTTTACGAGCTGTTTTATGACGACGCCACGGTGGCCAGCCGCGAGCTGCAGCTTACCCTCACGGCCCGCGACAAAGAACGTCTGATGCCCATGTGCGGCGTTCCCTATCACGCTGTCGATCAGTATCTGACGCGATTACTGCGCAAGGGCTACCGGATCGCCATCTGCGACCAGATGGAAGATCCCAAGTTGACCAAGAAAATTGTCCGGCGTGAAGTGACGCGCGTCCTGACTCCGGGCACGGCACTCGACAGCGGGCTGGGGCAGGAACAGAACAACTTTCTCGCCGCATTGTTCGGGCGCAGCGATCAAGACAGGAGCGGTTCTACTACGCCCAAAGCTAAAGCAGGTTCACACGAAGCCACCTTCGCCATTGCCCTGCTTGACGTTTCAACCGGCGAATTCCGCACCGCCGAATTTCTGGGTGAAAATGCGCAGCAACTTGCAGCGGACGCCATCCAGATGTTGGGCGCGCGCGAAGTTCTGCTGGCGCAAAGCGCGGAGTTACCTCCCGGACTGGAACGCTTGGCAACGAAAACGCGCGTAGAGGACTGGGTGTGGACTCGCGATTTCGCCGTGCCGCTTGTTGAGCGGCAGCTCGGTGTGCGCTCACTGGATGGCTACGGCCTGGTAGGACACGATGCCGCCGCCATCGCCGCAGGAGCCGTGCTGCACTACGTCAGGACCACTCAAAAGAACGAAGCGCTTCACATTGATTCTCTGCGCTTCGAGGAACACTCAACCACGCTTGAACTCGACCAGGTGACGGTGCGAAACCTCGAACTGGTCGAGCCTCTGTTCGTTGGCCAGGATGAGCGCGCTACGCTGTTCCACACACTCGACGAATGCCGGACCCCGATGGGCAAGCGTTTGCTTCGCGCAACCATTCTCCGGCCGCTCATGGATGCCGCAATCATTGAAGCTCGCTACGAGGCTGTTGCCGAGGCATACGGCGACCTGCTGCGGCGCGAAGAAATTAGGCGGGCGTTCAGCGGCATTCAGGATCTGGAACGCCTGCTGGCGCGGCTCAGCCTTGACTCAGCGGGCCCGCGCGATGTGCGTGCGCTGGGAGCGAGTCTGCAAAGACTCCCCGAACTGAAATCAGCGCTCGTTGCGATGAAAGCTTTGAGGTGGGTTGAGATTGCAGCCGGGCTCGACACACTCGTTGATGTCACAGCTCGCATTGAAGGTGCATTGGTCGATGATCCTCCGCTGACGTTGGCGGACGGAGGCGCTATCGCTACAGGTGTCGATGCAGAACTCGACGAACTGCGCACGATATCCAAGACCGGGCGGCAGGCGATTGCAGCGATCGAAGAACGCGAGCGCGAACGCACAGGCATCGGCTCGCTCAAGGTGCGCTACAACTCGGTCTTCGGATACTACATTGAGATCACCAAAGCGAATCTCGCAATGGCGCCCGCAGATTACGAGCGCAAACAGACACTGGTTAATGCCGAACGCTTTACAACTCAGGAACTGAAGCAACTCGAACGCAAGATTCTTACCGCGCACGACCGTTCGATTGAAATTGAAAAGCGCATATTCGCAGAGCTTCGCAAAGCTGTGCTTGAAGCAGCGGGCCGCATTCGCCGTACAAGTGCCGCCGTGGCGGAGTCCGATCTGCTTTCGAACTTTGCGAACCTCTCGGTAGGAAGGCGCTACGTGCGCCCACGCATCGCTGATGAGCCGGTAATTGAGGCGGTTGCGGGCCGGCATCCAGTGATCGAGCAATGGATGGAAGAGATCCGCGGAGGGCGATTCATTCCCAACGATATTTACCTGAACGCGACGGAAGACGGACCGAGCCTTCTACTGATCACCGGACCCAACATGGGCGGCAAAAGCACTTACCTTCGGCAGGCGGCAATGCTGGTCTTGATGGCGCAAATGGGTAGCTTTGTTCCTGCCGAGAGCCTGCGCTATGGATTAGTTGATCGCATCTACACCCGTATTGGCGCAAGTGACAACGTGGCGCGAGGCCGCTCCACCTTCATGGTGGAGATGACCGAGACCGCCACCATCCTGAATACAGCGACCAAGCGCAGCCTGATCCTGCTGGACGAGATGGGCCGTGGCACTGCAACCTTCGATGGCCTAAGCCTGGCGTGGGCCACCGTGGAGTTTCTGCACGCTGAGACTGGTGCACGTACGCTGTTTGCCACACACTACCATGAACTGACGATGCTGGCCGAAAAGCTGAAGCGGGTGCGCAATCTTCGCGTCGGAGTAAAAGAGGCGGCAAGCGGCATCGTGTTCCTGCACAATATTGAACCGGGCGCCGCGAGCAAAAGCTACGGAATTGAAGTCGCACGATTGGCTGGGCTTCCGGCTGCTGTCATCGAGCGCGCCAAGCACGTGCTGAAGCAGCACGAGAAGCAGGAGCGCCAGAGCGTGCAGGTGGAGACAACTCCCGAGCCGATGCAGTTAACCATCTTCACTCCGTTATCGCAACGAATCGTTGATCGCATTGAAGCCACGGACGTCAATGCTCTCACTCCGCTGCAGGCGCTGAATCTGCTTGAAGAGCTGCAACAAGAGCTGAAGAATTCAGGGAACAGGGATTGAACAATGAGCAATAAGGTTCGCGCAGCAGCAGGAAATTTGCTCGTGGTTGGGCTTGGGGGCACTGAGCTCACAGGCCTGGAACGCGCTTGGCTCAAACTGGTGCGTCCTGCCGGCATCATACTGTTCCGCCGCAACATTGCAGACCCGTCGCAGGCCCGAGTCCTGCTGACGGAGGCCTCGGCGTACTGCACTTCGCATAGCTTGCGTTGCGTCGACGTTGAGGGTGGAACAGTGGATCGGCTCCGCGATGCTCTCGCTCCCGTTCCCTCAGCGCAGGCCGTGGCACGAACGGGCCTGGCGCGGAGACATGGCGAACTTATCGGCCGCGCCGTAAAGACCTTCGGATTTAACACAACACTGGCTCCGGTGCTCGACCTCGCGCTGCCGACTTGCGCCAACGTGATGGGCTCGCGCGCCGTTGCGTCAACATCCGATGGCGTGGTGAATTATGCTCGCGAATTTCTCGGCGGCCTTGCCCGCGAAGGGATTGTCGGTTGCGGCAAGCACTTTCCTGGATTGGGCGGCGGCACACTCGACTCACACCTTGAAACGCCATCGATCAGCCGCAGCCGCCAGGACCTGTGGCGCGAGGATCTTGCTCCCTACCGCGAGTTGCGCGATGTGTTGCCGATGGTGATGGTGAGTCATGCGGCGTATCCGCAAACGCCGGGAGGTGCGCGGCCTGCAAGCGTTTCGGCATATTGGATCTCGAGGGTGCTGCGCAAGCGCATTGGCTATCGTGGAATCGTGTTCTCTGACGATTTGGAGATGGGCGGCATCCTGAAGTACATGCCGATCGAAGACGCTGTCATCGCAGCGGTACGCGCCGGAACGGACTTGATGGAAATCTGTCACAGCCCAGAGCTGATTCTGCGTGCTTATGAAGCGCTGATCGCTGAGGCTGAACGGTCGAATGCGTTTGCCACCATGTTAATTGCACGCGCCCGGCATACGGCCAGATTGCGCGCGAAGTTGTTTGCCAACGGACTTCAGCGCGCAATGACAGCGCGGCAACTGGATTCTCTGCGGTCGCAGATTACGCAATTCGACGTGAAGGTGGCGGGAGCACGGCCGTCATGACCACCAAATCCATGACCGTTGCGGGCATCATGAGCGGTACTTCGGCAGATGGTATCGATGTCGCCGTAGTGCGTATTACGCCCGGGACGCTTCGGCCTAGACTAAAGCTAATTGCTCACGAAGGATTCGCGTTTCCTCCGCAGTTGCGGCAAGCGGTTCTTGCCTCGATGAACGCGAGTGCAACTTCGACTGCGGAATTCGCGCGGCTCAACTGGCGATTGGGAATCGCCTACGCTGAAGCTGTGCAAGCCACAGTCAAAAAACACCGGTTAAGGCTCGACCTCATCGGATGCCATGGGCAAACCATCTATCACCAGGCCAAACCGCAGAGTTATACCGGTAGGAAATTTGCCTGCACGTGGCAGACAGGTGAGGCGGCCGTTATTGCTGAAGCGCTCCACGTTCCGGTGGCTTCAAACTTTCGTCCGGCAGATATGGCGGTCGGAGGACAAGGCGCGCCTCTCGTTCCGCTGCTGGATTATGTGTTGTTTGCCCACGCCAAACGCAACCGCGTGCTGCAGAATATTGGCGGCATTGCAAACCTTACGGCAATTCCGGCCGGCGCGGGCACCGATCGCTTGATCGCCTTCGACACCGGCCCGGGCAACATGGTTATCGATGCCCTTACACAGGAATTGTTTGGAAAAGCATTCGACCGCAACGGCGCGATTGCCGCACGAGGCAAAGTTCTCAAGCAGGTTCTCGATCTCGAATTGTGTAACTCCTACTACGCGCTGAAGCCGCCACGCACGGCAGGCCGTGAACAATTTGGCCGCGTTTATGCTGCAAACTTTCTGAAGAAGTGCGTCTCCGTGGACGGCGCACCTGAAGATGCCGTCGCCACCGCAACCGCGCTGACAGCAGAGAGCATCGCGCGGAGCTATATGCGGTTTGTCCATCCACGAATGAAGTTGGGCGTAATTGACTACGTTGTGTCCGGCGGCGGAGCCCGCAACGCGACCCTCATGCGAATGCTCGCTGAAAGGCTGAAGTCGACGGGATGCACGCTAACTACCAGCGAGCAATTTGGTCTCCCTGCGGAAGCCAAGGAAGCCGCGGCATTTGCGCTATTGGCGTGGGAAACCTGGCATCGTCAACCGGGCAACGTCCCGGCCGCCACGGGAGCAAAGCGCGCGGTGGTACTGGGGCAGGTGACCTATGCGTAGACAGCTGGTGTTGTTGACGTTGCTCGCGCTGACCGGCTGCCGCACGTCACATCGCGATCCGCAGACGGTGGTCTTCCTCATTGAGAGCAGCCCAGCAAATCTAGATCCCCGCATAGGCACCGATGCACAATCGGAGCGCATCTATGCACTGATGTTCGATGGGCTGGTGGATCGCGACATTAATTTCAATTTCACTCCGGCGCTGGCCGTCAGTTGGGATGAGCCAAACCCGTTGACCGTGGTGTTTCATCTTCGCAGTGGAGTTCACTTCCACGACGGGCGGCCTTTGACCGCCAATGATGTGAAGTGGACCATCGATTCAATGCGGAATAGCACGGTCATCACGGCAAAATCAACCGTGTTTGCCTCAGTTGATTCGGTGGAGGTTCGCGATCCCTTAACTGTAGTGTTCCACCTCAAGCATGCCGATAATTTCCTTCTCAGAAACCTGGCAACAGGTGCGACTGGCATTGTGCCCAACGGCAGTGGCCGCGATTTCTGGAAACATCCGGTGGGTACCGGGCCTTTTCGTTTTGTAAGCCAGCAGATCGACCAGGATGTAGTCATCGAGCGCAATCCTGATAGCTGGTCGCAGGAGCCAAAACTGGAGCGGGTGCGCTTCGCCGTTGTGCCGGACGCTATCACCGAATCGCTGGAACTGGAGAAGGGTTCGGGAGACGTAGCTGTCAATTCCCTTCCCATCGATTCCTTGCCCGTGCTGGAACAACGATCGAATCTGAAAGTGGAAGAGACAGGCGGTACCGAGGTCCAGTACCTGGCGTTCAATCTGCGCGATTCACTTCTCGCAGATGTGCGTGTACGTCAGGCCATCGCGTGCGCCATCGACCGCAAGCTGATCATTCAAACGGTTCTGCGCGGCTACGCGCAGCCCGCGGTCAGCTTGCTGCCGCGGAGTCACTGGGCATGGACCGGCGATGTCGCGCGGTACGACTACGACCCCGCTCGCTCCAATCAATTGCTCGACGCTGCCGGACATCCTCGTGGCCCCGATGGGGTGCGCTTCCACCTGACGATGAAGACCAGCAATGACCAGGGAACGCGCCTGCTTGCCGCAGTGTTGCAACAGCAATTGGCCAAGGTTGGCATTGTGCTCGAACTGCGCAGCTTTGAGTTTGCGACCTTCTACTCGGATGTAACGCGGGGGGCATTCCAGATGTATTCGCTGCGATGGATTGGAGGAAACGAGCAGCCGGACATCTTCGGCTACGCCTTTTTAACCTCCAACTTTTCACCAAAGGGGGCTAACCGGGCACACTACTCCAACGCGCGGCTGGATGCACTGCTCAACGATGCCAACGAGAACCCCGATATGGCAGAGCGAAGGAAAGACTACGTGGAGGCCCAGCAAATTCTGGCTCGGGATCTACCGTCATTCAACCTGTGGTACCTGAATACGATTGTTGTGCACAATCGGCGGCTCACTCACGTGGTTCCGTCTCCATCTGGAGATTATGGTTTTTTGAAGTCTGCGGAGTTGACAAATTAGCCCAGCATTGCCCCTCCCCATCACCGGAATTTACATGGAGATTTGGTGGGTAAATTATCCATTCAAACGGCTTGCGATGCGGCAACCGGAAGGCGAAACAGCGAATCTTAAGTAAGAAACCCGGGTTCAACCTTTTGAACACTTCACACGTCTACCGGATTAGTGGTTGTCATTGTCCTGCCTCAAGATACAGGATTAGTTAGTGGAGATCCGATTTATGGCAAGTAAGTCCAAGGTTCGCTTTTCGGCGTGGTTAATTTTGGTTGCCGCGCTGGCGTTGGTGGGATTTCAAGCAAGCGCGCAGGCCACTGCGCCCGCGAGCTCGCGTTTTCTCGGCACAGTGACAGCCGTGAATGGCACAACTCTGACGGTAAAAGCCGATTCTGGCCAAGTGCACCAGGTGGACGTTCCCGAAAGTGCCGTCCTTAAACAAGTTGAGCCCGGGGCAAAGGATCTGAGTGCGGCTCAGACGATTGAATTCAATTCTCTGGCCACGGGCGACAGAGTTCTTGTTCGGCTTGATCCAAATGCTCCAGCCGGCTCAAGTGTGGCGCTGCAAATTATCGCGGTAAAGCAAGCGGATTTGGCCAAGAAACAGGCCAAAGAGCGACAGGAATGGGCACAGCAGGGAGTTGGCGGCTTGGTGAAGAACGTGGATCCAGCCACGGGCGCCATTGTAATCACCAGCGGTGTGGGTGCTACCGCCAAGACCATGACCATCCATACCAACAAAGACACGGTCATGAAACGGTATGCGCCGGCGTCTGTGCGGTATGACCTCGCCAAGCAGGAACCCATTACCGCTATTCACATCGATGACCAGTTAAGGGCTCGTGGGCCAAAACAGGCTGATGGAACCGATGTGAATGCAGAGGAAGTCGTCTCCGGCACATTCGAGCATATTTCGGGGACAATCAATTCGATTGATACCGCTGCGTCAACTCTGCAGGTGAAAGACCTTGCCACCAAGAAGCAAGTCACGATCAAAATCTCTCCCGACTCTCAGTTGCGCGAGCTCCCTGAGAACATGGCCCGCATGCTGGGCGCCATGATGAAAGGAAACGGCGGCGGATTTGCAGGACGTGGCGATGGCCAGCGTGCACCGCAGCCCGCCGAAGGTACACCAAATGGTGGAGGCAACGGCGGCCCCGGTGGCGGACGCCGAGTCGGATTCGTCGGAGGAGGCGGAGGATTCGACATCCAATCGATGCTGAGCCGCGCTCCGCAAGTAAAGATGGAAGATCTTAAGAAGGGCGATGCCATTATGGTGGTCGCCACCAACGATACGTCCGGAGTGTCAGCAATCACGCTCATGGCGGGTGTTGAACCACTGCTCGAAGCACCCGAAGCAAGCCAGAATTTGCTGAACTGGAGCCTGAACAACGGCACGCCAGACGTTCCTCAATAGAACGAAACCTGGGACAGATCAGAACGGCCAGGAACTCACGAGAAAAACGAAAGAGGGAAACGTGTACCCACGATTCGCCTGTTTTGTTCGCTCCGTAGTTGCCGTTTCAATTGCGTTCGCAAGCCTCGCATTCGCGCAAACATCGACTACGCCGAACACGCCCAAAACGCCCAATGCAGGTACTCTGCATGGCCACATAACCGATCCGACCGGTGCCCTGATTCCGGGAGCGACGATATCCGTCTCTAATGCGGCACACGCCGATGTACGGACCGCCGCTTCCGACGCAGGCGGCAATTATTCCGTAGCCGGTCTTCCTCCAGGCAGCTACATCATTCAGGTATCTGCCCAGGGATTCGCGCCATTTTCTTCAAAAGCCTTGGAACTTTCAGTCGGTCAGTCGAAGCGTGTCGACATTTCAATGGCTATTGAAGGCACAGAACAGAGTGTTGAGGTAGTCGGCAATGAAAGCACGCTCCAAGTGAGCACGCAGGCCGACAGCAACGCCAACTCTGTCGTACTCAAGGGTAAGGACCTGGATGCGCTTTCCGACGATCCGGACGAACTGTCAAATGAACTCTCGGCACTTGCGGGGCCTTCATCCGGGCCCAATGGCGGTCAGATCTACATTGACGGATTCACCGGCGGCACTCTGCCACCCAAGTCCGCCATTCGCGAAATTCGCGTGAACCAGAACCCATTTTCTGCTGAGTTTGACCGGCTGGGATACGGCCGTATCGAAATTCTGACGAAACCCGGCACCGATGTACTGCACGGGCGCGCATATGTGCAAGGCAACGACAGCTCATTCAACACAAAGAATCCGTTTGCGCCGCCGCCGTCGTATCACAGCATCCAGTACAACGGGACTATCAGCGGGGCACTCAATAAGATGTCGTCGTACTTCTTGAGCGTTGAGGGCCGCAACAATCCCGATGCCAGCGTGTATACGGTTGCGATTCCGACCTTCGATTCAACCACAGGTTTGTATTCGACTCCGCTGGATGCGAATGGCAACATCATTCCAACCACCGGCGCCGCGTACAGCCCATCCAGCCGGCTCGAAATTTCGCCGAGGTTAGACGTGCAACTGGGGCAGAAGAACACACTTACACTTCGCTATCAGTTCCAACGATTTACACGAAGCGGAGTCTTTGGTTCCACTTCACTTCCC
The DNA here is from genome assembly GCA_963843655.1 of uncultured Acidobacteriaceae bacterium. GTDB lineage: Bacteria > Acidobacteriota > Terriglobia > Terriglobales > Acidobacteriaceae > Telmatobacter. The sequence continues at coordinate 471,187 of CAWJLD010000001.1, read as the reverse complement.
TCGCAGGCTACCGGATCCACGACCACAGGACATGCGATCCAGCTTAGCGACTCGCAGATCATCAACGACCACATGGTGAATGAGACGCGTATCCAATACAGATTCCGGCCAAGCGTTTCAACAGCAGCCAGTACCGCGCCATCTGTCAGCGTTTCGGGCTTCTTTTCTGGCGGTGGAAGCTCAAAGCAATTTTCCCAGGATCATTCAACACACCTGGAACTGCAGAACATCACCACATTGTCGGCAGGCGCACACGCCATCAAGTTTGGCCTTTGGGCGCGTGACAACCGCGACGCCACTAACTCGAGCGCTGGATTCAACGGTAGCTTCAGCTTCCCTTCTCTCGATGCGTACGTGGCCACTCTCAATGGCATTGCACAGGGAATGACGGTGGCGCAGATTGCGGCAGCCTGCCCTACTCCAGGTGCATGCACTCCAAACCGATTCAACTATACCGCCGGCAACCAGAAGTATCTGGCCAACGTCTTCGACGCTTCGCTCTTCTTCCAGGACGACTGGAAGGTGAACCGGTTCCTTACGCTCTCGGCAGGTCTGCGCTGGGAGACACAGAATCATGTGACCGACCACAGCGACTTCGCACCTCGTTTTGCGCTGGCCTATGCGGTAGACGGCCACAGGAATGGAACGCAGACAAAGACGGTAGTTCGCGCCGGGTTCGGATTCTTTTATGACCGGTTCCAAAGCGACGACCTGATGACACTGGAGCAGGACAACGGAGGCCCGAACAGCCAGCAGCAGATCACCGTCGTCAACCCCACATGTTTCAGCTCCACGAGCTTGAGCGATGCTCTTTCGAACACCGGGCCGAATGCCGGCTCCAACTGCAGTTCCGGCAGCGCAACCACCCCGCAGATCTATCAACTCGCCCCGAACTATCACTCGCCCTACAGCGAGCAGTTCGGAGCCACAGTCGAGCGCCAGCTAAGCAAGACTGCCACGATGACGTTGACTTACCTGCATACCTATGGGGTTCACCAGATGGCGACGCGCAATGCAAATGCGTATCTGCCTGGAACGTTCGAATACGGCAGTTCGACGCTCACGGGCGTGCGGCCCAATCCTTCGCTGGGCATTGTGCGCGAGTATTATCCGCAAGCTATCTTCAAACAGAATCAGCTCATTGTGAACGCCAATACGCAACTCTCGCCTTCACTCAGCGTTATGGGGTTCTATACGCTGAACTTCGCAAAAGGCAATACCGGAACCGCATCGAACTCCTACAACCTGCTGCAGGATTATGGGACCTCTGGATTTGTCCGCCGTCACATGGCCTTCGTAATGGCCAGTTACTCGGGCAAGTGGGGTATAACCTACAATCCATTCTTTGTTGCTCAAGCTGGACGCCCCTTCGACATTACAACGAACACCGATCTCACGGGTGACAATTTCTATAACAACCGCCCGTCTTACGCTTCAAGCCCGGCGCTCTGCTCAGGAAATTCGCAGTACGTTCAGACTGAATTTGGCTGCCTCGATACTCTTCCACAGCCAGGAGACACGCTGGTGCCTGTAAACGCGGGCCCTAGTCCCACTTCGATTGCATTCAACTTGCGCGTCAGTCGTTCGTTTGGGCTCGGTCCTGAGCTGTCGTCCCCCGGAGGAGAGGGTCAAGGTGGAATGCGGCGGCCAGGCGGCTTTGCCGGTATTGGGAGAGGTCGTGGCGGCCGCGGCGGAGGCTTTGGCGGGGGTTTTCGTGGCCCTCGGGCAAACACCGGCCGCAAGTACTCTTTAACGTTCAGTGCGCAGGCTCTGAATCTCTTCAACAACATCGACTACGGAACGCCGGTTGGAACGATCATACCAACACAAATCTCCGGCACCAATATCTTCGGGCCTGGAGACCGCTTCAACAAGTCGACAAGTCTGGCCGGCGGCCTCTTCGCTTCGCCTACCGGATCGGCTGCAAGGCGAATCTACCTCCAGGCAGCTTTCTCGTTCTAAAACATCAAAAGCCTGCAACAGAGAAGGCCAGAGTATTTGCTCAGGCCTTCTCTGTGCACTTTGCACTGCGCTCTCGACATTAACTTGCTTGCGGCTGCTCGAAGAAGCGGCTCAACAGCGTATCGACTGCAATGCGGCCCGGACCAAAGACGAGTATGAGCAATGCTGCGAACCAGTAGGTGTACGGAGTGGCATTATAAAAATCGCTCGGGTTCGAGAGGATGTGGCTGAAATTCACACGATCATCTGGAACGCTCAGGTAGGCAACAGTCATGTTGACGAAGAGCACAAGCGAAACCAGGCGAGAGCCGATGCCAAGGCCAAACAGAATTCCACCTGCGAACTCTACCAGAGCGACAAGCAGAGTGGTGGCACCCGGAGCGGGCAGATTGAGAGACGCAAAGAACTCCGCAACGCGGCTGAGGTGCGTGAGCTTTCCCCATCCATCCTGAGCGAATTGAAAACCCCAGTAGAGACGAATTGCCAGGAGCAATCCGGTCTGCGCACTGCTGAATAGCGGGTCCAATCGCCCGCGCAGACGCAGAACTTCCTCAATCACTTTCGGCATAACGTTCACCTTTTTCTTAAAGTAAGGATTCCAGTTCGGGCGCGCAGATCCAACCGAGTTCGGCCCATGTGGCAAACCACTCACGGATCTTCTCAACTCTGCGCAACTCGGGAACGCGCGATTCGGCGAAGCCCAACGCGATGGCTTCTCCCAGCGGCGTGCCCTGGGCAATCGCAGTGAGCGTACGAAACTCTTCGTGCTGCAAGCGGCGGTAATACACCGAGTGTTCCACACGATGCGCGGCTACCCGAGTTGGGCGGCGTCGCAGCCGAGGGATCTTCGCTGGATGTTCAGGCGAGTCTTCACGGCGAACACCAGCCTCGCTCGTCTGCCGCTTCTCCCGTTTGTGGAGATCGAGAACAAGATCGTCGGCAGGATAGTCAAGGGCGATCAATTGAACATGCGGCTGTAATGCCAGGCGCGAATCCCCATCGAGCGTTGCTATCTGTTCCAGTGTGAGCGGAGCACGCTCGGCGGAGTCAAACGCTTCGACGAACGCCCATTCGATACGGGCAACATCGACGGCAAGCCGATGGCGGCGGCCAACGAAACCGGAATTGGCAGCAAGCCACTCAGGCAGATGCGAACCAAGATTGCGCAAGCTGAAAGACCGGCTGGGATGCGCCGTAAGATACGCGATGGAGAGCCGATCAAAGGCTCGAGAGCCAATCACCGCGTTAAGCGCGGGAAAATCTTCACCGAGAGAACTCAGAACGCGAAACCAGTACTGGCGATTGTAGATTTCCAGCCTTTCGAAGGCAGTCAGCCGGCTGTTAGGCGCAACAAAGCTTTCAGCAACCGCTTGCATTGAGCGGCCGTCAGCCGCGCAAGCCTGCATCTGCTCATCCGCGGTCAACGGTTGCATGACGGCGGCAGCCATTTCACGCTGCAAGTTTTCGAGGTTCATCGTGCGGCCCCCGCAAGCGTTCCAGAATGCAGTTGCAGATACTTCTGGGCCTTCTTCGCTTCGCTGTGTACTTCGTCGAAACTCGGAATGTGATCGTCCCACTCAAGAAGCGTGGGCGTGGGCCCGCAGCGCTCAATAGCGCGCGCATAAAGCTGCCACACAGGATCGATGACCGGATGATCGTGCGTATCGAGAATGTATTTCTCGTACCGGCTGTGCCCCGCAATGTGAATCTGCGCAACCCGGTGCGAGGGCACTGCATCCACATAAACCATGGGATCAAACTCATGATTCATCGCCGAGACGTAGATGTTGTTCACATCAAGCAGAATGCCGCAATCGGCTCGCTCCACCACCTCGGATAAAAACTCCCACTCCGTCATCTCCGAATCAGTAAACGCCGCGTAGCTCGATACATTCTCAACGGCGACGGGAATTTCCAGAAAGTCCTGCACCGCGCGCACGCGTTCAACCGTGCGCTCCACCGCCTCCCATGTGTAGGGCAGCGGCAGCAGGTCATGTGTGTAGGTCCCATCGACCGATCCCCAGCAAAGATGATCGCTCAGCCAGGGAGTTCCAGTGCGGCGCACCAGGGTTTTCAAGCGGCGCAGATGCTCCGGATCTGGCGCAGTTACTGAGCCGAAGTACATTGAAACGCCGTGTTGCACAACGCGATATTGCTCAAGAATCTGATCGAGAACTGCCAGCGGACGACCCGCATCGATCATAAAGTTCTCTGAGATGATTTCGAACCAGTCGACGACGGGTTTGCGCGAGAAGATGTGCTCGTAGTGCGGAATACGCAGCCCGATACCGATACCGTGATTCTGAAACGCATTGAAGCGATTGCTGGACATAGAAAAGCAGAAAATTGCAATGAATTAGAGGTAGTTCAGATTTTGGGTTAGCGCGGCAGATGATGAGAAGGTGTATCTGCCGCGCTGCTTTATTAACAGACGACTAGATGAACTTCGGCATCTTTGAGCCGTCGGTGGCGCATCCGCCCTTGCCTTTACAGCTATTCTTGCCTTTGCAGCCATTGTCGCTGGATTTGCATCCGCCCTGGCCTTTGCAATCGTTCTTGCCTTTACAGGAGTGCTTGTCGGTGGCTGCGTTGCTGCCGTCGTAGCGGAAGCCGGCCTTCATGACCTTGGCTGACTGTGTAGTTGGGGAGGGCTGAGTGGCTGCATGAGCGGCAACCGAAGTGCCGCCGACAAGGCCAGTTAGAGCTGCGGTGAGCAGAATTGCATTGAGTGGACTCTTCATTTTTCGATTGACCTCACTGGGGGTTGGGCGGCTGGGAATCCGCCGGTTTCATCAAGCGGATTTGCCCGGCGGCAACTCCGCAGTGTCCGTACGAAACGTAAGAGCGTTCACGCAACAGAAAGGTTTCACATAACTAGAAAGATTTTTTTGCGCACTTCGCTCTGTCCATCAATAGTACGCTTGGCCCGGAGTTTTGGATTGGCGTCCTGGCGCGGCCTGCGCTAACCTGAATATGCTTGGCTTGCTTAAGGCCACGAGAGGTCGGAGTTCGAGTGGACAAGATCAATGGTTTGAGGATCGTGACAGGCGCAAGCTTTGTCATCGCAATCCTGCAGAGTATTTGTACTGCCGTACTTACCATCAGCGGAATACGCTTGGCTATCGGACTTACCGCCTTTGTGATGGCCGGAAGCCTGGTGGGGCCGATCCGCTGGTTTCACCAGGATGCAATCCGGATACCCATGCTGCTGATCGCCACAATCGGCGCTGTCGTTGATATGGGCATTTTGTGGTGGATGCGGAGACTGCGCACACTGCCTGCAGCGCAATGGCGGCGTCGCGAACTCACCAACAAAGAAAAGCGATCACATCGATTGCAATTAGCTCTGGCTCTGTTGACACTTGTTCTGGTCGGTACTGAGACTTGGACGCACGCGATCCTCCATCGTCCCCGGGTGCGCGCCCATTCTCCCCAAGCTACCGGCGCCGTCACTCCTGGAACTTCGAAAAACATCTAGTAAGTGCACAGTATGGCTCTTCAGAATACTCAGCGACGTCCTCCTCTTCATCTCGTGATTTCATGGCTTAACGAAAGGAAGACAATGCATGGGCAGCGTGATCGACAAGCGTATGGCCGCCGAGATGGACGGCTCATTTGTGGTATTTCTGATCGGCATGCGGATCAACAAGCCATGGAAGGTTCACAAATGGCTACCGGTTTTTCTGGCCATGCCGAGAATGCTGAAAGAGTTGGAGAAACAGCCGGATTCAGGTTTCCTGGGTCACCACGGCATGGGCAAGGTGATGATCCAATACTGGCGCTCGTTTGAGCACCTCGAAGCATATGCTCGTGATCACGACGCGCAGCACTGGCCGGCATGGGTAGCCTTCAACAAGAATGTTGGCAAAAGCCGTGGCGATGTAGGCATTTGGCACGAGACCTATCTCATTGATCCGGGCCACTACGAAGCCATCTACAGCGGAATGCCGCCTCTCGGGCTTGGGAAGATAGGAAAGCTGATGCCTGCGAGCGGCGCCCGCGAAAAGGCCGGCGACCGCATTAAGACTGCAGCGGAATAACATGAGTCACTCCAGATGACCGGAGTTTAGCGCCGGTCATTTGGCATGTCGTCCTTCGCTTGGCATCCTGCTTACTTACTGCGGCCTGGCCGATAGCGGGATATGAGGTCGTCGCCGTTCATGCAATCGACCGGATGGTTATCACTTGGTTCGGGATTGGTCTTGCCTGCCTGTCAGATTCAGACCACCAGTGCAGCCATGCAACAATGCGGCTGAAGCCGCTTACGCAAGTTCCTTCTCCAGCCTTGCATGGAGTCTTTCGCTATAACCGGTGGGTAATTCAAAGACCCGATCGTCGGCGACCAGGACCACGACATTGCGGGTGGAGTCGAGGACCGCGGAGCAGATTTCACAAGTCTCCAGATGGCGATCGATCTCCGCGCGCAGGGCCGCGTCCACCTCGCCGTCGATATAGGCGGAGATGTGGTCCCAAACGTGTTTGCAGTCGATCCTCATGCGCCCCACCCAAATAGCCCCCGGCGTTTGGGCGCAAACCCTTTCAGCCGCGGAGCCAGATCACGTTGCAGCAACGCCCGTGCACGGTGCAGGCGAACCTTAACGCTGCCTTCAGTGACCTCCAGCGCAGCAGCTGTTTCTTTAACGCTCAATTCTTCGATGTCTCTCAGAACCAAAACGTTACGGTAAATGGTGGGCAGTCCCTCAATCGCGTTGCGCAGAATATCGCTCAGTTCCTTGCGTTCCAGCGTCTCGAGAGGAACTTCGCGCCAGCTGGTAAGAAAAGCCGGCGTGTAGTCGCCACCCTGATCTTCTGTCAGCGCGTCCAGCGAGTCCTCGCGGCGGGCTTCATCCTTGCGGATACGGCCCAGACCCTCATTACGGGCAATGGAGAGCACCCAGGTTCGGAACTGCGCGTCACCTCGAAAGTTATGGAGATTACGGTAGACCTTGATTACCGTCTCCTGTGCCGCGTCTTCCGCTTCCGCCTCATTACGCAACAGTGAGTAAAGCAGGAAGTAGATTGACCGTTCGCAGGGTCGAATGAGGTCGTGAAACAAGTGCTTTTCGCCCTGCAGGATGCGGCGAATGCACTCGGCCTCGAATTCCGGGTTTGGGACAGTCTTCACGGCGGAAGCTTGGCTTAATCAGGACCTGAGGAAGCTTTAAGAAGAACTATACAGCGCGGGGCTGATCCAAAACGGGCCAGAAACCGTTTGCTGATGCAGATTCCCCTAAGTTTTACAAATTAAATGGAATTCCTTACGAGAAAAATACCAAAAGGGGCTGTACAATCTCCACACGAGGAGAACCATGGCCGGAGATATTTCAATTACGTGCAGCGATTGTGGGCAGGATTTCGTGTTCACCGCTGCGGATCAGCAATTCTTCCAGGAACGAGGATATTCGACCCCGAAACGTTGCAAGCCTTGCCGTCAGGCAAAGAAGAACGACCAGGGGGGCGGCTCCGGCTACCGTTCGGCTCCTTCACAAGGAACTCCGGTGATTTGTTCGGGCTGCGGACAGCCAACAACTGTACCTTTTGAACCGCGTGGAGATCGGCCAGTATTTTGCCGCGATTGCTACCAGGCTCGCAAAGGAAGCAGCGGAGGCGGCTCGAGAGACCGCGGCCGCCGGTACTAACCAGCTCCACCGCGCGCACAGCAGCGACGCTGATTTTAAGCTGCGCACCGACAGAAAGTGATGTAGCGGATCCCGAAAGACGGACGATAGGGCAAGGCATGTCTTGACGTCTGCAAACATCCACCGAAATCAATGGAAAGCAGATTGAAGCAAAGTGCAGCCGCGTGGCTGCACTTTGCTTCATTGCAGCGCGTGTGCGCTCCTATGCTTGCGGCGCGGCCGGGGCGGGTGTCAGCCCATGGCGAAGCATGACTTCTTTCATGCGAGCCTGATCGGGAGGACCGCCGGCAGCATCCTTCATCACCTCGGCGATATCGCGGAAATATTGTGGACCAAGAGCGGCCGGAGTCACGACACAGAGCACCTTTGCGTCATGAATGGTGTTGTTGTCAAAGCGATGAACCGCCCCGCGGGGAATGCAGAGCGCTTGTCCGGGGCCGATGTCGAACTGTTTGCCATCCACGGTCCAGGTCAATACGCCTTCGGCACCGTAGATCGTTTCTTCGTATTGGTCGTGACTATGCGCAGGCGCCATCAAGCGCTGTGAACCCGGCACAACAACTTCAAATAGTGCGGCGGTACCGTTCGAGCTATCCCCGGTCAGCAGGAAATGGATGACCAGCGGCCCAAGACGAAGTGTCTCCTCACTGGGGTTAATGGAAATATCGGCGACTTGGCTCGACATGTTGACCTCGTTTCGGTTGATCGGTGTTATTGGTTCTGGGTCGGCGGTAAAAGTTCAAGTCCATACCGGGAAGATGCCGCGAGAGCACGGGCGATCATCTCTTTTCCTGGAGGTGGCGGAACAGCTTTACGATCCTCCGCCGGTTCGAAGACTTCAGCGAAGTAGTCTTCAAGTCCAGCCGGCGTTGTGAGTACAAGAGCCTTGACTATAGTCGTTCCGTTGTTCTTGAACGAGTGAGCAGTTCCACGGGGAAGAAATGCGAAGTCGCCGGCCGATGCGACCAGTGTATCTCCACCAACGTTTACTGTCAGCGAACCTTCGAGGACGCGGAACGATTCGTCCTCGCGGGAGTGAATGTGAGGTGGCGGGCCTCCACCTGGCGGAACCGTCATCTCGGCCATGAAGAATGCCCCTCCTGTATCCTTCCCGGTGACAACAAACGTCAGCACGGTTCCGGGCCCCCAATAGGCTGCCCCACTATCTGAGGGCACAAATCTCGTTCTGCGTTGATGGCTCACCACCTCCTGTCTAACCTCCGCCAAGCCCGGTTGCTGGGGTTGCGCCAAGTTCTGCGATTGGGTCGCTTCTGAGGAAGTGGCCGCAGATTTTATGGCTTCAAGTGTCATAACTGCTCCTTAATGGTAAACTGAGTTTACCTTAGAGATGGTAAACAAGGTTTACTCGGAGTGTCAATGGATTTTTCACATGAAGCTTCGCCCATCAAAACAAAGGACATGCTCATCGGTGCCTTGCTGCGCGTCCCCGCTCAGGCAATTCAACGCCGGATCATCAGGGAACTCAATGCGGCAGGTTTTGACGGGTTGAGTCTGCCCCACATGGCCGTATTACGGTTTCCGAGTCCTGACGGAGCCCGCCCCCTCGAACTGGCGGAGCGTGCCGGCATCAGCAAACAGGCCATGAACCGTCTCCTCGGAAGTCTTGAAGATCTCGGGTATCTGTTCCGATCCGAAACTGCAAATGGTGGTCGGGCACGGGTTGTACGCTTCACCAAGCGCGGGCACCAGGCATATTCGAAGGCGCTCGAGGTGCTTCAGACGATTGAGTGCGAATGGAGCGCGGAGCTTGGGCCGAAAGACTTTATCAAGCTAAAAGAACTGCTCTTCCGTGTTTGGGAGAGCTCTTTGGTCCGTTAAAAATCTCAGCGGTTCCCCACGATGAGCCTGATTTGGCGAAGGCGGTCAGCGCCATGCCAAATCTACAACCTTCATCCGATCGATCTGAATCCTGTGAGACCTACATACAAGTCGCTTCAGGAACGCGCCTAATTGAAGTATCCGTGCTTCGAAGACTGGCCGTCGTCCATGACGATTAATTCATGCGAACTTATTTCGAAATTATGGACTTAGTTGTCTATCTTCCTGTATACCTTTTACCAACCTCGGAAAGGAATATCGTTCGACGATCCACCCATTCTTGCTTCTGCACAATAGAACCCGCAAAGCAATTGGGGGCCTTGGCAGTGAGTCTTCAGGGCAGGATCATGTCGATGCCGCACGGGATTGGCCATCGGGTTCACCTGCCCGCAGGCCGATGTGAGGATTGATCCCGAAGCGATATCTATCTGATCGATAAATATGCACTTCGCTATCTGGGCTCTCTCTCCGGCAGCTTTCCTGGTCGTCATCGGATGCGTGTATCAGTCTGTCGGATGTCAACGTGACCGGCAGCGCTACGCAGGCGCCGGGCGGTGGATTTCGGTTGGCAAGGGCAACAGTCTTTATATCTTTGAGCAAGGCAGCGGCGGCCCCACCGTAATCTTCGAAAGCGGAATTGGCGCTACCAACCTGAACTGGCGGCACATTCAAACCGAGGTATCGTGCTTTACGGCGACTGCCTCATACGACCGCGCCGGGCTCGGTTTCAGTAGCCCTTGCACGAGTGCGCGTACTCCCAAGAACATTGCAACCGAGCTGCACGATATGTTGCAGCGCGCCAACATCAAACCGCCTTACATTCTGGTCGGACACTCATTCGGCGGACTTGTCGTGCGGCGTTATGCCCTGCTCTTTCCTGAAGATGTACGCGGCATCGTGCTGATTGATCCCATGCGCTGCGAAGAGTGGCCCCCGCTCGACCCAACCAAGCAATCGCAGATTAATCTCGGCCGGCGGCTCATCCGTTACGCCGTTCCGATCGCATTCTGTGGCGTAACAAGGCTTGCCGTACGTTCCGCCTTTCGCCGTGCGGGCAAGGTAAAAGTTCACTCCGGCGATGCCCAAAAGATAAATGGGCGGCACGTCATTTACAGGATCAAGCAGGAAGTAGGAAAGATGCCGCGCGAGGTGTGGCCTATAGTGGCGGCGCACTGGTCCAGGCCTGGCTTCTATGTCGGAATGCGCAGCCACATCAGTTCCATTCCTGACACCGTCCGGGAGATGAGCCAGGCCGAACCTATTCACGAGATACCTGTATGCGTGCTTACACCGGGCAAGTCCAAACCGCTCTCGGAGTCGTGCCTCGCCATGATCGGCACGAATATTAAGCAGATGATCGCCCCGGCAAGCGAGCACTGGATCCACCTAGACGAGCCTGAACTGGTCATCAACGCTATCCGGGAGCTGATCGCATCTGCGGTTCCCGAGCCCGCAAGCGCCACAGCCTGATCCGATCCACCTTTTACCACCACCCATAAGCCTATTGATTGCCTTGTGTTCCAGATCACGCGCAACTTTCTTGCTGCGCTTTTGTAACGAATTGCCTGCCGTAGGACTTTGTTACATTGAATGCTCTCGAGGAAATCAAAGGCAATGAACTTCAGATTCTGGAAGGTGATAAGTGTGTCTTCCCTGCTCCTCTTGAGCAGTGGATTCTCGATCGCACAGGAGCCCTTAAGTCTCCGCCAGGCGATCGATATGGCACTCGGCAAGAGTCCACAGGTCTCGCTTGCCCAGGCAAATGCGAAGGATGCATCTGCCGCGGCAGGCATGGCTCGCACGCAGTATCTGCCTCAACTCAATTTCACTGAAGATATCTCCCGGGGCAACGATCCCGTCTACGTCTTCGGATCGCGGCTGAGACAACGGCAGTTTACGCAAGCGGATTTCGCGCTCAATGCGTTGAATCGTCCGCTGCCTCTGGGCAATTTCGCTACCCGCTTCTCTGGACAATGGGTTGCTTTTGACTCGTTCAAAACACAACGCGAAGTCCGAAGCGCAAATTTATTCAAGCAGAGCGCAGCCTCTTCGGCATTGGCTGTTAATCAACAGGTCGTACTGGGTGTGGTTGCCGCGTATCAGCAGGTGCTGTACGCCAACCGCGCGCTTGAAGTAGCGCAACACGAGCAGGACACCGCTGCTGCGTTGCTCGCTTCAGTCGACGATCGCGTAAAGGCTGGCCTGGCCGTTGAATCAGACCGCATGTCAGCGGAAGTAAATGTCGCGGCGCGCAAGCAGGAGTTGATTGCCGCTCAGGGCGATGTAGATCTGGCCTGGGCCGACCTGCGCGCAGCGGTTGGTGCACCCGACCTGCTGGCAACCACGCTCAAGCCCATCGAGCCTCACACCTTCCCGGACGGAACGCTGGATGCCGAAGTAGCTCAAGCGCTCAAGAACCGGCCCGACCTGCTGGCGCTTTCGCAGGCCGAACAGGCGCAGGATGCAGCCGTTGGAGCAGCGAGATCCGGATTTGGTCCGCGCATCAGCACATACGGCAACTGGGAAGAAGATCGCGGATCGATCACCGGTTCGGGCGGAAACAACTGGGTGGCAGGCGTGCAGATCAGCGTGGACATTCTTCCCTTTGGAAAGCGCGCACAATTGGCGAGAGCCTCAGCGGCAAAGCAACGCACTGAAGCCCAGGCGGCAATGCAACAACAGCAGGCTCGCGTGCAGGTGAGCCGTGCGCACATTCATCGCCAGACCGCCGTGCTCCAACTTGAAACTGCGCGGGCAGCAATGGATCAGGCCGATGAAAGTCTGCGCATCCTTAAAAACCGCTACGGTGCGGGACTAGCCACCATAACCGACTTGCTGCGGGCCGAGGATGCCGGCCGGCAGAGCCACACCAATTACTGGCACGCCGTCTACGGCAATGCCATGGCCTATGCAGAACTACTTTATGCGCAGGGAAACTTAACTCCCGATGCGGCGGAGGAATTGCAGTGAAGTCACTTCTTGGTTTTGGTTTGCTTGTAAGCCTCGGTGCAGTTGCCGGGTGCCACGGGAACGAAGCGACAAAGCCGGCTGCGGTTGAAACCGTGTCGGCGCAGGTTGTACAGAGCCGGCAACAACAGGTTGACGCAACGGTGCGCGCAACAGGAACGGTTCATGCACGCGAATCCGCAGTGATCTCGGCGCAGGTAGTCGGGCGCATTCAACAGGTATTGGTGCACGAGGGAGACACGGTGCGGGCCGGCCAAACGCTGGCTGTACTTGATGACGCAACCCTGCGTACACAGGTAGCGCAGGCGCAAGCGGGCGTAGTGGCCGCTCAAAATCAGCAGGCAGCGGCTGAAAGCAACTCAAAACTCGCCGCCAGCACCCTGGCACGCTACAAACAGTTGCAGGCGCAAAAAAGCGTAAGCCCGCAGGAGATGGACGAAGTATCGCGCCGGGCTGAAGCGGCGCAGGCACAGGTAGATGCCGTCCGCGCCCAGGCTGAAGCTGCAAAAGCGCAGGAGAGCGGTGCACGCACCATGCTCGGATATACGCGACTGATTGCTCCCTACAGCGGAGTCGTCACCTCGCGCATGACTGATCCCGGAACACTTGCATCGCCGGGCGTTCCGCTGTTGCAGGTGGATCAGGCAGGCACGCTGCAGCTTGAAGCGACGGTCGATCAGTCCCTGATCGCCATCGTTCACAAAGGCATGAAGGTTCCAGTTTCGATCGATGGCACAAATGTGACCGCAGGTACTGTGCACGAGATTGTTCCGGCTGTCGACCCCGGAAGCCACAGCTTTACGGTCAAGATCGATCTCCCCTCTTCAGGCCGGCTCCGCGCCGGCATGTATGGCAGTGCGGATTTCTCCCATGGCACGCGCGAAACAATCGTTGTTCCAGTCTCGGCCATCGTGCAGCGCGGATCGCTGATGTGCGCATACGTGCTTGATAGCAACGGAATCGCGCAGTTGAGATACGTAACGCTTGGGGCCACGCACGGCGACACGGTTGAGGTTCTATCGGGAATCTCCGCGGGAGAAAAGCTCGTGGATGCTCCTGCGGATCGCGATTTTGCCGGCAAGCGCATCGAGGCCGGTTCAGGAGCCCGGCCATGAAATACGAACTCGGACTTGCCGGACGGCTTGCAAAGGCCTTCATCAATTCAAAGCTGACTCCGCTCTTCATCGTGGCATCACTGGCGCTTGGCGCGTTTGCAATCGCCATCATTCCGCGCGAAGAAGAGCCGCAGATCCTTGTCCCGATGCTCGACATCACGACGGCGATGCCGGGAGCTTCGGCGGCTGAGGTGGAACAGCGTGTAACACAGCCCATTGAAACCCTGGTCCATCAGATATCCGGCGTGGAGTATGTCTATTCAACGTCGGCTCCGGGACAGAGCCTGGTCATCGTACGCTTCCTCGTGGGCACTCCCCAGGAAGACGCGCTGATCAAGGTTTACAGCAAGCTGTATTCGAACTTCGACAGCAGGCTCCCTGGGGTTACAGAGCCCATCATCAAAGCGCGCTCGATCGACGATGTGCCGATCCTGGCGATGACGCTGTGGGGCGAGCACTACAACGGCTATCAGTTGCGTAAGGTCGCCGACGAGATTCAGCACAATATCGAACAGATTCCCGACGTCTCGGAGTCGAATCTCATCGGCGGACTGCCGCGCACCATGCGGGTCGTCCTCAGCACCCAAAAACTGAATGGATACGGACTGTCGCCGATGGCGATCGTGGGACACCTTCAAGGCGCGAATGCAAGCCTGCAAGCGGGCAGTTTTGCTGAGAACAATCAGCAGATTCGCGTGGATGCTGGCAACCTGTTTTCAAAGCGCGAAGATCTTGAGGGCGTGGTTGTAGGTGTAGTACGTGGCAAGCCTGTTTACCTGCGCGATGTTGCCGACAAGATTGTTGACGGACCCGCGGAACCAACTGACTACGTCACATTCGGAACCGCCTTGGGCGCAGCCCACGGCGTCACGCAAACGGATCCCGCAGTGACCATAACTGTGGCCAAGCGCAAGGGCACAAATGCCACTGATATCGCCAACGCCGTTCTGAAGCGCGTTGACGAGATGAAGGGCGTGAGCATCCCGAATGACGTGACGATCACCACCACGCGCAACTACGGAGAAACGGCCAAGGCAAAGTCGGATGAATTGCTCGAACACCTTTTGCTGGCAACCATCTCCGTCACGATTCTGATTGCGCTGTTCCTGGGCTGGCGTGAGTCGGGCGTGGTTTTGCTCGCAATCCCGGTCACCCTGGCGCTGACCATGTCGGTATTCTACTTCCTCGGCTACACCATTAATCGCGTTACACTCTTCGCTCTCATCTTCAGTATCGGCATCCTTGTAGACGACGCAATTGTCGTGGTTGAGAATATTGTCCGCCACTATCGCTTGCCTGAAAACAAGGAGCGCTCTTGCGTAGATGTCGCCGTTGAGGCCGTAGCCGAAGTCGGCAATCCTACGATTCTGGCCACGTTTGCCGTCCTTGCTGCGGTGTTGCCCATGGCCTTCGTACGCGGACTGATGGGTCCGTACATGCGGCCCATTCCGGTTGGCGCATCGGCTGCAATGTTGTTCTCGCTGCTGGTGGCTTTCGTGGTATCGCCGTGGGCGGCAATGCGGCTGCTCGGCAAGCATCTTTCGGGCGCACATCTGCTTGAGCCGGAACACGAGAACTGGAGAACACGAATTTATCGCCGCGTGATGACTCCGCTCATTGAGTCCGGGCGCAATCGCGCACTCTTCTTCCTGGCCGTAATCGTATTGTTGCTGGCCTCGGTGGCGCTGGTGCCCACGGGTCTTGTCCGCGTCAAGATGCTGCCGTTCGATAACAAGAGCGAGCTGCAGGTGATCGTGAATATGCCTGACGGCACTCCGCTTGAGCAAACTGCGCGGGTGACGTCGGCACTCGGGCAGGAGCTTGCACGCCAGCCCGACATCGAAGACTACCAGACATACACTGGCACCTCCGGCCCATACAACTTTAACGGGCTGGTGCGCCACTACTACATGCGCCACCTTCCAAATCAGGCTGATATTCAGGTAAATCTGCTGCCTGCAAGCGAGCGCAAGAACCAGAGCCACGAAATCGCCAAGAGACTGCGGCCGCTGCTCGATTCAATCGGCAAGCAATACGGCGCGCGCATTGCCGTGAGCGAAGTTCCGCCAGGACCGCCGGTAATTCAAACCTTGGTCGCCGAGGTCTACGGACCTGACCTCGAAGGACAACGCCAAGTCGCTGCTCAGATCAAATCAATCTTTCAGCACACACCTGGTGTCGTGGATACCGACTGGTACGTCGAAGATCCTCAGCCCAAACTCACCATCAGTGTCGACGAGGTGAAGGCTGCACAGCACGGCATTGCCGTTGCAGACGTAGCACGTACTCTGGCACTCGCCACATCGGGCATGCAAGTGGGATTGCTGCACGATCCCAATTCGCGCGAGGCGATTCCGACGGTTGTTGAAGTCGATCGCCCCGACCGATCTTCGGAACAGGCACTTGAAAACCTGAAGATGCAGGGTGCCGATGGTTCGATGGTCTCGTTGCGTGAACTGGTGACGATCAATCGCAACACAATTGAGCAAAGCATCTACCACAAGAACCTGAAGCGCGTTGTATACATCACCGGCGACGTGGCCGGTGCGGAAGAGAGCCCGGTCTACGCGATCCTGAAGATGAACAAGGATCTCGATAAGCTGAAGCTCCCCGCCGGTTACACGCTTGCCCGGTACAACGCTTCAATGCCCGAGTCGACAGACCATTACTCAATGAAGTGGGATGGCGAATGGCAGATCACGATCGAGGTGTTCCGCGATCTTGGCCTGGCCTTCGCAGCCGTGCTGGTACTTATCTACGTGCTGGTGGTGGGTTGGTTCAGATCGTTCGTGGTGCCGCTCATCATCATGGCGCCAATTCCATTGACGCTGGTGGGCATTCTTCCCGCACATGCACTTATGGGAGCCTTCTTCACCGCAACATCGATGATCGGCTTCATCGCAGGCGCCGGCATCATCGTCCGAAATTCAATCATCCTTGTCGACTTTATTGAGCTGCGGCGTCGCCAGGGAGTTGCACTGGCCCAGGCAGTCATCGACGCAGGCGCAATACGGTTTCGTCCAATGTTGTTGACTGCCGCTGCCGTGGTGGTGGGCGCCAGCGTGATTCTTACCGATCCCATCTTTCAGGGCCTCGCCGTGTCGCTGATAGCCGGCGCTGTTGCATCCACGTTCCTGTCGTGGCCAACAATCCCGATCCTCTATTACATGGTTCACTCCAGGCAGGAGACTGAAATCACTTGTGAATCCGACAACAATGAAATGGAGAAGACTCGATGACAGTTGAACGCGCACTTCGATTAATGGCGGGAGTCGTAATACTTATCTCTCTCGCGCTTGCTCACTACGTTTCAATCTATTGGCTCTGGCTGACGGTTTTTGTAGGCCTCAACCTGCTGCAGTCGGCATTCACCAACTGGTGCCCGGCCATGTCGATCTTCCGGGTCATGGGACTGAAAGACGCAGGCGCTAGTAGTCCGCAAAACTGAGGTACTCATGCATCGCAGAAAGCCCACTCCCGCATCTGCTGTCCGCCGCCGCTGCTGCGACGCGCTCAAGGACGAAGTCTATCGCCAGATGTTCCGCCTTGAGGCAGGGCGAACCGGCGCTGACCGGGAGTTGGCAATCGCTCTTGTGCGAGCATGGATGAAAATGGACGTAGGCCCCAGGAACACCTTGGACCAAATTTGGCTAAGAAAGGTTTCTCCGGTTTGTATTGGTCTGCTTGAAGGAATGCAATATCCTCCGTAGCCTTGCGCTGAATTTGCCGGGCTCCGGATAGCCTGGATCGGCAAAAGTTATAATGAAGGCAGTTCCAGGAATTGCCGATCATGCGACCCGAGCTGACCCAGGCAGCCAACCTGCTGCAGAAGAACACACCCGAAGCGATTGAAGAAGCGCTTTCCCTGCTGCAGAACACGGTCTACTCGTTCAGCATGAAGGTCTGCGGGCACCCTGAAGACGCAGAAGACACCATGCAGGAAGTGCTGTTCCGTTCCCTTCCCCATCTGGCAAAGATCAAGGAGCCGCAAGCGCTCGCAGTTTGGCTTTACACCGTAACGCGGAATCGTTGTTGGCGCATGCGGCGCAAAAGCGCGGGCGCTCCAAAGCAGATGGTGGCACTGGACGAACTGATGCCTGACGAGGTAGAGCTTGGACGCCTCCTTGCCGATGCGGCGCAAGGCCCCGAAGACAACGTCGCTCAGGCAGAGCAGGCTAATCTCCTCCATGAGGCTGTCCTGCACATTCCTCCACCGCTGCGGATGGTGCTCGTGCTCCACGACATGGAAGAGCTGGACACCGATCAGGTGGCCACGATTCTTGGCCTGAAGACAGGCACCGTGCGTGTACGTCTTCATCGCGCGCGCCTGCTGGTTCGCAAGGAGATGGCGCGTCTGCTTGAGAAGGCCGCGCATGAACGTTCGGCAAGTAAGAGGCCGAAGAAGCGCAGCCGCAACACGAACAGCCGGCCACCGGAATGCCGCGACCTGTTTGCCAATCTCTCTGAATACATGGATGGCCGCGTCGAATCGCCAAGCTGCGATCAGATGCGCGCTCATATCGAAGCCTGCCCCGCGTGCGTAGCGTTTCTACGCGAACTGCGCTCGGCAATTGACCGCTGCCGAAACCTTGAAATTTTATGCGATGCAGCAGTGGCGAAACGGCTGCGCACGATGCTCACGCAGGAGTATCTGCGCATGCTCGGAATGGGCGGCACAACTAATATGCACACACCTGTAACGAAATCTTCCTCTCGTGGATTTAATCCGGTGAAGGGGAGATCGAAGAATGGAAATCAAAGTCTCACATCTAGGACAAGTTAAGTTCAATATTCAATCCCGCTCTCATTCGATTCTTTGCGATCAACCTTTGGACAATGGCGGTGAGGATTCCGCAATGACTCCGCCTGAACTGATGCTTGCTTCGCTTGGCTCATGCGCTGCCTACTATGCGGTGCAATATCTCAAGACCCGCAATCTGGCAGACGATGGTCTTGAGGTTTCCGTAACGGCAGACAAGCTGAAGGCGCCTGCGCGACTCGGCAACTTCAAGATTCAGGTGAGATATTCGGCAGCCCTCGACGAGCGGCACACAGAGGGCCTCATGAGATCCGTCGAGCATTGCCTGATTCACAACACACTACTGACACCTCCGAACATCGAAATTGTTCTCACAGAGCAACAGCCGGCAGCTATATAGCAGAAACACAATTTCACAGCTATTCGCAAATCGGCGCTGCTCTTGAAACATCACACCTGCAGGATTTGTGTAATGTTCTAATCTGATTATGGCAAGCCTCGACAATTTTCGTCTGGTTGTCTTCTGCAAAGTAGCTGAACACCTTGGCTTTCGCAAGGCAGCGGAAGAGTTGTATTTGACGCAGCCGGCCGTGAGCCTCCAAATCAAGGCGCTGGAAGAAGACCTGGGAGTAAGACTCTTCGACCGCACGGGAACGCGCGTGCAACTGACGCCTGCAGGGCAGATTCTGCTTGGGTATGCCCGGCAGGCAAGTTCACTACTGGTTCTGGCCGAGCAGGAGATTTCCACCTTGAGCGGGGACCATGCCGGGCATCTTGCCCTGGGCGCCTCGACCACAATCGCCCAATATGTCTTGCCGCGAATGCTCGGCGAATTCCAAAAACAATTCCCTCGCGTTCACTCAACGCTCGTAAGCGGAAATACTGAGCACATAGTCGAGGCTGTTGAGAAAAACAGAATCGCCCTTGGATTGATTGAGGGGCCGGCGCGTAACCGCGAAGTGACGACTGAACCTTTCCTGAGAGACACCCTCGTACTGATTGTGCCGGCGGCGCACGAACTCGCTGAGCGTACTTCCATTTCATGCGCGGACATTCAAAAGGCGCCCTTGCTGCTAAGAGAACGCGGCTCAGGAACTCGGCGAGTGGTCGAACTCGCCTTGGGAAAGCACGGTATCCGTCACAGTTCCCTGAACATTACGATGGAGCTCGATTCGAGCGAGGCGATCAAGTCGGCCGTAGAAGCTGGCCTGGGCGTCGGATTCATTTCCCACTGGGCAATCGCCAAAGACCTCAGGCTTGGCAGAAGCTTTAGGGCAGTCCAAGTTCAAGGCCTCGATATCCAGCGCAATTTTCTGCTTGCGAACAAAGTGGGGCCCAGGCCCTCAGGTCTCGCCATGGAGTTCCGCAGGTTCGTTCTGTCGCGTCCGGAAATCAATCGAGCAAGCGATCATCAAGACAAGCCGTTGATTTCTTCAGCCGATAAGAAACGCAAATAGGGCATTGATACTTCTACTTGGACGCCGAGGCCGAGCCCACATGACACTAGGTGTGTGTCACGGAATCTATTTTTCATCGGAATCATCCTTGCCGCCAGCGGACTACTTTCACCGCCGGTAGCGTTGGCCTGCGGACTGGCGTTCGGGTTCTCAACCACTCACCCATTTCATACAGAGTCAAGAAACTTGTCTCGGATTCTGCTTCAGATCTCCGTTGTAGGCCTTGGGTTCGGAATGGACTTGCGGCAGGTCCTTCGAGTTGGCCGGTCCGGTTTCCTCTATACAGCCATCGGAATTACGTTTGCCATGCTATTGGGCTGGGGTCTGGGTAAGATCCTGCGGGTCGATCGGAAGACATCGTTTCTCATTTCAGCAGGCACAGCCATTTGTGGAGGCAGCGCTATTGCCGCTGTGGCTCCCATTACCGATGCAAGCGAGGAAGAGATCGCCGTTTCACTGGGAACGGTGTTCGTGCTGAATTCGATCGCCTTGATGGTCTTTCCCGCGATTGGAACAGCATTGCATATGACGCAGCAACAGTTCGGCCTTTGGTCGGCACTTGCTATTCACGACACTAGTTCCGTAGTCGGAGCGGCAGCGAAATTCGGCGCCGTGGCTCTCGCTGTAGGCACAACCGTCAAGTTGGCGCGAGCATTGTGGATCGTGCCTGTATCCATTGGCACAGCAGCAGTGCGGAAGAGCGAAGCACAGATACGCTGGCCATGGTTTATTTTGTTCTTCTGTCTGGCCGCAGTCGCTAATACTTACATTCACGTCTTTCAACCGTATTACGGGACTTTAAAGCACCTGGGGATCATCGGCCTTACCGTCACTCTGTTTCTGATTGGAACAGGCCTTTCAAGAAAGACTTTGCAGCAGGTTGGAGTGCGCCCCATGGTTCAGGGAACTCTGCTCTGGATCGCAGTTGCCACGGCAACTCTGCAACTTATATGCTCGGGCTGGATTCACCTTTAGCAGTTCGTCACTTCAATGTAATAAGGTCGTAAAGAGAGGCGTCCGTGCACTGGACGCGGCCGGATAAACGCCCTCATGTTACACCACTGCCGCGTCGGGAGATTCCCTAACACGATGGATGAAGCTAAGATTCCTTGCGCTTATCCATTGTCACCTGGCTGCACGATACGTCTACGAAACATCGCTCACTGAACTGCGGTTTCAATTGGGACAGTAAACTCCACGCTGCGCGGAGGCGGTCCTACAGAATGCTCGCGCTCTTACGCTGACTCAGCACGGCTGCCTTGCGGCGGTCCTTGGAGGCGTGATCGATCTGCTTCCAAAAGCCGATGAAGTAGTCGACCGCGGAGACGGTTGAAACCAGCACGGTGAAATAGATTGCTGCAATCGCGTACCACTTGACCGGTATCACGAGCACACCAATCTGCCACTGATCCCAACGGTGCGCGAGGAGGGCAGTTGTTACAGCGACAATCTGCACCACCGTCTTGAGCTTGCCCAGATCACTGGCCTGTATCGTAAAGCCTTCAGAGGAAGCAATGGAACGCAAGCCTGAGATCAGGAACTCGCGCCCAATGATCACGACGGCAATCCACACTTTGACGACTTCAGGAATGTAGGCCACCAACGCAATGAGCGCCCCGGCAACCATGATTTTGTCGGCCAGAGGATCGAGAAGCATGCCCATCGTGGTTATTTGGCCGCGCCTGCGAGCCAGGTAACCGTCGAGACCATCCGTAATAGACGCCAGCACGAACAGAACAGCGGCACAAATCTCCTGTGCGCCATTCGCCTGCCACGGAAAGTGCGGCGTAAGGATCCACAACAGAAGCGGGATCATGAGGATCCTGCTCATCGTGATGGAATTAGGAAGATTCATGTGTGCCGGGGTTTCTCGATGTCTGTCTCCGGTTTTGTTTCATTATCGCACCATATGTGGAGGACTGTGGGAAAGGCCCCCAAATGGGCAAAAACCCTATGTTCATCGGTGCGCAAAAACAGCGGGAAGGCTTTGATTCCCTTCCCGCTGCGATGCATCGGACTGCTGACTGCTTCCGGCGTTACGCGTAGATTCCGCGCTGCCGGATGGTAAGCGCCACGCGATCGATGGCCAGCATGTATGCTGCGATGCGGTTATTTACATTGTGGGCCTCAGCATAGCGCACCACATCCTCAAAGCTGTCGCGAAGCAGCGCTTCAAGTTGCTCGTTTACAATCGCTTCCTTCCAGAAGTAGCCCTGGCGGTCCTGGACCCACTCATAATAGCTGGCCGTAACTCCGCCCGCGTTGGCGAGAATATCGGGAACAATGAAGACTCGCTTCTCACCCAGAATTTCGTCCGCCACGGTTGTCGTGGGACCGTTGGCGCCTTCAACTAGGATCTTCGCCTTCACCTGCGCGGCGTTGCGGCTCGTAATCACATTCTCAGTAGCGGCCGGAATCAGAATATCGCAATCGCTGATCAAGAGCTCTTCGCTCGGCATGTCTTCCGCGCCGCGGAAGCCGAGAGTTGTGCCATTGCGATACTTGTACTCCGCCAGCTGATGAATGTCGATGCCGTTTGCGTTGTAAAGTCCGCCATCCTTCTCTGCAACGCCGATGATCTTGTAGCCTTGTTCCATCATCAGGCGGGCGGCGTTGGAACCCACGTTACCGAAGCCCTGAATTATGACCCGGCATCCGTCGACGGACATGTTGAGGTACCGCAGACTTTCACCGCAAGCCAGCATCACACCACGGCCAGTGGCTTCAATACGGCCTCGCGAGCCGCCGATGTCGAGCGGCTTGCCCGTAACCACGCTGGTCACAGTCTGCCGCATGTGCATGGAGTAGGTGTCCATAATCCACGCCATGGTCTGCTCATTTGTATTCACGTCGGGCGCAGGCACGTCCTTTTCGGGACCAATGAACTCGATCATCTCCGAGGTGTAGCGGCGGGTCATGCGCTCAAGCTCACCGCGGCTCATGCCCTTGGGATCGCAAATGACTCCCCCCTTGGCTCCACCGAAAGGAATATTCACAACGGCGCACTTCCAGGTCATCCAACTCGCAAGCGCACGCACCTCGTCGAGTGTTACGTCGGGTGCGTAGCGGATGCCGCCCTTGCATGGCCCGCGGGCGATGTTGTGCTGTACGCGGAAACCGGTAAACACTTCGATGCGGCCGTCGTCCATGGACACCGGAAAATGCACGATGATCTCACGCGCCGGGGTCCGAAGCAGTTTCCAAAGGCCATCATCCAGATTGAGTTTGCGCGCTGCAAAGTCGAACCGCGCGCTTTGTGCCTCCCAGGGATTGATTTCCTGGTCTAAAGTAAGTGCATTATTGCCAGATGACATATATTTCTCCGTATTCGTTCACCGCAAGGGGTACTGAAGTATGAGCCCACTGGCGGACTGGCTTAACTGTTCAACCCGCAAAATCCGGGATTAGACAGATTTGAGCCCCGATGAGTGTAGGCTACACGGGTTTTGCCGTCAATCCCACCTGAATCCTCTGAGTCACCCCACCTCCCCAATCGGGTCGGATCGATTTTTCCCATCGCTTTTCTGACTCGAACCAATCTCGAGTATCTGGAAGACCGGCAGGCTGAAATTGCCGCCGAAAGGCTCCGCTAGTGCCGCAGTCCATCCGTAGGCCATTTGTTTTGTTTACGATGTGGAAACTTGTTTATCTTGCCTGGATGCACGGCCGCTCGAAAAAACACGCTTCCCTTTTCCGCGGCGGCTTTCTGAATGTTCTGCAGGAGGATCGGTGTAGCGAGCAGCATTTCCATGGCTAGCGCCGAACCGGTTTGAGGAGCAGTTGCCTTTTTCCCGCACCGCGCGTTTGATTGAGTTGGAGTTATTCTTGAACCGGCTAACGTCAGTCCTCTTGTTCGGCGCGTTCTTCGCGATCTCGTTGTACGGTCGTGCCGAGAGTCCTCAGCAGCGACTTTTGATGAGCGCCAAGCAGATATCTGACCTCACCCTCAACCAACCGGAACCGTTTGAGCTGGATGTCGACTATACCGCGCAGCAGAATGTACCGTTGCAGGGGCATCTCACCTTGAAATGGAAGTCGAAAGAAGAGTGGTGGAGATACGTTCAGTTTGGCGACTTCAAACAGATTGACATCCGCAATCGTGGCTGGCTTTACACCACGCGCAACAGCAGCACGACTCCCATGCGGGTAACGCAGCTTATTCAGTTGCTGAACTTCGCTCAGAATGCAGAAGATCTTGTCGCCGACAAGCCACAGACATTGACCGAGTATGGCGTAGAGGTGCATTGCGTGCGCGTCAAAAACAAGCACACCAAGGAGCCTCAGCATCAGGTGTGCTTTAATGCTGAAAACGAAATATCAAGCGACACCTGGCGGGATTTGCCCGACAGCCCTACCCGGGAAGAGTTCTCCGATTACATGGATTTTGCAGGCCACCGCTATCCCAAGGGCCTGCAATTAATAGAGAGTTCGGGCCGCGCAATCAAAGTAACGGTAAAGACCCTGGAGGCCAGAACCTTCAACGATATCTGGCTGACCAAGCCCGAAGGCGCAATCGAACGCCGCATGTGCGATAACTGGAAGCCGCCGGAAGCCATCAAAACACCCGACCCGCCCTACCCGCCTGCCGCCCGCTGGAACGGTTCGATGGGCGACTCAGCCGTCTCGATGACCGTGCTCGAGGACGGCTCGGCGACCGATTTTCAGCTAATCGGCAGCGCCACCCACGCCATGGATCAATCTACCCTCGACACCTTGAAAAAATGGCGTTTCAAACCCGCCATGTGTGGGTCGGAGCCGGTCGTGTCGGATGTCGAAGTAATCGTGAGCTTCAGGATGAATGTGAATTAGCTCAAATCCTTCGCTCACGCCGGCATGTCTTAAACAGGATGAAGCCATACCATTACACTGAATGCTGTGAGTGATTCTTCCAGCAGCGTTCAGCCCAGTCGCAAAGAGTTCCTTGCGCTTGCCAGGGAACACACCCTGGTT
Source organism: uncultured Acidobacteriaceae bacterium (assembly GCA_963843655.1). Lineage (GTDB taxonomy): Bacteria > Acidobacteriota > Terriglobia > Terriglobales > Acidobacteriaceae > Telmatobacter. Next base: position 446,499 of record CAWJLD010000001.1, on the reverse strand, counting down.
CCCGTTTGCCGCACCCTGGCCGCCGACCTTGAAACACCTGTCTCGGCTTTTCTGCGTGCGGCTTGGCCGGAGCAGGAGTGCTTCCTGCTCGAATCGGTGGAAGGCGGCGAACAGGTCGGCCGTTATACCTTCATCGGGCTTACTCCCTTCAAGCGGATCGTGGCGCGCGGACGCAACATCACCATCACCGAAGGCAAAAAGGTCGTCGATATCGAGGACGACATCTTTGTCATTCTGCGGCGGGCGCTGAGCGGGCACAAGCCGGCACGGCTGCCGGGATTGCCTCCATTCACTGCCGGAGCCGTGGGCTACTTTGCCTACGACGCGGTGCGGCAGATTGAGCGTTTGCCGGAACTCGCCAAAGACGAACTGAAGATTCCTGACGCATGTCTTCTTTTCTTCGATGAAGTACTGGCCTTCGATCACGTGCGCAAAGAGATCTGGCTGGTGGAAACGGCGGACGTTACGCGCCATTCGCCCGCCAAAGCATACGAGCGGGCGATCGATAAGCTCGACAAGCTGGAAAAACGCATCCTGCAGCCACTGCCCAGGCTGGCAAGGCACGTCAGTGCAGGTGGAGGAAAGAAATCGGCGCTCAAGGTTACGCATCGCACCAGCAAGCGCGATTACATGGCCGCGGTGGATCGGACCAAGGAGTACATCGCCGCCGGAGACATCTTTCAGGCCGTTCTGTCACAGCGATTCGACGTGGAGCCGGAAGTTGACAGCTTCCAGGTGTACCGCGCCCTGCGCACCGTCAATCCCAGTCCCTACATGTTCTTCCTGCGCTTCGCACCGGATACGCCTCTCGGCGGACCTTCGGGCGCGGACTCCGGCAAGGCCGCCAAGAACCGCAAGAAGACTCTGGAACTGGCGGGCTCCTCTCCGGAACTTCTGGTGCGCGTGAATAAAGGGCGCGTGGAGTACAGGCCGATTGCTGGAACTCGGCCTCGCGGCGCCACCGAGAAGGAAGACCAGGCGCTTGCCGACGAAATGATGCACGATGAAAAAGAGCGCGCCGAACACGTAATGCTGGTGGACCTGGGCCGCAACGACGTGGGCCGCGTGAGCGACTTCGGCAGCGTGAAGGTCGACGATCTGATGTTTGTCGAGCGCTACTCGCACGTGATGCACATTGTGAGCGCGATCTCCGGCAAGCTGCGTCCGGACCTGACCGCCGTAGATGCGCTGCGTGCTTGCTTCCCTGCCGGCACGTTGAGTGGAGCGCCAAAGGTGCGGGCCATGGAGATCATTGAAGAGCTCGAACCTGCCCGGCGCGGAGCCTACGGCGGAGCCGTAATGTACGCCGATTTCTCAGGCAATCTCGACTCCTGCATAGCCATCCGCTCCATGCTCGCTGTAAACGGCAAAGGCTACGTGCAGGCCGGAGCCGGCATCGTAGCCGATTCGGTTCCGGAGAAGGAACACCAGGAATCGATCAACAAGGCGCAGGCAGTCATCCGCGCCATTGAGCGCGCCCAGCAAATGTGAAAACAGTTGCCGGTTTTCAGTTGTCGATAGCTGCCACTCAGTGAATGCCGTTCGTCTTCATTCTTCCGCACCGAAGATGTGCCGGAAGAAGCGTCCCATCTTGGCCAAGAATCCCCGCTTCTTTTTCGCTGCAGGCTTTGTAATAGCCGCTGTTGCCGCAACCGCAGGTTGCGTGGGCTGTTCCGGAATTGCAGCTGCCTGCGTGTGCTCCTCACTCTTATAGACCAGCGGGGGAACACTCTGCGCTTGCGTCTGGGTCTGGCTTTTAGCTACCGGCTCAGGCGCAACCTTGGGCGCTGGCGCAAGCCCCATACTCTGGGCCACCGGGAATTCATTCCCAGCAGGCGCCGGCGGAGGACATCCGCAAGACTCCTTCTCCTGGTCCACAACCTCGTGCAGGCTGCCATGCTGGAACATCACACGCTGCCCCGGTTGCACGCGATAGACGCCGCCGTCGAAAACACTTGAAACCACGACGTAAGGCCCATTCGCATTGGAGTTGTCCACGCAGGTATCACCCTCGTTGCCCAGCCTCACTTTCACATCCGCGGCGCCGGGGCCCCCGATAAGAATACGGAAGTCGGGCGTAAGCAGCGTATCGGCATTCTTCAGATCCGCTCTCGAAGCAAAACTCATCTCCACTGCGCCGTGATCCATCGCCATCAGCAGTCCCGGAGTTTCACCGGCCGCGTTGGTTGAGTCTGCTGCGAGCTTGATGCTCGACATGGCGCAGACGCGAAGTTCGCCGCGATGCGGCAACATGACGGGTGTAGTCTGTTCGCCGGAGGTGATGGTGCCGCTTGCTCTCATAAACGCTCGCCCATTGAAAATTTCAAGGGCACCCGTGACGTTTGCAGCTTTGTCGGGATTGCTGCTGTCAATGGGAACGATGGCAATCGGTGAAGACTGGACCGGCGTTGTCTGCGCTGCCGTTCGGCCCTGCGTCGCAATCGCCGCAGCCGCCAGCAAAAGCGGCATGCCTGCGCGGCGGATTCTGACTGCAGGCGGAATCGGCATTCGCTTCACATTCCGAGGAAGTTGCGAACCATCTGGTGACCACCTTCGGTAAGCACACTTTCAGGATGAAACTGTACTCCCTCCACCGGTAGATGGCGATGCCGCACGCCCATGATCACAGATCCGGGCGCACCGTTGATCTCTGCCGTGCGCGCCGTAACGGTCAGGTCGGCAGGCAGCGACTCTTCCTCAACAATCAGCGAGTGGTAGCGCGTACAGGTAAGCGGCGTCGGCAGCCCGGCAAACACTCCCTTGCCGTCATGCTCCACGGCACTGGTCTTGCCATGCATCAGGTTGCGCGCACGAATTACGTTGCCGCCAAACGCTTCACCAATTGCCTGGTGGCCAAGGCAAACACCCAGGATCGGCGCCTTGCCGGCCATATGCCGAATAAGCGGAACAAGAATCCCCGCCTCTCCCGGTGTACAGGGACCAGGTGAAAGCAGTATGTGGTCGGGGTGCAGTGCTTCCACTTCTTCCACGGTGAGTTCGTCGTTGCGGCGCACAACGACTTCGGCGCCCAATTCACCAAGGTACTGGACAAGGTTGTAAGTAAAAGAATCGTAGTTGTCGAGGACGAAGACCATCGTAAATCCCAGTTTAGCGCCTCGGGCTTCTAAGTCCTGCACGCGCTGGAACTCACATTCCTCTTGACACGTAATATCGGTAGATGCAATATGTGTCGTATACGACGCGTCGTATACGACACAGGAGGCGTTATGAGAATCGACCCACTCACCCTGGCAGGCTATTGCTGGATCGGCATTGGACTTTTCTGGCTGGCTGGATTGGCGTTTACCAAGCGCGTAGCCCGAAGGATGCCCACCAGTGCCCGGCTCTTTCAAATTGCAGTAGGCCTGCTCGGAGTGACTCTGATGACGGGGAGATGGTTCAACCAAGGTTGGATGGCCCTTTCAATCCTCCCCTATGCCCCAGATACACAACGGTTCGCTGCATGGATAGGGCTCGCACTCACCTTCCTCGGATGCCTCTTTGCCTGCTGGGCCCGAATCACATTAGGCGGCAACTGGAGCGGCGAAGCGGCCGTGAAGCATAACCACGAGCTCATCGTGGGCGGACCCTATGCTGTCACGCGCCATCCCATCTACACTGGACTCCTGACGGCGGCCGTCGGCACAACGCTGATCATTTCCAGGTGGCATTCTCTTATCGGCCTTGTCGTCATTGTTCTGATGCTGATCCTGAAAATGAGCCAGGAAGAACGCCTGATGACGCAGCAGTTCCCCGAGTCGTACGCAAACTATAAACAGCGTGTAAAGGCGCTGATTCCCGGGCTGCTCTGAGGATATGGAAACCAAACGTCGACAAATACCCGTGTCTCGAGAAGCAGTGCAGGCAGAGCGTATGGAAAGTGACCTGCGCGCGATTCAGCGCGTGCTCCGCAAGCCCCTTGAGACTCAGGTGGCGCGTGGAGCTTTGACGGTTCCGCAGACAGCCGTCATGCAGGAAGTGGTGGCGCACCAGGGCATCAGCTTGAAGGATCTGAGCAAACGCCTCAGCCTTGCCCACTCCACGGTAAGCGGGATTGTAGACCGGCTTGAGAAGCGCGGCATGCTCGAGCGCCGTTCAGACGGAAACGACGCGCGTATCAGTTCACTTTTCCCCACTGCGGTGGTCACAAAGTTCCTCCGCGAAGAGCTTCCGTCGCTGGCGCGCGGTCCACTGCGAGCTGCCTTGCAGCGCGCAACGCCCACGGAGTGCGACAAGATTGAACAGGCACTTCGCCGATTGCGCGAGCTTTTGGAGCAGGTATGAAGGACTCGCACCTGCGTGGGCCGGTTGCGCATCTGCCGCGCATCTGCAAAACTGGCCTTGGCCTATGAAGATGGTTCTGCATTTTCTTGTGAGAGGGCGCGTACAGGGTGTCGGTTTCCGCTGGTTTGTGCAGCGTGAAGCCCGCGAGCTGGAGCTGTGCGGTTGGGTGCGCAACACTGAGGACGGTGACGTAGAGGTGGTTGCTGCCGGCGACGCTGCCGACCTGGCCGAACTGCGCGCGAGCCTGCGCAGGGGCCCGCGCGGAAGCCGCGTAGACAACCTGATTGAACACTACCTGGACGATAAAGAAGGCGAAGGGCTGGATTCGTTCCGCATCGAAGGCGCCTGGTAGCAAGACTGTTGTCAGTGCTCATTTCGGTTTTCAATCGCCAATCTCGGAAAATGGCCCTTGATCATAATGAGATTCTTGATTCCGCCTACACTGGCTCGGTACTGCGCTGTTCGCAGGCGACCGACGGCTGACAACTGTTCGCCGACCACTGTTCACTGTCCACTGCCAACTGCTTCTATAATTGAACCGGAAGCTGACTTGCCTGCCCGCCTGTTCCCTTCCCACACAATTTTGCAGTTTTTCGCTTAGCTGAATCTCGAGGAGCACGTTTTTACATGCCGGAAAATCTGAAGCCAATTAACGTTGAAGATCTTAAGAAACTCGTCCGTACGGTACCTGATTTCCCAAAACCGGGAATCCTGTTCTACGACATCACCACTCTGCTCAAGGACAAGACTGGTTTTGCGCAACTGATCGATGCCCTGGCGTCCCACTACATCGAGCGTAAGGTTGACTTGGTGCTGGGCATTGAGGCGCGTGGCTTCATCTTTGGACCTGCGCTGGCTTACCGCCTGAATGCGGGCTTTGTGCCCGTCCGCAAGCCCCGCAAGCTGCCCTCAACGGTTGCGCGCGTCACATACGATCTGGAGTACGGCTCCGATTCTCTTGAAATCCACGTAGATGCGATTCAGCCCGGCCAGAGCGTTGTTTTGGTAGATGATCTGCTGGCAACCGGCGGCACCATGGAGGCAACAGTCAAGCTGGTGAAGCAGTTGGGCGGAGAGATCGCCGGACTGGCCTTTGCCGTCGAACTCGATTTCCTCAAGGGGCGCGAACGCTTTAAGGGCTACGACGTTTTCAGCCTTCTGCACTACGACGAATAATCAAGAGAATGGCGGCATCGCCTGAGAAGACGTGCCGCCATTGCTGTTCCATTCGATTGCCTATTTTTGACTTGCCGGGTCCGGCGTCACTTCCTGCTCCACACCTTCCTGCAAAGTATCGGCTGAGTCGCCTTGCAGCATCTGCGCATCTGCGAATCTGTAACCCACATACACATCGGTAAGCAGGTAGATCGGATTTGACGGATCGTCCTCAATCTTCTTGCGCAACTGCCGCACGAACGTGCGCAAATACTCGACCTCTTCGCGGCAGTCCGCACCCCATACGGCGGTCAGAAGCTTGGCGTATGTCACCACGCGTCCTGCGCGGATCATCAGGCAATGGAGAATGTCGAACTCCTTGCGCGTCAGGTGAACTGGTTGGCCGCGCTTGGTCACCACGCGCTTTACCGGATCAAGACGAATCTCGCCAATCTCGATCGGCGCATCCTCAGCACGGGCAGGAGCCCGCATGCGGCGAACCGCAGAACGAATGCGCGCAATAAGTTCGCGCGTGCTGAAAGGCTTGGTGATGTAGTCGTCCGCGCCGGACTCAAGCGCTTCCACCTTGTCTTCTTCCTGATCCCTCACGGTGAGCATCAGGATAGGAAGCCGCGGAGCGAAAACCCGAATGCGGCGAAGAGTCTCTATACCGCCAATGCCGGGCATATTCACATCCAGCAGAATCGCCTCAAACGGACTGCTCCGTAAAAGCTGCAGCGCTTCTTCTCCGCGGGCCGCTTCGGCAACTTGAAATCCCAGCTCAATCAGCGGGGGCCGTAGGGCTCTGCGTATGGCCGACTCGTCGTCGACGATAAGGATGCGTATTGGAGGCTGGCTATTCACTTTCTCCCCTTTTGCGATTCAACCGGTATCGCTGCATGGAATGTTGTGCCTTCGTGCTCATCGCTGGTTACCCAAACATATCCGCTGTGGATCAATGCTACTCGCTTGGCGACAGAGAGACCGATACCGGTCCCCGATGCGCCGCTGGAATGTTTCGAAGAGCGGTAATAGCGGTCGAAGATGCGCTCTCGATCTTCAATGGGAATCACCGGACCAAAACTGTGGACCGAGAAAATGATCTCGCCCTGGGACTGGGCCACGCGGATGGTGATTGCGGTGCCGTAAATGGAGTATTTGCAGGCATTGTCAATGTACTGGGTCAGCAACATGATCATCAGTTGGCGATCGCAAAAAACAATCAACTCGTCGTCGTCGAGATCGACGACGACCTTCATTGTTGCCAGGCGGTCCTTAAGGCTCGTCAGCACTTCCTCAATCATCGGGCCCACGGCCACGGGCGTGGCATGAATGGTAACTTCGCCGGCATCCAGCCGCGCGGTGGTGAGCAGACGCGTCGTGAGTTCGTTCAGTACATTGGCTTGTTCGTCAATCAGGCCCACGAGCTCTGCCTGTCCGGCAGAGAGACGTCCCATCTCACTGAGACCGGTGCTGGCGGCACGGATCGCCGTCAGCGGCGTCTTATAAGCATGCGCCAGGCTGTCGAGCACAGTTGCGCGCAACTGTTCCGTGCGGCGCTCGGTTTCAATGCGGCTCTCGTTGGCGAATGCGCGATAGCGGTCGAAGGTGATGGCGATCAGTGAGGCGATGGCATTGTTAGTCAGCGGGCTGGTTTGGCCACGCACTACCAGGCTGCCGACAGGTACGTTTCCCAGCCGAACCACGCGGCGTCCTATTCCCGTTTCTGCTTCGTCGTCGGAACTTTCAAAGTAATACACGTTTTGCGCAAGCTCTTGCGGATCCTGGCTCCAGAAGCCCGCCTGATACACGGTGTGCAGATCCGCATCGAACAGAGCAACGGCTTCGAATGCAAAGATCTCGTGTACGAGCTCCGCCAGTTGCGGCCCCGGCTCCATGTGCAGATTCATCTGCAAGGTGCGGCGGGTGAACTCGTAGAGGTCGTACATCTGGTTGCCCCACGACTCCGCCTCGCGCGCGTGGCCCGTGACCCGCGAAGAAAGCCGGCTGACAACAAGCGCCACCAGAATGAACACCAGCAGCGTTACGGTACTCGCTGGATCTTCAGCCAGACTCATTTGACTATCGGTTGTATAAAGGCCATGGATGACGACCGCGGAGAGAGAAACAATGACCGCCTGCCAAAACCCGCATAGAAGAGCGGTTGGCAGAACGATCATGAGGTACAGCAGCAGATCGACCGGCACTAGCCAACCGAACCAGTGTGCGATGGTTCCCACCAGCAGGACAGCGAGAATGCCGAGCGCGCACTCCAGCATGAACAGCAGCCAGCGCGGTCCCGAGCCAAGTGAGCCGCGCATACCAAAGAACGATCGAGCAGGTAAGGAACTAGACGACAAGAAACCACCACTGTGGAACCGGCTGGAACTTGCTGTTGGAGTTGTATGCTGCCGGTCTCATAAGCATGAAGGGTGCGATCAACTTGCTCGCCTTCAAAAAAAGACCGCTGCCTGACGCAGGCCTTGTTCCGGTTAAAGGGAAAACGCTGTGTGCCGTTGGCCCGGTAAAACAATGAAAGCGTGATCTAATTTTATCAGGTTCCTTATTTCATCTTCATAACTAAATGCGCATATTTCTGCCTCGAAACACGCTCGCTTCTCCAACAAACGCAAGCACTTACTATAAACCGGCTGTGGGCGGGAATTCTTTTTCCCAATCCTCATAAGTTCTTTATGTAATGTTTGCGTTACTGTTCATAGTTCGCTGCGGCTCCGCACAACACAAGGTGGAGACCGCAAGATCACAAATAGGCCATTCCGCAATGAATCTATTGGGTCGGGAAGCTCGTTTGGGCATAAAGGCTTAGTGTCTGCAAAAAAAGACAGACACAAAACAAGCTCCAATCCCATATTTCCGGCTTGGTTCAACCTTGTCATACCCCAAAAACAGTTTCTTCTGGAGGATAAGTGCCGATGTATTCTAAGCCGACTCGCATACTACAGATCATGGCCGGTGCAGCCATGGCTACCGCCCTTCTAGCTGGCGCACAAGACTCAGCATCCACACCAGCTCCCGCGGAACCAGCAACCTGGAGCGTTGGCCCGATGGATCTGAGCGGCTTGATCGATGGCTACTACAGCTACAACTTCAACACTCCAACGGCAGCGAACAACGGTCAGGCAAACGATCTGTACGACTTCAATGACAAGACAAATCAGTTCAACCTGAGCGAAGCCAAGCTGACCCTGAACCACGATCCCGATCCGATCGGCGCGCACGTGGACTTTGTCTACGGCCGCGTCAATGAGTTCATCAACGCAGCCGGCGCAAACACAACTTCGGCTGATCAGCTCAACTACATCGAGCAGGCTTTCCTCAGTGTGAAGCCGAAAAGTGCGAAGGGCTTTGAACTCGACTTCGGCAAATTTGTGACCTCGGCCGGCGCCGAAGTGATCGAAGCCAAGGACAACTGGAACTACTCACGCGGCCTGCTCTTCGGGTGGGCGATTCCCTACTGGCACTTCGGCGCTCGCGCCACCATGCCAATCGGTTCTGAAACTATTGGCGTCCAGGTGGTCAACGGATGGAACAACATCTCCAAGACCAACGGTGGAGCCACCATTGGCGTCACCAGCTCATACGTAAAGCCCAAGGCCACCCTGAATCTGAACTACTACGGCGGCCCTGAAAACCCGACCACAACCACCGGCTATCGCCATCTGTTTGACGGCGTGCTGCTGCTCACCCCAAGCGACAAGTTCAACGCCTACATCAACTACGATTACGGCCAGAACCGCGATGCTCTCGTTGCGCAGGGCGACACGCTCCTCAACCACTGGCAGGGTATTGCTGTTGCTGCCAAAGGACAGGTTTCCGGCAGCTCAGCGTTGGCCTTCCGCTATGAGAACTTCCGCGATCCGCAGGGCTTTTCAACTGGTGCTGCACAAAAGCTGAACGAAGTGACCGCGACCTACGAGTATAAGGCTGCGGAAGGCTTCCTGACCCGCTTTGAATATCGCCGCGACTGGTCTGACGTGCCGTTCTTTGCGAAGAACGACATCGACCATGTTGATTCCCAATCGACCCTATCGGTGGGCCTGATCGCCTTCTTCGGCCCCAAGCGGTAGATGAAACTCCTGTTCTTCATTCTGTTCTCATGAAGACAGGGATAGGCTACAGTCAGGTAAATCGGACTGGTGGCTTCGGCCAGAAAAAATTGACTCTCTGGCCGGGCCACCGGTAAGACGCACGTGGCCAACTTGAATCCCCCCAAAAAGCAGGTCGCTCAAAAAAATCAAAGCAACGTCCAGCACGAAAGTCAGGCGTGGGCGAATCGTTTGAGCATCCCGTTAAAACAAGCGGGGAAAAGATCCAGGAAGACCCTTATTCAGGAGAATGCACATGGCAGATCAGAAAGCGCCGGAGATGCAGGCCGCTCTTGGGCTTACTGGATTGACCAGTAACGCAATGGCGCTCATCGCTCCAGGCGCATTTCTCTGGCTTACCTTCTACATCCAGGCAACAACCGGAATCGCAGGAAAACCTTCCACCGCACCGGCCATGTGGATCGGTATCTTCGCGGCTTTGCTGCTTTGCCTGGCCACTGCCGTCGCTTACGCTGAAATCTCCAAGCTGTATCCAGGCACGGGTTCCAGTTATTACTACGCCGAACAGGCGATGCTTTCCAGGAACAGAGCATTCAAGTACGCCCGCATCTTGAAATTCATTGTCGGGTGGGGATCGCACCTCTATTACTGGGTCTATCCCGGCGTGATGGTTGCTACTACCGGCGTCTTCTGCGGATATCTCGTCGGATTCCTCTATCCCAACCTGATGAGCGGGTCGAATCCCGGTCCCGTTTTCATGGCGCTGGTTGCAATTGCCTTTTCGTTCTTTGTTGCGTGGATCGCGTCAAAGGGTGCCGGGACCGCAACATCGGTCAGCCTCGCCATCAACGTCGTGCAGATCTCCGGGCTGGCGGTATTCAGCATGCTGGCGCTCGGCTACCGCACAAGTCATCCGTCGGGCACACCGGGCTTCCGGTACGATTCTCAGACTCTCTCCACCTACACCTACCGGTTCGCGACCAACCCAAAGGATGACTCGATCCTGCGCGACGGCAGCGGAACGCCGCTTCCCTTGCTCGATGCCGCTGGCAAACCAGTCCCCTTCCTGATCACCTATCCTGCAACCGATCCCGCAACCGGCGCCTTCCTGACTCACAAGAGCGCGGCTTCGGTCATCGTTCCTCATAAGCTCAGCTTCATGTTCATCCAGGCCACCGTTGCCATTCTCATTCTGGTTGGATTCGAGTCGGTGACCTCAATGGGCGGCGAAGCAAGGAACCCGGAAAAACACATCCCCATTGCCGTCATCTCCTCTCTGCTTATCCAGGGAGTGTTCTGCTATCTCTTCGAATTCTTCGCAGCCAATTACTTTCTTAACTCCGGGTACACCATGGCCAATGCGGCCGGCTCCGCCGCGCCAATCGGCGACATGATGATCATCGTCGGCGATGCCCTGCTCGGCCAGGGACACGGCAAGTACTTCATGCTCGCGGAAGCCTTCACGGTTTTCCTCGCGCTTATAGGCACCACGCTTAGCTGCATGAACACCGGTGCTCGCGTTACCTATGCAATGGGCAAGGACGAAGAGGCCCCCGAGCACTTTGGCATTCTCCACGCTGAGTCGCTCACGCCGCGCAAAGCCATATGGACCCTGGCGTCCATATCTGCCGTTATCGGTGTCATTGCCGTCTCTCTCGTCTTCGGCGATGCCGGCGCTCCATCTGATGCCGCTATCGCCGCGCTTCCAAAGGGCCTGTTTTCCAGCTTCGGCTATTTCTCGCACGATCAGATGGCGGCGCTGCCCAATTCCTTGCTCACCATCGCGCTCACATCGAACTTTGGCACTTTCATCCTTTACGCATTGAGCTGTTTTCTGTGCATTGTGGCATACCACAAGCGCCCCGATCACAACTTCCTGCTGCACACTCTCATCCCCGGATTCGGCCTCCTGGCCAATTTGACGTGCATAGGCTTTTACATCGCCGGGCCTGTTTTTGGACTCGGCACTTCGAAAGAACCACTGCTCGCTCTAGGTATCTCGGCAGTGTGGGGAATCTACGGAGCGATCTATTTCCTCCGTACTTCAAAAGCAAAAGGTAAGGCGATTCTGCTCGAATCGAAGATGTAGTCCGCTTTATTCTTAATCTCGGCTACAACTACCGGGTGGAATCTCTTCTCGATCTGAACGATGGCAGCGAGGAGCGGATTACCACCCATTGGCTATTTGAATCAAGGAATCCTCATCCAGGGCAGCGGAAAGGGACCAGAGGCGTCGTCACTCATGTTGGATGTCCAGTTCGGCCAGGCAAGCGATTTAGGTAAAGTGCGAACCAACAATGAAGACGCCATGGGCTCGTTTATTCCGTCATCGCGCCATCAGGCCAGGTCGCATGGATTCCTGTTCGCGGTCGCCGACGGCGTGGGTGGAATGGATCTAGGCGAAGTGGCATCCACAACGGCAATTTCAGTGCTGACGGACGAATTCTCCGGTGCGCAGGCCGACACCATGCTCATCAGTCTGCTGCCAAGACTGATCCAGCATGCCAACGCTGCCGTGCACGACAAGACGTTGGAAATTGAGTTCAGGGGTAAGAAGATGGCAACCACCCTGGTCGCATGCGCGCTTCGTTACGACCAGGCCATCGTGTCGCACGTGGGCGACTCGCGCTGCTACCTGGTGCGCAACGGCAAGGCGCGTCAGGTGACGCAGGACCATACCCTCGTGAATGAGCAGCGCAAGATGGGATTGATCTCGGCTGAAGAGGCTCCGGCTTCGGAGGCGCGTCATGTACTTATCCGATCGCTCGGCCCCGAACTGTTCGTCGCGGCGGATACCACGGCAGTTACACTGCAGGCCGGCGACGTCCTGGTGTTATGTACGGACGGTCTTCACGATCAGATGAGCGAAACCGTAATTGCGGAGATTGCGTCGCAGAAAAAGAGTGCCCAGGAGATCGCACACGAGTTGGTGGCAAGAGCAGTTGAAATTGATGGCGGAGACAATACCACCGCGCAGGTGATTCGAGTCCGTTCGGTAGAACAGGTGGGCATGTACCGGGGCCGTCCTTATCGGCTACCCGCCTAAGCCGAAGATTTCGAATCAAAGCCTCACGGAATCCTTATCGGAACTGACGCAATACCTTATAAAGTGAAGTAAGGGTTGCAGAAAATGGAGCAAGCACACTGATGGGAATTCTCGACGTTCTGGAAGCCGGTTCCCAACTCGACTCGTACCGCATTGACAAGCCGATTTCGCGCAGCGGCATGGCCACAATCTTCCGCGCCACTGACCTGCGCGACAACCGCGTTGTGGCCATCAAGGTTCCGCATCCGGACATGGAAGCCGATCCGATCCTGTTTGACCGTTTTAATCGCGAAGCCGATATAGGTGAACGGCTGAATCATCCCAACGTGATGCGAGTCTACGGGAATGAGAAGCGCTCGCGCGTGTACATGGTGATGGAGTGGTGCGAAGGCCGCCTTCTCCGCCAGATCATGGACGAGGGAAGCCTTTCCCACGAGCGCGCCATCAAAATAGCCAAGGGCGTGCTTAAAGCCCTCGCCTACATTCACAACAACGGCATCGTGCATCGCGACCTGAAACCGGAAAATATCATGGTCGACGAGAACGACCACATCAAGTTGATCGATTTTGGAATTGCATCCGACAAGTCTGCGAGACGGTTGACTTACGCGAACTTTACCTCGACGCTCGGTACCCCAAACTACATCTCGCCCGAGCAGGTTAAGGGCAATCGTGGTGACGGACGCTCAGACATCTACTCACTGGGAGTCATTCTGTACGAAATGCTTACCGGCAAGCTGCCGTTTTCAGGGCCCTCTCCCCTGGCGGCTATGAATGACAGGCTACTGAATCATCCCATCCCCCCAACGGTCGCCGATCCCTCAATATCTCCGCAATTACAGGAGGTTGTTTACCGGGCTCTTGAACGCGACCCCAGGAACCGCTACGCCACCGCCCACGAGTTCCTCCACGACCTGGATCACCTTGACCAGGTGGGCGTTGAGGACCGCGCTGAATTGAAGAACTGGCAGAGCAGAAAGTCCCACACCTCGCGCCGGATCCTCTACTATGCGGGCCTGGCCATGATTCCGGTGGCCGTTCTCATTGTCATGATCCTCCTGGCGCACCGCCATTAGTGCAAATTTCGCTATCAAAAACACAACGCGGGCAATCTTCACGGATTCTTTATGGAAGAGGCTCTAGCATCCTTTGTGAAAGTCCCTTCACAGAGGAGATCCATGGCTAAGTACAAACTTGAATACATCTGGCTTGACGGCAAGCAACCCATTCCTGAACTGCGCGGCAAGACAACCATCAAGTCCTTCGATACGGCGCCCACACTCGCCGATCTGCCCCTCTGGGGCTTCGACGGCAGCTCGACCATGCAGGCCGAAGGACGCAGCTCCGATTGCATTCTGAAGCCTGTTTCGATCTACCCTGATGCGAGCCGCAAAGACGCATATCTCGTCATGTGCGAAGTCATGCATCCCGACGGTACGCCGCACTCAACGAATGCACGCGCCACCTTTGATGATGACCCCGATCTCTGGCTGGGCTTCGAGCAGGAGTATTTCCTGTATCACGAAGGCCGCCCGCTCGGCTTCCCCACAGAGGGTTACCCAGGACCGCAGGGCCCCTACTACTGTGGCGTCGGCTACAAGTACATGGGTTCTGTCGCTCGCCAGATTGTTGAAGAGCATCTCGAGCTTTGTCTGGCTGCGGGTATCAACCACGAAGGTATCAACGCTGAAGTTGCAAAGGGACAGTGGGAATTCCAGATCTTCGGTCAGGGCAAGAAAGCCGCGGACGACCTCTGGATCGCACGCTACCTGATGGCCCGGCTCTGCGAGAAGTACGAAGTGGACTTCGTGCTCTACTGCAAGCCGATCAAGGGCGACTGGAACGGTTCAGGCATGCACACCAACTTCTCCACCAGGTACATTCGCGAAGTCGGCGGCAAGGAGTATCTCGAATCGCTTATGGAAGCCTTCGAGCAGAACATTGCCGAGCACATCGCGGTGTATGGCCCGGACAACCACCTCCGCCTGACCGGCCTGCATGAGACACAAGCGATCGACAAGTTCAGCTATGGACTTTCGGATCGCGGAGCTTCCATCCGCCTGCCCGTGAACTTCATCCGCAACGGCTACAAGGGCTACCTCGAAGATCGCCGTCCGAACTCCGAGGCCGATCCCTACCAGATCATCTGCCGCCTGCTGAAGACCATCAGCACGGTTGCCGTTACCGCATAAATTAAAGCCTGAATATTGCACTAAACAGAAGATCCCGGCTACTCATCGAATAGCCGGGATCATTCGTTTCTGCGGCAAAGGCATTGTCGATTTGAATCGCACAAAATGAACTTCGTTACGCAGCGTCAAGCTCTTCCGTAATAGCACCAGCGGCAGCAACGCAAGCCGCTCGGTCAACATCCAGGTGCGTCACCAGCCGGATGAGATTCTTCCCCAGTACGCTCATGAGAATATTGCGCGCCTTCAGCCGCGCGACCAACTCCGTAGGTGATCGATTCCCTTCCAGCCCGAAGATCACGATATTTGTCTCCACTGTTTCCGGGTCGATGGCCACACCCGGCACTGCAGCAAGCACCTCCGCCAGCAGCTTGGCGTTTGAATGGTCCTCATGCAGCCGCTTCGGCCCCTGCTCCAGAGCGACGAGGCCTGCCGCAGCTAGAACGCCGGCCTGGCGCATCCCACCGCCCATCGCCTTCCTGAAGAGTCTTGCCCGATCGATCAACTCAGCCGTGCCCACCAGCATAGACCCCACGGGTGCGCCGAGCCCTTTGGACAGGCAGAACATCACCGTGTCGAAGCCGCGCGTCAGTGCCTTCACATCACAGCCGAGCGCCACAGCCGCATTGAAGATGCGCGCGCCGTCCAGGTGCACAGGTAGCTTGCGCTCCTTTGCGCCGGCCCAAATCTCTTCCAGAACCGGCAACGGCGTGCAAGTACCACCTGCCAGATTGGCCGTGTTCTCCACCTCGATGAGCCCAGTCGCCGCGCGAAAAGCTCCACGCGCGTAGATTGCAGACTCAATGTGCTTCCAGGTAAGAATCCCGCGCTCGGCAGGAACCGCGCGAATCAGACATCCGGAGAATACCGCTGTGGTCGCCATCTCCCAGTCCAGAATGTGCGCGCGCGATTCAGCAATCACTTCCTGTCCCGGCTGCGTAAGCGTGCGAATGGCAATCTGGTTGCCCATCGTCCCGGTCGGCACAAACAATCCCGCCTCGCGTCCAAAGACCTCGGCGGCGCGGCGCTCCAGCAGATTGACGGTGGGGTCCTCGCCGTAGACGTCGTCTCCAACCTCTGCTGCCGCCATGGCAGCGCGCATCTCCTGGCTCGGGCGCGTAACAGTATCCGAACGCAAATCTATGATTTCAGCCACACTATCGCCTCAAATTATCAGTTTGCTTGTTTCCTTGGAAACTTGAACCCTTGTCCCCAGCTTTTACGGTATCTGCGCCATGGGCAGTTCGATGATCGGCGTGCGTTTTCCGTTGATCACCGCATACGCCCATAGTCCATGGAAGTTCGCGCGAATGCCGGGCTGCGCCTTCAGGAACGCACTGAACACCGCGGTTGCCTCAGTCTTCTGAGCGGCAGGATCGGTCACGCCGGTGGATTCATACACAATTCCAAGATCGGGTTCCGCCAGCGACGGATCGAACAAAACTGAATCCACCTTCCATGTGCGGTCCCCAGCCGTGAGCGTGTACGGAAACGCGTTCTGCGGCGAATTCACAATATCCGACTGCTCCTTCTGGAGCTTCTCAAGATTCGGCGACGAGATAAAGTCAAGGGGTATAAGCAGGAATCGCGCCGCTTCATAGGAGTACCACGCAGCCCACGGATCGGTCTGGGCCAGTCCTCGCGCGCGCGACCAGTACCACACGCCGTCGTGACCGTCGAAAACTCCCTGATGAATCGACACGCCGCCCAGCCGCCACTTTGAGCCATCCCAGGCAAGCACGATACCCATTTGCCCCGCAAGTTGCGATCCTGTCGAATCGGCCAGCGCAATTGCATAACGGCCCGGAGGTAAAGCCCGCATGTTGATGGTCACGGTGAGCGTTCCGCTCGGATTGGAGCAGAAAAACTGCGTGTCCAACTGCGTCGTTTGCATCGACGCGTCGAGATAGTAGAGATTGCGCAACTGCGCTTTGCCGCCTTTTACGATGGGCGCTGCCTGCTCAATTGCACTGCGAATGCCGTTCCATTCCGCGCTCTCCGCGGGCAGAAGGGCGGCCTGTAGCGTGCCCATATCCTGGCTTACGACCGCATCGGCCATCTGGCCGGCAACGGCGCTGAGCGTCGAGCGATCCTGCGGTGAAAGCTCGCCCTGGGCGGTACAGGTGGCTGCCTCACTGGCCGCCGGCAAACCGAACAAGACGGCAAGAACCAATAACTTCAGGCAGAGCCGCATTTGCACTGGAATCCCCTCCACCCTGTGAGACGCAAGTTGCGAGCGATCGTGGGCTATCATCAGTCTAGTACATAGCGGGGCTCGAAGACGGCGCGGGAATCTGCGCCGCCGCGCAGCAGAATCCTTCTTCGCGATGTTGAATCTGAAGGAATGGAATCAGATGCTCGCAATCAAATTCGAAACTACCGGCAATCTCAAAGCGCGGCGCTGGCGCGTCGGTTGTGCCGCGGCCTTTCTGCTGATGGCATTGGCCTCGTGCGCGGCATTCGCAGCCCCCGGCAATACGAGCGCTCGAGGTTTGCACGCGGCCATACAGAGTGAAGCACTGCAAACAGGCCATCAGATTGCCGCGGCAAATAAGCCTGCTGCCGAGGCGCAAGCCGCGCCCGAGCAAGCCGCCCCGAAAGCTCCTGACTGGCCCGTAAACGACAAACCGAAAGAGGCCTCCATCGTGTGGAATAGCAAGGGACTACACATTGAGGCGGCGAACTCCAGCCTGCAGCAGATCCTGAACGACGTGGCAACGGCCACCGGGGCCAAGGTCTCCGGCACGGTCACCGATCAGCGCGTCTTCGGCACATTCGGCCCTGGGCCTGCGCGCGATGTGCTCTCAAAATTACTCGATGGCTCCGGCTACAACGTCCTGATGGTTGGGGATATGGGGCAAGGTGCGCCACGACAGATAGTGCTCAGCAAGGCGCCCACAGGACCAGCGCCGCCCGTAGTGAACAGTCCAAGCCCCGCCTACGATGAAGGCCCCGCGGATGTTGAAGAGCCCCAGCCACCGCCACAACCGCTCGTGCAACCTCAAAACCTGCCGGAAGGTCCGGGACCCCAAAACCAGCCTCGCACCCCCCAGCAGATTCTGCAGGAGATGCAGCGGCGTCAGCAGCTCATCGAACAGATGCAGCAACACAACAACAACCCGCAAAATTAGCAGTATCGCGGTTGCATCGACGCTTGGTCTGTAATCCGAGAGCCCCGATAGATCGGACACTTGCTGAACTCTTCAAGAAACAGAGAGGAACATGGAGAGTTCCAAGTGAATGGACTTCGCGCTGACTCAATTGGGGATGGTTTGGAGGGACTTACCAGCTACGAAATTCGCGCAATCTCGGGTTGAGTTTTTACCTTAACCTCGTGCTGAGATGGCCGGATCAGTGAAAAGCCGATGCGAAGGATTCCGTAAGCTGCCAGAATGCCAAAAGCCATCGAGCCGACCGATGCACAAAAGAGCATCGCCAAGTTCAACAAATCCGTCATCAAAATCCGTCCTGTCTTTAGTGTAAATGACCACATCGCCCGCAAAGCCGTAAACTAATGCAGAGCGCAAACAACAAGTACCACAGAGATTGTCTCAGAAGTCGGGCCGCGTTGACCCCCTTTTCTGTTGACCAATAAAATACTCCCAGGGTGGTTCTTTGTGGCAGCTCAGCACACCCACTCACCGATTTGCCCACCGTTTCCCAGTTACCACACCATGCCCACGACTCACATCTCGGTGCGCGGCGCGCGTCAGCACAACCTTCGCGACATCAGCGTCCGAATTCCGCGAAATACGTTGACGGTGGTTACCGGTTTGTCTGGCTCGGGAAAGAGCTCGCTTGCCTTCGACACTATCTACGCTGAGGGGCAGCGGCGCTATGTTGAGACGCTTTCGGCCTACGCAAGGCAGTTTCTCGACCAGATTGAACGGCCTGACGTCGATTCCATCGAGGGCCTCAGTCCCGCCATCTCAATCGAGCAGAAGACTACCAGCAGGAGCCCGCGTTCCACCGTAGGAACCATAACTGAAATCTACGACTACCTTCGCCTCCTTTACGCCTCCGTGGGGAACCCTCATTGCCCCAACTGCGGCCGTACAATCGCACGCCAGACTGCGGAGCAAATCGTGCAGCGCATCATGGAACTCGGCAAAGGCGAGAGAGTCACCGTCATGGCCCCGGTTGTGCGTGGCCGCAAAGGCGAGTTCAAGGAATTGCTCGATCAGCTCGACCAGCAGGGCTTCCGTGCACGTGTGGACGGTGAATTGCGCGACCTTTCAGAACCGCTGCTTCTTGATCGTCGCAAGAATCACACCATTGAAGCGGTCATCGACCGGATTCTCCTGAAGTCCGGCCCCGAACTCACCAATCAGCCCGCAAGCAAACCTCCGCTCGAAAAGCGTCTGGATCAGGCCGTAAGCAAGGCCCTCCAGCTCGCCAACGGTTTGGTCATTGTGAGCGTGGCAGGCGGTGAGGATCAGTTGTTTTCATCGTCCATGGCCTGCCCGGACTGCGGCCTCGACGTGCCCAAACTGGAGCCGCGCAGCTTCAGCTTCAACTCAACCTTTGGCGCCTGCCCCGAGTGCCACGGCCTGGGATCGCTCTACGATCTTGATCCCGCCAAGGTCATCACAGACTGGTCAAAACCCCTGCTCGATGGCGGTCTTGGCCCCGGCTCTTCATCGCAGTACCTTCTCAAACTCGTTCACCTTGCCGCCGAACGCTACAAGATCGATCTACGCACGCCGTTCGAGGACCTGCCTCCAAAGCAGCAGCACATCCTCGTCTACGGCCCGCCAAAAGGCGAAGCGCCTCGTACAGGCTTCCACGGTGTCCTGGCCTACCTGCGCGACAGCATCGACGAAGCTCGCAGCGAGGGTTACCGCGAATACATGATGGGCTTCATGTCGGCCACGCCGTGCCCGGTTTGCCGCGGCAAGCGCCTGCGGCCGGAGTCGCTCGCCGTCAAAATCGGCGGCCTTTCCATCGCCGACTTCACTGCCCTTCCGCTGAATCGTGCGCTTTCGGCAGCCATCAATCTGAAATTTACTGAGCGCGAAGCACTGGTAGCGGAGCGTATCCGGCGCGAGGTCGTGGAGCGGCTCGAATTCCTCTGCGCGGTCGGCCTCACTTATCTCTCGCTCGATCGCAATGCGGCCACGCTCTCTGGCGGCGAAGGTCAGCGCATTCGGCTTGCCACGCAGATTGGATCAAGACTGCGCGGCGTACTGTATGTGCTCGATGAGCCATCAATTGGTTTGCACCAGCGCGACAACAACCGGCTGATTGAAGCGCTCGAACGCCTTCGCGACCTGGGCAACACCGTTCTCGTAGTAGAGCACGACGAAGAAACCATTCGGCACGCCGACTTCGTACTCGATCTCGGTCCCGGCGCCGGGCGGCTCGGTGGATTCGTGGTAGCTGAGGGCACGCCAGAGCAGATTATGGCGACGCCCCAATCGCTCACTGGGCGCTATCTCTCCGGCGCAACCACCATCATGCATCGCGACAAGCCGCGCAAGCTCACCGGCAAGTGGCTGGTCGTAGCCGGTGCGCGCGAGCACAACCTGCAGGACCTCACCATCCGCGTCCCGCTTGGCGTCATGACGGTGGTGACCGGCGTGAGCGGCAGCGGCAAGAGCACGCTCATTAACGACATTCTTTACCGCTCGCTTGCAAAGACGCTCTATGGTTCACGCGAGGAGCCCGGCGCGCACGATACTGTGCGGGGAACCGAGCAGATCGACAAGGTCATCCGCATCGATCAGTCGCCCATCGGACGTACTCCACGCTCCAATCCTGCAACCTACACGCAGGTCTTTTCGCCTATCCGCGATCTGTTTGCCATGCTGCCTGAGTCGCGCGAACGCGGATACAAGGCAGGGCGCTTCAGCTTCAATGTTCCGGGCGGCCGCTGCGAGGCTTGCCAGGGCGATGGACAGCGGCGCATTGAAATGAACTTCATGCCCGATGTCTATGTGCAATGCGAGGTATGCAATGGACGCCGCTACAACCAGGAGACGCTGGCGGTCAAGTTCCACGGCCATTCCATCGCCGACATCCTCGACCTGACCATTGAAGATGCGCTGCCTGTGCTCTCCGATGTGCCCCAGGTTCGCCAGAAGCTGCAAACGCTCGTCGATGTAGGCCTTGGCTACATCCACCTTGGACAAAGCGCCACCACGCTCTCTGGAGGCGAGGCGCAGCGCATGAAGCTGGCCCGCGAGCTCTCAAAGCGGCAAACCGGGCGCACGCTCTACCTGCTGGATGAGCCGACCACCGGCCTGCACTTCGACGATGTGCGCAAGCTGCTCGAGGTATTGCATCGGCTCGCGGATTTGGGCAACACCGTCATCATCATTGAGCACAATCTGGATGTGATCCGCAATGCGGATTGGGTTCTCGATCTTGGCCCCGAAGGCGGCGAAGACGGTGGCCGCGTTGTCGGCGAAGGACGGCCGGCAAAGATCGCAACATTGCCGGGCTCCTATACCGGGCAGTTTCTCAAGCGGTACTACGGCTTAAGTAACGGTCACCTGGCCGAGATCGAAGCCGAGGAAGATGTACTATCGGTAGAAACGGATGACGCGCCGTCCGCTGAATGCGCCGATAGTTCTCTGTCGAGCGCCGCAAACGGAAAGTCGAAATCCGCAAAGAAAGCTACGCCCAGGAGAAAGAAGACCGGACGCCCATGAACGGCCAGCCAGATCGCCAACCCGAGAATGAGCAGAACTCTCCACTTGACTCAAGTCCGGTTGAATCGTCTGAAACGCAAGGTGTCCGGACGTCGGATGCCGAAGCACCGAGGGAATGGGTTTCGGAGTCTGGCCTGGAAGCTGGTGCTCCTGATTCCCCTCACAGTTTCTTTGAAGCACCGGAAGCAAGTCAGTTTCCGGCCGAGATTCTGCCGCCTCCCAGCGAACCGGAACGTCCGATGTTCCAGCAGTGGTACGAGCCTCCGCCGCGCCCGCCCGTTCGCATTCCGCACATGGGCCATGTCGGCATGCTGTTGATCTTCGCAATCTCAGGACTGATAGCAGCAGGCGTCCTGATGCAGGTGGCCGTTCACTTTCACCTCTTCGGTGTCGTCTCCCTGCAATCGGTAATTACGAATATCCACTACACGCTGGGCAGCGAATTGATCGTCTACGTGCTGATGTTTGGTGCGTGCCTGCTGTTCTTCCCCATGATCTGGCATAGGGGATTCTTCGAGGGCATCCAGTGGAACAGCTCTATTGCCCTGCGGCTGCGCTGGCAACTGATCATCACGGCCGCCATCTGCTTTGCTCTGGCGCTCGTCAACGGCCTGTGGCTGCCGACACCAAAAAACGCGCCTATCGACAAGATCTTTCGTGCGCCCGGCGCGGCCTGGCTGCTGTTCGCATTCGGCGTAACGGTTGCACCCTTCTTTGAGGAGATGGTGTTTCGCGGGTTTGTTCTGCCGGCCATGTGCACGGCATACGACTGGACCAATGAGAAAATCACCCATGTAGCGGTTCGCCCGCTCGACGAGCACGGACAGCCGCAGTGGTCATTCGCAGCCATGGTTGCCGGCTCCATTGCTACCAGTCTTCCGTTTGCGGCCATGCACGCCGCGCAAACCGGCTACTCCTGGGGCCCGTTCGTGCTGCTGGTTTGTGTAAGCCTGGTGCTCTGCTGGGCGCGGCTCAGCACGCGATCGCTGGCAGCTAGCGTCCTGGTGCACGCGTCATACAACTTCCTGCTCTTCTCGGTCATGTTGGTGGGCACAGGCGGCTTCCAGCACATGGACAAGATGTGAGAGAAACAGGGGGCAGTTGACAGTGATCAGTGGTCAGTGAAAAACGTCAGCATCTTGCCCTGAAGATATCCCCGAATAGCCGCGCACCCCATCGCAAAACCCTCACCCCTTACAATCACTTCTATGGCGACACTAACCCACGCGCAGCAGCTTCTCACGCTACTCTCCCGCCTGAGCTTCCGGCTCGGCCAGTTCAAACTCTCTTCAGGCGGTACCAGCGACTATTACATTGACTGCCGCACCACCACGCTGCATGCCGAAGGCGGACGGCTCACCGGTCACGCCATCCTCGAACTGCTGGAGCAGCACGGCATTGAAGCCGAAGCCGTCGGTGGGCTCACCATGGGTGCTGACCCCATCGTGTCAAACGTGGCCACCGCCAGCGCATGGCGAGCCCAATCCAAGCCCGGCGCGCCACTTCTCAATGGCTTTCTGGTGCGCAAGGCCGAAAAGGCGCACGGCACGGGCCGCCGCATTGAAGGCTTCCTCAGGGAAGGCGCACGCGTTGTGATTGTGGATGACGTATGCACCACCGGCGCTTCGACCATCAACGCCATTGAAGCCGCAATTGAAGCGGGCATGAAGGTCGCCGCGGTGGTCTGCATCGTGGAGCGCGAAGAAGCCAACGGCCGGCCCGCCGTGGAAGCCGCCGCCAAGGGCGCTCCGTTCTTCAGGCTGTTTACAGCCAACGATGTGCGCGCCGAGCACATCCGCCGGCACTGATTCATTTGCCTTCAAACGCAAGAAAGGCCGCATCCACGATGCGGCCTTTCTTGTTTGCAGTTGGAGAAGCCGGATACTAACGTCCGGAGCCCGGATTTACCGCCGCGGTTGCCGGTTGGGAGGGCTGCGTGCTGTCGCCGTTACTCGTGTTGCTGAGCAACTGCACCGACACGCGGCGATTCTTTTGGCGGCCTTCACGCGTAGTGTTGTCGGCCACCGCATCGTCCTTGCCAATACCGATCAGGTAAAAGCGGTGCGGAGCAACGCCGTACTTCGAAGCGAGGTACTGCACAACCGCATCGGCGCGGCGCTGGCTCAGATCGTAGTTGTACTGGGCCGGGCCGGTCGAATCGGTTCCGCCGGTAACCTGGAGAATATAGCTCTTGGCGGAGCCAAGCTGGGCGGCAAAATCGTCAAGCTGCTGCTTGTCGTCCGCCGTCAGGACCGACTTGTCGAAGCCGAACGTGACCGTAACATCGGCCATCTCCTTGTACTGGTCCAGCCCCTTCACCACGGAGTCGAGCGTATCGGCGCGATGTACCGCTTCTGTCGCCGACTCATTAGCCTGATTGGCTGCCTGCGTGGCGTTCTGCGCACTTTGGCTTGCCTGGTCGGCAGCGCCCTGCGCCTTGCTGATTCCGGCCTGTGCGCGTGAGTCCACGTCGTGAATCCGCTGGTTGTTTGCCTGGGTCTTCTGATCCAGTTGGTCGGTGTGTTCCACCAGAGGAGCAGTTTGAGTTCGAACATAGTTCTTGGTGGTGCACCCCGTAACTCCGGCTACTGCCAGAGCTCCTGCCATCCACAAGAATCCGATGCGTCGCATGGGCATTTATCCTTTCCTTCTCCCCCAGTTGACCGGCATTTACTACGCCGGTATTCGGCGGAGAGGCTCTATCCACTTGGACTTGATCTAGCACATCCCGTGCCATTCTCCATGCATACCCTAAGCGCATTAACAACAACGGCTTACACAGGCAATGCGGCTCTACGCGATCAAGTCGAATACGTGTATCTTTTACATGGGTCCGGTAAGGATTGCGCATCCGCCTCCAGCAAGACCTCAGCCATGCCAGGCATCTGAATCCAGTGCGCCCTCCCCGGTATCCTAGTGATGAGTGCCACTTTTCGGCCCCTGCCTCCATGGATCTCTACGAGAAAATTCGCGCTCTGCCCACCCAGCCCGGCGTTTATCTCTACAAAAACGCTGAGGGCGAAGTCATTTACGTGGGCAAGGCAAAGAATCTGCGTTCCCGCGTGCGCTCGTACCTGCTTGAGGCGTCGCAAGCCAACGCAAAGACGGGCTCGCTCATGCGCGAAGCCGTCGATCTCGACTACATCCTCGTCGCCAATGAGCATGAAGCGCTCGCGCTTGAAAACAACCTCATCAAGCAGCGCAAACCCCGCTTCAACATTCTGCTGCGCGACGACAAGACGTACCCCTACGTCAAGCTCACGCTCGCCGACCGATTCCCAAAGGTGTTCGTTACGCGGCGTCTACGCAAGGACGGTGCAGCTTATTACGGTCCGTACTTTCCCGGCAACCTGGCCTATCGTGTTGTCGAGCTCATCCACCGCAGTTTTCTGCTGCCCAGTTGCAAAGTCGATCTCTCGCGTTACCATCCGCGCGCGTGCCTTCAGTACTACATTCATCGCTGCCTTGGCCCATGCGTCGAAGGCCTGACGACGCCTGAGATTTACAGAGACGCCGTGCGCGACACGCAATTATTCCTCGAAGGCCGCCACTCCGAGCTTGAAAAGTCGCTCACCGCGCGCATGATGGACGCCGCGGAGAATGAGCAGTTCGAGGCGGCCGCCCGCCTGCGCGATCAGCTATCGACCGTCCACCAGTTGCAGGAGAAGCAGCGCATTGCCACCGCCGAGCAGAGCGACGACGCAGATGTTTTCGGCTATCACTTTGAGGACGGCAGCCTCGCCGTGAATCTCTTCCACATGCGATCCGGAAAGATCGTAGACCGGCGCGAATTTTTCTGGGAAGACCTGCCCGAGATTCCTGAGCCGGGCGAAGATGCAGGCAGCTCCGCCGAAACAAGCAATGCCGCGTTCCATGCTGGGCAGATGTTCTCTTCCCTCCTCAAGCAGCTCTACATCGATCAACATTACGTTCCGCGCACCATCCTGGTCCCGGCAGACTTCGACGATCGAGAAACACTGGCGGACTTGCTGAGTGAGCGCATCGGCCGACGCGTTGAGGTGGCGGTTCCGCAGCGGGGTGAAAAGCGTTCGCTGGTCGACCTTGCTGGGCAAAATGCCAAGCAATCCTACACGCAGCGATTCCGCGTGCTTGAGCCCTCGCGCAAAGCCATTCAGGAGGCGCTGGCCGACACGCTCATGCTGCCCGAGCTTCCAAAGCGAATCGAGTGCTTCGACATCTCGCATATTCAGGGCGCGGAGACCGTTGCGTCGCTGGTGGTGTGGGAAGACGGCAAAATGAACAAGGCGGCGTATCGCAAGTTCAAGGTCAAGACCGTGCTCGGCGTCGACGACTTCGCCTCAATGCGTGAGGTGGTCGAGCGCCGCTACCGCCGCCTTAAGGACGAGGACAAGCCAATGCCCTCGCTGGTGCTGATCGATGGCGGCCTGGGCCAACTGCACGCTGCCGCTGAGGCGCTGGAGTCGCTGGGATTCACCTCGCAGCCGCTGGCCTCCATCGCCAAGCGTGAAGAAGTCATTTATTTGCACGGTAATGAAGAAGAACCCATCGTTCTCGACCGCCGCTCACCGGTACTGCACCTTGTGCAACTCATTCGCGATGAGAGTCACCGTTTCGCCATCGGCTACCACCGCCAACGCCGCGCTATCCGCGACCACGACTCGGAACTTCTCAAAATCCCCGGAGTCGGTGCACAAACACGGCAGCGTCTGCTCACTCACTTCGGCAGTCTCCGCGATGTGCAGCAGGCAACAGCGGAGTCGCTGGCCGCAGTAGTTCCCCGCAAGACAGCAGAGAGCATCTGGCAGTATTTCCACCAGGAGCAACCGGTGGACTGAGCGACCGCGACACGTTCGGCGCTGGTCAGGTTGTATGAGAATATGCCTATGGAATCTATTCGCATCGACAAGTGGCTCTGGGCTGCGCGGTTCTTTAAAACACGCGCTCTGGCCGGCAAAGCCTGCGACATCGGCCGCATTGAAATCAACGGCGTTCGCGCCAAGCCGGCACGCGAGGTTCGCACGGGCAACATGGTCCGCGTCGAAAACGAAGGCGGCATCTTTCACATTGAAGTGCTGCTGTTAAGCGGGATGCGTGGGCCGGCCGCCGTTGCGCAAACTCTCTACAAAGAGACCGATGCCGGCCGCGAGGCGCGGCTCAAGCTGGCTGAAGAGCGCAAGACCATGCAGATGTATGCACCGCTGCCCGAGCGCCGCCCCTCAAAGCGCGACCGGCGTCACATCATTCAATTTCGCGGCAGAGGTTAGGCGCGGTTCCACTGTCATTCGCACAAATGATGAGGCCCGGCAGTCATCGCCAGGCCTCGTCATTATCTGCTACTGCGCTCGCTGACCGCTTCTTACGCCAGCAGGCGCTGGATCTTCTCTTCAATCACGTTCTGCGGCACGTAGCCGACAATCTGGTCTGCAACCTTGCCGCCCTTGAAAAATAAGAGTGCGGGGATGCCGCGAATCCCGTAACGCGAAGGCGTCGCGCCGTTCTGATCCACATTCACCTTGGCCACCTTCAGCTTGCCCGCATAGGTGGTGGCAACTCCATCTACAATCGGTGCGATCGCCTTGCAAGGTCCACACCACACAGCCCAGAAGTCCACCAGAACCGGCTGCTCGCTTTGCAGCACTTCCTGGTCAAACGTTGCATCGCTTACTTCCAAAACACCCGTTCCAGCCATGATTCTCCCCTGCTTGCCTGTCTATTTTCTTTGAGTGTACAGGAAAGCGTTCCCTATTGAGATGCGAATGACATCCACAAAGTCGCAAGCTCGTTACCTGAGTCAACTCTTGAATTATGAGGAAGCTTCTCGAAGATTCGCCAATGCCGATTAAGTGCTTATAAATAAATACTTAAATCGAAACAAGACGGCCCTTTGGTGCAATTAGAAGCGCCCGCAACCCCAGAAGGGTACACGGGCGCTAGAGCAGCCCTCCCCCAGAACTGCCCACGCAGCGAATTTAGGCGCTCAATTTACAAAGATCAAGAAAACTTAGGTAACCTCAAAGGTAACCAAAAACTGGTGACTTCGAAGTAAGTTACTACTTGCGGAAAAACGTTTACCGAATGATAACCCCTTATTTCTCAGGAACCAGCAGGCAATGAAGACTCTAAAGCTTACCAGCGAAAGCATCTTGGCTCGTCCCGCTATGAACAAAACTGCACAAGTGCAGCCTGACCGGCTGCGAATCTCCTACAGCCTCTCGAATAGCGTCCGAAGCCGCCTCCAAGGCCGCTTCACTCTCGACAATTACCAGCACGGCAGGACCGGCTCCGCTCAGCGCGGCGCCAAGAATGCCCTCTCCGTTGACCAGCGGCAAAATCTGTGGCAGAAGCGTACAAATCGGCGCCCGGTACGGCTGATGAATGCGATCCTTCATCGCCACGCCCAGCAAATCCTTCCTCGCCTGCGCAAAGGCCAGGCCGAGCATCGACACCGACTGGATGCTGGCGACAACATCAGCGAGCGAGTAGTTTGCCGGTAGCACAGCACGGGCCTTGCTGGTAGGCAGCGGATCCACCGGAAACACGACGATGGCGCGCCAATCCTCGGGCGGAACCACGCGCGCCACATGCACCTTTGCCCCGTCGCAAGCCGCCGCCACAAAACCGCCAAGCCAGCAAGCCGCCACATTGTCGGGATGTCCTTCGAGCAGATAAGCCTCGTAGAGTATCCGCGCCGTATCCCAGCCTAACCCGCCAAAATGTACGGCCATCGCGATCGCGGCCAGCCGCCCGGCCGCCGAAGATCCGCATCCCATCGCCAGCGGAATACCGTTCTCCATCCTGATCGCCAGAGGCATAACCTCGCGGCCCGCGCCGGCCAGCATCTTCCTGTAGGTTTCTATAACCAGATTGTCTTCGAGCCGCGCGCAGCGGTCGGCGTTAAATCCGCTGGCGCTCACTGAAAATTCAGCAGCCGCTTCTGCTTCAATTTCGAGATAAAAATCGAGTGCGATCGCCGCCGCATCAAAGCCGGGACCCAGATTCGCCGAAGTTGCGGGCAATCGCAGCCGCAGTCCACAAGCCGGCGCATTATTGCGGTCGCTCATCACGCACGTTCCTTCAGAGCAGCCAGAACCGAAGCAATGGTCGGCTCCACCACAACAGCGTTGCGGCGCAGCGCTTCAAGCTCTCCTGAGATTTGCGACGTTGCTCCGCCGGTCTCCTCGTCCGTCAGCAAGGTTCCGCGATGGAAATCAATGGTGTAGTCCGCGTCCTTGAGCGTGTGACCGGTAAGAACCAGGACCACTGTCTCATTGGGCTGGATCGCTCCTTGCGCGCAAAGCTTTTTCAGGCCGGCAAGAGTCACCGCTGAGGCAGGCTCGCAGCCTAGGCCTTCCGCTCCAATCTCCGCTTTGGCAATGGCGATCTCGGCTTCGGTTACATCCAGGCACCAGCCGCCCGTATCCAGGATGGCTCGCGCCGCCTTGCGCCATGAGGCAGGATTGCCAATGCGGATGGCTGTCGCGCGAGTATGAGCCTCCACCGGCTCAAGCGATGTACCCTTGTTTGCGGCAAAGCTGCGCGACAATGGATTTGCACCCGCCGCCTGGATCACCGAGATGCGCGGCATGCGCGCAACCAGCCCAAGCTCGCGGAGTTCCTTGAAGCCCTTGCCCAGCGCGGAGCTGTTGCCCAGATTGCCGCCAGGGACAATCAGGTGGTCCGGTACATTCCAGTCAAAAGCTTCGGCAATCTCAAATGCCGGCGTCTTTTGCCCTTCCAGCCGGTACGGATTTACAGAGTTGAGCAGATAGATCGGTGCTTCCTTCACGATCTTCGTCAGCAACGTGAGGCATCCGTCGAAATCGGCCTTCAATTGGCAGGTGACCGCGCCGTAGTCCATGGCCTGCGACAGCTTGCCCCACGCAATCTTTCCATCGGGAATCAGCACCAGGCTGCGCAGTCCTGCACGGGCAGCGTAGGCCGCCATCGCGGCAGAGGTATTTCCGGTTGAAGCGCAGGCCACCCACTCAAAGCCGCGCTCCTTGGCCACGCTCAGAGCAGACGTCATGCCCGTGTCTTTGAATGAGCCGGTAGGATTCATGCCCTGGTGCTTGACGTACAACTGATCGATGCCCAGCGCCTTTGAGGCGCGCCGCAAGTGATAGAGCGGCGTATTGCCCTCGCGCAGCGTTACCGCGTTGCCAAAGCTGTCAAGAATCGGTAGCAATTCACGAAAGCGCCAGACTCCCGAGTGGTCCATGGCTTCCGATGAGCTCTTGCGCTCGCGCCACAACCATTTCAGCGCGGCGGGATTCGGCCGGTCGGGGCCGCGCCGCTCCACCCAGCCCGGATACTCAACCTCAAAAAGCTCGCCGCAGACCGTGCAGCGAAAGTCCGGCTGGGCCTGCGCGCCGGCAATCGTAGCGCCGCAGCCGATACAGCGCAACTGGTGCAAATTGTCATTCATACCTGGTGTTAGCCTACCAGCGTAGGCTGATTTTTGCCGAGTCCAGATCATTCAGGTTGTGGATCGTTCTCGCATCGCATTGGAGCCCTGCCGTCTTGAAGTTGCCGAGATTTTCCTCCGTTTTGTTGGCCTGTACCCTGGCCGTTCCCCTGGGAGCGCAAGCACCGCTCCGTCTGGCGGCAGCAGCCGACCTCGAGCCGGTGCTCCCGCCCATCCTCAAGCAATTCCTTCACAGGACTGGGATTGAAGTTGTACCAAGTTTTCACGCTTCGGCTATGCTTACAGCGCAAGTCCAAAACGGTGCTCCTTTTGACGTTTTTCTCTCCGCCGATCTGGGCTATCCGCAGCGGCTGATCGACGCGGGCCTTGCTGAAGGAACACCGGATTCCAAGCCGATCACCTATGCCAAAGGCACACTGGTACTGTGGGCACGCAAGGATTCGCCGTTGCCGCTGCCCTCGCTCGATCTACTGCGCAACCCGAAACTCAAGCATCTTGCCATCGCCAATCCCGACCGCGCGCCCTACGGCCGTGCAGCGGTAGCTGCACTTAAAAAACTCAATCTCTACGATTCGCTTAAACCACGGCTCGCAACCGCTGAGAACATCTCTCAGGCTGCGCAGTTTGCCGACTCTGCCAACGCCGATGCCGGACTGATCTCGCTTACGTCCGCCATGACACCGCGCATGTCTTCAGCCGGAACGTGGTTCGTGATTCCGCGCGATCTGTACCCGCCCATCGAACAGGGAGCCGTCATCATACGCAGCACGAAGCATCGCGCCAAAGCGCGCAAACTGATCGATTATCTGCTCTCCGCTCCCGTTCAGACGCAGCTTGCCAAAGGCGGGCTCTCGCCGGTTCATTAAACTATTAAGACAAGATGGACTGGCAAGCGTTCGTTCTTACCTTAAGACTGGCCACCACAACCACAGCAATACTGCTGGTGATTGCCATTCCGCTTGCCGCCGTGCTGGTTCTGGGCCGCAGCCGCTGGCTGGCGATTGTTGAGGCCCTTGCAGCGCTTCCCCTGGTGTTGCCTCCCACCGTGCTTGGTTTCTTTCTGCTGGTGTTGCTTGGACCACTCACGCCCATTGGCCGAGGCATCACCGCACTGCTAGGACATCCGCTGGCGTTCTCTTTCACAGGTCTGGTTGTCGGTTCGGTGATTTATAGCCTGCCCTTCGCGGTTCAACCGCTGGTTACAGGCTTTGCCTCCGTCGGACCTGAACTGGTGGATGCGGCTCGCCTGTTGGGTGCGAGTTCTGCGCGTGTCGTCTTCAGTCTCCTGATCCCTCTGGCAAGGCGCTCGCTGATTACCGCCGCGGTGCTGAGCTTTCTGCACACAGTGGGCGAGTTCGGCGTTGTGCTCATGCTCGGCGGAGATATTCCGGGCGCCACCCGCACGCTTTCAATCGTTCTCTACAACCAGGTGGAGGGCTTCGATTACACAGCCGCAAATCACACCGCGGCGGTTCTGCTGATTCTGAGCCTGGGCGCTCTTGTGCCCATCTACCTGAGCGGCCAGCTCCGCGGAGGCCGACGTGCTTGAACTCAAGCTTATTGCACAGCGCGGCAGCTTTCACCTACAGGTCGAGTGCAGCTTCGCCTCCGAATGGACGGTGATCTTTGGACACTCCGGCGCAGGCAAGAGCACGCTTCTGCGGTTCTTGGCCGGCCTCGGCGGAAAGACTGAAGAGAACGCGTACGGCAGAGCCGTGCAGGCGCGCGTCGTTTTGGATGGAACTGCCCTCACCGACACGGTCGGCGGCGTGTGGCTCGCGCCCGGACGGCGCAGAACGGCTCTCGTATCGCAGCAGCCTTCGCTCTTCCCTCACCTCAGCGTCGAGGCAAACGTTGCCTACGGGTTGAACAAGATGGAACGCAGTGCCCGCGCAAAGCGCGTGGCGGAAGTGCTGGATCTGGCCGATGCAACTGATCTTACTAATCGCCGCACACAGGATCTCTCCGGCGGCCAGGCACAACGTGTGGCTTTGGCGCGCGCATTGGCGCCCGCGCCACGGCTGCTGCTCCTTGACGAGCCATTTTCAGCGCTCGACGGTACCGCCAGCGACGCACTCGTTGACCGGTTGCAGGTGTGGCTGCGTGCAAACCAGGTGCAGACCGTGATCGCCACTCACGACGCAACAGACGCATTTGCAACCCGAGCCGAAGTTGCTCTGTTGCAAGAAGGCCGGCTTGCCGCCTTTGGACCTGCGAAGAATGTGCTGAAGGAAGAGCGGGAGAGAATCGTTCACAGACTCGGGACAAACTAGAAACCGAGTAACACCGGTTCCATCTCAAGTTCAATGCCGAAACGTTCCTTCACCCCGTCGGCGATCTGCCTGGCCAGCTCGAGGATTTCTTCGGCATTCGCACCGCCGCGATTGATCAGCGCGAGAGTATGTTTCGTTGAAAGACCCGCCGCACCCAGCGTATAGCCCTTCTGAAACCCGGTCTGCTCAATCAGCCACGCAGCGGGAATCTTCACCTTCCCTCCAGCGGCGGGATACGTGCGCAAGGGCACGCCCGCGCTGGCTGCCAGCTCACTTATGCGATCGGCAACTTCCTTTGAGACTTCCGGATTTTTAAAAAAGCTTCCCGCACTGCGACAATCGGGATCGCCGTTCACCAGCAGCATCCCTTTACTCTGCCTTATTTCGCGCACTGCTGATGCGACATCACTCAGAGTCGCCGAACTGCTCATGCTCTTGAATCGTGCCGCCAGATCGGCGTAGGTAATCTGCGGCTCTCCATCACGCTTCAAGCGGTAGTCGACTCGGGTAACAATGAAGCGTCCTCGATCCACTGAGTTGAAACGGCTACGACGATATGAAAATCCGCACTCGGCTTTGCACAACTCAACAAATTCCGACCGCTTCAGATCGAAGGCCCGTACCCGCTCAATGACCGATTCGACTTCCTGCCCGTAAGCTCCGACATTCTGTACCGGCGTACCGCCGACCGTGCCGGGAATTCCGGCCAGGCACTCGACTCCGGCAAATCGCTCCTTTACCGCCATCGAGACAAATGCGTCCCAATCTTCGCCCGCACCGCAGTGAAAGAGTTCCCCGCTCCACTCAATGCCTTTGATACCAACATGAAGGACGAGCCCCTTGTAGCCTGCATCTGAAACCAACAGATTGCTTCCACAGCCAAGTACGAAGAGCTCCAATTCGTGTTGCTGCGTCCAGAAAGCTATCTCTTCAATATCGTTCTCGGTCTCCGCCTCGGCGAGCCAGCGCGCGGGACCACCGATACCAAAAGTAGTAAACGGCGCGAGCGGTTCATTTTCCTTGAGAAGCATTGAAACCAGCCTACACCAAGTGTTTTTTAACGATAGAATGAATACAGGCATCTTCCCTGCCGGAGGTTATTCAATGTATCCAGAACTTATGGTTATTCCTATGCGCGAGGAATTGGTTCGCGCCGGAATTAACGAGACTCGGACGGCTGAGGACGTCGATTCGGTCCTTGCCCAGCCGGGAACAACCCTGCTGGTCGTGAACTCGATCTGCGGTTGCGCCGCAGGCAAGATGCGCCCTGGAGTGCGCCTGGCTCTCGCCAACTCCGCCAACCAGCCCGATCATAAGATTACGGTTTTTGCCGGTCAGGACCGCGAGGCCACGGAGCGCGCGCGAAGCTATTTCGAAGGCAATCCGCCTACTTCTCCGGCGGTCGCCATTCTTCGCGACGGCAAGCTCGTGTACCTCATGCAGCGTTTCGTTATCGAGCAGTCCACCGCGCAGGAAATCGCCGGCGAGCTGGTTCGAGCATTCGACGAATTCTGCGCCAAGACGACCGCGTAATCCGGGGATTCAAAATCACACCGCAAACAGTATGGCCTCCCGATCGGGAGGCCATGCTGTTTCTTGAAGCGAGTTCCCTACTTACTTGCTGTTTCGCGCGCCAGCTTCTGCACCCTGCTGTGCTTGCGGCTATAGCTGAAATAGATGATCAGACCCAGAATGAGCCATCCGCCAAATCCAATCCATGCCGGTGCATCCAGTGAAAGCATCAGCGAGACCGAGACGATCATTCCGCAGATGGGAACGAGTGGAACCAGCGGCGTGCGGAAGGGGCGCGTCAGATCTGGCCTGCGGACCCGAAGGACCCAGACTCCAAGACAGACGATGGTAAACGCGAGTAGCGTGCCAAGGCTCACCAGTTCTCCCAGAAGGGTGATGGGGAAAAATGCCGCAAGAAACGCCGCAAGGCATCCCACGGCGATGGATGTAAGGTAGGGCGTACAGAACCGCGGATGAAGCCTGCCCACCCAATTCCAGAGCAATCCATCGCGCGACATGGTGTAGAGCACGCGAGATTGCCCCAGCAGCATGACCAGCATGACGGATGCGAGCCCCGCGATTGCCGCAAGATCGATGAGCACCACCGCCCATCGCACGCCGATTTCCGCCGCCCCGTCTGCTACCGGAGCGGGAACATTGAGCGTGGTATAGGGCTTCAAGCCTGTCAGAAGCCCAGCCACAAAGATGTACAAGATCGTGCAGACGATCAGCGAGCCAAGAATTCCAAATGGCATGTCCTTCTGCGGGTTCTTGGCCTCCTGGGCAGCGGTGGATACGGCGTCGAATCCGATGTACGCAAAGAACACCACGCCTGCACCTCGCATGATGCCCGACCATCCAAACTGTCCAAAGTGCCCTGTGTTCTTAGGAATAAATGGGTGCCAGTTGGCAACCATGTGCGACCAGTGGCTAAAGGCGAATATGCTTGCCAGCCCAATGAAGAACAACACAATCGCAACCTTGATCATGACCGCGGCGCTGGTGAAGTTTGCGGATTCGCGCACACCGATCACGAGAATCACGGTGATGAGCACAATTGCCGAAAGCGCAAAGATATCCACCTGCCCGCCGAAAGTGTGCCCGAAAATCGATATCGATACTGGAGGTGCGGGATTGAATGGAAGTTTTGTGCCGAAGAAGCCCAGAAGGCTGTTGACGAATCCGCTCCAGCCGACTGCAACGGTTGCGGCCCCAAAGGCATACTCCAGCACCAAGGCCCATCCAATGATCCAGGCAACCAGCT
Source organism: uncultured Acidobacteriaceae bacterium (assembly GCA_963843655.1). GTDB lineage: Bacteria > Acidobacteriota > Terriglobia > Terriglobales > Acidobacteriaceae > Telmatobacter. Next base: position 411,649 of record CAWJLD010000001.1, on the reverse strand, counting down.
CACCCATCGTGGCATAGCCATATGTGTAGGCGCTTCCCGCAATAGGAAGCATGGAAGCAAACTCGGCGTAGCAGAGGCCGGCAAATACGCAGCCGATGCCTGCGATGATGTACGAGATGATGATTGCGGGGCCGGCAAATTGCGCCGCCGCCGTGCCTGTCAGGACAAAGATTCCCGCTCCAATGATTCCACCAATGCCGATGGAGATCAGGTTGATCGGACCCAGCGCACGCTTAAGCGTGTGCTCGCCTTCCTCATTTGCCTCTTCAAGAATTCGCTCTATAGGCTTGGTGGCGAAAAGTTTACCTGCCATGCATTGCCTCCCCGTTTCCAATTTGTGCGCTCGGTAAAGATTGGGTACATCTCAGTACTTCTGCTCTGCGATGTAGATCGCATTCTTCAATCAAGATTCCACTTTGAATGAAGCTGGCAGTCCCTGGCGAGTGGATCGCCGGGACCAGAAAAGATAGACAGGAATCCCTAGCAGGACGAGCACCAGGCCCGGCCACGTGTATTGAGGCTTGTAACGTAATAGTACGACACATATCCAAGCCGCCATAACGATGTAGAGCGCGGGAAGCACTGGATAGCCCCAGGCTTTGTAGGGCCGCGGCGCATCGGGCTGCTTAAAGCGCAGAACAAAAAGGGCCAGAATGGTGAGGATGTAAAACACCAACTCGGCAAAAATAATGTAGTCAAGTAATTGGCTGTAGGTGCCGGAAACGCAGAGCAGCACCGTCCAGACTGCCTGCACCAGAAGGCCCGCCACCGGAGTTTTGTAGCGCGGATGCAGCTTTCCAACTGACTTGAAGAACAGGCCGTCGCAGCTCATTGCGAAGAAGACCCGGGCGCCGGCGAGCGTCATGCCATTTGCACAGCCGAAGGTTGATACAAGGATTGCGCCCGCCATCAAGTAAGCTCCGGCGGTGTGAAAGATCTGCCCCAGCGCTGCGGTGGCCACGCGGTCTTCGGCGGCGTATTGAATTCCACGGGCGGCAGCCGTTGCGCCGTTGGCATCGCCATGCATGGGCAGCATGAGCATGTAAGCCATCGAAACCAGAAAGTAGACGGTCAGCACAAATCCCGTGCCAAGGATGAGCGAAAGCGGCAGATTGCGCTTGGGATTCTTCACTTCACCGGCGGTAAACGTGATGTTGTTCCAGGCATCGGCTGAGAACAGTGAGCCTACCTGCACCACGGCGAGGATCACGAAGATATTTACCAGCACGGTTGGACCGCCGACACCCACCTGCACCGAGTGCAGCGAGTGCCCGCCGGCGTTCTGCCAGAACCGGCCCCCGGCAAAGTTTGCCTGCCACGCCTCAGCAGTGTGTCCAATGGTGAACGCAAGCAGGATAAGCGCGGCCAGAGAGAGGGCTTTGGCTGAGGTAAAGACGTTCTGAATCATAGCGCCCAGCCCGACGCCAAAGATGTTCACAATAGCCAGAAGCACCACGATGACGATGCCGGTGAAATTTGCCGTGTTGACACCGATCTCCATGTTGCCCAGAACCATGGGCCCCACTTTCAAGGCAGGCACATGCGCAATGTGCCAGAGCCAGTGCGTGGTGGAGATGGAGGGAAAGAACACGCCGAGAAATTTGCCGAAAGCCACGCATACGGCGGCTATGGTGCCGGTCTGAATGACGAGAAAAAGCGTCCAGCCGAACAGGAATCCCCAGAGCGGGCCAAGCGCCTCGCGCAGGTAAACGTACTGTCCGCCGGCCTTCGGCATCATGGCGGCCAGTTCGCCGTAGCTGAGCGCACCAATAAGCGTAAGTACAGCCGTAACCACCCAGGCGCCAAGATAGAGGGCTGGCGAGTTCGTGCCCCGGGCGATGTCGGCATCGACGATGTAGATGCCGGAGCCGATCATGGACCCAATAACGATGGCGGTAGAGCTGAAAAGGCCGAGCGTCTGCACCAACCGGGGACTCGCGGCGGGTTTGTTCATATCTGGGTTTGAGGAACGGTCAGAGGTGGCCACTTGCTAGTGTTGTACCTGATTCTGGCTCTAAAGTCTCGCTCAAGTTGCTCGGCTGGTCATGGAGCGTGGCTCATGAGCCGAGCTACAGCGTTACTTCGTTGTATGGCTCATCCTAGTGCGGCCTTCCATCTGCGGAACTCGGCAGCGGGATTTTGGGAGCGGAAGATGGCTGCCGATACCGCTACAGCGGTTGCACCAGACGCAAAAACGGCAGGAGCAGATTCAAGAGTGATGCCCGCGGCAGCGGTGAGCACGCGATCAGGTCCAGCAGCCAGGCGCAGTCTGCGCACGCCTTCGGGGCCGATGGGGACTACAGATGTCTGCTTGGTGGTGGTGATGAAGACAGGGCCAACTGCCAGGTAGTCGACAGGCTCGTTCAGAATGCCGGGGAACAGTGATGTGCTGCCGCCAAAGGTGCCTACAATGCGGTCGGGGCCAACCAGTTTGCGAGCCTCCGCCGGAGGCACATCGCCGGAATCCACATGGACGCCGTCAAACCCTGCCTGATCTACCAGATCGGCTCGGTCATCGAGAATCAGCTTCACATTTTGCGCAGGCATGGCGGCGCGCAGGATAGCGGCGTCGGCAAGCAGTTCTGCTTCATTTCCATTCTTGTTGCGGTACTGAAGAAGTGTTACTCCTGCCTCAGCAAGCTCGCTGGCCAGCCGGTGTAGAAACTCTGCCCGGCCTGCAGATGGAATCACGGCGGAGTCCAGAATTGGATAGATTCTAGGAAAAGAAAAGCCCATGAAGACAGGTTAGCTGGTGGTCAGCCAACCTGTCTGTGATGAGATCGAATCATTCGGATTGGAATTACACAGCACTACGCTGACCAATTTCCCTAGCCCGTTCTCAACAACGGCCTGGAAACCTATTAACTCGGAACCTCGTAAGCTGCCTCTCTACATTTCATCCGCAGAAGGCCCGTAAAGCCCCGGAACCTTTGCGTTCAGCAGGCGCAGGTAGACGCTTAGTTGCGCGCGATGGTGCACCATGTGGTTGATGACATAGTCGCGGAAGACTTTGAAGCGCGGCTCATCAATGAAGGTCTGGCCGCCGAAAATGAACTTCCAATGCTGGTCCCATTTCTCAGGCGCAATCTCCTTCAACGCCTTGAGGGCTACCGGAAACTGCTTATCGAGCTTCTCGAGCACCTCCTGCTTGTTGGCGGGAACATAGGGATTCCACTTGTGATCTGCGGGAAACTCCATCATATCCTGGGTGAGTGTGTGCAAAGCCCAGTCGCCGCACATGTCGGTAAGGTGACCGGCCAGATTTCCCAGTGGCATAGATTTCGGATGAGGCTTATAGCTCATGTCAGCGTCCGCAGGAATCGCGTCGAGCATTTTGCGCGTCTTGGCAATCTCGCGCTCATATTCAGCAATGAGTTCCTTTTGATAGTCCATTCGGCAACCTCCCAGTTGCAGAAAAAAGCATAGCCCAAATCGGGCGATAAGGCGAAGAAAAAGCGATGAAGCTTTACTTTGGGATTGTGGAAATCGTTAGCGGTGTTCCAGACATTGGAGAAGAATAACGCAACGTATAATCACTTATATTACATAGCTTTGCGCCACCAACTGGTGACTTCGTCGCTCTCAAAATGGGTCTTTTCACCCCTGGAAAGGTAAAAATCTAAGACTTCGTCCTTGTGAAAGGTGGCGCAGGAAGGCCAGGAAGAGTCCTTTTCAAGGTGTGTCTGGACCTGGTGGTTATCAAGCAGCGTGATTTCGGTGAGAGTGCATTCGATGACCTTCTGAGCCTTGAGCGAAAAGGAAGTACCGGGCGGCGGATCAGGAGGAATCTGATTTGCGATCTTGGTAAGGAGCAATATAAGCACCACGACGGCCGTTACGATGGCGATCTTTTTCATTTATGTGGTCCTTTAAGAAGCCGCGCACACTAACTCAATGCACTGGGGTCAACTGTAAAGCCACGGTGTGTCCAATTCAAGCTCCAAACACAATTGCGCCGCCGGGACCTCAGTCAACCGGCGGTGCAATCCAGGTCGCCACTGCCCAATGTTACCGCGCTCTAATTCTGATCGTCGCGGCGATGCAGTGTTGGCCTGTCATCTGCATTCGAATTGGAGTCGTCGCCCGATGAGTCAGGGCCACCAGCGCTGGCTCTGCGCAAAGAGGGTCGCCCACTATTTTTGGTATCGTTCAGGCGACGTTTGTTCTCAATACGGGCCAAGCGCGCTTTTACGTCGTCGAACTCCGAGGTCGTGACCATGTACTCGTCGCGAGGAGGCAGGATTCTCGAGATCTCTTCCTGCGAATGCAGGATGCGATCGGGTGTCTGCGGGTGGTCGGCGAAGACCTTGGCTACCGCTCCGGGTTTACGTTTCTCAAGCGCCTGAATCTTTTCAAAGAAGGTGATGAACGCCTGCGGATCGTAGCCCGCGCGATACATGTACTGCACACCCAAATAATCCGCCTGGGATTCAAATTCGCGAGAGAAGCGCATAAAGGTGATCGGTATGCCGATAGAGGCAGCTTCGTAGATTCCGTAGCCCGTCCAACCGCCGATGAAGATTAAAGGAATGGTCCCAAGCTGCGCGTAATTCATTCGAGTCATCTGCCGCACTGCGTGATGCGCGCAGACGTGTGCCGTTTCGTGAGCCATTACGCCGGCAAGCTCAGCTTCTTCGTCCGCATTCAGGATGAGCCCCGAGTTGACGTAGAAGAAGCCGCCCGGCAGGGCGAAGGCGTTGATCTCGTCTGAGTCGAGAACCTTGATGGTGAAAGGAACCTTGCAGTCCGAGTTCTTGACGATGTTCTGCCCGACGCGGTTCACGTACTCGGTGATGACCGGGTCGGTAATGAACTTCGAGCTCCTCTCAATCTGGTCGGCGTAGGTTTTACCCATCTTGATTTCGGTATCGGTGGAGTACCAGTTACCGAATCCGCGGCCGCCGATGTCACGATTGCCGACCGCATTTACATCTTCAATGCTTCCAGGCTTGACCTTTTGCAGATCGCCACCAACGGCCACTACCTTGTCGGGGTCGACTTTGCCGTCATTATCCCCTTCAACGGGCTTGTTTCCAGCATCAGCCTGATCCTTGTCTTTGTCCTTCTTGTCTTTCTTGTCCTTGGAGGTGGACGCCTGCTGATCCTTATCGTCGGCGGTCGCTGAGGGCGGCGGCGGGGGAGCATCACCGGCCACAGGCGCGGTACCGGGAGTGGGCTGCGCCGTCTGCGAGTTATCGGCCGGGGACGTGGTTGAACTTGTTGATTGGGCTCCCAAGGTTGCAGCAAGGGCAAACGTAAGTGCTCCCAGCAGCAATGTGCGCGAGCCTTTAAATGGCTGTCTCATGACCAAACCTCCGGCGCGACGACCGCTGTGACCATCATTCCATAGTCCTACGCTGATTAGACGCCTCCACCCGCCGGTTTGGTAACAAAAGCCGCTGAGAATAATTCCTGCCGCGTTCCAGGACGGTCCACTTTCCACCCAATATTCGCTGGATGGTCTTGGAGCCCGCATCCGTCTGAATTACATTGGGAACACGCAACTTTGGGGGATGATTCTTGCGCCGAGCCGTCTTAGGTCTGACATTGGTTTCCGTGGGCCTTGCATTCCTCCTGTCCTGCTTGCCCGGGGTTGCGCAGCTACGCGCTGCTCAACTGGCTGCGGCAACGCGCGGAACTTCAGGAAAGGCTCCGGCCAAGACTCCCATTGCCACCGCCAGCGCTCCAGTCAAGATATTTGACGCGACCATGCTCGGTTCACCCGTCCTTCTCGATAAGGATTGGCGCGTTGGTATCTCGTCAGACCCGAAGACTGCTTCTCCTGACTTCGACGATTCGTCCTGGGCTTTGCGAGATGCTCACGGTGTGATGCGCGATGTACCGGATGAGGACTCGCAGGCCGCGGATAACCCGAATGGACGTGGGCGTAGGGGAAATCCTGGTTCTGGGGGAAATCGCCGTTTTGCCTGGTTCAGGCTGCACGTAAAGCTGGCCCCAGGTCATGGTCCCCTGGCGTTGCTGATCCAACTACCGGTTTCGCAAAACACTTCGCTGACGGGCATCGTATCAACCGGGCCGGGCGTGGATGTTTTCGCCAACGGGCAGCTTATTCTTCCCGAGGGGCCGCACGGAGACGCGCCGCAGCACTATCAGCAGATTTCGCGTATCTACGATTTGAACCTGGCACCGGATGAAACCTCACTGACTCTGGCGATCCGCACCATCTACATTCCAGTTGGATACAGCGCCTATACCAGCTTCTTCGTCAATCGGACTCTCTATCTAGGCCACCATGAAGAACTGCAAAATGCTCTGGAGACCTGGTCCGACAAGGGACTATTCGAACGTCTGCCCCGACTTGTCGATTCAATTCTTCTGCTGATACTAGGGTTGTTTCTGGTTGCGCTCTACTTTGCGCAAAAGAACCACATGGAGTATCTGTGGCTTGCGCTGCATGAGCTGGTTCAAACACCGATTGCATGGGTCGAGTTGGCGGGGAACTCCGCGCATTTAGACACCCTTTGGTATGCAGCGGTAGTGCTTGAGCTGGTGCTGCTCTCGTCTTATCTGTACTTTGAGTTTTTGATTGCATTTGTGGGCTTGAAGCCCAAAAGATGGTTCATTAGGTGGCACATCAGAATTCTGCGCTACACCTCGCCATTGCTGGTGTTGGTGGGGCCGAGTTTGCTTCTTGTGGGGCATAGCAGGAGTGTAGGGCTCGTCCTGGTTGGCGCACTCGTAGTGAGTTTGTTCTGGATGGTCGGCTGGCTGGTGTTCGTACTTGTTACGCTCATTGTCGCGGCAGCCCGCCGCAATTTTGAGGCCGGCCTTCTGCTGATTCCGCTGATTCTGGTTGGCATTGGCATCCTGGAACCAGTGTTTACGTCCGTGATGAGCGACTGGAGCGGACAAACCTACCTGTCGCCATTGACGATCCAGGCCGGTTCGATCCCAATCCACTTTGCCTCGATCGCCGATTTCACGGGCATTCTGGTAATTGTGCTCATCATCTTCGTTCGCTTCCTGAGGATTCAAGCTGATCAGGAGCGTGCGAGCAGCGAATTGGCGGCCGCGCGCAGTGTGCAGGAACTGATGATCCCACAGGAAAAACTGGCGACTCCCGGCTTCGAGGTCGATACGGTCTACGATCCGGCAAACGAGGTGGGCGGCGACTTCTTCCATGTGCAAACTGTGGGTGATGGAGGACTACTGGTGGTGATTGGCGATGTGGCCGGCAAGGGATTGAAGGCGGCTATGAACGTCTCAATGCTGATGGGCGCCTTGCGCAGGACCACCGAGCGCAGCCCTGCAAAGATACTGGAGTCGCTGAATCGCGTGCTCTCCGGAAGTGACAGCTTTACAACGTGCCAAGTCGCGCTATTTGGTGTCAACGGCGAACTGACGATCGCGAATGCCGGACATATTCCGCCGTATTTGAACAGCCAGGAGGTCGAGTTGCCGGGAGGCCTGCCGCTAGGCGTATTGGCCGAGAACAGTTATGACGAAGTTCGCCTTTACCTGCATCCCAGCGACCGGCTGCTGATGGTCTCAGACGGAGTGGTTGAGGCACGGCGACCATCAGGTGAGCTGTTTGGATTTGACCGGGTTCACAATCTCAGCAACCAGACTGCATTCTATGTGGCGGAGGCCGCCAAGGACTTTGGACAGGAAGACGACATTACCGTGCTCACGGTGCGCAGGCTGGCTTTTGTGAAGGCTGCGTAAGCGCCGGTTTGCTTGACGCTGTCGCTTGAGCTTTGATCTACTGCAATCAGACATATGAAGCACTTCAACTCCATTCCCGCCATTCGAATTATGGGCGCCATTGTGCGCGTGGGAAGCGGAGCCTGATCGAAGAGAGTCTGCATTCGAGCACGATAAGGCCACCACCCGCGAGCGCGGCTGGTGGTTTTTTAGTCTCAGCGTGAACCCCAACCAACCGCCGCTGCCCGTAAACCAAGTCATCAGCAAGGAGAAGACCCGTTGGAACCTGTCACTTTAGCAAACATCAAGGCAGCGCGAAAACGCATCGGCAACGCAATCCTCTGTTCTCCGTGTCACCTATCGCATCATTTGACCGAGTTGACCGGCCTGCCGCTGCATCTCAAATTTGAAAACCTGCAACGAACCGGATCGTTTAAAGAACGCGGCGCGCTGAACAAGCTGCTGACCATGACTGAATTGGAGCGAAGCCGCGGCGTGATGGCGGCCAGCGCAGGCAATCACGCGCAAGGAGTTGCCTTCCACGCTGCAGAACACAACATTCGCGCTCAAATCGTCATGCCGCTGACTACGCCACTGGTAAAGGTTGCGGCAACGCGTTCTTATGGCGCTGAGGTGATTCTGCACGGAGCAAATTACGACGAGGCCTACGAAGAAGCGATGCGCCGCTGCGGCCTGGAAGGTTGTACCTTCATTCATCCTTTTGACGATCCCGACGTAATTGCCGGCCAAGGGACGATCGGACTCGAATTGCTGGAGCAGGTGCCGGATCTTGAAGCAGTGGTAGTGCCTATAGGAGGCGGAGGATTGATCAGCGGCGTTGGATGCGCATTGAAAGAGACCAATCCGAAGATTCGCGTTGTCGGCGTGGAGCCGGAAAAGTTGCCTTCGATGCTGCGGGCGCGGGAAGCGGGTGCACCGGTCACGATCTCATCCGAAGCGACGATCGCCGATGGTATCGCCGTTCGCCGCGCGGGCGACCTGACGCTGCCGCTGGTGAATCGATACGTTGATGAAATTGTGACGGTTGACGATGAAGAGATCGCAAGCGCCATCCTGATGCTGCTTGAACAGGAGAAGACACTCGCAGAGGGCGCGGGAGCGGCTGCGCTGGCAGCGATTGTTCAGTCGAAGACCAATCTACGTCATCGCCGTACGGTGGCGCTTGTGTGCGGCGGCAACATTGATGTGACTCTACTGGCAAAGATCATTGAGCGCGGCCTGGTAAAGGACGGCCGGCTGTTGCGCATTCGCGTCTACCTGCAGGACCGCCCCGGCGCTCTGCACCAATTGACGCAGATCCTTGCCCGCGAGCGCGCCAACATTGTGGAGACGCTGCACAATCGTGCCTACTACGGGGTGAGTCTGGGCGAAACGGTGATAGACGTGACGCTGGAAACGCGCGGGGCTGCGCACATTACGGCCATCAGTCATGCGCTGCGCGAGGCGGGCTTCAACTTTGAGCGGATTCAATAGCGCAAAAAAATGGCTGGAAAGCGTAAGTATGCGTCCATGCAATCAGTCTTCTGATTGCATGGACGCTCTTTGGTTGATTTACACCGCTATTCCGGAAGCGTTGACGAACCGGTGATGGTGAGATTCTGTGAGACGCCGCTAGAATCCTTGGCACCGGGCTGACCGCCTCCGATGTAGATCTGGTAGTCGCCGGCACGTACGGCCCGCTTGCCCGAGTCGTCAACTTCGCTCAGATCGCGCGGATCGAGATTGAAGTGCACAACCGTGCTGGCCTTCGGCGCAAGGTGCACGCGTTGGAATCCAGCCAGGTTGTGGATCGGGTAGTCGTCCTGCTGCGGCGGAACCAGGTAGAGCTCGGCTACTTCGTCTCCGGCACGATTGCCGGTGTTGGTGATGGTGACTTGTGCGGTCAGCGGCTTCCCTGCCTCGAGCGACGAGGACGAGAGTTTCAATCCCGAGTACTTGAACGTGGTGTAGCTCAAGCCGTAACCGAAGGGATAGAGGGGCTGACCCTTGAAGTAGCGATAGGTACGGCCCTTCATGCTGTAGTTCTCGAATGGTGGAAGCTGGCTGTCAGATGAGTAGAAGGTGATGGGAAGGCGTCCTGAAGGATTAACCGTTCCGTTGAGTATATCGGCGATGGCCTTGCCGCCGGCTTCGCCTGGATACCAGGCCTCGAGCAATGCGTTCGCCTTTTGGTTTGACCAATTGGCTGCCACAGCGCTGCCGCTCATAAGAACGACAACCAACGGTTTGCCAGTTGCGGCCACTGCTTCGAGCAATTGAAGCTGCGTCTTGGGCATGTCGATGTCAGTGCGGTCGCCGCCGTTGAAGCCGTCGATGTGCACGGGCATCTCTTCACCTTCGAGATCGGGCGACAATCCAACGAATGCCAGCACGAGATCGGAGCTCTTTGCAGCTTCAACTGCTTGCGCGCGCATGGCGTCGGCCGGCGCGGCCCACTGCAAGGTGACTCCGGCGCCGTTGAACTTGTTCACGTGCGAGTATTCGAAGCGGACGCTGTGCTCAGACGTATCGGTAAACGTGTAGTCGAAGCCCGACGGGCACTTTGCGCCGAGCTGCTTATTTACTTCAGGCGAGTTGTTGCCGATCATCTTGCCATCAACCCACATCGCATACTGCTCTTCCTGATTGCAGGGCCGGGTGCGATAGAGGTGAACTGTGAAATGGTAGGTACCGGCAGCCGGCGGCGTGATGACACCGGTCCAGCGAACGCCGAAGTCCTTGAATGGCACGTTCGGCACCGGGCTTGACGAATCCCAGTTGAAGTCCACCTGCTTGTCGACGCGGCGAAGAATCGGTGCGCCCTCAAAGGACGACGATTTGAAGTATTCGGCCTGCAGCCCCGGCTCCTTTGAACCCTTGGCAGGATGCAGCGCAGTGCGCGGAATCACAATTGGAAGACCCTCAACGTAGCTTGAGCCCTGCTGGTAGGTAACGGTGGCCTTGCCCGCCATTGCCGTGGTGATTCCATCCACGGGAAGGATGGGGTTCTTGGGAATCGCGAAATAGTTGCCTTCAATCGCTGCCAGCGAAGCGGCATTGGGACCGACGACAGCGATGCGATGATAGATCGGCTTGAGCGGAAGAATGCCGTCGTTCTTGAGCAGCACGATGGCTTCATGCGCGGTCTTGAGCGCAAGCGCCTGATGCTCTGGAGAGAGAATGGCAGATGCGGGAATCTGCGCATACTTGACCTGCGTAGGCGGATCGAACATGCCCAGCTTGAAACGAGCTTCAAAGAGCCGCTTAAGCGAGGTGTCAACTTCCGCTTCCGTGATCAGATTCTGATGCACCGCATCGACAAGGCCCGAGTAGTCGGTTCCACAGGCGGTATCTGTGCCGGTTTTTACGGCGATGGCCGCTGCATGCGCGCGATCGGGCGAGAAGTGATGCCCACGTGGTGCATAGAAATCGGTGATGGCGCCGCAGTCTGAAGTTACAAAGCCGTTGAACTTCCAGTAGCCGCGCAGATATTTTTCGAGCAGCATGTCGCTCGCGCATCCCGGCTTGCCATCGACGGCGTTGTATACGCACATGATGGAATCGGCTTTACCTTCAGTGATGGTGGCGCGGAATGCCGGCAGGTAGGTGTCTTCAAGATCGCGCGGGTTAACGTTGACATTGAATTCATGGCGCAGCGGCTCCGGCCCGCTGTGCACGGCATAGTGCTTGGGCGTGGCCACGGTAAGGAAATACTTGGGATCGTTGCCCTGCAGGCCGGTAACGAATTCAACGCCCATCCTGCTGGTAAGGAATGGATCTTCGCCGAATGTCTCCTGGCCGCGGCCCCAGCGGGGATCGCGGAAGATGTTGACGTTAGGCGACCAGATCGTCAGCCCCCAGAAGATGCGGTGAATATCGTCGCGCATTGCCTGGTTGTAACGCGCACGCGCTTCAACTCCCACTACATTGCCGATCTGGTGCTGGAGATTCGTATCCCAGGTTGCCGCCATTCCAATAGCCTGCGGGAACAAAGTGGAGTAGCCCGAACGCGCAATGCCGTGCAGACCTTCACTCCAATAGTCGTACTCCGGAACGCCCAGCCTCGGAATCGCCGGAGCGTGATTGTTCATCTGCTCAGCTTTTTCTTCGATGGTCATGCTGGAGACAAGTGCGTCCACTCGCTTCTCGAGCGGTTGTGTCGCGTCAAACCAGATTTGGTCGTGATGTTGCTGAGTAAGCGCCGCCGCCGGCTTCTTTGCAGCCGTCTGGGCAACGGCAACGGACGCCAGCCCGGCCATAAGCAGAGCTGCGCCCCGGTGGAACATTTGCATACGCACGAGAGTTCTCCTTCACACAAGAAACAATTGCTGCGCTTCAATCGGAGACACAGGTCGCGCACAAAGCACGAACATGCGCTGCCACCCTCCGAGGAAACGGCAGCACCATTCTATAGCGCAAACAGGACAACTTGCATGTGGCGGAGAATACACCGGGAGACGACCACGAACCCCTATTGAAACCCCGGCGGTAATTGGAGGCTCGGTTCTGGAATCGCGCGTCTAAACCACCAGCTTGCGCGGCTTGCCTTCCTGCATCAGGTAGCTGGCAGGTCGGCCGATACTGAAGTAGCTAAAGCCGTGATCGAGCATCTCCTGCGGCTTATAGAGATTGCGACCGTCCACGACGATCGGGAAGCGGAGCGTCTCCCGGAGTCGGTCGAGATTGAGCGCCGCGAACTCCTTCCACTCGGTGAGAATCACCACCGCATCGGTATCTTTGGCGGCATCGTAAGCGTCGCCCGCGTAATTGAGATTCTCCGACGGAGGCAGCACTTCCATGGCCCGCTCCGTTGCCGCTGGATCGTAAGCCGTTACCTTGGCGCCTGCACTGAGCAGTCTACGAATGATGTCGAGCGCGGGCGACTCGCGTACGTCGTCCGTGTCGGCTTTGAAGGCCAGGCCGAATGCAGCGATGCGCTTGCCTCGGAGAGTCCAGAGCGCGGAGACGATTTTGTTGAAGAAGATGTCCTTTTGCGTGAAGTTAATCTTCCGGATCTCCTGCAGAAGCTGCATATCGACACCGCACTGCTTGGCCACCCAATAAAAGGCGGCCACATCTTTAGGGAAGCAGGAGCCTCCGTAGCCGAGACCGGCGCGGAGGAACTTTGGCCCGATGCGGCTGTCGAGCCCGATGCCTGCGGCGATGTCTTCGATGTCGGCATCTACGGCCTCAGCCAGGTTGGCCACGGCATTGATGAACGACAGCTTGAGTGCCAGGAATGAATTTGACGCATGCTTGATGATCTCAGCGCTTTGCGCCGAGGTTACAAGCAGTTTGGCGGGAGAGGCTGCGCTGCATTCTCCGGGCACGGCTCCGGCATTCTCATAGTAGCTGCCGCAGGTGAGCGGCGCGTAGATGCGGCGTAGTATGTTTGCGGCGCGTTCGTTTGGCGCACCCACGACGATGCGGTCGGGATGCAGAAAGTCCTTTACCGCCGACCCTTCGCGCAGGAACTCGGGATTCGAAACCACATCGTAGGATTGGCGGTCGATCTTGTGGCGCTGCAGAACGCGGTCGACCCACTCGTTCGTGTAGACCGGCACAGTGCTTTTTTCAACGATCACCTTATAGCCCGAGAGGCCGCGCGTGATTTCAGAAACGACTGCCTCAACATACGAGAGGTCGGCGGCTCCGTTCTCGCCCTGCGGAGTTCCCACGGCGATGAATACGGCTTCGCTCTTCTCCACGGCTGGTGCAAGCTCGGTGGTGAATTCAATGCGCGAGCCGCCGTGCTGAGCCAGCAATTCAGGAAGGTGCTCTTCGAAGATCGGTACTCCGCCGCTTTGCAGAAGCTTGATCCTGTCTTCGTCGTTGTCGACACAGATAACGCGGTGGCCTATCTCTGCAAAACAGGCTGCTGCAACAAGCCCAACGTAACCTGAACCGATAACACAAATCGAAACGGAATCTGACATGCGGCTTTCCTCTTCCTCAAACAGTCTTCTAACGGAGCTTTTGGGGCCGGCGCGATCGTGCAGAAATCCCCCTTCCCATGATTGGCTGTGGACCGAGGAGCGCCAATCCCTTACTGGTGCTACATCATAGGCCACCTTGGTAATTTGATTCGCGTTACCCTGTTATGCAGACACCGGCAGAAGAGCCAAACGGGATTGACGGCAAGCGCATCTGGCAGAATGGAGAGCAGATACAGCCCGGAGTTTGAATTGGCAAGTATTATGAAAGACCGGCTGCGTAAGAGGCTCTATCGGCACCATCTGCCGCTCTTTGTGCTTGCGTTGGCGAGCAGCATTGCACTTTACGCAACACGCCCGTATAGCGACGTGATCACGAAGCTAAGTTTCGCTTCGGCCTACCCCGCGCTGGTCCTGCTGACTCTAACGCTCCTGATTGGTCCATGGAATTCACTGAGGAAACAGCGGACGCCGGTCTCAAGCGATTTGCGCCGCGACATTGGAATCTGGGCCGGAATTGTGGGGATATTTCACTCCGGCATTGGCCAATGCGTACACCTGCGCGGACGGCCGTGGCTCTACTACGTCTACGAACATCGCAGGAACGGGCCTGCCGGACTGCGCCATGATCTTTTCGGATTCAACAACTACACCGGACTTGTTGCCGCATTACTGCTGATCGTGCTTTTCGCTACATCGAATGATCTGCTTCTGAGGAGGCTGGGCAGGCGGAAGTGGAAACAGGTGCAGCGCTGGAACTACGCATGCTTTGCGCTGGCCGGAGCGCACTCCATCGGATACCAGATCTTGGAAAAACAGAGGGTGCGCATTGTGACCATCGCAGTGATCCGCCTGCTGCTTGCGCTGATTCTCCATGCGCTGGGATTCAGCATGGTTCGAAGCGGATTCCGCGCCGAGCGCCAAGATCGAGATCTTTCGGTTTGACGATTGTCAGATGTGATTGAGCAACGGCTGTGCATCCAGGAGTCGCTGTCGATTAGTATTCCAATAGCATAAACCGCTCGAATAATTCGACAGAGGTTTCCTAAGCAAGCCTGGAAACGCTCATCAAAACAGGAACGTATGAATCTGGAGCGTACCTTGAGACTCGCTGTCTGCGCATCCCTGGCTGTCCTGCTTGCAGCGATTGGTTGCGGCGACGGTTCTATGCAGATGGATGGCAGCAACCCGCCTTCAACAGCGACCAAATACTTGGCCTATGGCGCTTCAATCACTGCCGGATATACTTTGCGTGATCCTTCAACGCAGGCTTACCCGTCGTTAGTTGCGAGGACTGAAAATGTACCGCTGTCAAACCGTGCCATCATCGGAGATCAGGGTTGCGACGTGGCCAGGAGACAGATCTTTGCGCATTCTGACAGTCCGACGTTGACCGGACATACCGTGTCGACAATATTGATGGGGACCAACGACGTGGATTCGGTAGGTACGGGACCGTACGAGGCTGTCTATATGCTGTGCGAGCGAGCTTATATCTCGTGGCTTGGCCTGCCGCGTGAATTCAAGGTTCTGGCGAATGGTGGGAACGTATCGAAAACAGGGCTGGGGGCGCTCGACAGATCAAATAACTGGAACGCGTGGACGACAAGGGGAAAGGGCACTACAGTGAGCTTCACTATCACAACCGCGGCCAAAGGGTCCATCTATGCATGGCCCTTGATCGACGACAACAACTCAGCCACCTATTCCTACTCCCTCGATGGCACAGAGGTGGGAACTGGCAACATGAATACTTCGCCTCAAATGGCAACCAGAAATGGAACGTCCAGGTCACTCGGAGTCATTCGAATTCCCAATGTCGCGGCCGGCAGGCACGTCGTCAAGTTCACGCAGACAAGCTACGGATTGAATGGCTTCGCGATTGTAGGAGTCGGCAGCCCGGTTGTGCAAGCCGGAAGGAACCTGCCTACTGTGCTTGTGGGCACCATTACCTACCAATGGCGTGATGGAGGCAGTGAAGCATGTACACGAACCGACGCGCCATGCCTACAATACATTCAGGATTCTGAGAGCGACGTGGCTCTGCTGGCAGGTGATGGCCTCGATGTGCGGATCTTTGACACGCGCAAGTACATGTTTGGAACAGCCAGCGAAATGAACGACTCGCTGCATCCAAATGAGATGGGACAAGCGGAACTGGCCAAGTCTGTCGAAGCGGTTTGGTAGCGATCGGGAGATTGCAGCAACTACATCTTTCACAAGACTGAAAAAGGCCATTCTGCAGCAAGGGGAAACACTCCTCAGAGACAGAAGGGTGCTGAGATACTCCGCAACTTTCTGTGCCCCTGAACTCGTCTGCCACTTTAAGTCTCAGCCGCAGACCGATCGTCAATCTTGATTTATGGCGGGGACGATGTGGCTCGAACCCGTGACCTCTGCCCCGTAAGTCCACCGCGAATTTGCCACTACCTAACAATGTGTGGCTCACTCGCTCTGGACTACTTGGCACAATCTACTGCCACACACCATTGCTCAAAGCTTGAGCATTTGCTCCCGCGATGCCCCTCACCATTAGCTCCACAGACGCACCACCGCCATCCGTTAGGTTGGCTTTACTGAAAGAGATCCCTGTATCGGCATTCACATATAGGTTGGAGACACTTCTGCCAATTTGCAGAAACGTCCCCCCTAATCAGGCCAAAACTAATACATCAACTTCAAAGCGAATTGGACGACTCGCGGATCGAAGGTGGTTGTGATGCCGCCGCCTTTAGTTGCGAGACTACCGGCGGTTCCGGACATCCCGGTTGCAGGCGTAACGAAGTTGGTGTGATTGAAAACGTTATTCAGTTCCCCGCGGAACTCGACTTTCATCTTCTCCGTGGGAAGGTGAAATGTTTTATTGAACGCAAGATTCGTATAGTTGACCGTCGGACTGCGTCCCGGGTTGCGGCTCATGTTGCCGAAGGGTGCCGGCAGTACGCCATTCACAACCGTCGAAGAGGGTATCTCGATTGCCGCCAAATTCACGTATTGTACGGTGTTTCCAGACTTGACCAGTTTAGTCAGTGGTTGTCCGGCAACACGATTGGGACGGTAGAGGTTGGCTCCGCGATAGCTGGCTGAAATGCTGGACACGGTCACGCCGGTGCTCGGACTGTAGGTGAGATTGAACGGATAGCCCGAGGCCGCCTGGTTAATGCCGGAGATCTGCCAGCCGCCAAGGATGACATCGCTTACGCCATGGCTATTCATCCACTTCCGCCCGCTTCCAAATGGTAGCTCATACACAAGCGCCGTAGTGTTCAGGAGCGGCTGATTGTAATCGGATTGGCCGTAGTCGCCGGCCAGATTGTAGTAGTTCTGCGGCGACGGCGTGGATGATTCAAGCGAAGCACCGGCATTGTCGAGTGCATGTGACCAGGTAAAGGAGTTCAACAGTGTAAGACCTGCGATGGCCTGCTGCTCATAGCGCACCTGAAAGGCATCGTAGTGCGAGTAAGCATCCTTCATTGCGATGGTGATATCGCCCCATGTGGGATAAGGCCGCGCCCAGCCGTTCGCAGGATTTTTTTGGTTCGCGTTGGCGAACTCCAGTAGCTTGAGACCATGATTTCCGACATAGGCAATGTCGATGAGAGCATTCTTCATCAGGCTGCGCTGCACCGAAAGAAAATAACTATGTACGTAACTGTCACCGTAATTCTTGGGAATGTAGGTGACGTTGGCGGTGGTGGGATTAAACACGAGCGTATTGGAGGAGAAGCCCTGATCCGAGGTGCGGAAGGTTGCGTTCGAGCCGCCTTGAATCGTCCCTGGATACTGCACTGCGGTGACGAATAGTGCCTGAGGCGCGTTGAGTGCTAGCAGATTGCCTGATCCGGGACGGTCGTAGTGCGAGAAGCTGATTCCGTAACCGCCGCGCGCGACCGTCTTGCTATCGATTGCATAGGCAAAGCCGACACGGGGTGCAAAGTCGTTGCGATCCGGCGGCACCAGGAACTTGTCACCACTGCCGGCGAGTTTCATGCTGAGCGTGTTGGGATCGAAGTTGCTTTGCAGGTTATTCTTCTCCCAATACGGTGAACCGTATTCGTAGCGCATGCCAAGATTAAGCGTCAGCCTGCGCGTTGCCTTCCAGTCGTCCTGAATATAGGCAAAGTGCATTGCCTGATTAAGGTGACCGACGAAGAAGCTTGAAAGCGAGTAACCAGCGGGAGCGCCCCAAAGGAAGTCCGCGACATAGCTCTCCGAGGTAGGAGTCTTGCCACCTGCGAGTGCGCTGAAACCAGCCTGATACCCCCACCCGCCATAGAGTGGGTTTGTATCCTGCACGCTCACCCAGATGCGCTGGTATTCATAACCCGTCTTGAGTGAATGCGTGCCCGCCGACCACGTGTAGTTGATCTTCGGATTGATGACGGCCGGATTCTGCCACTGCGGATTGGTCGCAAGCCGTCCGAGCTGCGACCAGCCTCCACTGAAGACCGACGTGGGCAGTCCACCCGCAACCGTCGGGTCCGTGGGCAGTCCCTGAACGTTGAACGTATGATCCCCGATGGACATCGAATACTTGCCCGCGCGCGTGCGTGACAGTCCAAGACGCGCCTCCAGCAGCCGGCTCACGCCGAGAGGACGTGTCCAGCCGAGTGCAATCTGCTGGCTCATAATGCGCGTGTTGCCATCCGATCCGCCATCGAGCGGTAGCCCTAATAGCGGAAAGAAGGCCGCATTTTCCTTCTTCTCGCTGCCGCGAACAAAGAATGCGTTCTGCGCATTAGGGGCCCAGTCGAGGCGAACATCTCCCTTGTCAAGATAATCGCGCGAGCGGGACATGGCGCGGTAGTTGTACGTAGTGGTGCTGGCATTGGTCGCAGGCAGGTAGCTGATGACCTGGAGCGCCAAAGGAGAGATATGTGGCGAAGATAGGATCGATGTACCGGCCGAATACGAAGTGCCGTCGTAGGGATCGTACATTGTCGAAGCGAAAATGCCTTCGCGCTCGTCGTCGGTAAACAAGGTCGCCGTGCCATTCTGCTTGCGGGCCTGTCGGAACCCCTCGTAATCGACGAAGAAGAATAGACGGTTGTGGCGTATCGGTCCCCCGAAGTTGCCCCCAAACTGGTTGCGGTTGAACTGCGGCTTACCCTGTGCCGGCTGAAAATAGCCAACTGCGTTCAGATCGGTATTACGCAGAAATTCATAGACTCGTCCATGAAAGGCGTTTGTACCTGAAGCAAAAGCAACATTAATGGTGGCCCCTGAGCCGCGTCCGTACTCCGCGCTCTGATTATTCGTCACCACTTGAAACTGCGCCACTGAGTCCGGCGCAGGATCAATGATCTGGTTTGAAAACCCTTGATTGCTGGTTCCTTCCGCGTTGTTATCAAGACCGTCCAGCAGGAAATTGTTGAACATGCTGCGCTGGCCGTTGACGTTAAACGACCCCTCACGCACCAGATTGTTGGTGCTTGCCGTCGTCAGGCCGTTGGTCGTAGCGCGCACGCCCGTAGTAAGGCCAATGAGCGACGAATAGTTACGGCCTACAAGGGGAAGTGAGGCTGTCTCGTACTGCGTCACTGTCTGGCCACGCTGGCTACTTTCTGTTTCGAGTTGCAGCGCTACATCGCGCACCTCGACCGAGGTTTGCACCTCTCCCACCGCCAATATCAGATCCACGCGCTGACGCGCGGCAACCGCAATGCTGATGTTCTCTACCTTGGCGCCAGCAAAGCCTTCTTTGCTCGCCGCGACAGTATACCGGCCCACGCGCACAGGCGTAACTTCGTAGTTTCCGTTGGCATCGGTCATGCGTTCTGCCGTGATACCGGTGTCAAGATTGAGAACTCGAATAGCGGCGCCCGGCACAACGGCCCCGCTTGAATCTCGGACTGTGCCGAGTACACTCCCGGTTTCAAACTGTGCTTGAAGGTGAACTACACAAAACAACACGAAACATAACGATAGGAGACGGCGAATGAATTTGTGCATGGCCGAATCTTCGCTGAGCTGAATCTAATTTCGGTAATAGCATCATGAAAATCCTGCAAATCATCGCGCATGTCCACAACCATTCACCTATATCGCACATCAAATCATCGCCGCCCTTTTGTGATCTGCTACACCGTTTGTGCTAACGTTCCTTTCACGTGCCGGTGGCACAGTTGCTGTATGCGATTACTTATTCCTTTCTGGCTCGCTCTTTATGCCGTTGGGTTTGCTTCCGCGCAAACTTCCGATCCATTTCTCGAACTGATGACGAAAGCGTCTGCTCATGCCCGGGCGGTGGGCGCAGAGCATGTTCCGGTGCTCTCGCCACTTGACGAAACGGTTCTCAAGTCCCAGCCGCGAGTGAATGTGCAGGCATTGCACGCGGCAGGCATCAAGGTAGTGCCATGGACTACCAACAATTCGGAAAAGATGAGGGAGTTGATCGATCTCGGTGTCGACGGCATCATCACGGATCGACCCGATCTTCTGCGAAAAGTGGTTGAGACAAAACGCTCAGCAGGAAATCCCCTGAAGGACTTTGACCTCTCCGCGCACAAAGGAGGCAGTCAGCTTCGCCCAGGAAACACACTGCCATCGTTCGAGAGCGGCCTCGATCAGGGAGTAACCAGTCTCGAAACCGACTCCGGAGTTACATCGGATCACGTTTCTCTGCTTTGGCACGACCAATTTTTGCATCCGGAGAATTGCAGGCGGCAGGATGGAAAGCCCTATACGATGGAAGATCGCGTGTATATCAGCGACATCACGATGGCGGAGGCACAAAAGTCCTTCGTTTGCGACAAAGTGCATCCTGGAATCGCAGAGAGCAATGACCTGAGACTCTCTCCCGTCGCGAGTGCCTTCGCCACCGAGCACAGACTCGCCAGTCCATATGTTCCGATTGGCGCGGATTTGTTATTTCAGTTTGTGAGGTACTACGAGGCATTTTATACAAGTGGCCCCGGCAAATCAGCCCCGCAAGCAAAACAGCATGCTGCGACCGCGCACAATGTGCATTTCAATCTCGAAACCAAGATCATTCCCGGCACCGCGGCCGCATACGTCAAGCGTATACCCCAGTTCCACGATATATCGCCGGAAATGTACACCAACCACGCCTTTTCTCCGAAGGCTTTCGTCGATGCATTGTGCGGCGCTATTGTACGCAACCATATGGAGGAGCGCTCCGATGTGCAGAGCTTTGACTTCCGCACGCTGCAACTGATCGAGAAGCTGTATCCGAAGATCGCCACTTATTACCTGACGAACTATCCGCTGGTGTTCTACTCGGAAATGGTGCCTGCCAGTCTCCGCCTTGCATCGCCCAAAACTTCGACAGAATAGGCGATCCGCGAATTTACGCTATACAGGGAAACAGGACTTCTTGAAGACAGTAAAAAGAGTGCTGAGAACTTTTCAGCACTCTTCCGCACGCCGTCGCGGGGGCAAACTCAATTTGTCACTTGGCCGTAAACCATTGTTTGGTTTATGGCGGGGACGACGGGGCTCGAACCCGCGACCTCTGCCGTGACAGGGCAGCGCTCTAACCAACTGAGCTACGTCCCCTAAAGCTCTACTTCAGAGCGACCGCCGAACCTGATCTCGCAGGATACGATTTTGCCCTGACACATAGAAGAGTTTAACAGAAAGAACGGCCTTTGGGAGTGTGCATTCCGCGGCGGTTCTTCACAGATTTGTGGGCCTATTCCGGTTATGCGGTTCAGGTTACGCGGACCATGCCACGCGCGAAGCGCGTCCTGAAGAAATGTACCCCATATCCATCGAAATTCCGCGTACACAGTGCAGCAGATGGTTTGCGATGGACGGCAGCTTTTGCGCGGTGACGCGGAATGACGGGCCGGATACGCTGACGGCCGCTACCGGCTGGCGCTGCGCATCCAGCACCGGCACCGCGATGCAGCGCAGGCCTTCTTCGAACTCCTCGTCGTCAACGGCGTAGCCGCGGCGGCGGGTTTTTTCCATCTCTGTACGCAGCGCCTCAGCAGTGGCAATGGTGCGATGCGTGAAGCGTTCGAAGCGGATGCGCTTGACCACTTCGTTGGCGCGCTCCTCGGGCAGGAAGGCGAGCATGGCTTTGCCCACGGAGGTGCAGTGTACCGGGTTGCTGGCTCCGATGCGGGTAATCATGCGGACTGAGCGGGCCGGCTCGATCTTGTCGATGTAAATTACGCGGGAGGCCTCTAGAACGCAGAGGTGCGCGGTCTCTTCAGTCTCCGAAACGAGGCGGCGCAGGTGAGGCTGGGCACGCTCACGGAGGTCGTACTGCTCAATGGCGCGGTTCCCGAAGTCGAAAAGCCGCAGGCCGAGACGGAATTTGCCGCTTGCAGTGCGCTCCACCATGCGGTGACGCTCCAGCACCATAAGAAATCGATGCGCTGTGCTCTTGTGCAACTGCAATGAGGACGCCACTTGCGCTAAACCGAGCGGTGTTTCGCTTTCACCAAGCAAATCCAGAACAGCAAAGGCTCTGTCCAGAGCCTGAACCTTGTACGTGCCCTGCGGCGCCGCATCACGCATTGGCGTTCCTCCCGGCCATTTCTTGACTATAGAAACAGCTTCTCAAAATATGGGACTAGTGTCAAGACGTGATACGAGGTATCTAAGCTTGGGACAGGCCGTCACTCAGCGTTTTTTGAGTGAGATACCCCCGGCAGAGCCGGGGGAACTCCCACTGCGTATTAGAGATGAGCCGCTTACCGATGGGTGGCGAGAAAAGCTGCTCGGACTAGTCCGTCTCTGGCAGCACATCTCCTTCGCCGGGAGCCAGGAAGAGGTTTGCCTCCAGACCATGCTGCCGCGTGTACAGGTCGAAGTAACGGCCGCCCAGCGCGAAGAGCTGTGCATGATTACCACGTTCAACGATTCGGCCTTCTTCAACCACAAGAATCTGATCGGCGCGGCGGATGGTTGAGAGCCGGTGCGCAATGACGAAGGTGGTTCTTCCCTGCATGAGCTGGTTCAGCCCGGCCTGGATCATCGCTTCCGATTCGGAATCAAGCGAACTGGTGGCCTCGTCAAGAATGAGGATGCGCGGATCAGCAAGCAGCGCGCGGGCAATCGACAACCGCTGGCGCTGGCCGCCGGAGAGCTTTACGCCGCGCTCACCGACAATGGTTTCGTAACCTTCCGGAAAACGCTCAGCAAATTCGTCAACACGCGCCGTGCGGCAGGCAAAGAGGAACTGCTCTTCTGTTGAGTCAGGCCGCGAAAACATGATGTTCTCGCGAATTGAACCGTCGAACAGGAAGGACTCCTGCAACACGACACCGAGCTGCGACCGATAGGTATTCAGGTCCACGTGTGCGAGATCGAAGTCATCCACCATGACCACACCGCCCGATGGCGTATGAAAGGCGCAGAGCAGGCTGATGATGGTTGACTTGCCCGATCCCGAGGAACCCACCAGCGCGGTGACTGTCCCAGGATCGGCCTGAAAGCTGATGCCGTGAAGTACCGGCTTATCCGGCACGTAGGCAAATTCCACCTTGTCGAATTCAACCTTGCCTTGAATCGGCGGAATGCTGAGCGTTCGGTTGGGGCTCTGGTTCTCTTCCAGCTCGGTCAGGATCTCATTTGTACGGTCGAGGCCGGCGAAGGCCTCAGTCAATTGCGTACCGATATTCACCATTTGGAAAACGGGCGCAACCATAAAGGCGAGAAACATGTTGTAGCTGAAGTAGTCGCCTACAGTCCACGAGTGGCCCAGCACGTTCCGGCCGCCAAACCACATGACCAGCGACGACACAAGACCGAGAACTGTTGTGGATGCGGAGCCGAGAAAGCTGGTCATGGTGAGAGATTTCATCACGTTCTGTAGAAGGCGCTCTACGCCGGCAGAAAAGACCGACGCCTCCCTGTCCTCAGCATGATAGCCCTTGATGACCCGCACTCCACCGAGCGATTCGGTAAGACGACCGGTGACCTCAGCATTGATTTTGCCGCGCTCGCGGAAGATGGGGCGAATGGTTCTGAATCCGTACTGAAGCACGAACACAAATACGCCGAGCACGCTGAACACTGTGAGGGTTACGCTGACGCTCAAGTGGATGAGGTAAAGAAAGGCCAGTACAGCGGTGAGCATTCCACCGACGAACTCAACCAGGCCTGTGCCGACCAGGTTGCGAACTCCTTCGACGTCGCTCATAATGCGCGAAACGAGGTTGCCGGTGCGATTTTCGTCGTAATAAGCAACCGGCAGTAGGCCTACATGGCGCTGTACGTGTCGGCGCATCTCGGCAATCAGCCTTTGGCCGGCTTTTGACAACAGTTGGGTGAGCGAGAAGGAAGTTGCAGCCTGCACCACCATGGCCGAAAAAACCAGGGCGATAATCTTCGGCAACATTTCAGGGTGCGAATTTTGAGGTGAAAGAACCTTATCGAGCAGAGTCTTTGACGTGTACGGGAGCACCAGTCCGGCAATGCGGTTTACTGCCATGAGGCAGAGGCCAATAACCAGCAGACCCTTTCGAGGCGCAATCAGCGATCGAACCTGCGGCCAAATCTTTTTGAGGTTGGGCTTCTTCTTGGGCAAGTCAGTTTGTCCGGCGCGCCAACCGCGACTGTGAGGAGATCGCTCGGCGCGCATTCCCATTCCCAAGCCGCCACGCATTGTTCCCATAGATTAAGATTCCGCCTATTCGATCTCGCGCTCTCGTGCGCGCCGCACATCAATGAATGACTTGATGCACAGCACCACGTAGTTAAGTAGCAGGAATGCCATAATGGCCTGAGTGCCCAGGGCGATGTAGTCGGGATCGATTCCCTGAGAGCGCGCGTTGCCGTAGCTGCTCAGAGCTCTCCCTGCGGCCATAAGAAAGCCAACTGCTCCGAGCGTCACGTTGATGTGCATAAAGAGCTTTCGCCGGCTCTCGCTTGGGCTCATGGCCAGAAATCCAAATATGCCCATCACCAGACCAAAGGCTGCGGGGATAAGAGCGGTTGGATGCGCACTTCCCGTATACAAGAATCCGGCAAGACCAAGCGCGATCAACAGAACTGCAAAGATCAATGTTGTTTTAGCCATAGCAAACCTCCATCCTGCATTTCCTGGATACCTGGTGACTAAGAGATCACAAGGGGTAGAAATCCGCAGTCGCCACCAGAAAAAATGGCGGCTGGCGAGAAGTCAAGAATATCAGCTTGCCGGTGCAACAATCCCAAACGGAAGTACACCCTCAATCGGATGCCCGCCGGCATGCACGGGATTGATTTTCTTCAGCGCTGAATGCGCGCCGATCCGCCTTTGGCAAATGCGCGGACCTGCTCCAGCGTCGCCATGGTTGTGTCACCGGGATAGGTGGTCAGCAGAGCGCCGTGCGCCCAGCCAAGCTTAACGGCTTCCTCCGGCGGTTCGCCCGCCAGCAAGCCGTAGATGAAGCCCGCAGCAAAACCGTCGCCACCACCCACACGATCAAGGACGTCCAATTCAGCTGTGGGCGCTGAGTAAGTCTTTCCATCCATCCAAGCGACAGCGCTCCAGCTATGGCGATTGGTGGAATGTACCTCGCGTAGAGTAGTGGCAACCACCTTGGCGTTCGGCAGCTTTTTGGTCACCTGGTCCATCATGGCGAAGAAGACCGAGGAATCGAGCTTCGATTTCGCTTGCATTTCAGGTCCGGGAATCCCCAAGCCTTTCTGCAGGTCCTCTTCGTTGCCAACCAGCACGTCGACGTTCTCAACGATCTTGCCGATGGTTTCGACGGCCTTGGCGTTGCCACCCTGGATATTCCAGAGCTTTTCGCGGTAGTTCAAATCGAATGACGTGACTGCGCCCACGGCTTTGGCCTCGCGCATCATCTCCGTAGCCAGCGCAGCAGTGGTGGGCGAGAGTGCTGAAAACAATCCGCCGCAATGCACCCAGCGGACACCGCGAGCAAAGATAGCTTTCCAATCAAAGTCGCCGGGCTTGAGCATTGCACCGGCCTCGTTGGAGCGGTTATAAAACACTACCGGAGGACGTACGCCGTGGCCCTGATCGCTGTAGACGGTAGCCATATTGGGCCCGCTGACGCCGTCGTGCTTGAAGTGCTTGTAGATGGGTTTTACGCCCATGGCGCGGACGCGCTCGGCGATCAGATCACCGACCGGATAGTCCACCATGGCCGAAACAATTGTAGTATTCAGGCGAAAACAATCTGACAAGTTGGCTGCGACATTGAACTCGCCGCCGCTCACGTGGATACTGCACCCGGTCGCTTTGCGAAACGGCATGGTTCCCGTATCGAGCCTGTGGATCAGCGCGCCCAAGGCCAAAAAATCAATCTCTCCCTCTTTACGAATTTTCAGCTCGCCACTCATTACGTGATTTCTCCTGAACCTTACGTTTCGATGCCTTTGGTGTTGATATCACAGCGGATTGTAGTTGGTCTGCCCTATTAAGTGAAGGGTACTGAATCTTAGCTCGACTTCCCTTCCAGCTTTTTCACATCGTCAACCAACTGGGCCGGGGTCCATTCATTGCCGGGATAGAACTGCACGACTTTACCATCGGGTCCAATCACGGTAGTTGAAAGCGTGTGCGTGATCGTCCCGTCCGTGCCATTCGACATGCCGACATCGAAGAACTGTGCCATCTTCTGGAGCTCCGTTTTCGAGGGCACCGCAAAATCCCAGTGAGAAAAGGCTGCCTTCGAATCGCTGCCTAGGTATCCGGCCCCATAGGCGCGGAGCACCGCCGGAGTATCATGCTCGGGATCAAAGCTGATGGACAGTAAATGCATCTTTGCATAGAGCTTTGGATTGCCCGATAATTCGCTGTTGATGGTGGCGAAGTTGTGAGTAACGAGCGGACAGAAGTTTGGAAGCGGGCAGCGCGTGTAAATGAATGTAATCAGCAGCGCCTTACCCTTGAAATCGGCAATGTGAATTTCGCGACCGTCCTGATTGCGTAGTTCGAAGTCGGGCACGGCGTCACCCGGTGCCGGCACATGATAGTTGACAGCCGGCTTGTAGTCAGGCTTGCCCTGCGCCACCACTACGATGTGATCGAGTGTGATTGTTTGCTGGCCGGACTTCGACACCAGCACATCGGCAGTGATCACATCGCCCGGATGCAAATCATTGACGATGCTCGGATCCTTGAGCTGGTAAGGCATTGTCATAGCTTCCATAAAGCCGGGAATTGCCTCGTGGTCAAGCACGACAATACCGTGCGGAGCATCGGTTGAAACCACCTTACCGCGTACGTGGTAGACCATTACTCCGCCGTCGGACTGATCCTTGGGGTTCTGGCCAGACCGGCAACCAACCACTGCGAAAAGTACGAGGAATGCGGAAATAAATATTCGGCGAATCACATACTCAAGTGTACTACCGTGTAATTCGTCATCGATTTGACTTATCGACAAGCCGACGTGGCGCTGCAAGCGCCTTTGCGCGTATAACGCTGAAATGGGGACAAGTAACATGGGGGGGGGGAGTCGCAAGTAACGTCACAGTCACGGCCCGAATCGGGCCCTGCTCCGGGCCGTGAACCAAAACATGCTATGGGCCATGAAATCGACGCATGGCTCCGAAGCGGCAGCCTGGTGATCGCGAGCAGCGAGCGAGCCCGACGGGCACTGATGGACCGCTATCATCTGGCTCGCCGCGACGAAGGGCTTTCAGCCTGGCCCGCGCCTGCGATCCTGGATTGGCAGGGTTTTCTGCGTTCAAGGTGGGAGAGCAAAAGCTATCTTTCAGCAGACGACAGCCCGTTGCTTCTCGATGCCTCGCAGGAGAAATCGATTTGGGCCGGCATTGCGGAGGCCGAACAGCGCCTGACCACGCTGCTAAGCAGGCCTCGCAATCGTGTGGCCGCGCTGGCCATGAGGGCACATCATCTGCTCTGCGGGTACGCACCTCAATATTTGAAAGCCTCGTTGCGTAGCGGCTGGCAACAGGACGCGGGCATCTTCTCGGGTTGGCTGTCTGCATTCGACCAGGCTTGTGCAGCAGAGAATCTCCTGAGCCCCGCACGGCTGGCTCGGGAACTGATGGCCCAACTCGAACATGAACCGCCCTCTGGACAACGGCCACCACTCCTTCTCGTCGGATTCGATCGGATTCTGCCTGTGCAGCGGCAGCTTCTCGATGCCTGGGGAACCTGGCAGCATGCTGAGGTTGGCGAGCAAGCACGGGACATTCACTTTTATCGCGCCGCCGATGCCGAGCACGAGTTGGCTGCTTGTGCGCTTTGGTGCCGCCAGAAGATCGCGGCCGATCCGAATGCAAGATTGCTTGTAATTTCGCAGGACATTGCAAAGCGAAGAGGAGAAATTGAGCGGGCATTCCAAACGCTGGTAGCTTCGGAGTCCGGTGGTACGGATTCATCGCCGCTGTTCGAGTTCTCGCTGGGAATTCCGCTCGGCAAAGTGCCGCTTGCTCAGAGCGCTCTGCTGCTGCTTCGATGGCTTTCAAATCCTGTCGACGAGAGTGACCTCGATTGGCTCTTTTCCTGTGAGCTTGTCGCAAACGCGCAGGAGTCGGCAGCGCTGCAGAACCACATGCACACGCTGCGGCGGCGCGGGCTGGAACGGCCACAATGGCAGTTAGCTGCGTTCCTGAACGAGCGGGTGCAGACGCCGCCGCCTGCGGACTGGGTTAGGCGAATTTCTGAAGCGCAACACCTTCTCACTGATCAAATGCGCGCTCGCAAAGGCCCGCTCGACTGGGCAGAATTTGCTCCAAACCTGCTCCAGACGATCGGCTGGCCCGCTGCGCGAACGCTTTCAAGCGAAGAGTTCCAGGTAGTTCGCCGCTGGGAACAGGTTCTTGAGTCGTGCGCATCATTGGGCTTCGATGGCCGACGAATCTCGTGGAGCGATTTTCTAGCCACGCTCGCCGAGCAACTGGAGGAAACGCTCTACGCGCCGGAATCGCGCGATGCGCCGATTCAGATTGCTGGTCCGGCCGAGTCGGCAGGCCTTACAGCCGATGCCATTTGGTTTATGGGCGCGAGTGAGGACGCGTGGCCCGCATCGAGCACTACGCACCCGTTTTTGCCGCTTGAAGTTCAGCGCTGCGCCGCGATGCCTCATGCAACCGCGCAGACAGACTGGGAACTTTCGCAAGCCATCGTTGCTCGATTGATCTCATCGGCTCCCGAGGTCTGCTTCAGCTATGCGCGCCAGGGCGAAGACGCGGAAACGCGGCCTTCTCGGCTCATCCTGCGCGTAGCCGGTACGCCACAGGACCTGCCAACAGAACTAATCCTCCCCGCAGCACCGCAACCCGCCACGGAAGAATTCAGAGACTTAAGCACAGTTCCCTTCCATCCGGGCAAAGTTGACGGCGGGGCAAGCGTGCTTACGCATCAGTCGCAATGCCCTTTCAAAGCGTTTGCCACGGCGCGGCTTGCAGCGCAGGAGTGGAGCCAGGCTGAACCCTGCCTTACCGCTGCGCAACACGGGCAACTTCTTCACGCTGCTCTGCATTCCATGTGGGGTGGCGCGGCAACCGGAGGAATTCAAACTCTTAGCGAGCTCAAGGCAATTGAGAACCGCGACGAATTTATCGTGAAACACGTCAGAGTCGCGATGCAAGAAGCGCTGAAACGGCCAGTGCGCGAGCGGCTTCCCAAACGCTATCTCGAGATGGAAGAACGGAGACTGATCTCTCTGATAGGCCAGTGGCTTGAATACGAATTAGGCCGCGTTGACTTCACCGTATTGCAGACCGAGGACAAACGAACTGTTAGGCTGTCCGACCTCACATTCGATCTGCGTCTCGACCGCATTGACGAACTTTCCGACGGTTCGTTGCTCATAATCGACTACAAGTCTGGCTGGGTAACGCCGAAATCGTGGGAGCTTCCCCGCCCCGACGATGTGCAACTTCCTTTGTATGCATCTTTCGCACTCAAGCAGGGCGAAACGCTCGGCGGCTTGGCGTTTGCGAAAGTGCAACGGGGCGACGGCCTCACGTTTGCCGGATATATCAGAGATGCGAAGTCCACGCTGATTCCAGCGCTTGATGGCAAGAATGGCCTGGTAAAGAACAAGCTGGACGACGAAAAAATCCGGCTATGGCGAAGCGAGATTGAGAAGCTCGCGCGCGACTATCTATCGGGCCGTGCGGCGGTCGATCCCCGCGACTATCCTGACACCTGCAAGTATTGTGGCCTGCAATCACTGTGCCGCATTCAGGAGCACCACATCTCGCTCGCCGACGACGAAGATGGCGAAGGCTTGGAGGAGGCTGCCGATGAGTAGCTCCAGTCCTCTTCCTTCCGATCAGGCGAACCGCGAGCGCGCGCTCAATCCTGCAAACTCCATCCTGGTCCAGGCTCCGGCCGGTTCGGGCAAAACCGACCTGCTGACGCGGCGTTTTTTGCGTTTGCTCGTCGAGGTTGAAGACCCCGCGCAGATCGTTGCCATTACATTTACCAAAGCGGCGGCCGCAGAGATGCGCCACCGCATCCTCTCAAAGCTGGAGCAGGCAGCGGAACAGCCTGAGCCTTCACCCAACGATGAATTCTCGATGGAGGCTCTTGCGTATCGCGCGCTGCGACATTCGCAGGCGCTTAGCTGGAACCTGCTTGATCAATCCGCACAACTGCGCATATCCACCATTGACTCGTTCTGCCGCGACATTGCGTTGCAACAGCCGCTGCTTTCAGGTCTCGGAGATGGACTCGACATCTACGAGCATCCTGAAGAACTCTATCGCCGAGCGGCGCGCCGCACCATCGAACAGATCGATTCAAGCAACGATGCGTTGCGCGATGCACTTGAATCACTTCTCGACTGGCGCGACAACAACTGGAACGAACTTGAAGATTTGCTGGCTAAGATGCTCGCGAAGCGTGATCGCTGGATTCATGACTTCGTAGTTGGTTGCGGGCAGGATTGGAATGCCTTACGTGCGCAACTGGAGCGGCCATTTGCAGTCGCTGTTCGCGAGGTACTCGAAAGGCTGAGTCAGTCTCTCGATCAGATTCCGGATGCGCGTGACGAAGCGCTCGCGCTGGCGCGGTTCGCATGTGAAGAGCCCGGCACGCGATCCCCGTGGGAATTGGCACAATTTGCCGAGATTCCTCATGAACCGTTAGAAAACGACCTGGAAGCAGCACAGGATGTGTTCGCCGAACTTGCCTCATTCCTGCAAACGCAAAAGGGCAAATGGCGTTCTGAGCGAGGCGTGAATGCTCTGGACGGTTTTCCTGCCACTCCGAGGGGAAAAGCAGGCAAAGCGCGGCTTGCAAAACTCATCAATCAGCTCGCTGCCATTCCCGGTCTTGAATCTTCACTTGCGCAGGTCCACGGGCTGCCGCCTCTGCGCTACAGCGACAGTGAATGGCAGATCCTGCGTGCATGCTTTACGCTTTTGCGGCATGCGGCCGCTGAGTTGCAGGTGGTTTTCTCCGAAGCGGGAGCTGTCGATTACGTTGAGATTGCTCAGATCGCACTGCGAGTTCTTCGAGCCGAGGACGGGCTGCCGAGCGAAACTGCGTTCGGACTTGCCGGCAGGATTCACCATATTCTCGTCGACGAATTCCAGGACACCAGTCGCCGCCAGCACGAACTGCTGCGCAGATTAATCGCGGCGTGGCCAGATCGCGATGGGCGCAGTTGCTTTGTCGTCGGGGATCCTATGCAGTCCATTTACTTCTTCCGTGACGCGGATGCTGAGTTGTTTCCACGCGTCCGAACTGCCGGCCTCGAAATTCCCGGTAATGAACCACTCTTGTTCGACCCCGTACAGTTGAAGGACAACTTCCGCACTGCAGACTCGCTCGTCAAGAAGCTGAACGCCTTCCTAGGCTCTGTCTTTGCGGAGAATGACGGCAGCGGAGTTATGTTTTCAGAGGCAGTACCTGCCCGGGGCGACCTGTCAGCAACTATGCCGTGCTTCAAGTTGCACTTGAGGTTTTTTGCGCAAAAGCTTGATGGACCTGATGCAGAATCCTCCGCAGATCCAGCAATAGAAGCGCCTCAGGTTGGTGAAATTGTCGACCTTGTGCGTGGATTTATGGACCGCGTTGAGCAGGCTCGGCGATCGGGCGCAGCCTACCGGATCGCCATCATTGGCAGGGCTCGCACTATCCTTGCACCTATCGCAGAGGCGCTGCGCCAGGCGTCAATTCCCTTCCGCGCGGTTGAGCTTGAAAAGCTCTCCGCTCGACCTGAGGTGCTGGATGTCATTGCGCTGGCGAGAGCGCTGCTGAACCCCTGTAACCGCGTTGCATGGCTGGGTGTACTGCGTGCGCCGTGGTGCGGACTGAGCCTCAACGATTTGCACGTACTCACCAGTGGCGACGATCCCGATGTTAAGGCTCGCCCTGTTCCTGAGCTTCTGGCTGAGAGAATTTCGCATCTCAGCCCAGACGGTCGAAGGGCGGCATCACGTCTGGTTAAAGCACTTGAGGATGTTTCGCGTTTGCGCTTCAGCAGACCTTCAACTTCGACCGGGACCTGGCTGCGCGGTGTCTGGCAGCGACTTGGTGGTGAACAGTGCACGGATGCGACGGCGCGAGCCAATCTCGATCTGCTGTGGCAGCGCCTGGACAAATTGCCTAACGGAGAACAGGATCTGCTAAGTCCCGCGCTCAATGCCGCACTCGACAAATTGACGGCCAAGGCTGATCCCGAGGCGGACAGCGAATGCGGCGTGCAGTTGATGACGATCCACAAGTCAAAGGGACTGGAATTTGAAGTAGTCATTCTGCCTGAGTTACAGGCTGTGACCCGCAAAGGTCAATCAGGAATGCTTTCATGGCTTGAGCGGGGCCTGCCGCCGGACGAGGATGCAAACGGATCTGAGGACGTGACAGAGTTCCTGGTTGCACCGTTCCAATCGAAAGGCACGGAGCGCAGCAACGCTAAAGCGTGGGTGGACCGGGTTTACACAAAACGCGAATCACAGGAGATGCGTCGCCTGCTCTATGTGGCTGCCACGCGCGCACGCGATGAACTGCATTTGTTTGCGCGACCAGACTGTAAGCGCGATAGCGCGGGCGAGTGGCAACTCACGCCACGCTCAGGAAGCTTGCTTTCGACTGCGTGGCCCGGATTGCAGGAGGAAATTGAGCAACGTTTTGCTGAGTGGAAGCAGAGTATCGCAAAGGAAGAACAAGATGATGTCACAGTAGACTCAATCGCTGCCAGTGAAAACAATTTGCTACTGATGCCGCCAGCTCAAGCGCCGACGCTCATGCGCCGGTTGCCTCCTGCCTTCCCCATTGCGGCAAAATATCTACAGGTCAGCTCCCCTGCGCCAGTTGTGGTGGGGATGAGTAACGCGGACCTCTATGAAAGGCATGAAGGCGGCTTGCTCACGCGGGCACTCGGTGTTGCTGTTCATTCACTGCTCGAGCACGCGGCGCACCTTCGTAGCAATCATGACTGGGATGAAACTCGTGCCGCGCTATCAAGATTGCATGCAGGAACAACATCGCAGATTCGCTCTGCCGGTGTGGACCGGCGCCAAGCGAGTGGCATTGCGAAGCAGGCGCTTGAAATCGCAACCAAAGCCACGTTCGACGATCATGGCCAATGGATACTTTCACCGCATATCGACGCGGCCAGCGAAGCACGATGGGCCGGCATTGTGAAAGGAGGTGTGCGTTCGGTGCAGGTAGACCGCGTATTTCGTGCCGGTGAATCCCCTCTTGGCGTTGGCAGCGACTTCTGGTGGATCGTCGACTATAAGACAGCCCTCGCCGATAGGGCAGGTAATGCCGATATGCAAGCAGTATTACCGCGGTTGCGCGCGCTGTTTGCACCTCAGCTTAATGCATACGCCGAAGTATTGCACAAACTTCACGGCGAGAGCATGCAAATACGCGCCGGGCTCTATTACCCGCGCATGACGCTATTTGACTGGTGGGAGGCTTGAGGGATTTCGGAAGAGGAGTTGCGTTTCAGGCGCGGCTTGAATGCCGCGCCTGAAACATTTCGAGCGTTACTGAAGGTTATCCATCAGACTGTCGAGCGCCGACTTCGGAGGCCTTGTCAGCGATTCCGGCAGCGTAGCCAGCGGTTCATCGACAACATTCAGCATATCGATAAACGATGGCTTCTCCGTATCGATAAAGAAAACGCCAGTAAGAACTTCGTTCTTCTCCTGTGCGTCCATCAGGGTGCGAACCGCATTGGCCCTGTTGTTGGGTGTATAGTCCTCAAGCAGTTTCCGCAAACGAAGGCTGGAGCCGTCGTGCATCTCTACGTCGTATACCTGGCCAGAATCGTAGTCAACCTCGATTTCGTCGAAGCTGGCTACAAAGTCAATCTCGTTGATCGGCTCATCGTACTCCTGCAGGAACTTGTAGCTCTTGGTCGAGCCCTCGTGATCGTTAAATGTCACGCAGGGACTGATGACGTCCAGCAGCACTGTTCCCTTGTGAGCAATTGCGGCCTTCAGCATTGCGAGCAGTTGCTTCTTGTCACCCGAGAACGAACGGCCAACAAAAGTCGCGCCAAGTTGGATGGCCAGTGCGCAGGTGTCGATTGGAGGAAGATCGTTGATGACGCCGGTCTTCAACTTCGAACCAATGTCCGCCGTTGCCGAGAACTGCCCCTTCGTCAATCCGTACACGCCATTGTTCTCAATCACGTAGATCATGGGCAGGTTGCGGCGCATGAGGTGAACGAATTGTCCCACGCCGATGGACGCTGTATCTCCATCTCCGGAGACGCCGAGCGCCGTCACCGTGTGATTCCCTAGTAGTGCACCTGTGGTTACAGACGGCATGCGACCGTGCACGCTATTGAACGAGTGCGAGTGGCTCATGAAGTAAGCCGGGCTCTTCGATGAGCAGCCGATGCCGCTCATCTTGATGACCCGTTCTGGCTCCACGCCCATCTCGAACATGGCGTCGACAATGCGTTCCGAGATAGCGTTGTGTCCGCAGCCCGCGCAGAGGGTACTCTTGCCGCCACGGTAATCGAGAATAGGCAGGCCGATGTGGTTCACTTTAGGATTTGGTGTTGCGGTTGCCATTTAGAGGCCCTCCTTCGCAACGAATTCTTCTGTAATGGTGCGGGCATCAATCGGCAATCCGTTGTAGTGCAGAATGCAGCGCAGCTTGACGACTTGCTCTGCCGGGATATCCAGCTTTAGCAGACTTGCCAACTGGCCGTCACGGTCTTGTTCCACCACGTATACGCGCTCGTGCGAAGCGACAAAGTCGTGAATCTCATGCGCGAACGGATAAGCCCTGATGCGCATGTAGTCCACATCCTTACCGTATTCCTTCTTGATCTGGTCCATGCTTTCGCGCAGTGCAAAATCGGTGGTGCCGTAGGCCAGGAATCCAACCTTCGACGTTCCGTTCTTCACGGCCTCCGGCGCCGGCATCATCTTGCGCGCACTTTCAAACTTGCGCGTAAGTCGATCCATCACCGTCTGGTACTCGTCTGGGCGCTCGGTATAGCCTGCAGCGTCGTTGTGTCCTGAGCCGCGCGTAAAATATGCAGCCTTGGGATGCCGCGTACCGGGCAACGTGCGCCATCCGATCGCGTCGCCATCCACATCGCGATAACGTGCAAACCCGCCCAGCCGGTCCAGATCTTCCTTGGTCAGTACCTTGCCTCGATCCAACGGCATATTAGGATAGTCGAACTTATCCGACATCCAGTTGTTCATACCCATATCCAAATCGGTAAGCACGAACACCGGTGTTTGCAGGCGCTCGCTTATATCGAAGGCCTGATAGCCAAATTCGAAGCACTCCTTCACCGATCCAGGAAGAAAGATGGGGTGCTTGGTGTCGCCGTGCGAAAGAAACGCAGTTGAGAGCAGGTCGGCCTGCGAAGTGCGCGTAGGCATACCTGTCGAGGGTCCTGTACGCTGCACGTCGAAGATTACACCGGGAATCTCAGCGTAATATCCAAGACCGGTAAACTCCGCCATCAGCGAAATACCGGGGCCAGAGGTTGAAGTCATCGACCGTGCGCCTGCCCAGCCTGCGCCAAGAACCATGCCGATTGCAGCGAGTTCGTCTTCAGCCTGCACAACCGCGAATGTGGCCTTGCCCTCGGGGGTAACGCGAAACTTCTTGAGCAGATCCGTGGCAGCTTCTACCAGTGAGGTTGACGGCGTAATCGGATACCATGCCACAACCGTAACGCCCGCGAACACTGCGCCCATGCCGCAAGCAGCGTTGCCATCAATGATGATCTTGCCCGCGGTCTCATTCATCGGCTCGATCACAAACGGATCCTGCTTGATGAAGTTCGACTGCGCGTAGTCAAAGCCGGCCTTCACTGCGCCGAGGTTCAGATCGAAGACCTTCTGCTTCTTTGCAAACTGCTTCCGCAATCCATTCTCTACGACATTGATATCGATGCTCAGTATCTGTGCCACAGCGCCAACGTACACCATGTTCTTAACCAACTTGCGCAGCTTGGCCTCAGGGCACACGGCAGCCGTGATCTTGTCGAACGGTACCGGATAACAAACGATGTCGGTGCGGTACTGCTTCAGATCCAGTTTCTCTTCGAAGATGGCCACGCCGCCGGGAGGTAGCGCCAATGCGTCTTCCCGTGCGGTGTCGGGATTCAAGGCCACCAGTACTTCAGAGTCGCGCTTACGAGCAACATAGCCATCTTTGCTGGCGCGAATTGTGTACCACGTGGGTAGTCCGGCGATGTTCGACGGGAAGAGGTTCTTACCACTAACCGGAACACCCATTCCGAAGATGCTCTTCAGCAGTACGCTATTGGCGGATTGCGAGCCGGACCCGTTCACCGTTGCTACGTTTATGCTGAAATCATTTGCGACGCGCCGCTGCGCGGCGAGTGTGCCCTGTTCTTGACCAAGGGCCAGGTCTCCTGTCGCCATTTGGCGGGATTCCCTTCAAAAGTAGATTCTCAAAAGACTGCGAATTTCTCGCACTTTCCACATGTGATTATAGTCACTTGTGAGTTCCTGCGTACCGCCAGATGACGCAAAGGTAACCCCTTTGATCACAGCCGTCCTGATCCAACTCCGGTCGTGCTGGCGTTCCCGTCCCACACGTAAAGCAAGGCGCTCGCAGGCCAGCACATTTAGCGGCAACTGAGTACAGCTTGGCCCGGCGTCTGGCTCGGGAAATGGAGGCAATAATGCTATTATTTTCTGTTGGTTGTGGTGGCATCCGCCTTGACAGGCTCTTTCGGATGCCCCTGATCTGACTCCAAGAAAGTTGCCCGCGCCGTTTGTGCCTTATTACGGAAAACGGCTTCAGGAGCGGGATGAGACCGTTTGGAATTCGCGGTTCAATATCGGTGTTGGGTCGGGTTGAATATCCGGGGTCATTTCAGTACAAATCAGGCTTCGAGGCTACCTACTTCGTTCACTTCCGTCTGCATTCAAACGTGCCTGCGAACGAGCGGTTCGCCGCAGCTGCACGTAACGCAGAGATGGAAAGAGCGCATATAAGTGACCGCACGAGGGCAGGAAAATCGAGTGAATTCAGGGCGTTCGCACCGACGCAGTTACACAGTCGGGTGCTGCCCCAATGTGATAAATTCAAACAGTCAACCACCGCCGGAGAGATGGCCGAGTGGTTTAAGGCGCACGCTTGGAAAGCGTGTGTACTTTAACGAGTACCGTGGGTTCGAATCCCACTCTCTCCGCCAGCTTCCCGTCTGAATCATCAGACTTGATTGACCCGCGAATATTCATCAACAATCTGGATCGGATTCCCAATGTCCGGAATGAGTGCACTTGTAAGGTGAATTCGGCATTGCCCCGGAATGCTGCACAACAAATTGCGGGATGCGAATCAAAGCAACTTTTACCTACATAGCGAATGAAAAACGGAGTTGGAGGTAGCCCCGGGGCCGATGCTTGTTGCCACAAAGCGGAACAGTTTCCCCGCCTATTTTGCGGTATCGAAAACAAGCTCCGACAAGTGTTCGATGTGGGCTTTTGCGGAAGACGCCAACCTCTAACGTGGAGGACAAGCCACACAAATGATTCCCGCCCTATGCCCTTGCCGTCTGCGCAACGGCAACGCCTCCCAGGAATGCAATTTCCGATGCTATGGTAAGATTGCGTTTACCCCATTCCCCGTCGAACGGGATCGTGCTTCGATATTCCCAAGCAAATCCTTTGAGGTGAATCTTCCCGTGAAGACGACGTGTATCTACTCCCTGCTCTTTTTTGTTGTGACAGGCCCTGGGGTTGCGGCAGCGCAGTCGGACGCAGCCGTTACTACGCCAACAGACACCGCGGCCTCAACCTATGATCCGAAGGTGACATTTGCACCTTTGGTGCTCCCTGAACCGGAAAATGAATACCGCTCGGGCTCAGGTGCTCCAGGGCCGCAGTACTGGCAGAACGAAGCCGACTACGTGATGCACGCGTCGCTCGACGCAGAGAAGAAAGTGATTACGAATGATGAGGTCATCACTTATACAAATAATTCACCAGACACTCTAACGAGCCTCTGGATTCACATTGAACAGAACGAGTACCGAAAAGACTCGCGTGCTCACAACCTCGGTTCCGAACCTGGAGAACTCGAAAGACTTCGCCGAGCTTTTGCCGGTCGCCCCGGAGGTGCCGCTAGGGCCGCAGCCCTACGTGGAAGCGCCGAGAACTACACCGATGGCTTCGAGTTCGAGTTGGTCGAGTTGCAAGCAGGTGCG
The DNA here is from genome assembly GCA_963843655.1 of uncultured Acidobacteriaceae bacterium. GTDB lineage: Bacteria > Acidobacteriota > Terriglobia > Terriglobales > Acidobacteriaceae > Telmatobacter. The sequence continues at coordinate 373,524 of CAWJLD010000001.1, read as the reverse complement.
GTTGGCGCAACGCCCGCAACCAAGGTCGACTATATCGTCAGCGACACGCGGATGCAGATACACCTGCCCACACCCCTGAAGCCGCACACGGCCATGCGCATCCACATCAAGTACCACTACACCGTGCCCGGCACCTGGGGTGGACGTACTTCGTGGGGCACAACCAAGAGCGGCGCGGATATCTACGACATCGCCCAGTGGTATCCGCGCATGTGCGTCTATGATGATCTGCGCGGCTGGGACACGTTGCCCTACCTCGGCTCGGAGTTCTATCTCGAGTACGGCCACTTCGACTACTACATCACCGTTCCCGCGAGCTACATCGTCGCGGGAACAGGAGAATTGGTGAACGGGACCCAAGTTCTTACCGCCATGGAGATCGCCCGGATCGCCGAGGCCCACCACTCCGATAAGACTGTCTACATCCGCACGCTGGCCGAGGTGGAGGAAGCGCTGGCGCATCCACCCCCTGCCGGCACTAAAACCTGGCACTATCACATGGACCATACGCGTGACGTCGTGTGGAGCGCGTCGCCGGGGTTCATATGGGACGCGGCGCGCATCAACCTGCCTTCCGGTAAACCGGCTCTGGCTGAGAGCGTCTATCCGCCGGAGAGCGTAGGCCCCGACCGTTGGGACCGCTCGACCGAGATTACCAAGTTCGCGATAGAGTACTTCTCGAAGCGTTGGTACGAGTTTCCGTGGCCGGTCGCTTTCAGTATCGGTGGCTTCTCAAGCGGCATGGAGTATCCGGGCGCGGTCTTCGATGGCGTCAATTCCAGAATGCCGGGCTTCTTTGGGTTGACGGTACATGAGTTTGGTCATAGTTGGTTCCCAATGATTGTCGGTTCGAACGAGCGCCGCAACGCCTTCATGGACGAGGGCTTCAACACCTTCATCGACATTGCCGTCTCCGATGTCTTTGAGAACGGCAAGTACGGCCCGAAACGCGACGGCGAGTATTCGGCTGGAGGCGAACCGCCTGACACCATCCTGAAAGTGCTCGATGACCCGGAGGCTCCTGTACTTCTGAGCCACGCAGATGCTTATAGCCGCACACTGACGCATCCTGTGAGCTACTTCAAGGGAGCTTACGGCAACACGCTGCTGCGCGATCAGATCCTCGGTCCGCAGCGATTCGACGAAGCGTTCCGCACCTACATTCGTAGGTGGGCGTTCAAGCACCCCAGCCCCTCTGACTTCTTCCGCACGATAGAAAGTGAGGGAGGTGAAGACCTGAGCTATTTCTGGCGCGGCTGGTACATGCATAACTGGACGCTCGACCTCTCCGTCGATGCAGCCAGTTACGTTGACGACGACGCAAAGAAGGGGTTGACCGTGACGGTGTCGAACCGGAGACCGCTAGTTCTGCCTGCTACTCTGGAAGTTACCTACACGAACGGTTCGAAAGAACGGATGCGGATTCCGGCCGAAGCCTGGCTGTCCAAGGGTACAGCAAACTTCACCTTCCACGGCGACATGACTGCGGTCTCAGCAACTGTCGATCCCGACCACGTTCTTCCTGACGATGACCGGGCGAACAATACCTTCAAATTGCCCTAAGCGCAACGCGCGACGAGTTCGCGGTTTGCATCGCGACTGCGAATTCGCCGGCTTTGTACCTAACGAAATTTCAAAAATTCCCGCTACAGCTTCCCTTGCTGATCCGGCGGACCGACTCTTTAACTTTTGTCAACTGGCTCCACTTGTGTGCTCTACCCATTTTTCCTCTTCGAAAGGGAGAAGTTCCATGAATCTACGCCATTTCAAGAAGATTGCCGCCTCGCTCGCGGCTCTGCTGATCATCTCGTCCGCAACTGCGCAAGATTATGCTGGGGACAAAGTTGATCTGAATGCCTTGGCTGAAATCAAGAACGAGGCCTTTGAGCACTCGCAAGTAATGGAAAACCTCTTTTACATATCTGAGGTCTACGGTCCGAGGGTTACCAACAGCAACAATCACCGCGCCGCCGCTGAATGGGCAATGAAGCAGATGAAAGCCTGGGGACTCAAGAACGTCCACGTGGAAAAGTTCCCCTTCGGAGACGGGTGGCAGATCAAGAAGTTTTATGGCGCACTCGATACCCCGGCTTATGCTGCGTTAATTGGTTTTCCGCTGGCATGGACGCCGGGAACCGACGGCCCGATTACAGCAGATGCGATGTGGGCGCCGATCCACTCAAAGGAAGATTTCGCCAAGTACAAGGGCAAGCTCAAGGGCAAGGTGGTGCTGATGTTCGATCCTCCCGCGCTCATGCTGCACACGACAGCAGAAGCGGCGATTCCCCTGACGGACGAGGAGATTGAAGCACGCGCAAACGAGCCGCGCGGAGGCATGCCCGGCGGTCGCCCTGGGGCGGCCAACGGCCGGCCGGGCAGGCCACGCGGCCGCGGTAGGGCCGATGAAGGAACGTGGGAGTACACGCCAACTTCGCTTGCCCTGGCCGAGCCAAAAAACCACGAGCTCCGCAACGAGGTCAACGCATTCATGAAGGAAGAGGGCGTGGCCGTAGTTTTAACGCCGGGGTATAACGGTGACGGCGGTACAGTCTTTTCAACCTATGGTGGTTCGCAGAACCCCAAAGATCCGGTTCCGCCACCGATGGTGGCCGTTACGCCGGAGCAGTACAACCGAATCGTCCGTCTGCTGCAACACGGCATCACCACTAAACTCACCTTCGACATCGCTGTCGAATATCAGCACGATCAGGATGCTTACAACGTCATCGGCGAGATTCCTGGCACCACCAAGCCTGACGAGGTCGTGATGCTCGGCGGTCACTTCGATAGTTGGCAAGGCGGCACCGGCGCCACCGACAACGGTACCGGCTCCTCGGTTGCGATGGAGGCGGTGCGCATCCTGGCAACGATGCACAAACCCATGGCTCGCACCGTCCGCGTTGCTCTGTGGGGCGGCGAAGAAGAAGGGCTCTATGGATCAATCGCCTACGTGCAACAGCACTTTGCTCCACCCGACACCATGAAAAAGACTCCAGAGTACGACAACCTTGACGTGTACTTCAACGACGACGGAGGATCGGGCAAATTCCGTGGCGTATCGGCGCTGGGTAATCCCCAGCTTGCGGCCATATTCAAGTCCTGGATCGAGCCAATCAAAGACCAGCACATCGTTGCAGTTTCGGGTGGACCGCAGTTCAGGCCCACCGCGCAACCCGGGGGCACGGACTCCACCAGTTTCTCGTGGATAGGACTGAACGGCGTTGGTTTCCAGCAGGATGGACTGGAGTACGGCACACGTACCCACCATTCCAACATGGACCTCTATGACCGGGTGCAGAAGAACGATGTGATGCAGGGCGCCATGATCGAAGCGTGGTTCACTTACAACGCTGCGACTCGTGCCGACATGCTCCCTCGCATCCCAACCCCCGAGCCTCTGAAGAAGTAACGAAGCTACGGGTGCAACAGTAAGGAATCAAGGGCCGCTCATCGTGCTAACGGCCGTGGCATGTATTCGTTACCTGCTGCGGCCGATGGGAGAACTGCGGCCTTTACAAAGGCTTGTACCACGCAACTAAACCTGTGTCGTCACGCCAGCCATACCGACCGCGAGGCGTTTTCTTATTGACATCTTTTCAGAATCTGTTTCAATAGAACTATCTACTTAGGCCAAATGTCCACGAAACCAAGTTTTGTTTCGAAGGTACAGGTCTACCAGTAGGCATGACCCATCCTTGCAGGCCAAGTTGCCTCCTAACTTGCGCGATCGTTCGATCTAAAACCGAAATTGGAAAACAAGCCGTTCCCTGGTTTCAGCCTTGTGCTGCGACTCCGCATTCGTCTCTACCAAGCGAGTGTGTCGGCGACATTCCTAACCAAGGAGGAAGTATGCGTGTTGTCAGATTAGTCGGAGGCATTACCCCACTTCTGTTTGTTTTGCTGACTTTACTGCCCGTCACCGCCCAAACGTATCGAGGTGGAATTGGCGGAACCGTGATTGACCCGTCGGGTGCCGCCATTCCCGACGCAAAGGTTACGCTGATCAGTACCGCTACCGGCTCGACTCGCGAAACGGTCAGCACCAGTGCCGGCGTCTATGTATTTCAGGACCTGCAGATCGGCACCTACTCACTGTCGGTTTCTGCGGCCGGATTTGGCGATGCGAAGCTGAACAGCATCTCTGTGAATCCTGGTGCTGTTACTCCCGTCAATCCCAAACTGTCTGTGTCGGGAACACAAGTAACCATCGATGTGGAAGCTGATTCAAATACAGAAATTCAAACTGAGTCTTCCGCAAACAACGCTGTTATCGCCCAGAAAGCCGTTTCTGAGATTCCTCTGAATGGCCGCAGTTTCACCCAACTCGTCCAACTGGCTCCGGGCATGAATGCCTCCGGCTCCTTGAATGGCGCCCGCAGCAACCAGAACAACTACCAGATCGACGGCGCCGACAACAACGACATCTGGCAGGGTAATACTGCTGCCAACCAGGGCGGCGTCGGCCCCATCGCCGGTGTCACTCTTCCCATCGAAGCAATCGACCAGTTCTCTGTACAGTCCTCGGGTAATGCAGAGGAGGGACATAGCGCCGGCGGTCTCGTTTCCTTAAGCCTCAAAACCGGCACAAATCAGTTTCACGGTTCCGCCTACATGTATCTGCGCAGCGAGTTCTTCGCGGCGCGCGACTTCTTCTCTCTCGATTCAGCGCGCAAGCAGAAGGTCCGCAACCAGCAGTTTGGCGGTGCAATCGGCGGCCCGATCCTCAGGGACAAACTGTTTTTCTTCACCAACTACGAGCGCCAGGCTTACGGTATTCAGGTTTCCAGCTCCGCCGCTACTGAACCAGGCGCAGCCTATGTAACCCAAGCGACGGACCTGCTGGCGCGTCACGGCATAGCAACGGTCAATCCACTCTCCACGACGTTGATCTCGGCGTTGTGGCAGGGCGGTAATCAGCCGGGCTTGGTCGCAGACACCAGCAACTATATTGAAACGCACCAGCGGCACGGTTACAGCGACAACTTTGTGGGTAACATCAACTACGACCTCACGCCGAACCAAACTCTGCGCCTGCAGGCCTTCGTCGGCACTGGCCGCCAAGCCGAACCGGCCGGCACCGCTGCCCCCACTTACTGGTACTACCAGGTTGCTCCTGACATCACGCAAAATTTCTCCATCATGCACAACTGGGCAGTTACATCCAGGTTCTCTAACCAGCTACTGGTGGCCACCGGTATCTTCAACCAGACGTTCAATGATCTGAACCATAGCTTCGACATGCCGTCGCTGGGCTTGAATACCGGAGTTACGAATCCATCGCTCTTCGGTGCACCATCGATCAGTCTCACTGGATTCGACAGTGTCGGCGCGACCCAGCCCCTGGGCCGTAAGGACTACACCGGCCATATCACGGATTCGGCAACCTGGGTACATGGCAAGAACCAGCTACGCTTCGGCGGTGAATTCCGCAGGAGCTACATCGACCTGCAGTACCAGAGCGGTGTTCGCGGCAACTTTGCCTTCACCGGCTACACGTCCGATAACATCACTTTGCCAGGCGGTGTATCTGCCTGGTCTGAATCAGCGACGCAAGCCAAAGTTTGCGGAACAACAACTCCGTTGCCGGCTGCTTGCGGCGGTGTCGATGACCATAGCTACATAGGCACTCACAGCGAAGTCCTTTCACTTGCGGATATGCTCGCCGGCTACTACAACTCGGCATCATTCATCCAGGGCAATCTGCGCCGTGACCTTTACCGTACTGACATGAGTTTCTTTGCTCAGAATCAGTATCACGCCCTGACGAACCTGGTGCTCAACTATGGCGTCCGGTATGAATATTTCGGAGCTCTTTCCACGACTGGCGCTCTGTCTGCGTGGCGCCCCGGCGATCCCGGAGCGGATGCAAACGGCCTTGTGCTCATCGGCACGAGTTCAGAGCCTCCCACCTACAAGCCCGGAAAGCTGCACTTCTCTCCACGTGTTGGGTTTAACTTCCAGCCGCTGAAGAAGCTCTCTTTGCGCGGCAGCTATGGCGTCTACTTCGATGCGCCGCCCTTCAACGGGTTTGGCAATAACAGCACCGGTGTTGCGACCGGCATGACCGCAACCGGTTTGCAGGCCAATCCAGTAGCCGGCGTGGGGAACGTCTCACTCGGCACAGGCCAATGGCAGACTAACCAGTATGTTTGGTCAAATGCCCAGGGACTTTCCAGCTATGGCCTCTTCTCTGTTGATCCCAACCTGCACACGACCTATGCCTATAACTACAACCTCGCCGCCGAGTATCAACTCAACAAAGGGACTGTGTTGACGGTTGCCTATGCCGGCTCCAAAGGTAACCACCTCTATTTGCTGGAGGACGTCAATCAGCCTGCACCAGGCGTCGGCACCTCTGCGAATGCTTTGCTGGCACGGCGCCCCTGCAACCTTAACCATTGCGTTGCTAACTATGGAGCAATCGGCCCAGTGATCCAGGTATCCAGCAATGCTGCTTCTAACTTCAATTCACTGCAAGTCACTCTGAGAACCGGAGGATACCACGGTCTTACTGGCCAGTTGTCCTGGAACTACGCACACTCTCTGGATAACGCATCAGGATTCCGTAGCACCGGACCAACTGACTCCACCGACCTCGCGCTTGACTACGGAAACGCCACCTTCGATATACGACATACCGTTAACGCGTATCTCGTATGGCAGGTGCCGCAGATCGGTCATGTGCTTCCCGCCCTAACCAAAGGCTGGCAATCCACCGTGTTTGTTACGTCGCATACCTCAGCTCCTTTCTCTATCACGATTGGTGATAACACGGGTATTGGAATGAAGAAGGACCGTGTCGACTACTCTGGAGCCAAGTACAAGACCGGCAGCAAGAGCATTCAGACAGATTCGAATGGCCGTAAATTCATCCAGTACTGGGAGCCCTCTCCCGCGGGTATCTTCAGCACTCCGACCTACGGATCGCATGGCAATACGGCACGCGATCAGTTCCGTGGCCCCGGCTTCTTTACTCTGGATTCGTCCCTGGTAAAGAACACGAATATTCGTGAAGGTCTGGTCTTCCAGTTGCGCGCCGACATATTCAACCTCTTTAACCATCTCAATACTGGCAATCCAACCACAAGCATCACCAGCTCAACCTTTGGTCAAATTACAAGCGCACCGACCGGCATCTCGTCGGGTGCTCCATTCAACGTCCAATTCGCTGGAAAGCTGATTTTCTAAGCGCTGCTCAAACCGGTACAAAAGGACTGGGAAGATCACCTTCCCAGTCTTTAGTGCCAGTGACAAGCGGAGTTAAGACCTGCGCATTCCACCGACATTGCCTGCATTGTGACATGAGTCTGTCTTTCACCGTTTTTGATTCTCTTCCCCCACTTCGTCTTTACGGGAGGCAATTCTGAAACACCTCACTACTCTTTCTATAAGTGCTCTGTTGCTTGCGGCGCAGGGCATTCATGCGCAGGCTGACGACGCGGCCCTGATTGCCAAAGCCAGAATGATTCACAGCCACGTTATTACTCTTGACACTCACAACGACATCGAGCCTTCGAACTTCACGCCGGATTGCAACTATACGATGCGGCTCACCACGCAGGTCAACCTGCCCAAGATGGTGGAAGGCGGCATGGATGTTTCGTTCATGATTGTCTACGTCGGCCAGGGGCCGCTAACACCAGAGGGCTACGATCATGCATACAAGCAGGCAATCGCGAAGTTCGACGCCATTCACCGATTGGCCGAACAGATTGCTCCCAAAGAGATTGGCCTCGCGCTGACACCCGCTGATGTCGTCGCGCTGCACAAAAAAGGATTAAAGGTCGCGGTGATCGGCGTTGAGAACGGATACCCGATTGGCACCGATGTCGCACGCGTGAAGGAATTTTACGACCGTGGCGCTCGATACATGTCGCTGGCGCACAACGGCAACAGTCAGCTTGCCGATTCGAATACCGGCGAAACACAGGGCTACTCCTACAACAATGGACTGTCGCCGGAAGGCCGCAAAGTCATCGCTGAGATGAACCGGCTCGGCATCATGGTCGATCTCTCGCACCCTTCGAAGGGTGCAAATCTTGAAGCCATCCGGATTTCCAAAGCACCGGTGATTGCGTCACATTCAGGCGTGCGCGCCCTGGCCGATGTCAGCCGGAACATGGACGACGAACAGTTGCTCGCTCTCAAGAAGAACGGCGGAGTGATTCAAATCGTAGGATTCTCATCGTATCTCAAGCCGATGGCGAAAGAGCGAACCGAAGCTCTGATGATACTTCTTCAAGACTTCAACCTGATTCCCGGAGGTGGTAGGTTTGGCGGAAGACGCGGACGAGGGGCAGGCGCCAACGCCGCCGGAGAACCACCAGTGCACGCATGTCCGGTTGAGGGCGGGGCGGGCACCTCTGGACCTGACCGAAGAAGAGGCGCCGCCGGTTCGCTGCGCACATTTCCCGGCCTGGATGCTCTTTCGCCCGAAAAGCGCGCGGAATATGAGAAGCGCCTCGACGAGATCGACGCTAAGTACCCCCCACCCCCTCCAGCCAACGTGAAAGATATGGTCGACCAGATCGACTATGCCGTAAAGCTCATTGGAATCGACCATGTCGGTATCTCTTCGGATTTCGACGGCGGCGGCGGAATCGAGGGCTGGAACAGCGCGGCGGAATCCTTCAATGTGACACTGGAACTGGTGCGCCGCGGCTATACCGAGGAGCAGATCGGCAAACTATGGAGCGGCAATCTGCTCCGGGTTTGGGGAGAGGTCCAGAAAACCGCGCAAAAACTACAGAAGGGCAAGAGCTAGAGTCAGCATCGTTTGTGCGGGAACTTCAGGATGTGCATAACACTCCAGCGGGAGCACAAACACAATCCATCGAGGACAAGTTCGAGCAATATTTACATTGATGGCCGAAAAGTCTAGCCACTCTTCCCTGATATTTTGCCGCACCAACAATGTTTCTCTTTGGAGGCTTTCCAGCATGCTCCGCACCGGCCGCTTCGCACTCTTGTCATCTGCCGTTCTTGCATTATCGCTTGTCTCTGCTTCAGCACAACAGAGCCCGCTCGTACCGCACTCCATGTATGAACCACCGATGGCCGGCGTCACGCTCGCCGCGAGTTCAGCCAATGTTCCGGCGGACCTACTGACCACCGGCGAAAAAACTCAGTGGCGGCAGACTGCTCGTTACGCCGAGGCCGTTCGTATCATGCACCGTCTTGCCGAACTCTCTCCTACGGTCAAGGTGATCCAGTTTGGGACAACCTCAGAGGGCCGCGCCATGTATGCCATGATCGTGTCCTCTGACAAGGCGTTCACTCCCGCTGCCGCCGCAAAGACTAATAAAGCCGTCATTTTGATCCAGTCCGGCATCCACTCGGGCGAGATCGAGGGCAAGGACACCGCTCTTATTCTGGTTCGCAATATGGTCATCACCAAGACTCGCGCCGCATGGCTCAAGAGCGCAATCTTCCTCGTCATCCCAGTCTTCAACGTCGACGGCCACGAGGATCGTAGCCCTTTCAATCGCGCCAACCAGAACGGCCCGGACGTAACCGGCACGCGCAACCAGGCACAGGGACTCAACCTCAACCGTGACTACGTCAAGGCGGACACCCCGGAAATGCGCGGCTGGCTGAAGCTGTACCAAGCCTGGATGCCTGACTTCATGTTCGACAATCACGTGACCGACGGAGCCGACTATCAGTATGACGTCACCTGGGACATGGCCCACCACGGAGATATCGGAGAGCCAACCCGCTCCTGGGTGAGCGGTCGCTTCATCCCCGAGCTCAATAAGCGCATGGAGGCCTCAGGCCATCTCGTCTCGCCTTACGGGACCCTGCGTGGGGGAGGCAATGGAGAAGCCGGTCGGTTCCATCCAGCGGCAGGTACAGGCAGTGGACCGGGCGGAGGGCGCCGCGGCGAAGGCAAGCGTGAGTTCTTCGTAGAGGTCTTCTCTCCCCGCTACTCGCATATGTACACAGCAGCGCTCAATCGCCCTTGCCTGCTGGTTGAAACTCACTCCCTGAAAAACCCAAAGACGCGCGCGTGGTCGAACTACGACATCATGGTGCACTCCATCGACATCGTTACCGAGGATCCTCAAAGCCTCCGCACCTCCGTTCGCGAAGCCGACACCAAGTACGCTGCCCAGGCAGGCGACCACAATGCCCCGCCCGTTTATCTCGCCGGCAAAACCAGCGCTGGCGGCCATCCGTTGATGTATCACTCGCTCAAGCAGCAACATTTCAGTCTGAGATCACCGGAACACCGGTCGTTCGCTACACCGCGGAGAAAGACGATATCGAAATAATCGAGCACGACGGCATCGACGCGACAGCCGAGGCACAGGAGCCGCTCGGCTTCATTGTTCCGCTTCAGTGGAAGGAGATCGCGGACGAGCTAAAGCTCCATGGCATCCAGATGGAAGTTATCCCCAAAGAACTGGATCAGGAATTCGAAACCTGGCGTTTCAGCGACGCGAAGCATGTCAGCTCCCGCGAGGCCGGTGAACTGATGGACTACACTCTCGAACCGGTTAAGGAGAAGATCGATGTTCCTGCCGGCTCCTGGTGGGTTCCGCTGCATCAACAGCGCGCGCGACTCATCATGGCGTTGCTCCACCCGGCTGCCCCTGACGCACTCATCCGTATTGGTTTTGCCGCCTCCATCTTTCAATCGATGGGCCGCATTGGCGCGAACCCCTACCTTAGCGTGCCCATCGCAACTAAGGTCGCAGAAGAGCACCCGGAGTTGTTGCAGGAGTTCGAAGCAAAGATAAAATCGGACACTGCGTTCGCCGCCGATCCGCAGGCCCGCATCAACTGGTGGACATCGCGGTCGAACTATCAGCCCTCGGTCGTCAATCGCTACCCTGTGCTCCAGGTTTGGCAAAAGACCTGGTAGATGTGAGATCAGATTACGAAAACGAACGCGCTCAAGCGAGGCTTCGCTTGTAAAGCGCCAGCAATTCTGCCCAGGCGCGCTCGGCTCCCTGCTCGTTGTAGACCTGGCTTCCGCGTACTGTCCAACCGTGGTTGCAGCCTTCATAGACCTCGACCGTTGCTGTCAGATGCGTAGCCGCGAAGGCTTCTTTGAGCTTGTCCTTCGCAGCCGGGTCGCGCTTATCGTCGTTGTCGGCCACTGCGCACAGAACCTCGGCCTTCATTCTAGAAATCATGAGGTGCGGACTATCCGGCTTGTCGGTGACCAAACCTCCGCCATGAAACGTAGCCGCCGCGCCTATGCGATCGGGCACCGTGCCGGCAGTGCGGAAAGTGAGCGGGCCGCCCATGCAGTAACCCTGAACACCTATCTTTCTGCTCTTGTCGGTTTGCGGTTGCGCGTCAAGAAACGCGATGTGCGACTTTGCATCGCTTATGTCTGCTTCTTCAGTGAGTGCGGCCGCCAGAGGCATAACCTTGGCTCGATCTTCAGACTTACTGAAATCGAACGAACCGTCCACCACCGGCGCTTTGGCATTGCGGTAAAACGGATTCGGAACCAACACAACATAGCCTTCGGCCGCGAGCCGCTGCCCTAGCTCGCGAAACACCGGTCTGAGTCCGAGGATGTCTGTCCACACCAGAACCGCCGGCCATGGCCCTTTGCCTTCGGGATAAAAGAGCGCTGAGTCGGCAACACCGCTCGCCATCGGTACATTCACATCCTTTTCAACCACCTTTGCCTGTGCCGAAGCTAATGACGTTTGCATTGCCACTGTGGTTGCCGCAGCTCCGAGAGCGAATGCTCTCCGCGAAACCGTAGGATCGTGAGTCATTCCCTGGTGGATGAAGTCATCGCACATGCGCAGTCTCTCCTCTATCTTTCTGAGATGCGGCGGAGGGGGCCGCCACGAATGATCTCCAATTTACATGAGCGATTCGACGCGGGCAATACTCAACTTTGATAGCGCACTGAGAAAGACCCTAGAACTCTTCCCAATGAAGAACTTTCGCCAGGGGTCGCTTATCCACGGTTGGCTCTTCCGCGGGATAACCGAAAGAAACAATCGCGATTAGCTGACGGTCGGCGGGAGCACCGAAGGCATTGGCGACGACTGGCCCGTATGCCTGTTTGGTACCTGCCACCCAGCACGAACCAAGCCCGTGAGCGGCGGCGGCGATCAAGAGGTTCTCCGTAGCTGCGCAGCAATCCTCGACGGCATAGTTTGTATCGTGCGCGAGCACGAGCACAGCAAACGCTGCGTTAGCGATGAACTCGGCGTGACCCAGCATAGGCGGAATCTGCGCAAGACGCTCTGGAGATGTCATCACAATAAAATCCCACGGCTGATCGTTCATCGCCGTCGGTGCCAGACGCGCACAGTCAATAATCTCTTCGATGATGTCTCGCGGAACCGCTTGCTGCGTATAGGTGCGAATACTGCGGCGGCTCTTTAGAACTTCGATAGCGTCTTTCACGATCTTCCTCTTGTGGTGGAGTCTTGGGCAACATCGATTGAATTTCAATCGTGACGTTGTCATGCTCAACACTTGATCTTACCCAAATAGAGGAAAGTATCCGTATGGCAGCCGTCACAGTTGTCACGTCCGGCGTGCTCGAAATTCCTGGCCCATCTCCTCGACAGATTCTCTATCGAGAGTCCGTGCCGCTTCCGGAAAGACTTGCTCTTCTTCAATCTTGATATGCGCCTGGTAGATGCGATCAAGCTCTGCCGTTGATTCAAACAACGCCTGCTCATCTTTGTTGCCCAAACGGCCCGCTTCAATCCAGTTGATATAGAAATTCTCGACCAGCTCGTGAAGTTCGGCCGCGCGCTTGTGCTCTCCTTCGAGTTGCTCAAGTTTTACGAGAGCACTGCTTACCTGCTGCTCACGAAGCCGAGGAAACAGCGATTCCTCTTCGTCCGCCGTATGCCGCTGCCCGCCCGACTTGAAATAGCTGAGAGCAGCATTCACTGCAGCCGATTCTTCTTCGCTCAGGCCTCTGCCGCGTGCGCGATCGGCCACCATGCACAGAACACTCAGAAAACTCTCAATCCTGCGATGGCAATCCGTAAGCATGCCGATCGGATCATCGAATCCGCTATCGCGCTTCGCGCCTATTTGAACTCCAATCATTTGACCTCCGCCACTTCCCCGTCTGGTTTACCTATCTCAACTCACAATGTGTCACGCTCCCTGCAATACATGCAAGCCAACAGTGTGTTTCAATTCAGGAACCGGCGGCACGTAATTGCGAGGAATATACGAGCAGCACGGCTCTTCACCATGAGGATTTCCGGTAAGGGCATAAGCACGAGCGCGAGAGCCGCCACAGATGTTCTTGAATTCACAAGCTCCACATTTCCCTTCGAGCTCTGACGTATCGCGCAGTCTTCTGAAGAGCGGCGATTCGCGGTAGATTGCCGCCAACGGTTCCCGGCGAATATTCCCTGCGGATAATGGCAGAAACCCGCTTGGAAAAACCTCGCTAGTGTGCGAGATAAATACCGATCCTTTTCCGTCATTGAGCCCGCGCGGAGCTCGTCCAATGGAATCGACGACTTTCTGATGGATCAATTTCTCCCAGTTTCCGGCTTTCTCTGCAACCTTCTGTTGTAGCAGGAATCGGCGGTAGTGCTGTGCCTCAGTCGTCTTGATATCGAAACTGGCGGTCATCGAAAGGCGATGAAGCCTAGTGAAGACCTGTTCGAATTCGTCGGCATTCAGTAGGTCATTCAGCTTGCCGCGACCAGTCGGCACAAGGAAGAAAACACTCCAGAGCGTGATCCGCAAACTTTCCATCAGCTCCACGATTGCATCGATTTGGCCAATGTTTCTGCCACTGAACGTAGTGTTTACCTGAACCGGCAATCCGATTTCATTTACCCATTCAATTGCGCTAAGTGTGCGTGCGTAGGAACCCGACATCCCGCGAAACGCGTCGTGCGTTTCAGCGCTCGCGCCGTCGAGGCTGACTGCAAGACGCGCTAGCCCGGCTTCCTTTAGGCGAACCACCACCTCCCTCGTGAGCAGTGGGGTAGCGCTCGGCGTAAGAGATACGCGAACTCCCTTCGAGCGCGCATGACCGATCAGCTCAAACAGGTCAGGCCGCTTGATTGGATCGCCGCCGGTAAGAACAAACACGGGAACATCGAGGGCCGCAACCTGGTCTATCAAGCCCTTCCCTTCTTCTGTGCTGAGTTCCAGAGGGTGCCGCTCCGGTTGCGCCGAAGCGCGGCAATGTACACATGCAAGATCGCATGCTTGGGTCACTTCCCAGATTGCGATGAAAGGCCGCTCGTTGAAATCGATGGTGCTGATCTGTTGGTTCATGCACCTATCAGAATCCGCGCCCTGCGTCATCCGCAGTGACTAAAGTCCCAGACTTGCAGAATTCTCCCAAGATCCTCATTACTGCTCTTTTCCACGCGCTGAGTGACATAAGTTACTGTGGCTACGATCCCCTCTCTCTAGCCTGAACAGTGGAGAAAAGAGATGCAGAACAGCAGACAGTTGAATGGACAGGCGAATGAGACTCAAGTCTTCCATGCCATTGCGGTGCGCGAACATCAGAAGAGCCTGATACTGCGTGCATGGATTATCGCAGGTCTATTCTTCATGGCGCTGCCTGGGACCTTGCTGGGCTTCTCCAATCTTTTGGCCATCAGCACTTATCACGGTTCCAGCTTCTTGCCGGCCGCATGGATGCAGGGCCATGGCCATGCGCAGGTTTTCGGCTGGATCGGAAGTTTCGTTCTCGGAATTGGCTTCTATTCCCAACCGTCGCGCGGAAGAAATGTGCTTGCCATTCCGATAACGGCATTCGCGCTCTGGACATCGGGTGTGGCGATGCGGTGGCTGGCCAACATCTACAGTTGGCATTGGCAGACTCTGTATGTCGTATCCGCGAGCTTTGAGCTGATCGCCGTATTGTTCTTCCTCATGGCCGCATCGCGGCACAAAATGCCCGAGAAGCCTGAAAAGGGAAAGAAAGCCAAAATGGAGCTTTGGATGATCTCCGTCCTGCTGGGGACGGCCGGCTTGACTGCCTCGATCATCTTCAACTTTGTCGAGTGCCTGAAACTTGCAATGAGCGGAACAAATCAGGCATTCCCATACGAGGTCGACCAGAAGTTTCTAATTCTCATTGCGTGGGGATTCATTGTGCCCACGGTGTGGGGATTTTCGGCGCGCTGGTTGCCCAGTTTCCTTGGTGTCGAGCACCCCAGAGCGCGTGCATTTGCTGCAGTCCTTGTTCTCGACGCGGCCGGTGTGCTTTGCGGCATGGCAGGCTGGATCAGGTCGGCAGCGATTTTGCTCGCCATTGCAGCTCTTGCCGTCTCCATCGCTTTGCATTTAATTGAAAAGCCACGCGGAACAGCAAAAGTGCAAGGCATTCATCCAAGTTTCCCGGTATTTGTCCGGCTGGTTTACGTTTGGCTGGTTATTGCAGGCGCGATGGGAATTTGGGCGGCCTTCGCTGATGTCCATGGAGGAATCTGGGGAGCTTCGCGACACGCTCTTACCGTTGGATTTGCCGCAACCATGGTCTTTGCAATTGGTCCACGCATTCTGCCGCACTTTGGCGGAGTGTACGCCATCCACAGCAAACGGCTCATGTTCGCCAGCCTGCTCCTCCTGCAAACAGGTTGCACGATTCGCGTACTCTCTGAACCGCTGGCATACGAAGGCTATCTGCTCTTCGCGTGGCACACCTTGCCGTATTCAGGCATGCTTGAACTTACTGGCGTTCTGGTATTCGCCGCCAACCTGGTGTTGACCTTTGCGCTTGGACGTCCGGTACTTGCAGCCAAAGACTCCCACCAGTACTCGGCATGAAAAACGAGAGGAATTCGCAGATCGCATCTTCCACATCACTCGTTCGCGAATTTTGCAACGCCGGGATGTGCCCAGCCATAGACCAGGCCGGTCCATGAGCGGCCGGAATCGGGCTCTGGCACATGCGGAATGAACGACCATATCCCAATAAGCGCCAGGCCAACCAGATTTGGAAAGAGCAGTGGCGCGAGCGGAGGAGCACCGTTCACCAGGCGATCCCAGAGTGAGACTCCCGGCTCGATAAGATTGGCCTGTACGTGGAACCAGAAACCGAGGACTCCCACGAGCGCCTGGATGATCATGACCACTGCGCAAAGATCGAGAAACTTGCGCGTGATCGGCAAAAGCAATGCCGCGACCAGAAAGCCCGTGGCAAATGCAGATGAGATCACTGGAATCCACTCCGTCCGCATGAAAAAGCCATTTTCCGCGTGATCTGTGAGTGAAAGCACGAAGTTGCCAAAGAAGCCACCGAGCGCCATGAAGATAACCCAGCGCGCCCACTCTGCGCTGCGCGGAACAACCATACGATTTACGAGAAGTAGAAAACCCAGGCCCGTGTAGGCGAGGGGTGCAGCGAATGGCGCTGCGTAGGTCAGGCTCTTGAGCGTGTGGTCCAGGAAGAAGCGGCTCTGCAAGTGATAGAGCACACCGCCAAGCCCGACAAAGATCGAAATCCATCCCAGGACGTAGCCCGCGTATCGCCATGGCCGCCTGATACCCCAGATCCAGCAGATTCCGATCACCGTTCCCAATATTGGAGGCGCCAGCAGCGAAAATGCCAGCGGGATGTACTCTGGACGCCTTTGAAATTCGTTGACCGAGTGTGCGATGTAGATGTCTATCGCAAGGATGGCAATGTTCACTGTAACGAACAACTCTACCCAGAGCTGCGGATCGTGGGCCCACCAGAAGTGCCTGGAAGTGACAATGGCCCGCGTGCGCGAGAGCAATCTACTGATGGCCATGCTCTCTCCTTAATTCATCGGCCTCGTGCTGCAGCTCTACTGTTTTAGAGAGGAGCTCATAGTTGCCATGCCACTGCACAAAGTCGGCTCCGCCCATGAAGGCGCCGTGTTTGCTTGTTCTCCCGTCGTAATGCCACAGGTTGAAGTAAGTAAAGTCGATGGGATTTGAGAATGGCGGTCCCGAGAGCGCTCCGTTCTTGTGAAGCCCGTCAACGATCTTCTTTGCCGCCAAAACTTTGGCATTTGTGCTGGCGACAACCTGATCCGCCTGCGCATATACTCGGTCAACCAGAGGTTGTGTATGACATTGAGTGCAGACCTGCTTCATATTGATCTGGGCCTGCAGATAATTGGGACGTCGCGTACTGATCTCTGCCGCAAGGTACCAGCTCAGGCGATCGGACGGGTTGTGCGTCACCTTAAGTCCATTGATGCCGCTCATATGGCAAGTGGCGCAGGTAGGCACGAACATGTCTCGGGTGGTGAGCTTTTGCGGATCGGCATTGAGATTGAGTAGATTCGTCTGTGCCGCGAACATCACACCGTGTTTTGACTCGTTGTAGATCTCCATTTGCGAGTGATCGGGGCCCATGTGGCATTGGCCGCATGTTGAAGGTAGGCGTGCAAGAGCCACCGAGCTCGTGTGCCGTGAGTGGCACTCCGTACAGGTACCGATGGTGCCATCTGCGTTGGGCTCGCCAATGGCATGGCACTGTTCGCAGCCGGAAGTTACGGCCGGGTGACCTTCAGGCATGGTGAGCGGATTCGGTGGACGCTTCACTCCACCTGGCTGCCAGGTCTCGCTGAAGGCAATCTCCCGCGCAGTGAATGGCTGCGAGCCGTGCACCGCAGCCCAGCTTGGCGCAGCATGACGGCTCCGCAAGAATTCCTGGTAGATGCTCTCGTGGCACGCTCGGCAGTTTCCTGCCGTTAAATGGTCGCTGATGACGAAGCCGTGATGGTCAACATGCTTTTGGTTGGCGGCCGGTTGATGGCAGTCCAGACAAGTGACACCCTTCTTGGCGTGCACAGATAGCTCATAGTCGTGCACTACCGCATATTGCATCCGCGCATGGCACTCCGCGCACTTCCCAGATGCCCGGACAAAATCAGCCGTAGGCTGCCGAGTCTCTGTTTTAGGCCGTACGTAATTAATCAGGAAAGCGGAAACAATCAGCGCAAAGGCAATTACGACTGCGATAAATACTGAACGGAACGACATACAACCGGGCTCCCCAGGGGAATTGGGCGAATATCCGTTCGTCCAGCGCTGTTACCGCCCGCAGCGTGGAACAATGAAACTCTATCAGCAATGGGGGAGGCTCCGCATCAGCCTGACGTTGGGATCCTAATGCTAATTAAACGCAAAGTTTTTCGCCACCTTGTGACTTAAGTCCCTGCTCTACTCCCCGCGCCAACCTACTCTCAGTTCTAGAAATAAGCCGCATGCGTCTCGCATGGCGAATCGAGGAAAATCGAATGTCATACAAACGCTATTGGTTGGCGTTATCCGTTGTTATCATTGCGTCGTTTGCCGTCCTTGGCGGTGTCGGACGGAAGATGATCACCCATGCTCCCCCCCTCCCTGACGTCTACACGACCGAGGGCCAGCTTCTATTCAAGGGATCGACCATCACCGACGGCCAGGGCGTCTGGCAGTCGATTGGTGGACAGGAGGTCGGCACCGTGTGGGGACATGGCGCCTACGTTGCCCCCGACTGGAGCGCCGACTGGATTCACCACGAATCCGAACTTCTGCTTGACCGCTGGGCACTGCGCACAGGTGCCGCCAGCTTTGCTGCACTCGACGCCGATCGGCAGGCCGTATTGAAGGCGAGATTGGTTCGCGAAATGCGGACCAACACCTACGATACAAGCCGGAATCGGGTAACGATCGATGGCGACCGGGCAGCAGCCTTCAGCGAACTTGCAACATATTATTCCGATGTTTTTGCGAATGGGCGCAAGGATTACGCGATCCCCGCAGGCGCGCTCACTGATACCAGCAAGCAGAGACAGCTCGCCGCCTTCTTCTGGTGGACAGCATGGGCTGCGAGCACCGATCGTCCTGGATCGAGCGTGACCTATACGAATAACTGGCCGCACGAGCCTCTTGTCGCCAATGGACCGACACCCGGCGCAATCATGTGGAGCATCGTGAGCATCGTATGCCTGCTGGCTGGCATTGGAGCACTCGTCTGGTGGTACTCGTCGCAGGAGAAAGCGCTTGTTCACGGCCCGATTCCCGCGCAGGATCCCTTCCTCGGATTCCAGCCCACGCCCTCGCAACGCGCCACCATCAAGTACTTTTTCGTGGTAATAGCGCTTTGGGCCGTGCAGATTTTGATGGGCATCATCACGGCTCATTACGGTGTCGAAGGCCAGGGATTCTACGGCATCCAGCTGGACAAGTATCTGCCCTACGCAATTACACGTACATGGCACCTGCAACTGGCCATCTTCTGGATTGCAACTTCGTGGCTGGCGACAGGACTCTACGTGGGGCCTGCAGTCAGCGGGCACGAACCAAAGTTCCAGCGTCTAGGTGTGAACGTATTGTTCGCGGCACTGGTGCTCGTAGTGGGTGGATCGATGGCTGGCGAGTGGCTGGGTATTCAGCAGAAGCTCGGCAACTTGTGGTTCTGGCTCGGCAGCCAGGGCTATGAGTATGTTGACCTGGGAAGGCTGTGGCAGATCCTGCTCTTTGTCGGCCTGGTGTTGTGGCTTGTGCTCATGGTTCGCGCTCTCAAGCCGGCCCTCAAACGGAATAACGAAGATCGCTCACTGCTTTCTCTCTTCCTTGTCTCCAGCATTGCGATCCCGACATTCTATGCATCTGGATTGATGTACGGCCAGCGCAGCAATCTGGTTACGGCGGAGTATTGGCGCTGGTGGGTAGTTCATCTCTGGGTTGAAGGATTCTTTGAGGTATTTGCGACAGTCGTGATTGCATTCCTCTTTACGCGGCTCAGGCTGCTTGAGATTCGCAGTGCAACGCGTGCCGTGCTCTTTTCAACCGTAATCTTCCTCTCAGGCGGCATCATCGGAACTTTCCACCATCTTTATTTCGCAGGTTCCGGGCCAGCGGTCATCGCACTGGGAGCAGTCTTCAGCGCCTTCGAAGTTGTTCCGCTGACACTGATCGGCTTTGAAGCCTGGGATAATCTGCGCCTCTCGCGGCCAACAGAGAAAGCCCCGTGGATTGCCAACTACAAGTGGCCGATCTACTTCTTTGTTGCCGTGGCCTTTTGGAATCTCGTCGGCGCAGGCATCTTCGGATTCCTGATCAATCCACCGATTGCGCTTTATTACATGCAGGGCTTGAACCTGACTCCCGTGCACGGCCACACAGCGCTCTTTGGCGTGTACGGCATGCTCGGCCTTGGTCTCACGCTATTCTGCCTGCGTGTGTTGCAGCCCGGGCGTAAATGGAAGGAAGGCGTCCTGAAGGCTGCCTTCTGGTGCATCAATCTCGGGTTGGCATTTATGGTCATCCTCAGCATGTTACCCATCGGAATCATGCAGGCCATGGCCTCGATTGAACAGGGCACATGGTACGCGCGCTCCGCTGAATTTATGCAGATGCCAGCCATGCAGATCCTGCGCTGGATGCGCATTCCGGGTGACGTGTTGTTCGCAATCGGAGCGGCGCTGCTGGGATGGTTTGTGCTGGGGTTGCTGACTGGACACTCGTTCAGAAAAGAATCTAAAGTGACAGGCAAGGTTGAATCGAAAGATTCAGAACTAGAGCTCGTCTAGTCCTGAATTGGAGAAGCCATCGCGGGCTTCAATATTCCTGCGATGGCATTTCTTATGATGCTTCTACCTGCGGTTCTACGACCGATGAGTAGCTGCCCGAATCGTCGGAATTTGAATTATCTTCGTCATATTCACATTTAATGGCAAATGCACCGCGCATCAGAATTGGCGTCAGCACTGTTGTAAGAAGTACCACCGCAACCATCACTGCGACTTCAGGCTCCTGGAATATACCGGTGCTGGCTCCCATGGCTGCAACGATTAATCCGACCTCACCACGTGAGATCATTCCACAACCGACGCGCAGACTGCGCACCGTCCCCATGCCCATACCAAGAGCGGCCATTCCGCAACCGAATAGCTTGCTCACAATCGCAACGATAAAAATCACGAACAGCAACATCCAGTGCCCGCTAAGAGAACGGAAGTTGCTCTCCAATCCGATAGCGACGAAGAAAATCGGGATCAAGAAGCCGTGACCAATTGCGTGAAATGAACGCTCGATGAGTGTCTTGAGTTTTGCCCCCGCAAATACGTAGCCGAGAAGATATGCGCCGGTGATACCAGCCACGCTGCCCAGCCACTCCGCGCTGACCGCAAACAGCATGACCATGGCCAGCACACAGCTACTCACAGCTTCGCTCACATCGAGCTTGCGGAAGAGGCGCATCAGGGGATCGACCCAGCGTTGTGCGGCACCGAATGCGACCACGAAGAACACTGCGACGCACACCGCGATGATCGACATCTGAACTGTGAGCGGATGAGCCGCGGCCCAGGGCCAGTTGTGCTGCAACCATTCAGACAGTGCAGGCGCTACACCAAATGCCTCGGCGCCTCCCGTGCTGCACGTTGCGGCAAGAAATGAAAGGACGAACAGCCCCATCACATCATCGATGACTGCGGCGCCAAGAATAACTGACGCCTCGGATGTGGTCATCTTGCCGGCATCCATAAGCGTACGTGCTGAGATCGAGACGCTGGTGGCTGTGAGCGCACCGCCCATAAAAGCGGCACTAGCCCAGGAGAGCCCCAGGAGGCGGGCCGCACCGGCACCGAGAAAGAAGGGCCAGATAACACCGAAAAGCGCTACAAGAAACGCTGTAGCGCTGGCTTCCTTCATGCGGTCAATGTCAGTTTCGAGCCCTGCGATGAACATCAGCACGAAACCGCCGATCTGCGCCAGTAGAATGAACGCATCGGTAGCAGACGTGCCGTGGAACAGCCGCGAGTGTAACAGGTCAAAACAGCCTGGACCCGCAATGACACCCACCATCAGCTCGCCCAAAATGGGTGGAATGCCGTAGCGGGTACACAAAGCAGCGATGAATTTCGTTGCTGGTAGCAGAATCGCGATCAGCAATGCCAATTGCAGGGGTGCAGGCATCCTCTCCTACTTGGTACCAACAAGAACGGGTGCTGTGCTTGAAGAAACCGGTTTGCGAACTTTGCGGAACAGGCGAGGGAGCAAGCCGCCGTAGCCGCCACGCTCGATTCCCTCTTGCTTCATTGTACGAATTGTCGCCGCCTGTTTGCGAGCCAAATCAGACTGTGCGGCATTGCATGCCAGTTTTGCAGCTCGATGTGTATGTTCGGCCGCTTTGTCGCAGGCTCGAAGCCGCATCATCAGTTCGCCGTACTTGAGCTGAGCAATAAAGCTATCGGGATCCATCTCCACAGCCTGGCGCAGCTCTTCCATTGCGTCCTGAATCTCAATATTCACGCACAGAGCCATTCCGAGGATCACACGAAGTTCAACAATCTGCGGCGCAAGCTCCACAGCAGAGCGAAGCTGGGCAACCAGGTCGATGCGCTCGTGCGGTTCAAGCACGCGGGGATCCCGGAACATGCGCTCCAACAAATTCGTGGTTCTAGGACAAAGTACCGCCGAAAGCGCCGACGTTGAAGGCGTGGATTCGGCTAAGTAAGTGTCCTGATGCTGTGATGCGCTGGTAAATGCCAAGTTCGTCATTATTTCTATTCCCTCAATTTTGTTTAAAAGTGGGCAGCAAGGCATTGGAAGTTAACCTTGCTGCCAGGAGAATGCCCCGAAAGGCAAAACTATGCGACTGAAGCTACGGGAGGAGTAAGGAATTCCGGCTCCGGACGGAATACGAATTCCGGGAATCCGAGCTGGCCCATTTCGGGGAGATCGAGACCTTCGATTTCGGTCTCTGCCGAAACACGCTGTCCCATGAGAGCGTCCAGAGCCCAATTGATTACGTAGCTGAAGGTGAAGACAAAGCCAACGAGAGTGACGATGCCTACGAGCTGCGCAACCAACTGGCTGCCATCACCGTAGAACAGACCGGTAACGGATCCCGTAACACCGTTCCACGAGCCGCCGTAGTTGCTGGTGCCATCTGCAAAGAGCCCAACCGAAAGTACGCCCCAGAGTCCGCAGGTGCCGTGGACGGAGATGGCGCCGACCGGATCGTCGACCTTCAGCTTGGTCTCGACAAAGGCGCAGCTCAGGCAGACCAGAACGCCTGCGATGAGGCCGATGATCGCGCTGCCTGTTGGGTTAACGAATCCGCTAGGTGCAGTGATCGCAACCAGGCCTGCCAAGAGTCCATTGCCTGCCATCGAGGCATCCGGCTTACCCTTCAGTATCCACATATAGAGGACAGCTCCGAAGGTTCCGGTGCAACCTGCCAACATAGTATTGACGGCAACCGAGCCGATGCGGAGGCAGCCCGCTCCAGAAGCACCCAGGGTGCTGCCGGGGTTGAATCCGAACCACCCGAATGCCAGGATGAAGCAGCCGATCATAACGGCAGAGATATCATGACCGATGATTGCATTGGCCGAACCATCGCGATTGAACTTGCCGATGCGCGGACCTACGATGAGAGCGCAGGCCAGAGCAGTCAATCCGCCCACGGCGTGCACAACACCGGAGCCGGCAAAATCGCAGTAGCCCTTGCCAAGTCCAAGATTGGCTCCAAGCGCCGACAGCCAGCCGCCGCCCCATGCCCAGTTTGCGAAGAGCGGATAAGTAACGGCGCCCATGATCACCGAGGAAACAGCGAAGGTAAGGAACTTCCAACGTTCGGCGCAGGCACCTGTGACGATGGTGAGGGCCGTATCCATGAACACCATCTGGAACAGGAAGATGACCATGACGCCCACGTCATAGGTATGACCAGCGAGGAACAGGCCGGAATGTCCGAAGATACCCCAACTGGTGCCGAATAGATTCAGCTGCTGCTCACCAACAAGTGACTGCAGACCGCCAAGGTTGCCGTTGCCGGCCGCGCCACCCATCTGGATAGCGAAGCCCATGATCCAGTAGGCAAACAACCCGCAACCATACACGAAGAAGTTCATCATGTAGGTATGGTTTGCGTTCTTAACGCGGCATAGACCTGCTTCGACGAAAGCGAAGCCGGCCTGCATGAACATGACGAGGAAGCCTGTAAGCAGGACCCACGTAAAGTTGAGGCCGATCTTGTTCTGGCCTACCTGGTTGGCTACATCGCCAAGCGTCAGGCCCGCGTCGCTATCGGCCACCGGCACGTCGCTGATCGTACCAGTAAGAGCGCCACCCGGATCGCCATCGGCGAGAGTAGCGGTGGTAGGCGCCTTTGCGGCGGCGTCCTTCAGCTCAGCTGCCGACGCCGAAGTTTGGGCGTCTGCGCGAGCCACGATTCCCGCCCCTGATGCGAGTACTAATCCAAGGGCGCAAATACAGGAAAGTGTACGGGCAATTCTCATCAATTTGACTCCAAGGTAGGTTTTGATTCTTTGCCGTAGAAAATGGGGGAATGGGTGGTTATGCCTTCCATATTGCGTTCTTGTTGGATGCTGTTGGAAGCAGACCGATAACGCCAACCAGTGAAACCGCGAATCCGATCAGGGTGGTGACCATACGTCCAGAAACAGCCGACGATATGTGCAGGCCGAACAGGACGATGAGCCAGCCGCCTACTGCTAATGCAAGCCCAGCCAGCCTAAGCACGAACGGCTGACTAGCCATCGGCACTTTGCCTTCCTGAGGCTTGAGCGAGACAAACAATCCAAACGAAATTGCAACGACAATAAGGCCGACAATCAAGGCCGCGATGCCGCTACCCGATGAAATGTATGCTATTCCGGCACAAGTTGTTGTGATGCCCGCCATGAATAGCCCGAATGCTTTACCCTGCGATTTTGTTGCCGCCATTGCTGGCCCTCCTTGGTTATTGTTGTGTGAAGACTCCAACTACGAACCCTTGGTACGCTGCAACTACGACGTGCAAAAACTGAGGAGATTTCGAGACTGCATCAGGTACAACCGAGCGATATCGAATGCAGGCTTTCCAATCCGGTTGATCCAAGCGTGAAATTGAAGCCGCACAACCTGGCGCGCATTACAACTGAAGCTACGCGCTGTAGAACTTCGTTCGAACGGCTCACGCTGCCGGTCATCACGAGTTCCAACCCTTGATCCGCATCCATCCGATACATTCTCAAATCGGCGCTTGCGACTGCCGGAAACGAATCGAAAATTACATCGCGCAAACTGAGCGCGTCCTTGAGAGCCTGATGCGTCTGATTCTGACAAGCCACATTCTCCGGTAGATCAACATCCCACGGATCGGGCGCCCGCATCAGCCAATCGCACTCGACCAGACCTTTCTTCCACTCGATGCGCAGTAACTGCAATGGCTCTCTTGAATACTCCCCTTGCCGTAACTTTCTCTGCGTTCTGCGCACTAATTTCGCAGCTTGCAGGAGTTCTTTCATCGGCGTCCCATAACCTCCCGCACAGGCTTCTGTGCAAAGGCGAATTTCGACGAGCCCTTTGAAGGCAAAGCGAGAAAGAGCACGAACTGCAACAACACGGTAAGCTCGGCAAGGATCGGAGTGCCTTGTTGCATCCTCACCACGATCAAGAGCAGCACCATGGCACACCATTGCCACCGCGACTTGCGCAACCTGTCTATGCGATCGGTCAACATGAACAGCTTTTGGGGTACAAGACCGTTCATATCGGGCGACTCGGCACGGGCACGAAAACACGCCACCGCAAAGAATCCTGAAAGCAAAAGTTCAATGAGAATCGCCTGCAAGCCCATAGCTCCTCCATGGAGATAGTCCTACGCTGTTCCGGTAGATAGCGATCTACCAGCAATTTATCTCCATCCTTTTGTTCGATCGTGAAAGCGATGTTCGGTGAATGCACTTATCCGAACGTAAGGCCCACGGGAAATGCGTGAGCTAAACACTGTGCTGTTGCATCAGGTGCACCTAACACGGATCAACGGCTAACTGATGTGTAAAGACTAGAGGGACGTCGGAGGCTGGGCAATCTATCCCAAAGTATAGATTTTGCAAATACTCATGGGTTCTTTATGCGATCTTATGGGTTCTTTATGCGATCTTATGGGTTCCTTATGCGCACGAAGGAAAACACCCATTTACTCGTTGATTTAGGATTACTCCCACGAAGCGAGCTTGATGCGTTCGCACATCTTCACCAGGTCTGCGAGCGACTCGGCCTGCATCTTTTCCATCACGTGCCGGCGATGCAGTTTAACCGTGACTTCACTCAGATTCAGCTTTGAAGCAATTTGTTTGTTCAGCAGGCCTGCCGTAACCATGGCCAGAACCTCACGCTCGCGCTCCGATAAGAGACTCAGGCGAGCCAGAATGGATTCGCGCGCAGCTTCTTCGGTCCGGCGCTCACGATCGAATGCAAAAGCCTGGCGAACGGACTGCAAAAGCTCTTCCTTTTGAAACGGCTTGGTGAGGAACTCGATAGCCCCGGCCTTGAGCACCTTTCGCACCATAGGTACGTCGCCGTGCGCCGTCATAAAGATAATTGGAATTCCTATTCCAGACTCATTCAACTCTTCCTGGAGTTCCATTCCACTCATTCCCGGTAGACGTGCATCCAGCAATAGACAACCCGGCCGCTCACGATCCCACCGTTCCCGAAACCTTTCAGCAGATTCAAAATGCTCAGTGCTGATGCCTACAGATTCGAGCAGGTTCCCCAGTGCTTCGCGGATCGAGGCATCGTCGTCCACAATGAAGACCATTTCTTCGTCCGGCATTGCGCCTTCCCTGCTCATAAACACCCTTTCAGCGTGAATTGAAACTTTGCACCGCCCGATACGGCATTCGATACCCACAGATGACCATCATGTTCCTCGATGATAGTTCGGCAAAGCGCGAGGCCCATCCCTGTTCCCTGCGGCTTTGTACTGAAGAATGGATCGAATACTTTATCCATGATATCGGCTGCCACGCCGCAGCCAGTATCGGCCACCGTCACCAGAATCTCACTGTCACCCTGTTTCTGCGATTCGATCGAAAGCTCCTTCGGCCCTTGACTCTCCATCATGGCATCCATGCCGTTGGTTGCAAGATTCAAGAGCACCTGCTGAATCTGGACCGGATCGACATTCGATTTAGGCAGATCGCTGCCAAGAACAAGCCGTATCGACACTCCGCGACGAATCGCCTCCTCCCTCAATAGCCTCGCCAGATCCCTGATGAGCATGTTGACGTCGGCTGCTTCGCGGATCAGGGCCTCCTGATCCTTGCGGAAGAGCGCTCTCACCCGCTTAACGACGGCGCTGGCCCGTGTGCTTTCCTGCACTATTTTTTCCGCGGTTAATGAGGCCTTTTCGACATTGGCGGGATTGCCGTTCAACCATTCGCGGCAGGCATAAGCATGAGTGACAACGGCCGTGAGCGGCTGGTTCAACTCGTGAGCAATGGATGCCGCCATTTCTGCCATGCTTAGAATTCGCGAAAATCGCGCCAGATTATCCTGCGCGCTCATCAGGCTTTGCTGCGCACGGCGCTGTTCTTCAATGTCGATATGTATTCCATACCAGCGCACAATCTTTCCATCTTCGTTGTGCTGCGGTATGGCGCGCGCCAGAAACCACCGATAGTCATGGCTGGCTCCGCACACGCGTGCTTCTACCTCGAATCCTTCTCCCGATGCAAATGCCTCCTCCAGGCCCTGGCGGTATAAAGGCTCGTCCTCAGGATGAAGAATGCTGAAGAATGACTCTCCCAGCGCGTTGTTGGGGATTTCGCCAACATAGGAGCGCAGATGTTGATTGCAGTACTCGATGTGCCCTGACGCGTCCGCACTCCAAATCTGTTGCGGAATTGCCTCTGTCAGCATTCGAAGCTGGCGCTCGCTCTCTAGAATCTCGCGATTGGAGCGCTCGAGCTCAGCAGTTCTCTCCTGGACCTTGGCCTCAAGCTCATCGCGCGCTAGGCGAATCGCGCTTTCGCTTCGTCTTCTAGCTGAACTCACAATCGTGATGGCGATTGCGCAAACAAGAAATGCGGTCAGGAAGCTCTCAGAGCCCCTGGCTATGTGTATGGAATAAAAGGGCGGGATAAAAAAGTAGGTGACAAGGAGACCCGACATGGCGACTGCGACGATGCCGGCAATGAAGCCACCGAACCAGGCGCTTCCCATAATGGCCCCGAAGAAGAGAAATACAAATGGATACGCAATGATGTGTTGTAAAGGAAATGTCCAAAGAAGCGCCACAATCACGAAGCACGCGGCGATTGCGCTAGGCTTCATGAAGTTTTCGAAGCTCCACCGCGTTATGCGGTCCCATTCCCTAGCCACCATATTGGCATCATAAACCGTTCAAATACAACACGGTTAGAAACAAAACGTGCAGCCCCTCGGTAGAGGCTGCACGCTGGTGGTTTACCAGATGAAATTCAACAACTAGAAGTTGAAGCTGACCTGCAAGTCGACGCTACGGTTGGAGGACGCCGAAGAGCCAAATCCGCCTGCAAGTGCATTCGACTTGCCAAATAGCGGCGACTGCAACACGCTTACCGGGTTTGCCAGGTTCACGTTGTTGAGCATATTCCGCGCCATCAAGGAGAAGTTGAGCGAGTACCGGCTCTTCGCATTCTGATCAGGCCGTTGCGGACCACCACTGCTATTGAGTCCTCCAGGCCCAAGTCCGCCGCCCTGTGTTCCACCTGGACCGCCTCCCATGCGCGGTCCACCCATTCCACCGCGGCCGCCCGTACCGCCTGAGAATCCTGCGTCTGAAGTTACCTTGGGACCGATGCCAAACGATTTGCCGATCCGCATGTTCATGCTGAACTGCCCGGGGCCGGTTCCGTAGTTGTAGGGGATGCGAATCTCGTCCGACGAGGGATTCAAATCGAAGTTGCCGTAGCTGGTACTCATCACGGATGTGCTGCTTGCTGTGGCAAATGCCGGCCGGTCGTTGTATTGGTTGTCGCCGTTTAGGTCTTGACCGATCGTAATGTTGAAGGGTTGACCTGAGTTGCTCACGAGCATGGGGCTCAGCGACACACCGAATGGAGCCTGAATGTTTCCTCCCAGCAGGAAGCGGTTGTGCACATCAAAGCTGGCACGTCCATAATCGGCACTCGGGTCGTACGGATTCGATGGGAAGTAACCGGCTCCGGATGTGTTCGCGTTGGCAAAGTTGAGCGAGTAGAAGCCGAAGAGCGAGACGCGGCTTGCCCGCACGGTGTAGTTCAACATCAACTGATTCTGGTTGTACCGTCCTCCGGACTGATACTGATAGATGTTTTCGTTGATCCCATTCGGCCGTG
Organism: uncultured Acidobacteriaceae bacterium; assembly: GCA_963843655.1. Classification (GTDB taxonomy): domain Bacteria; phylum Acidobacteriota; class Terriglobia; order Terriglobales; family Acidobacteriaceae; genus Telmatobacter. The sequence continues at coordinate 344,482 of CAWJLD010000001.1, read as the reverse complement.
TACCGGTTCCAGTAGTGATGTCGTAAGTACCCGGCAGATAGGCATTGATGTTGTTGCTCATGAACTGATGCACGCCATGAGAGTTGACGTAGGTGGCAGTGAGCGTAAAGGCCTTGCTGAACTGGTGCTCGATGCCCAGAGCGGTCTGCATGTTCACGGCAGCCTGGAGGTCAGGCGAAATCTGATAGATCGTGGGCTCGGAAGTACTGCTTGCGGCTAGCAACGATGCATCCGGCGCGTTCTGGTAGAACCCGGGGTTCTTGATCACGTACTGCTGCTGGTTGACGCCGTTGCGGCGGAGCGCTTGCATGATGTTGTTTTCAGCAAACCGGTCGAAGAACCACCCATACCCACCGCGAATCACGGTCTTAGCCGGCATTTTGCCATTGGCTCCCGGAGCCCAGGCGAATGAGATACGAGGCGCCCAATCATTATGGTCTCCGATGCCGTTCTGCGATTCGTAGCGGATACCGTAGCTGAGCGTCAGGTTGGGACGCACCTTGAAATCGTCCTGCAGATATAGTCCCGCGTCGAAGTAGTTCAGCTTGATCGCCTCATTGCCGGTTGTCACGTCATACTCTGACGGAGTTTGCGCCTTGTACGCATCCAGCGAAGAGTAGATGAAGGAGCCGTTGAAACCTGCTGTCGAGTAGTTCGAGTCACGAGTATAACGGAGCCGACCGCCCGTATTGATCGTGTGCGCGCCCCTGCTGATCATGGTGTTGTTCACCAGCTCCATCCGGTTCTGCGTATCACGGCCGGTGCCAATACTGCTGCCGCCGCCGCTGAACGCCCCCTGCACCGTGATCGAGGGAGCACTGTTTTGCGCGATCTGGCTGGTGGTGTCACGGGCGAACTGAAAACGCGTTTCATTAATCACGCTCGGTCCCAGAATCTGCGTGTCGCTCAGTTGAATGGTGTTCTCGAGGGTCGATGCGTTGTAGCCCTGACTCTCCAGCGAGAAGCCCGAGATTCCGGCATTGGTCTGCTTCTGGCGGCTCAGGCCATAGCGAATCGTGAGGGTGTTGCTCTTTCCGAGTTGAAAGTCGAAGCGCGGACTCAGGTCGAGACGCGACTGTGGGGTTGAGACGGCGGCCGAATAGTTATAAACATTGCCGTTGACGTCAAGAAGTTCGGCGTTGATGATGGAGTTTGAATGGTTCTGCCGATTGAAGAGGCTGGTAAACCAGGATGAATTCTTGGTAATAGCTCCGCCGACGTTGGCCGAAGTAAACAGCGTGTAATAAGACGGCTGGCTGTCGATGAACGGATTCATCGTATTGAATGCCGAGTCGTTACCCATGACCATGATGGAGCCGTGGAATTTGTCCGTTCCGGGTTTGGTGAGAATTTCGATTCGGCCGTACCCAAGCTTTTCATATTGCGCCGAAAACGGATTTTGATTGATGCGGATCTCGCGGATAGATGACTTTGGCGGAAGCTGGCCGCCGGTAAAGCCGTCAATGTAGATCTGGCCGCCATTGGGTCCGGCCGAGGGGCCGGCAAGCGCATTCAGCGCGCTCTGCAATTCATCTGGATCGTCAGAGAGCGCATCAAGATCCTTGCCCTTGATGACAATCGCGCTCGCATTGTTGTCCGCGCTGGTGTCTACGCTCGGGGTATCTGCAGTCACCGTCACCTGTTGCGAATCGACCGGAAGGCTGAGCTCAATGTTCACCATGACGCTTTTATTTTCACCGATGGTCACAGCGCGAGGTTCACCGGTCGAAAATCCGTCGGCCTCGGCCGAGACGGTGTAGTTACCCGGAGTCACCCTGTTAATCGTGAATTCGCCTGCTGCGCCGGCCGTCGCGGTCTTAGCCGCACCGTCGGCCCCGGTCAGAGTGATAGTCGATGACGGAATCACGGCGCCAGTGGGATCCGTAACCGTTCCGTGAACAGAGGCCGTCGGGGTCTGTCCCCGAGCCGCAAACGCAGCGGCGAGGAGCAGTACGTTTAAAGCCATCCTTATTAATTCGTGCCGTGTCATTGTGGGTCCTTCCTGGGTGGAATCACCTTGCATATTCAGGAGACGATGAATCGGCAAGCCGCGCGGTCACATACGGTAACGCAGAGTAAAGAACTGTCTACAACTCAGTGACAATTTGTTACATTTCCGGTTCATCGCAAGGCCGCGAAAGCGGTACTCTTGATTGAGGCGGATGGGACTTGAAAGATGGCTGTAGACGACATACTTCTTATTGACGACGACACTGAGCTCTGCTCGATGTTGACTGACTATCTGGGAAGATATGGTTTCAGGATTACCGCGGTTCATCGCGGAGATACCGGTCTAAAAACAGCTCTCGATAAACCCTTTGCACTCATCCTTTTGGATGTAATGCTGCCTGGGATCGATGGATTTGAGGTCCTCCGGCGCATCCGCGCAACCTCTACCGTAAGCGTTCTTTTGCTGACCGCCCGGGGCGAGGACGTCGACCGGATTGTCGGCCTCGAAATTGGCGCGGATGACTATCTGCCCAAACCCTTCAATCCGCGTGAGCTGCTGGCGCGTGTCCGCGCTATTCTGCGCAGATCTACTGCTGCCAAGTCTCAGCCGGAACAGGCGACTTTAAAGGTAGAAGGGCTTGAGTTGAATCCTTCAGCCCGCACCGTGCTTCAAGACGAGAAGAAGATTGATTTGACCGATGTCGAATTTGCCCTCCTAGAAGCGCTGATGAAGTCTCCCGGAAAGATGGTTAGCCGCGAGGATCTATCGGAGAAGGTGCTTGGCCGCAAGTTTCATCCCTTCGACCGCAGCCTTGACATGCACGTAAGCCGCCTGCGAAGAAAGCTCGCCGAAGGTGGCGCTCCTGAAGATCGGGTTAAGACCATTCGAGGCACCGGTTATCAACTGGCTATCGAACTGGATCACACGTTGAAAGCGGACTAAGAGAGATGCGCAGCCTATTCTTCAAGGTCTTCATCATCTTCTGGATTGCCCAGAGCCTGATCTACGTAATTTCGACCGCGCTGATCGTGCGGCGGCATTTCGTGGGTCCAGATGTGCTGTTTGACACCATGACAAGCAACATGCAGGCAAACGCAAACCGCGCTGTGCACTTCTACGAGACCAGGGGCTGTGACGGTCTGCGAGCGTTTACTTCTATGATTTCGCAGAATATTGCACTGCAGGACGCAAACGGCAAGATTCTCTGCGACTTTAAGGGATTTGAAGGGCTCCCGACAACCGAGATTAATTCTGAACGTCCGACCGGTGTGCAGGTGGGAGACGAATACATCTGGCAACTTGCGGCCACATCGCCGAATGGAACTCGGTACACGTACCTTCTGAGCCGATACCACAAGCCCCGCCAGGTGAACTGGTATCACGATCTACCCCGCTATGCCTTCCCGCAATTGCCGGTGGGAATTGTAGTGGGCGGGCTTACCACATTTGCACTCGTGCTGCTGTTCACTCGACCCGTGGTCAGCCTGCGTAAGGCAGCGCGCGAACTTGCGACCGGAAAATTAAACGCACGCGTGAAGGCGCCTTCCTCGCAGTCAAGCATCTTTGCCGGGGATGAAATATCCGCGCTGATGCACGACTTCAACCACATGGCGGAGCGGCTTGAGTCGCTGGTCGATGCGCAGAAGCTGTTGTTGCGCGATGTATCGCATGAGCTTCGCTCGCCGCTTGCCCGGCTAAGCGTTGCGCTTGAACTGGCGCGCGAAGATGCCGGTCCTGAGATGCAGGGACATCTGGACCGGATCGAGCGTGAGACGGGAAAGCTCAATCTGTTAATTGGCCAATTGCTCACCCTCTCTTCAATGGAAGCCTTGGAACGACAGCAAAACTTCCAACCTTTCTCCTTGAATCAACTAGTCGAGCGCATGATTCCCGATGCGCAATTCGAAGCGAAGCAAAGGCAATGTTCGGTGGTCTTTCATTCAGAGGTAGAATGCAGGATTCGAGGCAACGAAGAGCTTCTCTATCGGGCAATTGAAAACGTCGTCCGTAACGCCATTCGCTACACAGAAAGCGGCACTGAAGTCCGAATCGACCTGGCGGCAAAGGTGGCCGACAGCCAAAGCGTTACGCTGTCTGTATCAGATCGCGGCCCGGGAATTCCAGCCGATCAGCTGGAAGCGGTCTTTCATCCGTTCCGCCGTGTCGACTCTGCGCGGAGCCTGGACACCGGCGGCTTTGGCGTAGGACTCGCAATCGCTGACCGCGCTGTCCGGTTGCACAATGGCGAGGTTGCTGCGAGCGCCCGTGAAGGCGGCGGCGCGATCATCAGGATGACGCTCCCTGCGATTGAAATCCACCAGCTTGCGACAGCGGAATCGCAGAAGTGACACTCGACGTTTTCAATCGGTTCACAGAGCAACCAAAGTGTTAGCCTCCGGAAGGCTGCGGCAGCTCGGAATCCTGCTGGGCCTTCCTGTGCCTCAGCCGTTCGCGAAGGTCCGAAGTCGCCTCACTATGGCACCGAAGACACAGCGTGCGGATGTTGTCGAGGTCGCATTCGCCGCCGCCTTCAGCGACCGGCTGAATATGGTCAGCATCCAACAGACTCTTGCGGCTATGCCGTTTGAGTCCCCAGTATTCAAGAAGTGATTCGCGGTTACCGCCGCGTGAGATCCGCAACCTGCGGTAGGCTGCAATCGTGTCGACCTCACATGCAGCGCAAATACCCTTGTCGCGGAGAAAGACTTGTTCTCGAAGGTAGCACGGTCGCGAGCGCAGCTTCCACTCGTGAACGCAGTATTCTGAACAAAAAGTGAACCGTCCCTTGGGAACCTCGAGCGAACACCAGCGGCAGATTCCACGGCCGCTTGGTCCGCGCGGAATCGCCTTGCGGTCGACCCAGCCTCCGGTCATGATGCGTGAAGTGCTCACACTCTTCTTCTACAACGCCCGGAAAGCTTCGCCTACTGCTTTGCTGGTTACCCGCAAAGCAAAGTTCTCGGTTAAGTGGTGGAAACTATGGCCAGAAAGTGCCTGTAACACGCCCAACCTCAGTCTGAACACGCATACGAGTCCAGCTCTGCGACCCGACGATCACTCGCTTTATATTGAATCGCTCAATGTTCGGGTGCTGATTGGTCATGTTTCCGTAATACGAGAAAGCCCCGCGGAACCCGATCTCTTCGGCAATCTGTTCAGTCTTCTTCGTAAATGCCGTCCGGGAGCCAAACGGATAAGCAAATGAATCAACGCCAATGCCCAGCTTTTCGCCGATAAGCGAACGCGACTGACACAGTTCGCTGCGCTGCTCATCTTCACTCAGTTTGCTCAGCATGGCATGTGTATGGGTATGCGCTCCGATCGCCATACCGCCTGCGAGCATCTCGCGAGCTTCGTCCCAAGTGAGAAAGCGCCGCGTATTCAGCGGCAGATCCTTACCTTGTACAGCCTCTTTCAGTTCGTGAATGAAACGATCGAGAACGAGATTCTCCGGTGTCTTGTAGAGGCCAAGAATCTTTCGCAGGCTCTCTCCCAATCCGTCCCTTTCGATGTCGACCTCAAGTGGAGCCGGAAAGTGCAGCGAGAATCTCTTTTTCGATCCGCTCTTTACCAGGTACGCAATATGATCCCACCAGGGAACGTGACCCGACCCAACAATGTTTGAACAAAGGAAAAAGACCCCTTGTGCGCCGTGCGACTTGAGAACGGGAAAAGCGATCTGATAGTTGTCCAGGTAGCCGTCGTCAAAGGTTATCAGCACGCGGCATCGTCCGCTCTTGCTCTTATCGTTCCCTTCGACAAAAGCCAGCGCCTCATCGAGCGTAACAAGCGCATGCTTGCGTTTGAGATAGGAGACCTGCTCGTCGAATTCCTCGCCGGTGGCGGAGAAGACTAAAGGATCCCACTGATCTGTTTCGTCGTCGCCGACGCGGTGATAAGTCAGCACCAGCAACGAATCCTTGGCCGGCAAAAGCGATAGAAGCGAGGCAAAACCGCTCCCCAGCAAGATGCGCGCCAGCCGCTCGCGGTCACCATTGATTTGGCCGTTATGGATCATTCACGCCACAATATACCAGAGCTGTCGGATTTGCTTTACTCCCCCTAGCGTATACGCTCTGTCACAGAAGTGTTAGTGCCTTTTCACAAACGGGTGACTGTTGCTCGCTTCTGAGTCGCACATCCTTTAAAGGAATCGGTGTAAATTTATGATTGAGCGCCTGAACAGCAAGGCTTGGCGCTGGCGAATGTTTTGCACGCAAGCGGTTTTGGCGCAAGGACCAAACTTCGCATTAGCGACCTTTTGACAGGCAAAAGAATCGTACGCGATACTCACAAAAACGCTCTGAGCAACGACCGATTCCCGAGGACCAGAAGGTCCTACAAGGTGCAGCCCGACTCAATGAATCTCCCTCGCAATGCAGACATCTGGCTCTGGCCGTATCTCAAAGACCGGTTCCGGAAGAGCACACGGGCTTCAAAACCCAGGCGGGCCTGGGTTGCCATCACCGACCACTACGAGCCGATGGGCCAGAAAGCAACGCTCGAAATTGCCCTCCGGCGCGTTGCGAAGTGGCGCGACAAGTGGCCCCGCGTCGCCGACGACGCACCCAAAGACGCCGCAGGACAACGCCCTCAGTACAGCTTTTTCTATCCGCAAGAAGAATACCGGCGCGAAATTCTTGACGGCGTTGCCGAGATGGTTCGGCTCGGCGTCGGCGACGTTGAAGTTCACATGCATCATTATGATGAGAAGCGCGACCGTTTCATCCAGAAAATCACTGAGTTCTGCAAACTGCTGGCTGAAGATCATGGCCTTCTTCGCCAGCAGGATGGCCGTACTGTCTTCGGATTTATCCACGGCAACTGGGCGCTCGACAACTCCCGGCCTGATGGCAAGTTTTGTGGACTGCCGGGCGAGATTGCCCTGCTACGCGACTTGGGTTGTTATGCCGACTTCACCATGCCATCGGTTCCCTCTGCAACCCAGGGGCGCATCGTTAACCAAATCTATTGGTGCACAAATAACGCCGATAACTCTCCGCGGTCATTTGATCGGGGCATTGAAGCAACCGTCAGCGGCGGCAAACAGGGTGACCTGCTGATGATTACCGGACCACTCGGAGTACGACGTGGTTCTAAACTGCTTCCGCGTGTCGAGTCCGGTGAAATTGCGCGATACGACCCACCTTCGCCATCGCGAGCACGGCAATGGTTCGATCTTGCTCCCATGATTGGTGAGGATGTATTCATCAAGCTTTACACGCATGGCGGGTCGGAAAGAAATCTTGAGCCGCTTCTCAATGGAGATCTCGCCCTCCTTTTCCACAGCCTGGCAGATGAAGCGGCCAGCAGGAACGTTGAAATTCACTGGGCAACGGCCTGGCAAATGTATCAGGCCGCAAATGCGCTCATTCAGGGTCACAGCCCCGTTGCGCCCTCTGAAGCCAAAGCGGTGGCATCCGCCTATGCTTCACATTAGAAATTCATTTTGGAGTTGAGTTTTGACCGTGGCCTGCGCCTTTGCCTATGCTCGATCATCATCTGCTGCACGTAAGATAGGCCTCGCATGAGCCCGCTCAAGGTGTTGCTTGTCGTCTACGCCTTCCCTCCGGCTGGAGGAGTTGGAACCCTTCGTGCTGCCAGCTTCGCGCGATACTTTCCATCGGAGAATATCCAGCTCGACGTGCTGACCACACGCAAGCCATCTTCGGTCGGCATGGACTACAAGCTCTTCAAAGAGATTCCGCCGGAAGTGACGGTTCATCGCACGATGACCTTCGATCTTCCCTTCGGGATCAAGAAGCGCGTGAAACGTCTGTTGACAGGATCGAAGCCTCCTACAACACAGGCCCAGACCGGCGCGGCAAAACCCAGCCTGCTCAAAAGAGTCGTGCAAGATTTGTTGATGCCCGACCCTCAGGTAACGTGGCTCCCCGTACTTACACTTGCGGCGCGCAGAATTGTCAGAGAAAAGAACATTGACTTGGTTCTCATCACCGGTTCGCCCTACTCCAACTATCTGCTTGCCGAAAGGCTGAGAAGCGGGTTTCCGAAACTTCCCATCGTGCTCGATTTCCGTGACGAATGGCTCGCCACTGCTTTCGATGTTGCTGCATTCCAGTTCAGCACTAGCGAACGCGCGCGCCAGTTTGCCATCCAGGCGGAAGCCAAGGCTGTTGCAAGCTCAAACGCGATTGTGATGGTGACCGAAGCGGCGCGCCGCGAGATCCACTCCCGCTATCCTGCCGATCCTGACAACAAATATCACCACATTCCCAACGGATTCGATGCCACTCGCATCGTCAAGTCCTCTTCGACCGATGAACAACCTGCGGGCGGTAAGATCATCGTCACGTATGTCGGCTCCGTTTACACATCCACTGAACCAACCGCCCTCGTTGAAGCTCTCAAGGGATTGCAGCCGGATGTGAGGTCGCGGTTCACATTACGCTTCATCGGCCACATTGAGGAGCCGCGCTACCGTGGGACTCTGCTCAGTTTGGGAGATATGGTTGAACTGAAGGGTTTTATGCCTCAACACGAAGCGCTGAAGCTGATGAACGAAACTGACTACGTTCTTCTGATCTCGCACGACCGGCTCAACGTATCCGCTAAGTTCTACGACTATATTGGAGCGGGTAAGCCTATCCTGGCTTGCGTTCATCCAGACGGAGACATCCGCCTCATGCTGGAAGATCTTCGCGCAGGCTGGTGGGCAGGCAGTCAGGACATTGACTCTATCCGCAAGCTCTTTATTGAAACCGCGGCCTGTGGCGACGCGCGCATCAGGAATTTCAAGCCCGATACGGAGAAGATTGCGCAATACGAGCGCAAACCGATCGCACAACGATATGCGGCGCTGCTCCACTCCATTGCTGCATCAGCGCGTTCGGGCTCCGCGCACACCAGTGAGACTCGATAGCCATGCTCAGAATCGCGGTCGTTACTCACTACTTCCCCAGTTCGGCTGAGCCATGGCAGGGCCGTTCGGCGTACCAGACTCTGCGCCTGATTGCTCAAAAGGCAGAGGTCCAGGTCTTCTATCCCAACGCGAGCTACCCGGCAATTCTCAAATCGCGCAGCCGCCGTTTCACGCTTGACCACTCCTGGAGTGTGCCTGACGTAAAGACAAAATACCTAGACTACCCTGCGCTTCCGATCATCTCACGCCCCATCAACGGACACACGGCCGCTTGCGTGCTGTTGCCGCACGTTCGCGCCTTCGCTCCCGATCTGATCTTCAGTTGCGTGCTCTATCCGAACGGATTCACCGCCCTCAGACTTGCCAGAAAACTCTCAGTTCCCGCCGTGGCCATGGGCATCGGTTCCGATATCAACCGTATGGCCGACGCAATCTCTGCCATGCACACCCGCACTGTCCTGCGGGACTCCGATTTTGTGGTGACAGTTTGTAACGATCTGCGCAAGAAGGCCGTGGCAATGGGTGCGCCCTCCGGTAGAGCGCAAGTCATTCTGAATGGATGCGACCTATCGACATTTCACGTAAGTGACCGGCTGACGGCACGGCAAAAGCTGGGCATCGATCTGGCCGCTGAGTCTGTTGTCTACGTTGGCCGCATGGACGTAAAGAAGGGTCTGCTCGAACTGGTCGAAGCTTCAATTTCACTGCACGCGCGCAGACCGAACCTCCACACTTACCTGATCGGCGACGGTCCCGACCGCCCGGCGATTATGAATGCAATCGAAGCGAGCAATGCAGGCGGCTACATCCACGTATTCCCCTCCTGTACTTTCGACGAAGTTGCCACATGGATGGCTGCCGCGGACGTCGCAACACTGCCAAGCCACATGGAAGGCTGCCCGAACATGGTGCTTGAAGCGCTGGCATGCGGCAGGCCTGTCGTAGCCACAAACGTCGGCGGCATACCTGAAATCATGGACGATTCCTGCGGCAACCTCGTGCCGCCACGCGATGGACAGGCATTGGCCAGGGGGCTCGACGCAACCCTCAGCCGGACGTGGGATTCCGTTGAAATCTCGAAATTGCGCAGCAGAAGCTGGAGCGCGGTCGCCGATGAGATGCTGGCTCTGTTCGAGTCCCTTACACCTGCCCGGTAGCAATGCGGTCCGCCTGGCTTCTATGGCGGAGATGCCTTGACTCCTTAGTGGCATTTGTCCTGCAAGCCCGCACATTTATGATCCTTAGCGAGAGCCTCATGCAATTCGATACCGGATTGAGAAACGCGCCACAGTGCGATTACGCCTGCATGGTTCGCGCTTCCCTACAGAGGGAGGCGCGATGAGCCTGAAGATCGCCATCGTCGGCTGCGGCAAGATTGCTGACGCTCACGTGGAGGAGATCCGCAAGATTCCTTCCGCTCAACTCTGCGCCGTTTGCGATACCGAGCCCGTAATGGCCGAGCAACTAGCCGCGCGCTACAGCATTCCGCACTGGTACGCCGATCTAGCAAATTTGCTTGAGATCGAGAGGCCCGACGTCCTGCACATCACAACACCTCCGGGTTCGCACCTTGCACTTACACGGATTGCCGTTGCAGCGGGTTGCCACGTGTTCCTTGAAAAACCCATTACTTTGCGTCATCGTGATACTGAAGCAATCTTTGCAGCCGTCAAGAAAAGCGAACGCAAACTGTCAGTCAACTACTGGCCCAAGTTCGAAGCACCGGCGCTGGAGTTGCGTCGCCTCTATGAAACTGGCGTGCTCGGCGACGTGGTTCACATTGAGAGTTCGTACGGCTACAACCTCGAAGGTGATTTCGGTATGGCCTTCCGGCGCGATCCGGACCATTGGGTCAACAAGATGCCCGGCAAGTTGTTTCAGAACATACTCGATCACATACTGAACCGAATCACGCCATTCATTCAGGATGCTGATCCGCAGATCGAGGCCGTTGCGTTTTCCGGTGATCCCAACGGCAGCGAGATGCTCGACGAATTGCGCGTCATCATACGCAGTGCCAGGATGAGCGCGTATGCAACCTTCAGTGCGCATGCGCGTCCGGTTGGGCAAACGCTGCGCGTTTATGGAACAAAGAACACGGCGTTCATCGACTTTGTCGCACGCACCATTGTGCTTGAGCGCAAACCGGCATTCCCATCTGCGCTCGGACGCCTGTTCCCTGCCTTCATGACGGCAAAGGACTATCTTGGACAGGGACTTCGGAACGCCGGCAGATTCCGCCATGCGCGGTTCCATTACTTTGACGGCATGCGCACCTTGCTCACCGATTTCTATCGCAGCATTGAACAAAACACGCCGCCTCCAATCCCCTACGACGAGATCCGTCTTGTCTCCGCGATGATGGACCGCATCTTTGAGCAGGTTTATCCGGAGTTGCGCGCATGAAGATTCTCGTTACAGGAGCCGGTGGCTTTCTTGGAACGCATGTTGTCGAGCGTCTTCTCGCACACGGCTACACTGACATTCGCTGCCTTTTGCGCGACCGCAGCAAAGCCGCTCGGCTCACTGAATTGGCCCAGTCATATCCGGATGCATGCCTGGAGATGTGCTACGGCAATCTTCGCACAAAGGCGACATGCGCCGATGCCGTCGCCGGCGTTTCAATGGTGGTTCATCTGGCAGCAGGGCTCAAAGGAGCAGCGGCGGATCTGTTCTCCGACTCGGTGGTCGCGTCGCGGACCTTGCTAGAGGCACTGGAAACACGTCAGGACATCCCGCTTTCCTCCACGCGGGTGCTTTTAATAAGCTCTTTTGGCGTTTATGGCGTGGCTGCTATCCAGCGAGGTGCGCGTGTAGACGAGAAAACACCGCTCGAACCTCGTCCGGAACTGCGCGACATCTATTCCTTTTCCAAGCTCCGGCAGGAACAACTCTTCTGGGAATATCAAAAGAAGGACGGTTTCCAACTGGTCGTCCTGCGCCCCGGCGTGATCTACGGGCTGGGTGGCGGCGCCTTTTCAAACCGCGTCGGACTACAGGTCGGCCCGCTCTACCTCCATCTGGGAGGAAGCAACCTGCTGCCGCTTTCCTATGTCGTGAATTGCGCCGAGGCAATCGCCTGCGCTGCTGGACACCCGGATGCAGCCGGACAGGTCTATAACGTGCACGACGACGACCTGCCCACCGCCTCGCAGTATCTGCGTCGGTATAAGAGACTGGTCAAGCCAATCCGCTCCATCCGACTTCCCTACTTCGTCACTCGCTTCCTGGCTGGATCGATGGAGGACTATAATCGCCGCTCACAGGGCCAGTTGCCGGCAGTCCTTACCCGCTACAAAGTTGCGGCTGCGTGGGGCGGCAACACATTTTCCAACGCCAAGCTGCACGCCCTGGGATGGCACCAGTTGATTTCGACTACAGACGCACTGGCCAAGACGTTCGACTATCTGCATACGCATAGTTCAAAAACGTAAGCGTTATTTTTCATCGGCCCCGTTGGCCAGTGTGTCCTGCAGCTTGTAGAGCAGAGACCGGTAGCTGATGTTGAGCCATTTCGCTGTCTTGCGGCGGTTCCATCCATTAGCCCGCAGTACTTTCAGAATGATCTCGCGCTCCAGGTTGCGGGTAGCGGCCTTGGTAATTTTCTTGAGCGAGATTGGATTCTCTAGGTCGATTTCAGGAAGAAGCCTGCTGTGAGGGGATGGAACAAGGTCTGCGGCAACCGCCTCTTCGTCGCTAATCAGAATGTAGCTGCGAATCACGTTCTCAAGCTGCCGAATATTGCCCGGCCAGAAGTACCTTTGCATCATTCGCAGCATCTCCCGCGAAAACGGCTTAGGTTCAATCTGGAACACCTCAGAGTGCAATTTGAGAAAATAGTCGATCAGAATTGGGATATCTTCAGTTCTTTGGCGCAGTGGAGGAAGGTCAATCGTTACCGCGTTTATGCGGAAGAAGAAATCGAGCCTGAACGTGCCATCCTCCACCTGCTGCCGCAGATTTCCGTTGGCCGCACTTACAATCCGCGTATTGACCTTTCGAGAGTCCTGCGCGCCGACGCGCGAGAAAGACCCGTCCTGAAGCAACTGCAGGAGTTTGGCCTGAATCGGCATGTCCAGACCGCCGACTTCATCCAGGAATAGCGTTCCCATGTGGGCCATTTCCACGCGGCCGCGTTTGGTAGCGTAAGCGCCGGTAAATGCACCTTTTTCGTAACCGAACAGCTCTGATTCGATGAGGGCCTGGGGTATGGCAGGACAGGACACCTTCACCCAGGCGCCGTTGGCGCGATTTGAACTCAGGTGCAGCAGCTTGGCAAAGATATCTTTACCTGTGCCGCTCTCTCCCTGCAACAGGACGGGAACAGCCTTGTCGGCAACGCGTTCCAATTTTTCGCGAGCTGCCGCCATTGCATGCGACCTTCCGAAAATCACTTCAAGCGGAGGCAGACTTTCAGCATCGACGGACCAGGAATTTCGTACGAGGGCCATTGTTAGTTCCAATATTGCAGAGTCACCATAAGGTTTCCTTGCAACTTCTGTTCCAGATCTGGTGGCCAATTCGGTACCATTTAAACTCTGTTCGTCACACCAAGGTAACCGAATTCTCACCCTAAGGTGACGAAAATCCTGCAATCCGAAGACAACGATTCCTCAATGCTGAACAATGTGTAAAACGCTGCGCAAAAAGCGAAAATATTTTCCACTCCGATGGTAAGATAGTGCTTTCGAAGTACCTGATATTCGCTTCTGGACGGCCGTTCTGTCTCCTCGATCAATCTGCACATGAACGGCTCTTAAGCTGTCCACTTGGGGTTTGCGAAAATACAAGATTCAAGAGCCTCTGCATTCAAGAAGGGGAAGAGAGAATTTTCAGGCACTGTCGATGCGAGAGACACTGAACGGCAAGCACGCAGGGGGAGCGGTGACAGCTCAGGGCAAGCGCGCCAAACATGTAATGGTTCTCGATGCAGACCCAGCAATCCTTGACTACATCCATGACATTCTTTCCGACCGATTCAAAGTGAGCCTGATCACAGGAGCGGCCGAGCTCGAACGTAGCCTTAGCGGCTCACCCGCGCCCGACCTTCTGCTCATGGATTGGAACATCACCGAAGGGGAGGATGACGAGAATGCGCTCGGTCTTCTTGCCAGGACGCATGCCCGGAAACCCCTTCTTCCCATTGTGATGCTGGCCTGCTCTGCCGATCTGAAAGAAGTGGTGACTGCTACCCAGATGGGCGCAGCCGATGTAGTGCTGAAGCCTTTCCGGAAACACGACATCGATGCCGCAGTCGAACAGTGTCTGACGAAGATAGGCGAGCACGCAGCAGAACACGACGCCGAAGAGATTCCACTAAACGAAAATACCTCCTTCGTTCGATCCTGCAAGCGGATGCGCGAAATCGAATCGCAATGCACGCTCGTGGCGCGCGCGGATATTCCCGTGCTCATCCTCGGCGAGAGCGGAACCGGCAAAGAGGTTGCGGCCATGCTGATTCACAAGCTGTCGGCACGGAGCCAGCGCCCTTTCCTGAAGGTGAACTGCGCAGCCATGCCTGCCGATCTGCTTGAGAGCGAACTATTCGGCTACGAGCAAGGCGCATTTACCGGCGCAGTTAAAGCCAAACCGGGCAAGTTTGAGATCTGCAATAACGGCACAATCCTCCTTGACGAAATTGGAGAGATGCCGGCCGTACTTCAGGCGAAACTTCTGCAAGTTCTGCAGGATGGCAGCTTTTCACGCCTTGGCAGCCGAACCACTGTCAAGGTCGACGTACGCGTGATTGCGGCCACCAATATCGACATCAAGACCGCCATCGCGCAAAAGGTGTTTCGAGAAGATCTGTACTACAGACTGAACGGATTCACCCTCAAAATGCCGCCGCTCCGGGAGCGCACAGAGGAGATTCCGATTCTTACACGGCACTTCATGCGCAAGGTCGCCACCAGGTACGAGTGCGATCCGCTACCCATCTCTCCGGTTTTGATGCAGGCGCTCTCCAGCTACTCATGGCCCGGCAATCTCCGCGAGCTTGAGAACACGGTCAAGCGCTACCTTGTGCTCGCCGATGAGCAGGCGATCATCGACGAGCTGAGTCCCTGGTATGGCGCCGGCACGCGAACTGTTGTGCCCGACGGGAACGATGGCGAACGAAGCCTGAAGCATCTGGTTAAGAATGTGAAGGGCGGGGCTGAGGCCGCGGCAATTGCGCAGCAACTCGAGGTTGCTGGCTGGAACCGCAAGCAGGCCGCCAGTGAGCTCAAGATCAGCTACAAGGCGCTGCTTTACAAAATCAAGCAGTATAATTTAAGCCCACCACCTCGCAAAAGTCAGGTCTCAGTCGATAAGTCATCTAACCTGGATCGCGCTCAGAGCGCCTGATCTGGAATTCCATCAAGAACCCCACAGGGCCATATGGCCAGTGTGCCCAATTCGAGCCGATGGGGCCGCACGGCTAGTTTGTGCAAGGTTTTGCACAGAACGTAACCTAAATTCAGTTACTAATGTACTGGCGAGCTAGCACAATTAAGGGATTGGCACGCGAGCAACCCATTTAGGATCATAATGATACATCAGAGATCCTTTACCTGCCAGTTTCCAAGGTTCTTGTAAGGTTTGATTGCAGACAAATGATTGAAACAGCTCCAATCAAGTCAGAAAAAGTCGTGGTCCAGTTCGGGTCGCGGACCGTGAAGGGTTATTTGGAATCCCCGAAGTGGAACACCATCGAAGAGCTGCTGAGCAGTTCGCCTCAAAGTGCGCCCGAAGTTTTTCGGGTTCGCCCTGTCGATTCGAATGAGGTTGAAGAGATCTCGATCAAGGACATCAAAGCTGTTTTCTACGTAAACAACTTTGAAGGAAATCCGGTCCGCAACCACCTCAACTTCCATACCCGTGCCCCGATCGTTCACGGAATATGGATGCGATTCCAGTTTCTGGATGGCGAAGTGATGGAAGGAATCGTTTTCAACTCCATCCGCTATCTGGTTGACCCAGGATTCTTCGTGCTGCCCACCGATCCAGGCAGCAACAACAAGCTCGTCTATGTAGTGAAGAGCTGGCTGGTGGACCACCGCGTTCTTGGCCTGCGTAAACTCTAGGCTGAGACCATCGCTTCCCTGAGAATCGAATAGTCCAGAATCTCCGCGGCGATTCCGGCCCCGGTCAGGTTCTTCGACGTTACTTCCTTGCGCAGTAGCTTGCCCCTGCACCGTATTTTGCAGCTCGTCGTGAGAGTGATCTCAGAAGGCATCTCGATCATGAACTCAAAATCACGATCAATCAAAGTGCTGTCCTGCAAGGAGAGATAAAAAAAAACGCCCCGGTTGCTGAGGTCGCGCGTATAGGCCGGAATCTCACGCTCACCTGCGATCACCGTTAGTGGCGCACTGATTTTGAACCGCTGGCTGTCACGCCGCTCATTAGCGGCCGTTGTCGTGTCCTTCTTCATGGGCACCGTCTCTTCGAGAATTCGTTCATCAACCAACGTCTGAGTTTTATCCTGCATTTTCTGAGTCTCCGAAGTCTGCTCAACGCTTATAAAGTCGCCTAGCAGAATTCGACAATCCCGAACTGGGCACTTTGACAAATGGGCGCTAGCAATGCGCCATACTGCGATCGTCAAGTTGCACTCCTAGCAGGGTCCAACCATCTTCAATGCGCGAGCATTGAGCCGG
Source organism: uncultured Acidobacteriaceae bacterium (assembly GCA_963843655.1). Classification (GTDB taxonomy): domain Bacteria; phylum Acidobacteriota; class Terriglobia; order Terriglobales; family Acidobacteriaceae; genus Telmatobacter. Next base: position 328,008 of record CAWJLD010000001.1, on the reverse strand, counting down.
TTCCGGCCCTGGTTCATTACCTATCCGGCATCGCCGAAAATTCTTCTCATCCTTTCAATGATCGTCACTGGCATCCTGGCCAAAATTCCCTGCTTCCAAATTTGGAGTCGCCGAGTCTGCGGGAACCCTATAGATTCAGGGTCCCGTAGTACGCTTGGCGGACTTCCAGAACAACACCAAGGCCAATCCAAGTAATCCCGTTCCAAGCAAAAATAGTGATCCCGGTTCAGGCGTCACCGTCAGATCTGTTGTATTCGACCTGACATTGCCATTACCTCTTTTGAGCCCATTGCTGACGCGGTAGGCCCCCTTGTCTGCCACGACAAATTGCTCTTCCCTCTTACCGGAATCCTCACCACCATAGTTTCCCGAAATCAAAACCATTTCCCGGCCGTCCAGATCGACCAATGCTCCCGCCTTATTACGATCTCCGAATCTTTTGCCCTCATCCTGAAACAGATTCTCAAAGAAGAATGCTCCGTTGATGCGTGGCTCCAGAGCTTTCCATCCGCCTGCATCCAGCCCATCAAGCCCATCAAGCCCATCAAGCCCATGAAAGCTGGACACGGGCAATTGGGAATCAGAATCAGAAAAAACGCCACTGCTGGCAATACCGCCTGGAACTACACCGCGGCTGGCATCGGCCTTGTCAAAGGTACCCGGCTTAGAGCCTGAAGCCTTATAACCAAACGAATCGCAGACGGCGGAGGGGGGTAAGACTGCAATCGCTACGGCAAGCGCAAAAAGGGCAAGCGAGTACTTATGCATCTTTCCTCCGATCCAGCGGTCGTCGAACAGCCCCCAAAGCCTTGACCGCTTGCATACGAAACCGTTGTGCCACGAGGCGCGGCTTCGGATCCATACACCCTGAAAAGCATGTACAGTGCCAAACTTAACATGCTTTAGTTTCATGTATTTATGAACGATCAAAATGGGGTATATGCACTTATTTGCGCAATTGCATGGCACTTTGGTGTGATATTTGGGGAATTTCCTGTTTTCGGCTCGGCCTACGTGCATGCCGGCATGCGCGCTTGCCCGGCCTGCCGACATGGGTAAACATATGCAGTTCTAGGACAGCATGTGCCAGGGTTGGATAGGCTCATGTAACTGCTATTAGTTCGGGATTACTGCGCTGGCCTGAAGCGGATCACTTCGCCATCCAGAAGGTATTCAGCCGAGCAGACATCTCCTCCGCAGATCATTGTTTCGCCGCAGAAGAGTTGATTTCGGGTAATCAATCCAAGCGTGCCGCAACGCGGACACGACATAACCGCAACATAAGGATTCTGCGTCTGACCTAGCTTGGCTTGATTTTCAAGCATGAAGACGGTACCAGGGTCCATCTTTTCGGGGATCCATTCTTCCATGAACTGCAAGTCGGCTGACATCGTGCCCTCCATTGGGTTGATGTAACCGAGCCGTGACCGATTTTTCCGGCCGGCCCCGTTGTTGAAACAACTGCAGGCTGCGAATGGCATTCCCAAAGCCTGTCGGCTTGGGTTATTTGCTGATCAGTGTTGCTGGTCGTAGCTCTCCGAGTCAACTGGAAACAACTTCAGATAGTGTCGAACAGGATTCCTTGTCCTGGAATAGTCCTTAAGGGTTACTGCCCCTTGGCGGAACTGCTTTGTCCCTGCTGCTCTTTTGCGTAGGCGTCGATGGCCTTATAGGTTTCTATGTTCCTCAAGACTGCCTGAACGTACTCGCGCGTTTGCGTAAAGGGAATTGCCTCCACAAACTCGTCCATGCCCTGGTAGGGTCCCGCAGACTGCCAATCGACCACGCGGCGCTCACCGGCGTTGTAGGCAGCGAGCGCATACTCCGGCACATCTCCCAGGTGATCCAGCATCTGCTTCAGATAGCGCGTTCCCAACTTGATATTCGTTTCAGGATCCAGCAACTGGAAGGTCTGGAAGTGCGTCATTCCTTCTTCGCGCGCCATTTGCCTGCCGACTGAAGGTAATAGCTGCATCAGGCCATAGGCGTTGGCATAAGAGACTACGGAAGGATTGAACTCCGACTCCTGCCTGATGAGCGATGCTACCAGGTAAGGGTCCAGATCGTTTTTCGCCGACTCCGCCTTGATGGTGTCCCAATACGGCTCAGGAAAGAGAATGCGCCAATATGCCAGGGGAATGGAATCGATTGGCGCCGAGGATGCATACGGTAGGGCCCGCTTGAGCGAACGCATGGCGCGAAACGTTTCGCCAAACGATGCATAGATCTGCGCCTCTGCCAGCGCGCTCCAGGAACTGGAATCAGGATCGGCCGCGATTTGATCGGCGATGTACTCATTCAATCCTGCATTGGCCAGCAGGCGCGCCTTTGCCAATTGCGGGTTATCAGCGGGAAAAGTATCCACCAGCTTGGGCACAGGCGCCTGACGATTATGATCCTCTTGCGGCGCAGACACAGTCTTCGCATCACCAAGCTTCTCAAGTCTGTCACGCGACATCAGGGCGTAGAAGTAGTGCTGATACCTGTTCGCAATTGCGCGATAATTTACCGCGGCCCTTCCAGGCTTGTGCTCCACTTCCTCGTATATTCGAGCTCGCCAATAAAGAGCGGCAACCGTATCAGTTGCGCTCGGATAACGATTGATCTGCTCGTCGAAGAGATTTGCGGCATCGGTGTAGAGCCGCTGACGATAGCTCAGCCAGCCGGCGCGCCAATGAGCGATGGGCGCGTTCTTGTACTCGGGAAAATGATCGGCATAGTATTTGTAATACTCGACCGCGCGCGAGTAGTCGCGCTTAAGCAGATACATGTTGCCGCTAGAGAAGAGCGCTTCGGCCAGCCACTGACTGCGCGGAAATCGATTCTCCATCTCCTCAACAATGCTTTGCTGGCTGGCCGTATCGTCACGGTCCCGCGCCAACTCCATCAGCAGATAGAGACGCCGTGCGCCGTTTTCGTCGTCGGTGTCAGGCAGAGCCTTTGCCGCAGCCTGGGTCAGCTTATCAAGCTTCTGTTCAGAAGCCGCGGCCGAAACCGCGAAGGTGTTTCGTTCCTTCTGGCTCAGACTCAACATCTGAGCCAATGCCCGATATTGTTTCGCAGCATCGGCGTAACGTCCGCCCCGGTAGTACGCGTCGCCCAGCCCACTCAATTCCCGGGCCGTAAGCGTATCCGCAAGGCCCATCTGTGTAAGCCGGTCGCGGGCCTGTTGCGCCTCCTGAGTCAGCGGATGATTAAGCAGCAAGCGCTTGAAGACGTGCTCGGCGGCAGTGGTGTCTCCCAACGTGAATTGCGCTTGGCCCATAGCCAGTTGAAATCCCGACCGATCCTCCGCAGCTTTTCCCGCCGCATCCAGCAGAACCTTCAGCGCGCCTTTTGGGTTGTCCATAGCTAGCAGGACGTTGGCCTCAAGTTCCGGCACCTTGTCGTCGAAAATGCTATCCGGGTATCGCCGCATAAACCCGTGCAGCAGAGCCTCTGCGGCCGCTTCATTGCCGGCGGCATGACATGCCTGAGCATTCAGAAAGTCGGCAAAGTCGTCGAGATCCTCGCCAGTTTCCCTCGCCTTCCGCAAGGCTTCCTCCGCATCGGTATAGCGCTTGTCCAGAAGATAGGCGTGGCCCAAGGCCAGGTAAGCCGCGGCAGCCGCTTCGCCGGTGTGCTTGTGGGCGTACGCCAAGACACCAGCGTAGGCCGCGGGTGTCCTCATACCGGCAAGTTGCTGAGCCATCGGCCGCAGTTCCTCTGAGGCTACGAAGGTCTTACGCAGGCGCGCCGTCCGCGCCAGCCGTTCTGCTCTGCTCTGCCGTCTGCTTCTGACCTTGCGCTTTCTTGAGCGGCTGCGGCTAGTGGATGATTTTGTGGTACGCGCTTTTGAGGTCGTGGATTTACGCGTTGCAGTTTTGGACTTGGTGCTGCTGGTAGTTTTCTTTTTATTCGACGTTGAATGCGGCGTTGCAGACTTCTGGCTTTCCGCCGGGAGCGCGCTCGACGGCATCAACATCAGCAGCAGAACGAGTGCCGCCACAATGTTCCTCCCTGACAATCGAATATGAAAACACAGGCGAGACATAGCCCTCATAGATTCACTCTATCTTTAATTAAGCCTCTTGGACGCACCAGAACCTCGACCGTTACCGTCGCATCCTAAGTTCATAAGCCTTAGCGCCAGCGGGTGTTACATGGTGTACCAATTCGTACAGGCTATTAGAGTCCTTTACCGCCTTCCACCGGCAAGGTTTGTCGCCCGCACCCGGGTCCGGTACACTCTAATTTTGGTAGCCTTCCAAGTTCGGTGGCGGGCGTTCCTAACCAAAAGAATATTTTCGGTAAGTGTTTTTGCATCCACTCCCCATGACGACCATCCAAAAGAACGAAGGCGAAATCGAGCAGCATCCCGACGTGGCACTTGTTGAGAGAGTTCGCGCGGGCGACATCTCGGCCTACGATACGCTGGTCCGCAAGTACGAGCGGCAGGTCTTCAGGATTGCGCAACACATAACGCAAAACCGTGAAGATGCCGAAGACGTAATGCAGGACGCGTTTCTGAAAGCATACGAGAAGCTTGATCAGTTTCAGGGGAACTCGAAATTTTACACATGGCTGGTTCGGATCGCAGTAAACGAGAGCTTGATGCGGCTGCGCAAGCGCCGTACGGGCAAAATGGTTTCGATCGACGAAGATCTGCAAACCGAGGAGGGCACGGTCCCGCGCGACTTGGCGGATTGGGCTCCCGATCCGGAACAGAACTATACGCAGGCAGAGCTGGGCAAAATCCTCGAAAAGACCATCAAGGGTCTGCCGCCTGGATTCAGAGTTGTCTTCGAACTGCGGGACGTACAAGGCCTCTCTACGGAGGACACGGCCGAGGCGCTTGGCCTGAGTGTACCTGCAGTCAAGTCGCGCCTGCTACGAGCACGCCTGCAGCTTCGCGAACGTTTGAGCCGCTACTTCAAAAAGAAAGCGGGGTCCAGAGAGTTGGCCTCCACGGAAATGGGACCAACCAAATGAAACCCGGCCCAACTATTACCATGAAGACTTTGCTCCCCAAGCTGATGCCCTCGTCCGTGGAGGCCGCACAGTGACCTGCACCGAGTTTCTCACCATCCTCGACGACCTGATTGACAACTCAGTAGCCGCAGAGACCCGTATCGAAATCGAGCAGCACCTTAAGAAGTGCAGCCATTGCGAAGTGATCTTCAACACGACCCGCAAAACCATACAGATTTACCGTGGCCACGAAATCTACGAGATGCCCGAGAATCTCCGCGATCGTCTGCACGCAGCCATCATGGCGCGATGCAAAAAGGGTTGCTAGTTCTCTACTCCTTGCCTGTGCGGCCTCTTCGACTCCTGAAGCGAAGCCGAAGGATTTGAAGAACGCGGGGTACCTGCCTGGAAATAGGACTCCCTATAGAGAGGACCGCTGAGATCCCGCAGTTCCTCGATACAAATCAAACACTCAAGCAGATCAGGCTCCAGGTTCTGCAATTCTTCTTGCGACCGCATCGTGCGTGGCCCCGACACCTTATCCGAAGAGCCATTCGAGAGTCACTGCGATTACCAGAAGCAATGCGATACAGAGGATGTTTAAATCTCGCGCTTAGGCCGGTACGCAATACAACAGGAATAACGGTACATTGTGATGGTTGCGATCTTCGCGAGTTGTCGAACCACGACGGAAATTCCCTTCCACGCTCTCCAAACAGCCTAAGTCAGCAGCGAGTTTGAGACCATCGAAGACAGGACGGCGCCTCTTCGATGCCGGCCTTGCTCCTAACAGCTTTTCGGACCTGCTTAGTGCTTGGCGTACATAGCCATTACGTCTTTGCGAAGTTCGAGGCGGCTGGATTCACGCGTGTAGAACATGTGTCCGCCCGGATACTCGTGCACGGCAACGCGTGTTGGGTCGCCCATCACCGGCATCTGATTCACTGTCAGAATCGAACCCATAAATGGGCACGACAGATCGTTCCATCCGTGCACAATCATGACGCGCAATTTCGGATCTGCGGCCACAGCCTGCCGAAGTTGCAGAACCGAACCCTTGCGCAGTGCGTCGTCTTCCGACCACATGCGGTTCACATCATAAGAGAGAGCGTTGTAGCGTGCGTCCACTTTCCAACCGACGGTACGGGTGACAAAATCAACCATCGCCGTGGTGAGCGGCGCGATCATGCTGGCCAGGAGCGGGTCGTTCGCCCTCTGCTCCGCGGCAAACGGAAACGGGTCGAAGGAAGTTACATTGGAATCGTAGACCGAACCGAGCTTCTCTTTCTCGCGCCACACCTCGCGCAGATAAGCCTGCGTGTCGATGCGGCCTCCGGACACTTTTACGAATTCGGGGTCGAGGCCGGTCATCTCCGTTACCCGAGCGATCATCCTTTGTTGCGCTTCTTTGTCGGCGTTGCCTTTGATGAGGGTGGTTGCGTATTCACCCTCGGTGTACGCGATGACGTCAGCCATCGCCTGGGGCGTCAACTTATTTTCGCGCTCAAGATGAGCGGCGGTAATCGGAGGCAACGTCAGCATCCACGGCAACGGCGAGAGATCGCCGTCGCTCTCGGCCATCGGATTGAGATACGGCGATACGAGCACAACACCGTTCATCGCCACGCCCAGTTGCGATTGCAGGTAGTACGTAATACGAGGCCCGCGGAATCCGCCGTAGCTCTCGCCAACAAAATACTTCCGCGAACTGAGCCGGTCATTCTTCACCAGCCAGTCGTAAATCACTCGCGAGAGGTACTCGATGTCAGGCTCGGTTGAATAGAACAGCTTCTTTGCCTTGTCCTCAGTAACCTCCGAGCGGCTAAAGCCGGTCCCTACGGGATCAATAAAGACGATATCGGTGAAGTCGAGCCAAGTACCGGGGTTGTCTTTCAGGACTGTGGGATCTGAGGGGCTGTCGCCTTCATTGCCGACCTGCAGATGCTTTGGCCCGATGGCTGCGAAATTCAGAAAGACACTCGATGCACCGGGACCTCCGTTCAGCGCGAAGGTAACTGGCCGGTTGTCGCCCTCTACAGTGTAGGAGGTGACCACCACCTGGCCCGCGACCTTGCCGTCCTTATCGCGAGTGGGTAAGGCGCCGACCGTTACCGTGTATTTGAGGGTCTTGCCGTTCAGCTCAATCGACTGCTGGGTGTGCGCTTCCGCTGGAAGAGGCGGGAGCGCGGGCTTCTCGGCAGCCTCCTTGGCAGGAGCCTTTTCGGCTGGTGCGGCGGACTTGTCACTCTGCGCCGCTAATTGTGCCGTTGGAACATAAGCGAAAACCAGTCCAAGCAGGACCGCCAATGACCACTTGCTCATGAATTGCCTCTCAAAAAGCCTCATAGCAATACGATAAATCCTCGCCTTCCAGAGTTGGCGTTGCCCCCACCGCATGATTTACCCTCAAATTCGGCATGACCATTAAGAGAAAGCTATTCGTCACAGCTTTTGCGGTAATGGCGCTCGCATTTGCGCTATTCGTGGCAAAAGCTCAGCAATCCACAGCACCCGCCAATTCGGCGGTGCAGGAAAGCACCCAGCAGCCTGCGCATACGCAGCAGGAAGAGCTGCCGGATGCTCCGATGGCGAACGTACCGATAAACATTGCGCCGAACGGCCCGACTGTTGTGATGGATACTTCGATGGGCCCCATCACCTGTCAGTTCTTTCAAAAGCAGGCGCCCAACACGGTCGCTAACTTCATTGGTCTGGCGACCGGCACCAAGGATTGGACCGATCCCGCCACCCAGAAGGTGCAGCACAATAAGCCGTTGTACAACGGCACCATCTTCCACCGTGTGATTCCCGAGTTCATGATTCAAGGCGGAGATCCAACTGGAACCGGCATGGGCGATCCGGGCTACGCTTTCAACGATGAAGTCAATCCGAACCTGACGTTCGACCGTCCGGGCCGCCTGGCGATGGCCAACTCCGGACCGAACACCAACGGAAGCCAGTTCTTTATCACTGAGGCGCCGTACGAAAGCCTCAACGGCCACTACTCGCTTTTTGGCCAGTGCGATGAGCCAAGCGTCGAGGTCGTGAAAGCAATTGCACGGGTGCCGCGCGATGCCGACGACAAGCCGATCACTCCGGTTGTGCTGAAGAAGGTCACGATCGTTCCTGAAGGCCAGCCGCTGCCTCCGGCTCCGCCCTTGCCTCCCGCGCCGCAAGCAGCGCCTCAACAGTGATCCTTACCCAACCGGTTGCCTGGGCATTTTGATTCGGGCAGCCATCACCGACCAAGGAGTTTTTATGGCACTTGCACCAGGAACCTACGCCGTCTTCAATACCAATGAAGGCAAGATCACCGTGCGTCTCTTTGAGACCGAAGCGCCCGTCACCGTCAAGAACTTCATTGAGCTAGCTGAGGGCTTGCGGGAATGGGTACACCCCACCACGCGCGCCAAGTCCAAGGACAAGCTCTACGACGGCACCATCTTCCACCGCGTGATTCCCGACTTCATGATCCAGGGCGGCGATCCAGCAGGGACCGGCATGGGCGGCCCCGGCTACCGGTTCGAAGATGAGACCAAGGGTTCGCCGCATCGCTTTGACAAACCGGGCAAACTGGCCATGGCCAACTCAGGCCCCAACACGAACGGCTGCCAGTTCTTCATCACGGTTGCGCCCACACCCTGGCTTACAGGCAACCACACTATCTTCGGCGAAGTGGTCGAAGGACAGGACATTGCCAACAAGGTTTCGCTTGTACCCCGCACCGGTCAGGACAAGCCTCACAAGCCTGTCGTGCTCGAGTCGGTTGTCATTGAGCGCGTCGCATAACCTGAGCATCCGGAAAAGCCGATGTTCCAGAAACCCCGTCTTGGTTCGCCCATGACGGGGTTTCTGCTTTGGAAGCCATGCCTCAAGCGCTTACGCAAACCTGCAGGATGGCCGCGCCGTATTTCTCCACTTTCACTGGCCCCATTCCATCCACCTCCAGCAATTGACGAGGATTCTCAGGCCTTGCTCTTGCCACGGCATTCAGCGTGCGGTCGTGCATGACGACAAACGCCGGAACCCGTAGCCGCTTGGCTTCTTCGGCACGCCATGTGCGCAGCTTCGCAGCAAGAGCCTCGTCGGTTGCAGACATCTCTACGGACTGGCTCGACGGGTTGGCGGGCTTCTTTGCAGACTTTGCCGCCGAGCCCTGCTTTCTCCGTGGTTGTGCGCCGTTACTCCCGCCAAAGGCTGCAACAATCCCGTCGCTGATCAACAATTCCACCGGGGTTGTGCGGCGCACCTCGTAGCCGGCCTCGGTCAGGCGAACCTTGCGGAAGCGAATCATCTCTCCGTTCTTCTCAAACTCGGCGTCTTCAATCTCAATCAGCCCGCACCGCACCATCGCGTTCAGGAGCGCATCCAAGACACCGCGGCTCGTGGGCATCTGCGCCTCCAGCGTTCTCTGCAGTGCACCGGCGGCGCGGTAATCCACCGGCCGCAATTCGTCTACGATCTTCTGCACCATTTCGCGTTCTGCCTGCGTTGCGTGACGGAACTGCTTCAGCTCGGCCCCGGCCGGATCGCACACGTCGCACTTGCCGCATCCCCGACTGGCATCTTCCTCATCGCCAAAGTGACGGACGAGCGCGGCCATGCGGCACTCGGTCGACTCTGTAAAGCTGAGGACCCGGGCGAATTGCTGGGCTCTGTACTGTGCCTGAACCGAGTAGGTTTTCTTCCATCCCACGGCGCCACGGGTGACCATACCTCCAAAATCGACGCGCGCGCCGCCATGAATCTCCAATTTTTCCAGCGCTTTAGTGAACTCTTCTTCAAGTAGTTTCGAAGAAGCTGCCAGCTCTTCGACAGGCCTTGGATCGACACTCAGCATCCGGAAAACCCGCTCCAAATTCTCCACGGGAGGATAGTCGCGATTCAGAAAGAAGTCGTGCGTTCGCTGGTCGGCGTACGAGTGCATCAGGTAGGTTCTGCTCAATGCGCCGTCTCTGCCCGCACGCCCAATCTCCTGGTAGTAACCCTCAAGGGTTGCCGGTAGCCCGGCGTGTACAACCGTCCTAATATCAGCCTTATCGATACCCATACCGAAAGCGATGGTTGCAACTACAACCTCCAGTTTGCTCGTCTGAAATGCTTTCTGTACCCTCCCACGCGTCTCGGGATCCAGACCGGCATGGTAAGCCGCCGCGGATATCTTTTTGGCCTTGCCTGTTCCTTGGCGAAGCTCTTCCGCGAGCATTTCGGATTGCTTGCGAGACACTGCGTACACAATCGCAGGCCTGCGCGCACCATCCGCCAGTAGATTCACGATCACCCCGGCACGCTGCGGCACCGAAAGCTCCACCACTTCAATCGCCAGATTTTCCCGCCTGAAACCGTGGATGAACCTGGCTGGATCGCGCATCCCGAGCTGGGCAACAATATCCGTCTGCACCCCGGGAGTCGCTGTGGCAGTCAGCGCCAGCACGGGAACCGCGTCGCCCTCGCCGCGCAACCGGGGAAGATACTCGCCCAGCATGCGATAGTCGGGCCTGAAGTCATGCCCCCATTGCGAGATACAGTGCGCCTCGTCGATGGCAATCAACGCCAGGCGGCGCTTGGCGAGCATCTCAACAAAACCCGGTACCCGCAGCCGTTCGGGCGCAATAAACAGGAACTGCAATTCATTGTTCAGATACTCCGCACATGCCTGACGCGACACGCCGCGATCCAGACCCGAGTGGATGCGCGCCACACGCAGCCCAAGCGCGTCCAATTTTGCCGCCTGGTCCTCCATGAGCGCGATAAGCGGAGAGATGACAAGAGCCGTTCCGCCCCGCGCAATGGCCGGCAACTGGTAGCATAGGCTCTTTCCCGCGCCGGTTGGCATTACGAGAAGCAAGTCGCGTCCCGCGATGGCCTCGCGACACACTTCCTCTTGCCCGGGACGAAAGCCCGCAAATCCGAATACCTTCCGCAATAGCTCGTGTAGCTGTTTGCCCGCTGTCAACGCTTCCCCGTTGTGCACTTTCGCACGTCCAATTCCCACTCTAATGGAACAAGCCGTCGCGCTCGCACGTTGTGCAGTTACCCAAACGGCAACCACGGGAAGCTAGAATGTTTGCTGGCCTGAACGGTCAACAAGGACTTGCGTCATATGTCTCAATCCAGTGCGTCTCGGTCCAGGGCTTCTCGGCGAACATTTCTAAAGAGCGCTCTGCTTGCGTCTGCTCCGCTGATTGCGGGAACCCAAGCAGGCGCCACCGCTCCTCCTCCGCAGCCCCACAGGGGAAGCGAAGACCGCAGACAGTGGCTTGCCATTGTTGAGCGTGTCTCACAGCCGCTTCTCAAGGCCATCAGCCAGCAGCAGCTTCGCGCCACCATGCCGATTGAATGCGCGAAAGGCCAGGAGGCTTCACGCGCTGAGTGTGCGCACCTTGAAGCCGTGGGACGCCTGCTTTGCGGGCTTGCGCCTTGGCTCGAAGGCGCACACGGCAACGATCCTGCCGAAGAAGCGCTGCATACGCGGTATCGCGAATGGGCGCGACTCGCCATCAAGTATGGTTGCGACCCAAAATCGCCTGACGCACTCAACTTCGGCAGTAACCAGCAATCTTTGGTTGACGCGGCGTTTCTTGCTTTGGCCGTCGTGCGCGCTCCCAACGAGCTGTGGGCAAAGCTTGACGATGAAACGAAGGAGAACCTGATCCGCTCGCTGCTTGAGACCCGCAAGATCCAACCCGGTCAGAGCAACTGGCTCCTTTTCTCCGCGACCATTGAAGCAATGTTTGCCAAAGTTGGTCGCCCGTGGGACACCATGCGCATCGACTACGCGCTGCGGGAGCACCAGCAGTGGTACAAGGGCGACGGCATATATGGCGACGGTCCAACCTTCCACTGGGACTACTACAACAGCTACGTGATTCAGCCCATGATGCTGAACGTGCTCGACTGCGTCCGCTCGGTGAACCGGTGGGAATCACTGCGGCCCGCCGTTGAAGCACGAGCGGTGCGCTACGCGGCAATCCAGGAGCGCCTCATCAGCCCGGAGGCCACCTACCCGGCCATCGGCCGCTCGCTCGCCTATCGTTATGGCACATTCCACCATCTCGCTGAGATGTCGCTGCGCCGCAAGTTGCCTGAAGGCGTAAGCCCTGCACAGGTGCGATGCGCTCTTACTGCCGTGATGCACCGCATGGATTCCGCACCGGGAACGTACGACAGCAAGGGCTGGCTCACCATTGGATTCGCGGGGCACCAGCCGTCGATTGGCGAGAATTACATCTCAACGGGCAGCCTGTACCTTTGCTCCGCAGCATGGTTGCCTCTTGGCCTGTCCGCCGGCGATGAATTCTGGAGTGCGCCCACCGAACCTTGGACACAGCAAAAGGCGTGGAGCAGCGTGGACATCAAAACCGACCACGCCATTAGCGATTAGCCCAAAACGAATGCCTCAGCGTGACCGGTTAAAGTAGAGATAGTTCGACTGCGCGCTCCGCACCGAATCACCCTGGCACGACACCTCTTTTGATGGACCGCAAAAACGACAACTCGCTTGCGCCTGAAACAAGAGGTCTGACCAGCTCTATGCTCAGCAAATTTGGCCGTGCCTCGCATGCCTGGCGAGCTTTGCGGCATCGCAACTTCCGCCTTTATTTTGGCGGACAGACTATCTCGCTCATCGGCACATGGATGACGCGCATTGCGACAAGCTGGCTCGTCTACCGTCTCACAGGATCGGCACTACTGCTGGGCATGGTAAGTTTTGCCGGACAGATTCCCTCTTTCATCATTGCTCCATTCGCAGGCGTGTGGGTCGATCGACTTGATCGCCGCAAGGTGCTGGTGTGGACGCAGGTGCTCTCGATGATTCAGTCGCTCACTCTGGCAGTAATGACACTCTCAGGGCACATCACGATTCCGTTGCTTGTGATCCTCTCAATCACGCAAGGTGTGGTCAATGCGTTCGATATGCCCGGCAGACAGGCCTTCACCGTGCAGATGGTCGATGACCGCGCTGATCTCGGAAACGCGATTGCCATCAATTCCTCCATGGTCAACGTCGCCCGCCTTATCGGTCCTTCCCTGGCCGGAATGTTGATTGCTGTGAGCAGCGAAGGATGGTGCTTTCTGGTCGACGGCGTGAGCTATATTGCCGTCGTTGCATCGTTGCTAGCCATGCGGCTCAATGCGCAGCAGGCGCGCCGCAGTTCTACATCCATGCTGAGCGAACTGCACGACGGCTGGAAATATGTTTCCGGCTTCGTGCCCATCCGCATCATCCTCACGCTCTTTGGTCTCACCAGCCTGATGGGAATGCCGCTGGTGGTCCTGATGCCCATTGAAGCAGCGGATGTACTGCACGGCGGTCCGCACACGCTCGGATTCCTGATGGGCGCCATGGGATTTGGCTCACTCACCTCAGCGCTCTCGCTTGCTGCGCGCAAGAGCGTGCGCGGCTTGATCCGCATGATTGCCATGGCGGCGCTCCTCTTTGGAGCGGCTCTCGTCGGCTTCGGATTCTCGTACAACTTCTGGCTTTCATTGATTGCCGTGACCGCTGCCGGAGCAGGCCTCATGCAGGTGATGGCCGCCAGCAACACCATCATCCAGACGATCACGAGCGAAGAGATGCGCGGCCGCGTTATGAGCTACTACACCATGGCATTCATGGGCATGGCCCCATTTGGCAGCCTGCTGGCCGGAACCATGGCGCATAATCTGGGTGCGCCAATGACCATGATCATCAACGGCATCTTGCTTCTTCTCGCCGCTGGATGGTTCCTCACGCGCCTGCCCGTTTTGCGCCGCACCGTACGGCCGATCTACGAGGAGCTAGGAATCATCCCCATGCCGCTGGAGATGGCGGCAAAGCATGCGCAGTCCTGAGGGCGCTTTTAAAGTTGGTTACTGCTTCAGAGCGTAACGCCGCAAAGATGCACTTTGACGCCTAATTCGGCGAACATCGCTGCCTTAGTGGCCATCGCCTTGTCCGCAATATCCGCAGATGGAGCATAGGCCACGTTCACGTGGTTGGCCTTATGCCTGGCCATCATCTCATTCTGCCCAACTCCGTGCAGCACCGCGTGGACGATGGGCCACTGCGGAGTGGTTTCCTTCCACCTGCGTTCAGTTTCGGCGGTAGGCAGGCTCACCACCGTACCGCGCCCCAGATCCACATGCAACGCGCTGCCTTCCACGAAGACGCGGCTCCATACAATCTCGCCCGGTTTGCCAACTCCCTTCAGTGAGCCCCCGCCAAGCGGGAAGTACATTGCGGGCTGCCTTTCGCTGATTGCGCCTTCGTATCCATTTACAAAGTGATTCGCGGGCGCTGCGCCCGAAATCTGCAGCAACCACACGAATGCATCGATTCCGTCTTCTTTGTAATGCTCGCCCCAACGCACGTCGTGCAGCGTCGTCGAAGGATCGAGGCCCAGCGCTTTCCAGCAGCGATTGGTGATCAGCGCATCCGTGCCTGCGCATTCGTCTACCTCGTTAAAGTGCGGCAAAGGTCCGCCTGCGAAGAGTTCGTCTTTGCCGTTCTCGGCGAGCACCGGTGGACGCTCGGCATTGTTGAGCAATCCCTCGGCCAGATCGGACGCGGGCGCCATGTCTTTCAGGCCCTGCTGATACTGAATGCCGATCGTGTCGCAGCCAAACTCACTTGCGATGCGCACTGCGGCAATGTACATTTTGCATTGATCTAAAACCTGGTTCAGTGTCAGTTCCGTGGCCTCGTCGCTTCCCAGCCGGAACGTCAGCCCCTTAGCAACCAGCCAATCAAATACGGCGCGCGCTTCTGCGTCGGTAACGGTGCGCATCCGGGCCACCAGCGCCGACTGGCTTAGCCGTTCCTTGAAGATCCCCGCCGAATTCAGCAACTCGTCGTCGACGATGGCGTTGTACATGCCCATGCAGCCCTCATCGAAGATGCCCATAATGGCCTTGCGATAGCGCAGATCCGCAGCCAGGTCCGCGCCCAACTTTGCGGCATCGGCCGGCAACTTGCCGGGGTCGAGATCGTGCACGTGTTTCAGATCGTGCATAATCTTTCCCGTCTTCAACCACTCATCCAGCGCGTTCAGGAAAAACGAATCGGTAAAATCCTTGCTCCAGATGGACGAGAATGCACGGCCTGCCTTGGTTAGCGAGCCGTTGAGGTTCAGCAAACCCACAAGCCCCGGCCACTGCCCGGACCAATTCGCCACGGTA
The DNA here is from genome assembly GCA_963843655.1 of uncultured Acidobacteriaceae bacterium. Lineage (GTDB taxonomy): Bacteria > Acidobacteriota > Terriglobia > Terriglobales > Acidobacteriaceae > Telmatobacter. The sequence continues at coordinate 312,897 of CAWJLD010000001.1, read as the reverse complement.
AGAATCGGTCCCTTGTGGCTTCGCATTCCCGGCAAAACATGGTGGCTGTATTGCCAGGCTGCGGTCGCAAACACCAGCTTCGCCTCGGGATGGATATTCATAAATACATCCATGCCCATGCGCTGCGATGAAATAAAGCCGTGCTTCAGAGCCGGATCGTATGCATGTGCGCGGGTCAGCTTGAAACCCTTCTGTGCAAATGCCGCGGTCAGCTTCGCTTCCATATCGCGCTGTGCAGGCCAGCAAACCTGGTTCGCTGAAAGCCGGAGGTCTCCGCTGGTTATCAAGAAAACTTCGTTGTCCGCTTGACGAGCAATTCCAATTTCCGCTGCCATTAGCCCCATTTCTCCATTTTTCGAAAACGTTTTCGACGCCAGACCAACTATACACCTTGAAGGATAATTCCCGCCGCGGCCAAGGTCACACTCTGCAGTGTCCCGTAACTTGCTGAGCCGCCCGGTGACGTTAGCATAATAGAAGCGCTCTTGTTCTGAGCTCCCTTATTCATGGCTACCAGGAAGTCTCAAATCAAATCGAAATCTCGAGCACAGAAGCCCGGCTCACCGCAGCACTCCGCCAAGCATCACCCGGAGCATCCCACTGTCTCCGGCCGATGGTTGCTGATCGCATTAGCTATTTCCCTGCCGGCAGCGGCATTGTGCACCTGGGGGGTGTTTTGCCTGCTTTTCTGGCAGGGCAGTTGGCAGTTGCTTTACCACCCAACCTCCAGCGTGTCCCGTAATCCTTCGAATATTGGGCTTGCTTACGATCAGATTTCGTTTGCCACGACAAATGCCGGCGCGGCCCAAATTCAAGGTTGGTGGATTCCGGCAGCCTCGGCTCACTATACGGCGCTCTACCTGCATGGTAAGGCCGGAAACCTCGGCGATACGCTGCCCGTTCTCGGCGAGCTTCAGAAGGCCGGCTTGAATGTTCTTGCTTTCGATTACCGCGGTTATGGCAAAAGCCAGTTCCAGCACCCGAGCGAGGCCAGTTGGCTGCAGGATGCAAACTGGGCGCTCGAATACCTGACGGGCACGCGGCACATCGATCCACATTCCATTGTGATTATCGGAGACGGCCTTGGAGCCAACCTCGCCCTCGAAGTCGCCGCCGCGCATCGGGAATTGGCAGGAGTTGTGCTGGAGTCGCCGCTCAAAGACCCTGTAAGCGTAATCTTTAACGACGGGCGGGCTCGGATTGTTCCTGCGCACTGGCTGATACACGACCGTTACGATCTCGAAGCGCCTGCTGCCGCGCTTCGTATTCCGTCGTTGTGGATCGTGAAAGAACAATCGCCGGCGCAGGATGCTTCATCGGAAATCCAGACGGCATACGCCAAGGTGACGGTCCAGAAGACACGCGCGGCACTCACCACGAATCAAGGTATTGGAGAGCCGCTTGAACGCTGGCTGACTTCATTACCGAGATAAGCTAGAAGACGCTGTCCTTCTGGTGAAAAGCTCATCCAGTCGAGGATCGATCAGGTCCGTTTGGCATCCTACTCATCGAGCAAAGCACGCTCGATGAATGATTACATGACAGCGTCGGCTCCCTTTGCCTGAGTAGACTGGTTGCTGCTAGGCGACCGTGTAGCTCGGGAGAAGGGAGCCGAGCATGACGATGATTATAGGTTGTGATTTTCATCCCAGTTTCCAGCAGATAGCGTTTGTGGACCAGGAAACGGGCGAATATGGTGAGCGTCGGTTAAGCCATCGCGAAGAAGCCGTGCGGTTTTATGGTTCGTTCGATGGCCGCGGGGTACAAGTGGGCATGGAAGCAACGGGGAACGACCGTTGGTTCCGCAAGCTGCTGAGCGAGGCCGGTCATGAACTGCTGGTGGGGGATGCCAGCGCGATTCATGCAGCGGCGCCGCGCGAGCAGCGGACCGACAAGCGGGATGCGCGGCACATTTTGCGCTTGCTGGTGGAGAACCGTTTCCCGGCGGTGTGGCAGCCGCCGGTAGCCAACCAGGAACAGCGAGAGTTGCTGTTGCATCGTTGCCGGCTGGTGCGGATGCGAACGCGGATCATCAACCAGTTGGATTCGATCGCCAAGAGTGAAGGATTGACGGGTTCGCGGAGCTGGTCCGGCAGGCGCCGCCAGCAGATCGAGTCGTTGCCGCTGGTGGGCTGGTATGCGGATCGGCGAACGGATCTTCTGGCGTTGCTGGATGCGATGGAGCAGCGGATCAAGCCGTTGGATAAGGCCGTACAGGCAGCGGCCGAGCTACATGGTGAGGCGCGGCTGTTGATGACGCACCCGGGAGTGGGGCCGGTCATATCGCTTGCTTATGTACTGGTGATCGGCGACTGGAGACGGTTTCCGCGCGGCAAGCAGGTGGGCAGCTACCTGGGACTGATTCCGTCGGAGGCCTCCAGCGGCAAGCGCCAGCAGCAGATGGGGCACATCACCAAGCAAGGCAACACGCTTCTTCGCTGGCTGCTGGTGGAGGCCGCGACCACGGCCCAGCGGTACGATGCGAGCTGGCATCGGCAGTATGTACGGCTGTCGATGAACAAGCATCACGGCGTCGCCAAGGTGGCCATTGCTCATAAGCTGGCAGTGAGGTTGTATTGGATGTTGCGCTCCGGGCAGGATTACAGACAGATGTTGGAGCGCGGTTCGCATGCGAGGCAGTCCGAGTGCCCCGTTGGTCGCAGTAAGGGACCGGTTGAATGATTGGACGCCTCGCCTCTTTCCGCGAGGAAAGAGTTTGAACAGGAAATCATGGTGCTGTACCAGACCGAATACATGGTTGGTGGAACCTGTTGGTTGCCATCGAGAGTGATTGAACAACGTGCGAGCTCGGGTCGTTTAGCAATGATGAACGGTTTCGCAACTATGGAACGAAGCTCAGCAAAAAACTCTGAGCTTCATTCCCAGGCCGATTGTCGCAGTGATCGAGGTGGCGTCAAGGGTCAAGATGAACGCCAGAATACGGCGCCCTTGACACCGCCCCGATCACAACAGGGAGTCCTACGTCTTTTTCCCTTGACTGGAGTAGATGCTGTCATACATGGGGCACGCGGCGCCTGTTCGGACGGAAAATGTACCCGGTTCGGGTGTGGTTAGATCGATACCTGAAACGGAAATTTTTGGTACATGAGGTCTGTGAGGCACGAGCATGATGAGATTTGTGGCGGTTCGCACTAGCTCCGCTTCTTAACAATGTCCCGATGTAAAGCCTTGACCTGATAGCCGGCCTTTGACAACCGTTGCGCCATCTCTTCAGCCATCATCACGCTCCGGTGCTGGCCGCCCGTACATCCAAAGGCGACGGTCAGGTAGCTCTTCCCTTCCTTCACATAATGTGGAAGCAGGTAGAGCATCAGCTTGCTCACCTTATCGAGGAATTCTCGAGTCTGCGGAAACCCACGCACAAAGTCCGCAACCTTCTTGTCGAGCCCGGTCTTATTCCGAAACTCCGGCACAAAATGCGGATTGGGCAGGAACCGCACGTCGAACACCATGTCAGCGTCGAGCGGCACGCCATTCTTGAATCCGAAACTCAAGCAGGAGACAAGAAGGCGGTTGGCCTTTTGTTTGTGTCCGTAGCGGTCCTGAATATAGGCACGCAACTCGTGCACGTTGAAGATCGAGGTATCGATCAATGTTTCAGCGACGTCGCGGATGGGGTCGAGGACCTGACGCTCTTCCACGATCGACCGCCACACCGTTTCTGATTTTCCAAGTGGATGGGGCCGCCGCGTTTCAGAGAAGCGCTGCACCAGAGCCGCGTCCTGCGCATCCAGAAACACAACGCGCGTGCGCAGCAGCTTCCTCACACTTTTCAGGATCTCGGGCAGGCGGTCTACGGTGGGACCTTCGCGGACATCGACTACGATCGCAGCCCGTTCCATTTCCTTTGACTTGCTTACCAGGTCAGCAAAGTTAGGCAGCAATTCCAACGGCAGATTGTCGACGCAGTGATATCCAAGATCCTCAAACGCCTTCAGAGCCGAAGCCTTGCCCGCACCAGAGATTCCAGTGACGATGACAAGTTCCTTTGCCGGCGTCTCCGCCGATGTAGGTTTCCTGGAACCAGCCTGCGATTTGGCCCTCGGGCTAGCGGGCTTATCTACTTTCATTCGCCCATGCTACACCGAAAACGCTGTTCGATGTTGCACTTCGTTATGTACCCTGCGCCATGGGAGTCTGGCCCGGTTCAGCCAGACGAAGTGCCTGCTCCACGTCCAGGTTTGGAGAGAGCAGTTTGCCCTGTCCCAGATCACAGCCAAGCCGCAAAAGCGCACGCAACTGCTCGCTGGTTTCGATGCCCTGTGCAACTACTTGCATTCCCAGACTGCGACCAAGCCTCAACAACGACTCGATCACCGTCTGATATCTGCCGGTCGATGTTACGCCCGCGGTCAGCTTGGCATCCAGCTTTACCATGTCGAACGGCAACCGGAGGAAATGATTCAGGGGAGCGAGGCTTGATCCGAATTCGTCCAGTGCTACATGTACGCCGCAGTCCAACAGGCGCTGCAACACCGGCACTGCCGCATCCGGACTCTCGTTCACGACGCTTTCCGGAACTTCAAACAACAGCCGCGCGGGATCGGCCCCACTGGCCACAATAGTGCGCTGCAACTGCAGGGGCATGTCTGGGCTGTAGAATTGACGCTGTGTTAGGTTCATGCTCAGCAGAACATCCGTTTCCGGAGAAGTATTCTTCCAATTCCTGAGCTGCCAACACACAGCCTCCATGGTTTCGCGTCCCAGTGTAATCGAGAGGCCCGTTTCTTCAGCCACTGCCAGCAGGTCATCGAAATGATCTACTGAACCTTCATGCCCGCGCCACCTCAGCAGGCACTCAAAACCAAGCACCATCCCGCTTTGCAGCCGGAACATGGGCTGATAGCGAAGTTCGAGCATCCGCTTCTCAAGCCGGTATCGTAACTCCCGTTCACGCTCCTGCTGACTGGCAATCGTAACCTCAAGATGCTTGTCAAAGACCTCGTAACGTCTGCCGCCCGATTGTTTGGCGCGATACATTGCAAAATCAGCGTCCCTGATCAAGAGATCGGGAGAGGTGTGTTCATGCCCCGCCAGCGCGGCGCCAATGCTTGCACCGGCATTCACCTGGTGACCGAATACTTCATACGGCTTTGACATCGCCACCAGAACACGGCGAGCCACGGTCTCAAGGTCGCTTGCATTTGTTATGCCTTCAACGAGCACCGCAAACTCGTCGCCACCTAGCCGGGCCGGTGAGTCTTGCGGCCGCAACGCGCTGAGCAACCGCTCGGCTGTGGAGACCAGCACCACATCGCCCGCCGCATGGCCAAGCACATCGTTAATCTCTTTAAAGCGATCCAGGTCCAGGAAGAGCACGCCACAGCTCTGATCGGGTCGGCGCACACGGCGCGAAAACGCCTGGTTCAAACGATCTGTGAAGAGCGCACGGTTTGGCAATCCTGTCAGCACATCGTGCATTGCGTCATGCTGCAGCTTGTCGTCGGCCTGGCGGCGGTCGCTGATATCGCGGAAAGTGTACACATAGCCGGCGCGCGCTTGATCCACCAGCAGGGGCGCGCAGTTCATGCTCACGTCTACCAGCTCCCCCAGCTTGTTCACACGAACGGTCTCAACCATCACGCGACCCTGTTCATTCACTGCTTTTTCGAGTGTTGTCTGTTCGCTCAGCCGGGTTTCGGGCACAATCAACTGGTTCAGGCTTCCGCCGCTGGCTTCCTCAGCCGCATAGCCGAACATGCGCGTGAACTCGGGATTCGTGTAGAGGATGTGGCCGCCGTGCTCAATAGCGACCGCTTCAGGAATGCTGGCCAGCACGTCTTCCATCAGGCGCGATTTGGGAGCGCGCTCACGGCTGCTGGGATGAGCCACAATGACCGCTTCGCGCAGTTCCGCGCTCAAAATGCAGTAGGTGCCTTCAACCGAAAGCAGCTTGCCGCTCTTCGCAGGCATAGTTGCATGAAACGGGCTGCCCGATCCCGTCCCTTTCAGCATCGTCTGGGGTTCGGCGGTTCCAGGATAGAGGCCCCAAAGGACGTCTTCCACGCCACGCGGAACCCATTCGCCTTCAGTCAATCCCTGCAATGTGCGTGCTTCGGCATTGGCATAAACAATTTTGCCGGCACGCTCAAGAAAAATCAGTACCGGCAGTGCATCCAGGATTTCGCGCTGTCTTGCGGCGTCCGGGTTGTCCTGAAGATTCAAGCCCAATGCCTCCGACAGAACTTCTACCGATCCCATTATTGTCCGTTCCACGTTAGGTCCCGCCCGCCCGATAAGGGAGTGCCTCACTGATTGTCTAAATCGTAGGAGTTAAGCGAGTTGGCAGCCATCCCCAAAACCGGGTATCAGCCATAACCAAAGTCCACACGCACTGTCACCGAACGCGCGAGCGCAATGTGTTCATCGTTCAATGGGATCGCAGAATTTCGTGTTGCGCATTAGTCGGAATCGTCCTGATGCGCGCAAAAGATTGCACACCGGCAAAAGCTCGACCGTTTCAGTTCGACTGAATCAATCCGTGACGCCAGTCGTGAATTCAGGGAATCTCCACGAGTTCCATTTGGCCATCGCGTCTGCGATGCAGCACGTACACATCTCCCGAAACGGTGCGGAATATAAGCAGGTCGCGGTCGCGGAACTCCGCTTCCTTCACAGCTTCTTCGATGGTCAAGGGCTTGAGAGAAATTGCGTCGCCGTTCCTCAGGATGTGGGGTTCAACAACGGCAGGCTTGGCTGGAAATGAATGGACAGCGATCGATGCGCGCGTCTTGGCAGCAGGGCGTTCCAGCGCTGGGCCTGTCCCGTTCGAGGCGGGCGTGGCTCTGGACTTGGGCCGCGCTACCGGCGGCGCCGTCAAAATTTTCTCTTCCTTGGGGAGGCGCTTGCTCACGATACGGCGACCACGGAACCTGAGAGCCTGATGCTCCGCGTGAGCCATCGCCTGCCTCAGGGCCGACTCCAGCGTGTCTGCCTTGCCGGTAGCCGCAATCTTTTTTGAGCGGCCTTTGACCGTTAATTCAACAATCTGTACGCGCCGTTGCGCACTGAACGTAATGCTGGCGTGCGCGCCCTTGCCGAGGATCCGGCCGAGCCGCTCCATGCCCTCTTCGGCATAGGCCCGCAGCGCCTTTGAGATTCTCACTTGTCTGGCGGTGAACTCCACTTCCATGGTCAGCCTCCGCTTCTTACTCTCCTTACGAGAGCTTTAGATTCTATGTCAACAGTTCGTTTCCAATGACGGGGTGAAACTCACCTCGCCGCTTCTTCTCCCACGCCCGACAAGCCGGATCAATCCACCGGCATTGATTCTGCGGGTTTGAGGAGCACAGTATATGCCAAACACTTCGGTCTGCAAATTGAGTCAGACGCAGTTGGCCCCTGAAACGTCACCATCGGCTGGAATCGTAGCGAGCGTGAATTACTTTTGGGACGTGAATCGGACGCAATTCAGTAGTGCGAACAAAATTGACGGCACAGTGTTCAGGCTCGCGCAACTCCAGCTAACTTACTGACAGGCGCAAAGCGCCGCCGACTTGCTGACCTGCTTCTCTCAGATCTCCCAGCGCAGCAGTGTCGCACCGACAGTAAAGCCCGCGCCGACGGCGGCCAGTAGCACTAGGTCGCCTTTCTTCATCTTGCCCTCTTCGATTGCGGTTTCCATGGCCAGAGGAATGGTGCCCGCCGAGGTGTTTCCGTATTTCTCGATATTGATAACCACCTGATCCGGAGTCAGGCCAAGCCGGTCAGCCGTGGCCGTGATGATGCGCTTGTTTGCCTGGTGAGGAATAAAGCAGCCCAGATCGGAGCCGGTCACGCCGTTGCGTTCAAGCAACTTTGTTGTGGCTTCGGCCATCTTGCGCACTGCGAACCTGTACACGGCGGGGCCGTCCTGGTAGATGTAATGCCACTTCTTATCGACGGTTTCGTGGCTTGAGGGATTCAGGCTTCCGCCACCCTTGAGATTCAGGCTCACTCCGCCCGATCCGTCTACTTCGTTTTCAAAGTCGATGAATCCGATCTCGCCTTCTTCGGCAGGTTCAATCAGTACGGCTCCACCGCCATCGCCAAACAAGACGCAGGTGGTGCGATCCGTGTAGTCCGTCATGCGGGTGTTGGCATCCGCGCCGCACACAATCACCTTCTTGTGTGCTCCACTCTCCACCATCTTGACGCCGGCCTGCAGGGCATAGACGAATCCTGAGCAGCCGCCTGAGATGTCGAAGCCCCAGGCTTTGGGAGCCCCGATCTTGTCCTGCACCAGGCAAGCGGTCGCTGGAAACATCATGTCCGGCGTCACGGTGCCCACGATAATGAGTTCGACTTCACTCGCATCGATTCCACGCGCGGCCAGGCATCTCTTGGCCGCTTCTGCGCACATGTCGCTCACTCCCAGCCCGGCAGCCAGCTTATGGCGGGTCTTGATACCGGTGCGCTCCATGATCCACTGATCGCTGGTTTCGACTAACTTTTCGAGGTCTTGATTGGTAATGACATCGGGAGGGACATAAGTGCCAAGCGCGGTGATTTTAGCGCGATGGCCAACCACAGGGCGAACGGTCAAGCTCAATGTATTGCTCCTTGTGGCGTGCTCACAGGAGAAGGAATCCGGACTCGCCACGTAATCAAACCAGAGTAAAAAGACGCCAAAAAAGTACCGGGTGACCTACTGCGCCCGTACTAGCCCGTTACCGTTGCTTCCTTCCGGACCTGGCGGGGTTGGCGGGATTACGTCGCGTAGGACCCGGCACTGATTGATTTTAGCACCCGAGGCTGGCTCTGTTGATCGCAATTGCTGCTCTTGGTTTCAGTTCGATACCGTCTTGGCGAATGCTTCACCGGTACAATAAAAGAGTGAGCAAAACTACCTCTCCCGCAGCCCCTTCCGTGGGCTTTATCTCCCTTGGCTGCTCCAAAAACCTCGTCGATTCCGAGGTCATGATGGGCCTCCTCGACCACGCCGGCGCGCGCCTGACCGCGCGTCCAGAAGAGGCCGATATCCTCGTCGTCAACACCTGTAGTTTTATCGACACGGCCAAGCAGGAGTCCGTGGATACGATCCTTGAGATGGCTCGCTACAAGACCAAGGGCTCCGCGAAGAAGCTCATCGTTGCGGGCTGCCTGGTGGAGCGCTACCGCGACGAGATCCGTAAGAGCATTCCCGAAGTGGACGCCGTGGTAGGAACCGGCGAACTCGAATCCATTCTTGAAGCCGCGGGCATTGCGCCACGAATTGCTACGCCTTCCCCATTTAATATTTTGACTGCTGCGCAAACGCGCCCCGGCCAGGAATCTCTCTCCGGCACCCACATAACTTCTCGCGCGGAAGGCGAACACCGCGAGCAGCAGGGCCGGTTCAGCCGCGACGAATGGCAGGGTGCGGCCCATCTGCTGCCCACTTACCTGTACGACGAATCAACACCACGTTTTCTGACCACGCCCAAATCTTCGGCCTACATCAAGATCGCCGAAGGCTGCGATCACCCCTGCACGTTCTGCGTCATTCCGAATCTACGAGGCAAGTTCCGCTCGCGCCGCTTTGAGTCGGTGGTGGCAGAAGCACGGCAACTTGTTGCGTGTGGCGTGCAGGAGATCACGCTCATCGGCCAGGACACAACCTGTTACGGAGAAGACCTCGGGCTTAAAGACGGACTCGCAACGTTGCTCGATGAGCTTGCCCGCATCGAGGGCCTGCGCTGGCTGCGCTTTCTCTACGCTTATCCGAACCGCGTCACCGGAAAACTGCTGGAAACGATTGCAAAGCATGACAACATCTGCAAGTATCTGGACGTTCCTCTTCAGCACGCGTCGGCAGATGTGTTGAAAACCATGAAGCGCGGAGCCGGAGCAGACATTTTTCTCAAGACCCTTGAAAAGGTCCGTGCCGCGGTTCCTGCCATTGCGCTGCGCACCAGCTTCATTGTCGGTTTCCCCGGCGAGTCAGTTCGCGATGTAGAGATTTTGGAAGAGTTTATTGCCGAAGCCAGGTTCGACTGGCTCGGCGTGTTCACATATTCCGATGAAGAGGGCTCGGCAGCGCATGCGCTCAACAGCAAACTGACCAGGCGCACCATCGAATCGCGTAAGCGGCGCATCATGAAGCTGCAGCAGTCCATCTCAAAGCGCGCCAAGCAAAAGTGGGTGGGCCGGGAAGTAATGGTTCTTGCCGAAGGCGAGTCAGAAGAAACGCCGCTGCTGTGGGAAGGCCGCACTCAATTTCACGCACCCGAGATCGACGGCAAGGTATACCTCAACGACTTTGCTGATCTCGACACGCTTGAGGCCGGCCGCTTTTACCGCGCCGAAATCACCGAGGCGCACGACTACGATGTTGTGGCCAGGATTCTTGGAACTGCAAACTAAAAAGCGCTTTCTGCTATCAGCCGTCAGTTATCAGTTGAAAACTGAAGGCTGCTGATCGCGCTAACATATCACTTGACGGTTTTTGCGTTATGGCTCAAAAGAAAAAATCAGCCAAGCTATTGCACTGCCCTACCTGCGGAATGCTGGTGCAATCCACAGACGAAGATTTCCCATTCTGCAGCGACCGATGCCGCAAGATCGATCTAGGTAAGTGGGCGATGGGCGTCTACAAAATCAGCTCGCCTGTTCTGGACCCTGAGGTGCTTGAAGACCTGGGTGAAGCGGGCTGCGAACCGAGAGGTGGCTTTGGCAACGGAGGTCGCGGGGACTCAGATGAAAACTGATCCTTCGCCGGCCGGCTCAATTCAAAACAAAACCACATGGGCCTTCACGGTAGCCACTTTTTTGGGAGCCGGCTACGGCAAGCCGGGTCCCGGCACCTGGGGATCGGTTGCAGCGGTTTTACTGTGGGCGGCGTGCGCGTGGGGTCTTCATCCGGCGCCGCAAGTGCTGTTCATTGTCCTTTTGGTTGGAATTACATTCTCAATCGCCGTCGGAGTGCCCGCAGCCACGATCTGTGCCCGTGAAAGCGGCCGCAAAGATCCGCAATTCGTGGTCATCGACGAGGTTGCCGGACAATGGATTGCCCTGCTCGGCTGCCCCATCGACTGGCGTCATGCGCTCATCTCGCTGGTTCTATTTCGATTGTTCGATATGACCAAGCCGCCTCCGGTTCGGCAGCTCGAAGATCTCCCCGAAGGCTGGGGCATTGTGTTCGATGATGTCGCCGCGGGGCTGTATGCTTGGGGTATAGCAGCTTTGCTGCGTATTTGGTTTTAAATAGTCCCCAAAATGCCTCGAAACACGACACAATCCGCGCCAAAGCCTGTCCTTGACCCGCACATCGACGACGTGTTTCCTGCCGCTGCAATGCCGCAGGGCGAAGTGGAATTGCGCGGGACTTTGCTGGGCCCCAATTCCGACGGCCCGCCGGTTGTGCTCGTCGAGGGGCTTTCCGCGCGTGTCCTTATGAGCCGCCCGACGCGGCTTGCTTTCTCGGTACCCGAGGATGCGGTTACCGGCTTGATTGAAGTGCACACCCCCACGGGCGCAAGCAATGCCACACCACTGCGCGTTGCACGCCAGCTTTCCGACGGCCTTCATCCCGTAACCAGTCCCGCCGTCAGCCGTTCCGGCATGGTCTACGCCACTATCTCTGGACAGCGCGGCAAGGAGATGCCGGTCTCTGTGGTACGCATCAGCCCCGGGGGCCACGGCACTCCATTTGTTTCCGGAATCCTGAACGCTACCGGCTTGGCCATCTCACCGGATGACGATCTCTTCGTCACGTCGCGCGCCGAGGGAGCGGTGTATCGCGTCGATCCCGCGGGTGAGTTCGCTGTCTATGCAGAAGGCATGGGCGTCGCCACTGGAGCGGCATTCGATACTGAAGGCAACCTGTACGTTGGCGACCGCAGCGGAACCATCTTCAAGATTGATCCGCAACGCCAGATCTTTGTGTACGCCACGCTCGAGCCAAGCGTCTCCGCCTATCACCTTGCCATGAGCAACACCGGGACACTGTATGTTACAGCGCCTTCTCTCTCGTCAAACGAGGCCATCTGGGCCATCGACACTCATGGTGATGTTCGCCCGTGGTTCCGAGGACTGGGCCGCCCGCAGGGTTTGGCAATCTCAAAAGAGGGTGACGTTTACGTGACCGCGTGCCTTAAAGGGCGCCGCGGACTGGTGCGCATTACATCGGAAGGTGAGGCATCGCTTGTGCTGTCCGGCATTAACCTGGTCGGCGTATCTTTCTCGCCACTTGGTACGGCGGTGCTTACCACCAACGAAGCCGTTTATGATGTGGACTTGGGCGTTGAGGGCATGAGCCTGTTCTGAAATCCTCACCGCTTTCAGATCTTTTCGCGCTCGAAAATTTACTTCTGCGCAATGCCTAGCAAGAGCTAGTAGCCAGGAACTGATTTTCATGAAAGCTGAGATCATCGCCGTCGGTTCAGAGATGTTGACTCCGTGGCGGCAAGACACTAATTCGCTCTACCTTACGGAAAAATTCAACGAGATCGGCGTCACCGTCACGTTCAAGACCATTGTTGGCGACCGGCTGAAGGATCTGGTCGGCTCCATTCGTACGGCACTGACGCGTGTGGACATCCTTGTGTTGATGGGCGGCCTTGGCCCCACGCAGGATGACCTGACTCGTGAGGCTGTTGCGGAAGCGCTCTCGCTCAGTCTGCGTCGCGACGCCGCGCAAGTAGCTGCTTTGCACGCCCGCGCCGCCTCATGGCGCATCACCATGCCGCAGAACAATCTCAAGCAGGCCGACGTACTTGAAGGAGCCACCATCCTTCCCAACGCCAACGGAAGCGCTCCGGGGCAATGGCTCGACACAATTTTCGAGGGTTATCGCAAGCTCATTCTGCTCGTCCCCGGCCCCCCCAACGAGTGCAAGCCTCTCTTTGATACAGAATGCATGACTCGCCTGCGCGAGGCTGCTCCCACGCGCCACATTGCGAAGCGCACCTTGCGGGCCGCGATGATTCCGGAATCGCAGGCGGACAAGATGCTTGCGCCGATCTATACCACCTATCCCGATATTGAGACCACGATTCTTGCGCATGCGGGCGATATCCAGCTCACGCTGCTCTGCTCCAAGAAAGATCCTGAGCTGGCTCAGAAGCGCGTTGATGAACTTGCCGGACGTCTTGAGGAGACGCTCGAAGAGTGGCTCTACTCGTCTACCGGTGAATCGCTCGAGCAGATTGTGCTGTACTATCTCGGACTCCGGCAGTCTACGCTTGCAGCGGCAGAAAGTTGTACAGGCGGCCTTATTTCACAGCGCATCACATCTGTCCCCGGCAGCTCGCGCACTTTCCTTGGCGGGGCGGTTGTCTATTCCGATCTGTTGAAAGCCGCATTCGCCGGAGTTTCGGCAGACCTGATCGCACGTCATGGAGCTGTCTCGCCAGAAGTGGCTGAGGCTCTGGCGAACGGTATTCGCATTCGCACAGGAGCTACGCTCGGACTCGGCATCACCGGGATCGCAGGGCCCTCAGGTGCGACAGAGAATAAGCCGGTCGGCCTTGTTTACATTGCGCTTTCCGATTCTCATCGAACCGACGTCATGGACCGTACGTTCCGCGGAGACCGGCAGCGCATCCGCGAATTCGCGTCGCAGCAGGCGCTTGATCTAATTCGCAGGCGATTAATGTAGCAACCATTTCTCACGCGTATCATCCAAGCAATGAGCTGCTGTGCGGGCCGCCGTTGGAACCTTTACCGTTTCTAATTCCTTTCCAAATTCAGGAGGTCACTATGCCCCTACCCCAGGACGAACGCGTTGTCGCCCTCGCCAACGATCTACTGCAACAGTTCCATCAAATCTTTGGAGCACACCCAGGCTATCGCCCCGCCCACGCCAAGGGCATCATGATCACCGGCGTCTTTACGCCAACTGCCAAAGCTGCTGAGTTCTCGCAAGCACCGCATCTGCAGCGGCCCTCGACGCCGGTCACGGTGCGCTTCTCAAATTCAACTGGACTGCCTGAGATTCCCGACAATGCGCCCGATGCAAATCCGCGCGGATTCGCGATCCGTTTCGATCTTGCAGAACATGTGCACACCGACATCGTGGCTCACTCGACCGACGGTTTCCCCACGCGCAATGGATATCAGTTCCTGGAATTTCTGCGCGCTGCCGCGGCAAGTGGACCGGATGTAGCTTCTCCCAAGCCGATCGAGAAATTTCTCGCAGCTCATCCCGCGGCGCTGGCCTTTGTGCAGGCACCCAAGCCATTCCCATCTAGCCTTGCGCGCGACACATACTTCGGCGTCACTGCATTCAAGTTCACAAACAGCGCGGGAGAATCCCGCTACGGGCGCTATCGCATCATTCCTGAGCTGGGCAACGATTTCCTGACGGATGCGCAGGTTGCCGCTCTGCCGGCAAACTACCACTACGATGAGATTGCAGCGCGCGTTGGCAAGGGGCCGGCACGCTTCAAGATTTTTGTGCAGGTAGCCGCACCAGACGACGTAACAGACGATGCGACGATACACTGGCCCGAGGAACGCGAACTGTTTGAATTGGGCGCGCTGGAACTGAACGCCGTAGTCGCCGATACGCTTGCACAGCAGAAGCACATCATCTTCGACCCCATTCCACGCGTGGATGGAATTGAGCCTTCGGCTGATCCGCTTCTTGAGTTGCGTGCCGCCATCTACCTGCTGAGCGGCCGCGAGCGCCGCGCCGCCAAGGCGTAAGGGCCACGGATCAAGAGCTGTGCCAGCAGCGATCGTGAGGGAGCAGTGCAAAACGTGAAGGCCCAGTGTCTCGGGGCCTTTACGTTTTGCAGTCGCGGCTTTTGGAGTCAACGGCTATCGCGCAGAGATCACCGTTTGCCTACAGGCTTGTATCCTGACTTGCTCGCCTTTTTAAACGCAGCCATCGCATCGTTGATCGAGAGCAGCGGTGTCGTCTTGGTTGTCTTCACCGATCCGCCTGCTGCCGCCGCGATTGCCAGCGCTGCCGCGCTCACATTGTTCGGAAACTCAAAGATGAGAACCAGGTCATAGTCGCCAAACGACATCCACGCGTTCACCAGCTTGCCGCCCAAATTCTCAGCTGACCTCTTCACCACATTCATTCGATTCTGTGGCTTTGCGACCAGCATGTTCAATGCTTCCGCAGTGTACGAGACCTGAAGAAGGTAACTCGCCATCACATCACCTCTCATTTGTGGGTTATCCCATCCGGGGAAGATCGGAACGCACAGAGTATAGGCCCGTATGTCGGCTCTCGGATACAAGAAAACTTGCCGGCGCGCCTGCCACAATGAGATTCCTGTTTGCTTATCCTTACCGATGTGAGAATATCGCTGCAGATTGTCCCAGGTTCCCCTACACACTTACAATGCCAGGAAATCGTGAATGACTGACGCGGTATCTCCTTGCACGCTGAACATTACGGTTGAAGAAAAGGGCGATGTTGTCATCGTTCATCTTCATGGACGCCTCGTCTCCAATGTCACGAGCAACTTCTACGCGCGCGTCTGCCAGTTCATTCCAAATCACCGGCGTATCATCCTCGATCTCGCCGAACTCACTCACATGGACAGCATGGGTCTGGGCACTCTGGTCCGGCTTATGGTTTCGGCGAAGTCCAAGGGCTGCAGCCTTGAGCTTCTGCATCTCGGCAAGCGAATCCGCGCACTGCTCGGACTGACGCACCTGCTCGATTGCTTTACCGTCATCGGTGAGAAGGGCGTCACGCTCGGCTTCTGAGGCCGAAAGGCATTCGCAGAACTGTTTTCCGCATGCACACTCCCCTGAAACTTCTTTTGCGCTGTTGCCGTCGATCTAAGCAGCCCTCCCTCACTTTCGAAGTTGGATTGCGGAAATCCGAAATCGGCGAGATAGTTGGTGTGCCCCTAAGATCACTCTGGAGAATGGCAACAATTATGAAACGAGCATTGTTGTGTTTAGTGTTTACTGCTATGGCCGCTGGAATCTGTTCAGCGCAAACGAAGCGACAGGAATTAGTGCCGGCCCCGTTGCGCTCAGCCTCAGCACCCGCGTTTGCAGCGCATCCGTCGCCCTACAACTTTCCGCGTGTCGAATATCCAAGGATCGAAGCGGACTCGCGCGTAACGTTCCACTTCAAGGCGCTCGATGCGCAAAAGGTGCAGGTCTCCATTGCCAACATTCCTTACGACATGGTCAAGGGCGAAGATGGTGTGTGGACATACACCAGCGAACCGCAGGCACCCGGCTATCACAATTACTGGATGGTCGTTGACGGCGCCGTTGTTCTCGATCCTGGCACCAACGCATTCATCGGCTACGGCCACATGTGCAACGGCTTTGAGATTCCGGAGCCGGGTGTCAATTTCTATGATCTGAAAGACGTCCCGCACGGGAATGTGCTGATCAAGAACTACTATTCCAAAACCGCAGAATCATGGCGTCACATTTACATCTACACTCCTCCGGAATATGACAAGAACACGTCAACCCGCTACCCGGTGCTCTACCTGCAGCACGGTGGAGGCGAAGACGAACGGGTATGGATCGAGATGGGTCGCACTAACCTGATCCTCGACAATCTGCTCGCCCAGGGAAGGGTGAAGCCGATGATCGTAGTGATGGAGACCAGCGCAGTAGGAAACGCCGGTGGGCCGCCTCCGAACCGCCCGGCCGCACCTCCTGCCGGGGCCGCGCCTGCACGCAGGCCTGGCATCATTGGATTTGCAGCCGGCGGCGGAGCCTACGGAAAGCTCATGATCAACGATCTGATTCCGTGGGTGGATAGCAACTTCCGCACGCTAACCGACAAGGATCATCGTGCGATGGCTGGGCTTTCGATGGGCGGCTTTATGACGGCGGCCATCACCATGTCGAACCTGGACAATTTCTCATACATTGGCCTCTTCAGCGGCGGCACGGCTGCCGGATTCGGCCCCGGCGGCCCGGGCAGCCCAATCCCGATGGGCCAGCCAGCGCCTGCGCCGGCAAAACTCGACTTGAAGACCATTTACAGCGGGGCGATGGCCGACCCAGCAGAATTCAATAACAAGGTGAAGGTCTTCTTCTTCTCGTGCGGAACCTTACCGCCGCTGGAGAATCCAGACGCTTTGAAGAAGCACCAGGAGCAACTCGTGGAAGCCGGAATCACTAATAGCTACGTCTACATTTCTCCCGGCACATCGCATGAGTGGCAGACGTGGAGACGAAGCCTCTACGTTTTCGCTCCAATGCTCTTCTAATGACTGACAACCAGCCTTAAGCGAAAAATAGCCGGCATCCCTCATTCTCAGGATGCCGGCTGTATTTTTCTCAGTTCATTTTTCGATCACCAGTAAATGAATCCAAGCGCTCTAGTGATGAGTGGGACCACCACCGCGCATCCCGCCACCAGCGGGTGCTCCGCCTCCATGGAAGCCGCCTCCGCCACCACCAGATGGAGGAGCAGAGGGACGGACAAATGATCCGCTGTTGGGTCTGGCGCCGCCCGGATTACGCTGGCTCGGCGGCGGCGAGTACGGCCGGCTTGGCTCCTGCCTTGGTTGCGGCGGTGGCGTGTACTGCCTGCTTGGCTCAGGCTGCGGCTGAGGCGGTGGAGGCGTGTACTGACGGCTTGGTTCCTGCCTCGGTTGCGGTGGCGGCGTATACGTGCGGTTCGGTTCCGACCGGGCAGGGCTCGGCGGTGCAATCACTCGGCCGGGCTGTGTGGTCACGTTGTCCGGGGGCTGATTGTTACGCTCAGGTCCGCGCATTTGTCCGGGCGGTGTATCTGTTCGCGCCGGCTCTGGGCTCGCCTCACGAACATAGGTACCGCCTACACGATTGGGCGTATAGCTTGGCCGGTTGATTTGAACATTCTGGTTGCCCTGCCTGCCATCCACGTGTTCACCGTCCCTGCGGCCCTGATAGCCGTTGGCGGGGTGGTATACGAACCCTGACGCGGAACGCACATAGCTGTTGTGAACCTGCGTCCTCTGGATCGGCTCAACCTGATGACCGGCGATCTGAACGGCGTTGTTGCGGCCGCGTTCCGGCAACCTGTTCGGACCGTTCTCCGGGTGACGGATCACAGGAATCACAGGAATCGGGTTCCTTCCATTTCCTTCGGGATGACGAAGTACCGGGCGTGGAACGGTACGATACCACGAAGGGCTACGGCCGATGTTCCAGCCTCCATAGCCCCCACGACGCCACCAGGGCGTGCAGGACCCGTAACCGGGCGCCCAGCCCCAACCAAAGCCGTCATAGTAGTTCCACGACCCGCAAGAATAAGGGAGATAACCCCAGTTCTCGCACGACACCCAGATATAGCCAAACTGAGGCGTCCACATCCAGCGGCCGCAACCGTACGGGTCCCAGCCAAAGGACGCTGCCGCATACGGCGACCAGACGTAGCCCTGCCCGGGCACGTCATACCAGTTGCCGTTCGCATCAAGATCACTCCACTCGGGATTCGGGTTGTCGCTGTTCACAAAGCTTCCGGGCGCCTCGGTTTGTTCAGAGGCAGAAGCGGAAAGGGCCTGGTCGCGATCGGAGTTCCAGTCATCCCACGAGTCAGGTTCGATGGTTTGCGACAAGTTGTACTGGCTGAGATCGCCGGCATTGAGCGTAATGCTTTCGCCGCCACTCAAATCGACAGCCATGGCGTTGCCGCATTCAAGATGCGCGTTGCCCGAAAAGACAGCCAACTCGCCGGGAGGCGTATCCATGCGGAGGCGGAGCACGGTAAAGCCGCTCGCCGTGGCGATGGCATCGCCAAACATGACCCGTGTCGGAGGATTCTGGCTGCCGCCCTGAAGTTCGAAGTAGGCCAGCCCACTATCGAACACCAAGTCGGTGCTGGGGCTGCCACCGTTCGCAATTGATTGGATGGTGAGCGCGCTGTTGGGCGAAAGACGGGCAATACTACCGTCGTCGAACTGGATCTCCGCTTTGCCGTCGTCTCCGGTTTCAATTCTGGTTCCGGCAAAGAGCGGAGCGTTGGCTGGGGCTGACTCGGCAATTACCTGGCCATCCGCGGTCAGCCGTACCTGCCCTTCGGCGCTGCTCAGACGCGCCGCGCCCATTGGGCCCTGATCGGGATTGTCATCGGCCTGCGCTACGCAAGAAACGGGCAAGGCCATCAGCGCTAAAACTACCAAACCGAGGAACCAGGCTGCAGGACGGGCTCTCAAAAGAGGGAATCTTGATTGTTCTTGTTTTCCGATCTGCTTCATGGTATTCCGCCTTCCTGAACGACTAGTCTCCCGAAGCGGTCCTTTGGCTCACAGGGGACTCAAAATCCTTACCTGGTTACTACGACACACCAATAGGTGTAAAAGTCGCGCTAAATGTTACGTCTAATTATGAACGCCTCTCAAGAGGACGGACGTCAACTACCTGCTTTTGCAAGCAGATTCCGGGCACGCTTGCGAACACGGTCAAGCAGTTCCTCGTCATTGGCCAGCCGCTGAAGAATATCGCGGATGGTGCAAATCTGCTGTAGACGGCCATCTTTGGCGCTGTCGGAGATATACTCCATTTCGCGGTCGAGACCCAGGCGGTCGTGCTGCAGCAAAAGCTCAAGACGTGCGCCTTCGTGGAGGGTTTCGGCGACGCCCATCAGCGATTCGCCAAGAGACTGGATATCCTTGTCCTTGGAATAGTTGAAGGTGCAGCTACCCTGCCCTTCAGGTCCGCCATAGCTCAACTTCTTCCAGCCCTGAAAAGCTACTTTCGCCTTGCTCTGGCACTCCTCGTTGAACCAGTTGTGCTGCTCAGCCACCTGGAAGACGTGCGCAGTAAAGTCCTTAGTCAACTGAACATCGCGATCTTCATCGCCCACATCCATGAAGGTCTTCTTAGTGGGCGTCATATTGCCGCGCTCAGCGTGAAAGTGGCCGGAACCGTCCCGATGCAAGGCCAATATCCAGTGAGAAGGATTAAGGCCAGAATTGCTGTAATCGATTGTGAAGACCGCCACCTGAGGAGCCGACGCCTGCGCCATAACTACGCCGGGCGAGGCCGCAAGAAGGACAGCGGCGGAAAGTGCAAGTAGAGCAGCTCTCATCGCGCTCCTCCGTTCACCGCGCCCTGTATGGTGAGGGTCTGAGTGCTGTGGATATGACAGATGGCAATTGCCAGAGCATCTGCTGCATCAGCCGGTTCAGGCAGTTGAGAAAGTCCCAGAAGCCGCGCCACCATGTACTGAACCTGCTCCTTTTTGGCTAATCCGTATCCCACTACACTGGATTTGATCTTGAGCGGCGCATATTCAGCCACCGGCAATCCTTTGCAGGCGGCCGCCAGCAGCGCTACCCCTCTCACCTGGCCCAGCTTTAGCGCCGTTTTGGCGTTCACGGAGTAAAAAACTTCTTCAATGGCGACTGCGTCCGGCTGCCAGCGCTCCAGTTCCGCCGTAAGTTCCTGAAACACTTGTTCTAGACGTTCGGGCGTGGCTTTCGTTTTCTTAAGCTTGATCGAACCAAAAGCCTTGCACACCAGGCGTGGCTCGCGACCGCTCTCATCCGGCTCTACCACGCCGAAGCCCGTAATTTCGGTCCCGCAGTCAATTCCAAACACTCGCATCGGGTCCAAGTTTATCGCAAACGCCTTTGATTGCAGGGTACATCGCAAGGAACGCGTTGCAGATCCCTCGGTGGTGTAGACACCTGCGGCATCCCAAATTGGCAAACGCTTAACACGAACTTACATTTTTGGTACATTCACGCAATATTCAACAGGAATGATACGAAAGTGTCAGCGACCCACTCCCATTTCCGTGTTAAATCGAATGAAGGGGCAGTCTAGATGCGCATCCTGGAAAAACTGGCGAAGTTCGATGTGGCCAATTGGCTGCGGCTCGGGATGACGCCGCGACGCCTGGCCCTGACGCTTGCCTTGGGATTTGCCATTGGCTGCATCCCGGTAATCGGTGTCCCGACAGTTCTCTGCGCCGCCCTTGCCCTGCTGCTCCGGTTGAACCAGCCTGCTATTCAGGCCGCCAACTACGCCGCGATGCCTCTCCAGATCATCCTGATTGTTCCTTTCATGAAGCTGGGCAAGTGGATGTTCGCGTTCGGTCCTGAGCATTCGCATGCATCCGGCTGGGCCATGCAAATTGCAGTCCTCAGACCGCTGGTGGAGGCTGGTTGGCTAGCCGGTCAGGCCCTGTTTGGCTGGATTCTGGTGGCAATTCCAGCTGTCTTCCTTTTGTGGCTGCCACTGACACTGATGCTAAGGCGCATTCCGGCCATCGCCTCAGCCGAGAGCGGCGACTAGAACAGTTTCGGAATTGGTATAAGCCGAAAGCAGGCAGCTAAGTGGCATTTTCATCAAGAAAATGCCGCCTTTCAACGCTCTCAAAAAGTGTACGTGTATTCCGAAACTTCTCTAGCTCCCTTATTTTCTTCCTGCTCCACAGAAGCCCAGCACCGATCTCTCTCGGCGCATGCATCATCGTGCACTGCGGCTGAGAGCGCAAGCTCTCAGCCGCAGTGGAGAGAGTGGGAAGCCGAATCTTGCGAAAATCGCACAAAAGATGCCCACCGTTACCCGGTGGCAGCGGGTGGACGGCGGGCTGTTGTGAAGGGCCAGCGTCTTGCAACGCCGGTGGAGCACACTGCGTCGGAGATTAACAATGAATTGACAGACGCCTCTGTCATGAATGCATTCAAAACCTGTGAGATTCACAAATCAGGAACGCTGCAAGACAGCTCATCTACCAAATGCATTGACTTAAGAGTGTCAGAGGGTATCCGAATCTGGCATAAGGAATTTATAAGAAATTTGTAAAGGCCTAACCATGTGCGGGTCCCGGCAAGGAGCCGGAATGGCGCAAGCTCAAGTTACGTCACATCTTAAAGCCGGGGAAAGCGCTTATGCTTATTCACTAGGTTTGGGTTTGGCGTGGATTATCCTCGCCAAAATCTGGTTGGAGAAAGAGATGAAAGTTAGGTACGGAATTGCCGCGGTGGCAGCGTCGCTAGTTTTGACAATGGCAGTTGAGGTAGCGCTTTCAACCCGTCAACAGTCGCCAAGCTGGGATGAGGGCGACCACATTTATGCGGGCTACATGAACTGGAAGAATGGCGAGTATACGCTCAATCCGGAGCATCCGCCGCTGGTTAAGCTCGTCGCCACGCTACCATTGGTGCCACTCGATCTGAAGACTGTGCCCCGGCAAGGGCACTATTTCAAAGACGAGGCCTACATTGGCGGCCGCGAGTTGCTTTTCCGCAACGGCCCCAAGTACGGAGGAAAGTACAGCTCTGACACGCTGCTCTTCCGAATCCACCTGGCGGCCATGACCTTTGGAGTGGCGCTGGCCGTCGTGTTGTTCTTCGCGGGCAAAGAGATGTTTGGCGCCTCAGCCGGCCTGACCACGCTGGCGCTCTTCGTCTTCGACCCGTCGATACTGGCCAATGCACCCTTTGTCACAACAGACACTGGCGCGGCCTGCGCATTTTTCGTAACAATTTATCTCTTTTACCGATACGTGAAGCAGATGACCTGGAAACGGGCCGCCGCCTGCGGTGTCGCCCTGGGATTAGCACTGGCCACAAAACACTCCACCATAGTGCTGTTTCCATTGCTCATGGTGCTCGGTGTTGGAGAGCTTGCCGGCCGATGGAAGGCGCAGGGCAAGATGCCGGGCCACGACATGAAGAAGGTCGCCATTGGGCTGGGCATCATTGGCGCGCTCGGCCTGTTTGTTCTGTGGGGCATTTACAGCTTCCGATTCCACATGCATCCGAACGGCATAAGCATGGCACCGCTGAACGTGGAGGTGAGTCCTCTATCCGCGCCCATGCGGTGGTTCATCCTTACCTGCGCCCATTATCACCTGCTGCCGGAAAGTTACCTGTTCGGACTGGTGAATGTGCAGGGCGTGGGAGAAGCATGGCCGACCTTCTACATGGGCAAAATCTACGCGCACGGCATCTGGTACTACTTCCCAACTGTTCTGATCGTGAAGTGGACCGTGGGCACACTGGCTCTGCTCGCGCTTGGCATCTGGGTGTTCGCCACGGGAAAGATTCGCAAGCCGCGTGAGATTTTCTTCCTGGCGTTCCCCGCCGTTTTCTATCTGGCGATTGCCATGGCCGGCCCGCTCAACATGGGCGTACGGCATATTCTGCCGATCTTTCCTTTTGTCTTCATGTTGCTGGGCGCCGCCGGAACGTGGCTGCTGCAGCGCGGTAAGCCGTGGGTCTATGTAGTTGCAATCTTGCTCGCGGCTCACGCCGTGGAATCGGTGCGCGTGTTTCCAAACTACATTCCGTTTGCCAATGTGTTGTGGGGCGGCCCATCGAACACTCATAATCTGTTTTCCGATGCGGCAGTAGATTGGGCACAACAACTGAAGTGGACGAAAACATGGCTCGACGAACACAACGTGAAAGAGTGTTCGTTTGCCTATTTCGCCGCGCCCTTTCTGCTTCCGAGCGACTACGACATCCCCTGCAAACTGCTGCCCACCTTTGATACCAGCTATATGCAGGAGATCGAAGTGCCGCCGGTGGTGAAGGGACCTGTCCTGATCAGCTACGGTGACCTGGGAGGCTACGAGTTCGGCACCTGGGTACGCAATCCGTATGAGAGCTTCAACCGGCGCAAACCGGATGCGGTAATTGCAGACGCGATTGCGGTCTATGACGGCGACACTCCAATTCCGGAAGCCCAGGCCATGATGTATATACGCCGCGCAAACCAGAGCCTGAGACGCGACCCAGCCGCGGCTGTGAGCGCGGCTCGGCAAGCCGTCGCGCTGGTGCCGAACGGCTTCGACGCAAACCGTGCCCTTGGAGACGCGCTCGCCGCCACGGGCGACTGGGAAGGTGCAAAGGCGGCTTACCGAGTTGTGATGGGACGTGTGCCGGAGATGGAGCCAACAGCGCAGCTTCGCTGGCGTCCAATTCTGGAGCGCAGAATGGCTCAATTGGAAAAAGGCGGTGCAGCGAAGTAGTAGTCAAAGCTGCCTGCAATATACAACGCAATCTTGAATCGCACGGCCAGTTGCATTTTCGCGGCCGAAAACAAAGTACAGCTCAGGAGAACGAGTATGAGCGAAGAAAGCAAGTTGAGTCAGCTTACGCGCAGACGCAAGGAAGCGCATGCACAACTGCTCGCAACCGGCTCGAAGGTATACGAAGGCTTTCTGGCGATGGAGCGCGCCGCATTTTTGTCAGGCGCCCTGCGAAAGAAGGACAAGGAACTGATTGCGGTTGGAATCTCGGTTGTAAAGAACTGCGAGTCATGCATACAGTGGCACATCGAGCAGGCATCGGCGGCAGGTGCAACCTTTGAAGAGATCTTCGAAGCAATTGAAGTTGGCATTGAGATGGGCGGCGGGCCGGCGACTGTGTCGGCCCGCTTTGCCCTGGAAGTGATGGAAAGCCTTGGGTGGAATGCCGCCGAACATCGGCGGAGCCTGCTGAATCATGCCTGAATGTTCAGGCGCGTGAGCTGCGCTTGCGCCGTCGAACACTTCGGAACTGTCGCCCTTCACTTTGGCGCAGTCGCTAGCTTTGCAATCAGCGCCGAAGGGTTCTGCGGATTTTGCATGTGGAGCACCTTATCGGTCCTGAGCTGAACCGCCTCGATCCATTCCGGATGCGGAAGAATGTAGAACTGCTCGTTTCTTATTGCTTCAAAGACAATCTCGGCCACTTCGATGGGAGGGGTGCTCGATGCGATAAGCGCCTTGAATCCTGCGAGGGCCGCTTCCATCTCCGGGCTTCGAGGAACAGGCTCGTCTCGCAATAGCTCTGGACGGTGCCGCTCTGAGTTTGCGATGTCGGTTCTCACCAGCCCGGGACAAAGTACGGACACCTTAACAAGTGCGTTGCTCTGCTGCAGCGAGAGATACAGACTCTCGGAAAGCGCGACAACCGCATGTTTTGTGACGGTGTAAGGGCAAGTCTGTCCCCCAACAGTCAGGCCGGCAGCCGAGGCAGTATTAACGATGTGACACTCGGTCTCTTGCTCAAGCATAATTGGCGTAAACACCTTTACGCCGTGAATGACGCCCCATAAATTGACGCCGATAACCCACTCCCAGTCGTTCCAGGTTGCTGCCCATGCAGCCCCACCCGCAGCGACTCCGGCATTGTTGAATAGCAGATGCACCTGGCCGAATTGTTCGAACGTTTTGCGCGCGAGTTCTTCAACATTGCTTCGCTTCGATACATCGGTCCTGATCGCGAGCACTTCCCCGCCCGCTGCCGTCAATTCCTTCTCTGTCTTTGCGAGAGCTTCCTCGTCCACGTCAGCGAGCACCACTTTGATGCCTTCGTTGACGCACTTCTCGGCGATGCCACGTCCAATACCGCTGGCCGCGCCGGTTATTACTGCGACTTTCTCTTTGAACTCTTTCATGTGTTCCTCTGATGAGCTTGTTCATCATAAGAGAGGGCGTCAACAACTCGGCTGCCAGATCACTTGCCCGCGTATGCGTCAGGTACCGGTTGCGCGCTGTCTATCCATGCCGAGTAGATCATGTCTCGCAACATGCTTGCGCCTGCGGCAAGTCTTTCGGTCGCGAAAGCGCGTGATTCCTCCGATCCAGTTTCAACAAAGCCGCCCGCCTTCTCCAACTGGTACACCTTTTCTACATAAGTGTACGAGTGACGTAGATAAGCCACGTACGCATCGAACATGTCGCCGTCAATCGCCTTCGCTGGAGTCATTTTTGCGGCAATATCGGCCGAATGAATGTTGGCGGACACAAAGGGGCTTTCAAACTGGTAGTGAATTTTATGATCGGTGGTGTAGCCATTTGGATTGGGGCCTGTCCAACCGTTGTATTGAATGGTTGTATGCAGCGGATTCGCGCCGTCGCCTACGTAATGCCCAAGCCAACCTGCATAGAAGACAATCGCGCGCTCGACCGGTTCAGTGTCCTTGTGATCGGCTTGCAGCTTGCGATATTGGCGCATCGCAGCTTTTAGCCGTTCCCACACCTCGATGGTTTCCCAGGGTTGAAGGCCAATATGGTCAGGGCGGTCACCGGCGGCATACGCCATTGCTTCAAAATCGAATCGCTTGTGCGGCAGAGGGCCAAGTGCATCCGCAAGCTCAAGGTCGATGAAGTGCTCGGGAGCCTGCGCAGAGTTAAGCTCAGGCTCAGCAGGAGACCGCCAGCGATCCGGCTCTGGGCCTAGATATTCAACCTCATTCAACGAACTTTGTGTGCGGAGAAATGCCGGCGTATCGCCCGGGAGCGAAGACGCGGCAAGGCGATTGATCATGCGATGCCCATCGTCTCCCCAGGCGTGCGCGAGCGGTGCATGAACAAAAATACCAACCAGAAATATGAAGGAAGCGATATAGCCAAAGTGGGTCTTGTGCATCAAATGAGGAATCATGCAAAAAGTATAAGACGTGGGCGAAGGTTTCGCATTGTGATGAATGGGTTTGCGTGAACCGCGGAACGGGCTTCGATATACGTTACGAAGGAAAGAACCCCGTCCCGATTTCTCTGGAGAGGCCAAAGTCAAACGAATATACTACGTTAGAACGGTGCCCAAAGTGAATTCTTCCGTTCTCCGGAATCGCGAGCACGCTCACTGCAATGGGGGAGCCTATGGGTGACCCATCTGAAGAGATGGTTACAACCCGTAATCCGGGTCCTGCACCGACAGCCACAAGTGGCGTCTTTGTAATCTGGCTGGCGTTTGCCATTCTGGCCGTGACCATGGCAGCCGCTGCTATACTTCTGCGCGTCATTGCGGGACCTCGCTTTGACGGTCTGCTCATCATTGCCGCATGCGGTTCAGCGCTGTTGCTCACGTTCCGCATTCCAAAAGGCAAATCGGCAACGCGCAGGTTGCAAGTGGCGCCGCCGGTGCCGGAACCCACACCCATTTCGCAGTCGGCCTTCGAAGCGGCTGACGAGATTATTCAATCCGTCGGACCGGCGTTGGTCTCCATTGGACTTGATGGACGTTTGACCTATGCCAACCCCGCTGCAGAGCGATTGCTGGGCTGCGACAAGACCGAACTTGAGAAAATGTCCGCCGGCATCACCGGAATTCTTGCGCCAGGTGAAGGCGCACGCCTGGTTGTGGAGATGAGGAAGCTCACAGGTATGACCCGCGAAGTTGCGGATACGCCGCAAGACCGGATAGCGGCATTTCTCGAGACAGTGCGAGCTCTTCCTCCAAGCCAGGTGCCGAGTTTCGACTCGCAGGTACGCCGCAAAGACGGTAGTCTCGTGCCGGTGATGCTGCATGTGTCTGCGCTTCGCGATGCAGCCGGTTCGGTTACAGGACTGGTGGCAGTTGCCGTTGACCAGAGCGCAACATCGCGCCAGCAGCAGGATCTGCGCGAATCGCAGGAGCGTTTTCGCGACCTATTTGAAAATTCCAGTGAGATGATGGCGACGCTCAGCCCGACCGGTCGCTTTGTGTACGCCAACCCCGCATGGAAGAGATGCTTTGGTCTTGACCAGCAGGCACTGCTGAACCTGGGATCGTTCGTGGAACTGTTCGACTCAGCAATTCGGTCGAAGATCCTCGCCCTCTTCAGGCGCGCGCTCGAAGGCGAAGTGATCGAACGCGCTCCATTGCGCCACCACACCCAGGACGGTCGAACATTCGCGTTCGAGTTGAGCCTCAGTCAACGTAAGAGGGCCGGGAAACCTCTCGCTGTCCGTTGCATGCTGCGCGACATGACGCAACAGAAGTTGCGGGAGAACCGGCTTGCGCTGCAACTGACGCTGAATCAAATCGTAGCCGAGAATGCCGCCCCCGAAATTGCTTCAACGCGCGTTTTGGAAGCACTTTGCGTGTCGCAGGGCTGGGACTTGGCCGTTCTATGGAAAGCAAATCTCAAGGAAGACCGGTTGGAATTCTCGACGGCCTGGAGTGTGGCGGAAACCGATGCCGAGAGCTTTATCCAGGGGAGCACCGGCCACACACTTGACCGCGGAGTGGAGTTGCCGGGACGCGTGTGGCAAGAAGGACAGCCAGTCTGGATCGCGGACCTGCAAGCAACTACCCTAAGTCCGCGCATTTACCTGGCGAAGCAGCAGAAAATGTCCTCAGGATGGGCAGTGCCGGTACGCTCGGGAACCAACATCCTGGCAGTTCTAGAGTTCTACTCACGCTACAGGCTGCTTGAGAATCGCGATGCGGCGGCCGCCGTTGAAACCGCTGCCATATCGCTCGGCCAGATGCTCGCGCACTCGCAGGAAAGCGGCCGAGCAGAAGAACTCTATCGCCAACAGCAGATCCTTTTGGACTCAGTGGCCGACGGCATCTGCGGTGTCGATAGCCAGGGCACGGTGACATTCGCAAATCCCGCGGCTGCACGGCTGCTGGGCACTTCGCCCTCCTCTCTGACCGGTAGAACCGTTCATGAGTTGGCGCATGGCAACGCCCCTGAAGGAAGGCTCTGCGGAGAAGATTGCCCGCTGCGCCGGATGACAAAACGGCATATCTCGACAGCAGGCGAGGATAACTTCTTCCGGGCGGACCACAGCTCCTTCCCCGCGGAATATGCGCTCACCCCAATCCAAGACCACGGTCATTTCTCCGGTTCGGTTCTGAGCTTCCGAGACGTGAGCCAGCGCAACGCACTTGACCGGCTGAAAGACGAATTCATCTCCACTGTAAGTCACGAATTACGCACTCCACTCACTTCCATCCGTGGCGCGCTTGGCTTGCTCTCCTCGGGCATGCTGGGAGAGATCAGCGAGAAATCGAATAACCTGCTGCGGATTGCGCTGGCTAACTCCGATCGGCTAGTTCGTCTGATTAACGACATCCTCGATCTGGAGCGTATCCAGAGTGGACGCGAACCTCTAAGCTTCAGACCGGTGCAGCTATCGGACGTGATCAGGCAGGCAATCGGCGACATGCAGCCCGTAGCCGATTCCGCCGGAGTGAGACTGCTCCACGACAGCACGCATGTCGAAATCGATGCCGACCCATATCGGCTGCTTCAAGTGCTCACAAACCTGCTGTCAAATGCGGTCAAGTTCTCTCCTCCCAACTCGACGGTTTCAATCATGCTGCGGCCCGGTGTTACAGGTATTACGCTTTCCGTGATCGATAACGGCCGCGGTATTCCTGCCGACAAACTGGAGGCTGTCTTCGGCCGCTTCCAACAGGTGGACGCTTCGGACTCGCGGCAAAAGGGTGGAAGCGGACTCGGGCTCGCAATTTGCCGCACAATTGTTCTGCAGCATTCGGGGCGCATCTGGGCTGAAAGAAATCCCGTACGCGGTTCAACGTTTCGCGTGTTCCTGCCATATCACCCCGTTCCGCTTGTGGAGCCAATAGGGCCTCCGACAGAAGAGCCGGGACGCGGCACGGTGCTGGTGGCCTGCAGCCATGTGGACGTGCGCCTCAGCATTTCTTCAATACTGGCAAAGCACGGATATCGCATTCTTGAATCGTCTACCGCCGATCAAACTGTAGCGACCGCGCATAGCGGCGTTGATATCGTACTTCTCGACACTTCACTCGTTGGAATGAATGGCTGGGAGATTCTTCCTCAGCTGCGAAAATTCGAACCTGAAGCGCGCACACCCGTTGTATTAATGAGCCTGGACTCAGACCGGTCGCGCGATCACTCGTCGAACGGCATGACGGATGAATCAGACGATGGTGTCCGAATGTCAGGCCGTGAATATCCGGTGCTCGGCTCCATCATCGACGCTATCTGCATTCCCGGTGAAAAGGCACGGGTCCTGCTGGTTGAAGACGATCATCGGCTCGCCGGAGTCATCAGCGAGGTCTTTTCGCGCGAAAGCATTGCGGTCCGCACTGCACATACTCTCGATGAAGCTGTCGACTCGTGCTTCACATTCCGGCCGCACCTGCTGTTGCTCAACCTCGGTTTGCCGGATGGTGATGGTTTCAATATTGTTGATTGGCTGCGTCAGCATGAATCGCTCGCGCGCCTTCCACTGCTGGTCTATGCCGGCAGCAGCATTGCTCTGGCGGAACGCAGACATCTGGAACGCGGACCGACACATTTTCTCTCAAGAGCGTCTATCAGGCCGCAGCAGCTCGAAGCGCTCGTGCTCACCATGTTGCGCAATCCGGGTCAGGTGGAGAGAGCTACGCAACAAGCATAGCTCGCCATTGCTCAATAAGCTACCTCATTCACCTCGCGTTTCCTTTGCCCATCGACAACTTTGCTTCGACGCCGCAAAATGAGGTTTGGAGGATGCCGGTGTCGCATAAGGTGCTCATCATCGACGATGAAGACGACATCCGTGAAGTGGCCGCTCTCAGCCTGGAGAGCATTGCAGGTTGGGAAGTAGTAACGGCCAACTCCGGCTCACAGGGTCTGGCGCGCGCGGCGGAGCATCAACCGGATGCGATCCTGCTCGACGTGATGATGCCGGATATGGACGGACCCACAACATTCCGGGAATTACGCAAGAATCCCGCAACCGCAAAGATTCCGGTACTTCTGCTGACCGCAAAAGTTCAAAGCTCAGACCAGCGCCGCTTCGCCGACCTTGGTGTTGAAGCCGTGCTCTTTAAGCCATTCGATCCTCTGACGCTCTCAACTCAAATTGCGGACGTGCTGGGCTGGAGCTGAGTGGGCAACCGAAATGTCACTCAACGAGCATACAAACCAAACCGCGGCGCACGACCTTACCCAGCTTCTCGATCAACTGTGGACACGATTTCTGCCGGAGATACGCGAGCGGGCAAAGATCCTTCACAACGCAGCGAGCGCTTGTGCTGAAGGCACCATGAATGATGACCTGCGCGAAAGTGCGCATGCCGCGGCGCACAAGCTGGCAGGATCGCTTGGAACCTTCAATCTTGCGCGTGGAACAGAACTCGCCCGGGAGTTCGAGCAGGCATCATCATCGGAGGAATCCTGCATTGCCGTGGGAGCCGAGCGGCTGTCGGAGATCGCCGCGGAGATTCGCACCGTCATCGATGGGCGCAATTAGCGGTTCTCTCCACGCGCTCATAAACAGCTTCGCGCCTAACAACAAAGCGCCGCCGCCGGTCCAAGATGATGGCCGGCGGCGGCGCTTCAAGATAATCGTGCCTTCTTAAAATTCATAACATGCGAATCTTAAGTTGCATCTTGCATTAGATAGGTCCCCGCTATTGGACCACCACTGTGACCTGTTTTGTCGAACGCCCGTACTGGTTCGTAGCATTCAGCGTGTAGGTCGTGGTTGCCGTCGGCGTAACAGTCACACTGGGACCGCGGACTCCGCCGAGCTTATCGATAAAGTCGTAGGAGTCATTCGTAGTGCTCCACGTTAGAGTAACCGCTGTTCCAGCCGAGACAGTTGTAGCCGAAGCGGTGAAGGTGTTGATGATTGGAGCCGATCCGGATGGAGCAGTGTTGGCGTCCCACCCAGGATAGGTCGGCGTCATCTGAACAACCTCAAAGTTGCTTCCGGCGATGTTCTTCAAATTGTTCAGGTCATCGTCACTCCAGCGAGCATCCGGCGTCCCCTGGAAGAAGAGATCGCTGCCATTGTCGGCTAGAATCATGCCGTACTTCTTCATTGCATTAAGGATGACCTGGTTCGCCGGCGAGAATCCCGAGATATCAAAGCTGGCTTTCAACCGGATGCGCATGCCCATTACATAAGGCGATGCGGATGCGGTCCCTGCTGCGTGACTCGCAGGTTGGACGAAGTATCCGCCATTATTGCTGCTTTTGCTGTTGTGAAGTGTGAATCGAAGAGCGTGATTGATTGCTCCTGACGCAATTTCGTCGTAGCGCACAAGCCCTGGGAAGATCGGCAGCCCCGCGGCGTCACCCGAGGTCCATCCCCATGGGCGCTGCTCGTAGTTCTTCAAGTCCCAGATGGTTTCGGAATCCGCTGAGTATTTTCCGCTGCAGCGAACGGTGTTGTAGGTCTCGTAGAGCATGCACGTGTTGCGGTCGAGCACCAGGACATGCTGGTCGCCGTTGCTCGTGCAATCTGAAGGAGTGCCTTCAATCTGCACGTTGCTTGGGTACGGCGCATTCGAAACATCGCTTTCGTCGGGATAGGCATTCACCGTAATAGGCACGAATCCCTGCGTGCTTGAATCAACCACGGTATACGGAATGCCGTAGTTACCTCCTGCAACCGACGAGAAGTCCGGATGTAAGTGACTTCCCGCAAATGAAGCGGAAATAGTGGCACTATTTGGATCAATCGGCGCATTCGAAATATCGGTGTTCCACGCATTCGAAGATGGGAACGGAACAAATCCGCCGAGATTTCCCATGCTACCCAGACTCATGGTCCCGCAGGATGGCTCACCCGATGTTGAAGTGACAGCAACCGTCGCAGAAGCTTTCTTGGTGGAGTCCTGCGTGGAGGTTGCGGTAATGGTTGCCGTTTCAGCCGTACTGGGCGGCGTAAACGTCACGGCCGTTCCGGATGTAACGCCATTCGATGCGCTCAGCGTGCCTCCGCCGGATGGACTGAGGCTGAGATTCACCGTATTGGTAAACGAACCGGTCCCGGTGACCGTTGGTGTACAAGATGCAGTCTGAGCCGTAGTAATGCTGGTTGGTGTGCAAACAAGCGTTACTGCGGTGATCGTAGGCCCCGATGCCGCGATGTTGATATTTGCAGTCCCGGAAATGTTGGTGTATCCAGTCACTGCGGAATTTGCCTTGCACGTGCCTGTCCCCGCTCCCGAGGGCGTGAAAAGGCCCGAGTTTGTGATGGTACCGCCGGTTGCTGTCCATGTAACAGCGGAACTGTAGGAACCGGTACCCGCAACCGTTGCTGCGCACTGCGCAGTCTGCGTCGTGTTGATTGACGGAGGCGTCGCCGTCACCGAAATCGAGGTGATTGTGAACGGAACGCTGGTGACACTGATGGAAGCAGAACCCGAAATATTCGTGTATCCCGCTTGCGTTGATGTTGCCTTGCAGGTTCCGGTGCCGGCTCCGGATGGCGTGAACACTCCTCCCTGCGTAATGGTTCCACCAGTTGCAGTCCACGTGACACCTGAACTGAATGCACCGGCGCCGCTGACGGTTGCCACGCAGGTTGAAGTCTGCGAAGTAGTGATGGTCGAGGGGTTCGCCATCACGCCAATACTGGTCACAGTAGGCGGCGCATTCGTTATGTTGATTGAAGCCGAGCCGGATACATTGGCAAATCCAGCCTGTGTCGATGTTGCTCTGCAGGTTCCCGTACCAGTACCGGATGGCGTAAAGACGCCGCCTTGTGTGATTGTGCCTCCGGTTGCCGTCCACGTGACACCGGAACTGTAGGCGCCCGTGCCACTCACCGTAGCAACGCAGGTAGCAGTCTGCGAGGAGTTAATGGTAGATGGGTTCGCAATCACTGAGATACCTGTCACCGTCACGGGCACAGCCGTGGATGTAATGGTGATGGATGCCATGCCGGTCTTCGAAGAGTCCTGCGTTGAGGTAGCCGTGCAGGTTCCCGTACCGGTGCCAGAGGGCGTAAACACTCCGGCCTGTGTAATCGTTCCGCCCGTCGCTGTCCACGTGACGGCGGTGCTGAAGTTGCCCTTGCCTGAGACTGTGGCGGTGCAGGTTGCCGTTTGCCCCAACACGATGGAAGAAGGCGAGGCAACTACCGAGACAGAAGACACGGTGTTCCCCTGGCCATTGACCTTAACGGAACTCGAGCCCGATTTCTTCTTGTCCTGCTTTGAAGTCGCGGTTACGGTATCGAGACCACTTGATGGAGCGTTGGCAGGAGCAGTGTAGAGACCGGAACTGGTAATCGTACCCACACCCGCAGACCACGTGACGTCGGAACTATAGTTGCCCGTTCCGGAAACTGCGGCAGAGCATTGGCTATTTTGACCGGCTGAAATGCTGGATGGATTACAGGAGACGTTAACCGAAGTGATGGTTGATGATTGCGATGGGTTGCTGTCTGGAGCAAAGGTTGCGCCAGTACATCCGGTAAGCCACAGTATGCCTGAAAAGAGAAGGCAAAACGCTACTCTACGCTGCATGGTACTCCGCCTTTTTTATTCCGAAAGGCGCTGCTGGATATCGACGTATCTATTTAGCAAATAATTTGCTATAGCAGCGATTCCGGTGATGCCAAGGCGCGATCATTACCTACGAGTAATGAATCTATTCGAGTCTTCCATGCGCTCCGCATTAACGAAGAGTAAGCATAGTATATAGCGCAACATGCACACGCTACGTTTACTGCGTGATTTATTTCCTGAGCCTTATGGTTACCTAAGTAACCATAAGGCGAGAGCCCAATTCCTTCGGTGCTTTCGTCTCGTTGGACATTATCGCAACGGCAACGTCATCGCAAATTAGCATTTCCGGATCGGCTTATAAATCGCATTTCTCTTGAGATTAGCAGACAGAGTCTAATTGATGCCGCGCTCCGCTAGAGCAGGAACCGGATCGATAAACCCGGCCTTATCTCCGCACGACTTAGCAAAGATAGATAGTCCAAATTCGGAGCAAATCAATTGCCCGATTCCAGTAGTGCATTCAGCTCTTTCAAGTCCTTCACAACAATCTGGCGGGCATCCACTTCAAGCAAGCCTTCCGCTTGAAGGCGCATGAGGTTGCGCGAAATCAGTTCGCGCACCGTACCGAGTTGGTTGGCCAGCTCCTGGTGTGTTGCCGGCAGCTGAAATTCAATGCCGCTCCTTGTTTGCTTTCCTTCAGTCTGCGCAAGCTTTACCAGCACTGAGATGAGCCGATGACGAATCGTCGTAAATGAAAGCTCTTCAATGATTCCCACCAGGCGGCGAAGCCTGCCGCCCACGACCGTCAGAACCTTGAGCGCGACCTCTGGATGCTCAATGCAATACCCGTGAAAATCGCGCCGCGAAATGAATGCAATCTCGCAATCCTCGGTCGCCATTGCCGACGCCGGATAAGGGCCACCATCGAATACCGGAAGTTCCGCTACTGTCTCTCCCGGCCCATTCAGCGCCAGCACCTGCTCACGACCGTTGATAGAGGTTTTAAAGATGCGCACCTTTCCCCGCGCAATAATATGCAATCCATTGCACGGCTCACCTTCAGAAAACAGCAGTTGGCCCGCGCTCAGAAATTTGCGGCCAGTCCGGGCGGCAAGTTGTTGAAGCTCGGGCTGCGAAAGGCTAGCCAGAAGCGGAGTTCGTTCTAGGACTGATGTCAGTTCGATATGGGGAACACTCATCGGAAGAATTCTACCGTAGGGAAGTTCAGATGGACTACGCTCTTCAAAATCCAGAATCTTGTGACGCCTGTTATCGGCCGGTGGCGCCGCTTCGCCCATTGTCTCTAAAGTTCAGGGCAACGTAATAAGTTGAGTAAGCCTGTGCTCCCGTAAGGTGCCGCAGAAAGTTGCCTGCTGCGAGACGGCCATAGCCGGCGCCCACGTTGAAATGGCGATTGAGCTCATACCACGAGTACATGTCGGCCTCTTGTCCAATATGTTTGCCAAACACTGGATCGCCGTGTCCGATCGAATTTCCTGAGGCGCCGTAAAGCGCATCGTTCACTTGTGCAAGGCGAAAGTCAAGATACTGCGCGGTAACGGTCCAGCGAAGATGCGGATTCACCGTACCGCCCCCGCGAACTGCCGAGATATTCTGCCCGCCAAGAATATCGCTGATTCCAAAACGGTCGCGCGAAGTTGAGTAGACGACATCAAAAGTACGATGAACCCCCTGCGACGGGCCACTATTGCCGGAAGCATAGTCAAACTGAGCAAAAATTCGAGGCTGCGCCCACCACGACGCCTTCTGGTAGGCCACGCCATCAGACGTAGCCCACGCCCGGATGGGTTCATTGCCCTGCGTGCCGCTTTCTACAATACCCTGGACGGAATATTCGAACGCCTGATGCAGTTCGCCCTTCCATCGCACTCCGTATGCCAATAGATTCTGTTTGCCCTTCGCATCTGACAAAGCCGGCTCCACGGTCACGGCTGGTTGAACGTGCCACAGGACGAAAGGCTCCAGATCCGAATGCGGTATGACAGAGTTAAATCGGCCATATATGCCATAGACATTATTGCCCTGCCGATGATGGCTTAAGCCGGACGCGAGGGGCATCACGACCGAAGCGGCGAAGACTCCGAAATGAAAGCGGCCCTTCTGCAAGTTGACAACGGCCGCATCGTACGACCGGCCCTGATTGCGCCACTCGGAGCTGGCCATCAAGGTGTTGTTGTAGTTGATCGCTTGCCGGCCAACGCGAAGGCTAGCCCAATGTTTGACAGGATTCCCGAACTCCGCGTATGCAAGTTTCAAGTCCCAGCGGTTTTCATTTGGCGGACCATACGGTGGGTTCTGAAACATCGGCCTTGAGTCCTGCACTTGCGCGGAGATACGAATCCACGAAGCAGGCCGAAGATCGGCTTGAACGCGCAAGCGATTCAGCATGTAGTCATCGTTGTTTCCAGCCTGAAACGCACCGCTGCTATACCCTTCAAACCGGAATCGCTCCTCAGCTTCAAATGCAAGCCAGCGCGGCAACCTTCCATTGAGACTGGAAGCCGGATGAAAGTCTGGAAAATCATATGGAATCGGC
This sequence comes from uncultured Acidobacteriaceae bacterium, assembly GCA_963843655.1. Taxonomy (GTDB): domain Bacteria; phylum Acidobacteriota; class Terriglobia; order Terriglobales; family Acidobacteriaceae; genus Telmatobacter. The sequence continues at coordinate 276,558 of CAWJLD010000001.1, read as the reverse complement.
TGGCCCAATGAACGGTCCGCGGGGCCGTTGAGAAAGCTGGGTGGATTGGAGGCAGGGCCGGTAATCCATCCGCCATTAAGCGCGCTCGATCCATTCTGCGTCGTCAGGTCATCCTGAGCCTGCAACAGAACTGAGGCCACAGACAAGGCAAGGGTTCCGGCATGGATCAGGAGAAGGCGCTTTAGTTTGGTGAGTCCTGGACTCGGCTCCTTCACTGCCCGCATCATCCCCCACACGTTCCTGCCAACCGCGCAGTACTGCGCTGCGCGAGGAAATGACGGCTCGCGTTCAAGCCAGGATAGTAAGAGTGTACAGTCAGCGACAGCAAACCATTCGGCCGCTACCCCGGATTGGTACGATTCCAAGATTAATATTTATGTCGTGATACGATATAAATATGAGCGCATTGCATTCATCAGATCAATCCAGTTCCTTGCTCCAAAATCTGGCAGACTTCCGATTTGAACTTCGGCGCTTCATTTGTTTTAGCGAACAGGCCGCCTTGAATGCCGGCCTGCAACCGCAACAGCATCAACTACTGCTGCAGGTAGCTGGTGTGGCCGATTCCAATGCTGTAACCATTGCTTACGTAGCAAAGCGCCTAGGCTTAAAGCACAACAGCGCCGTTGAACTCGTCGGCCGGTCAGAGCGTGAAGGTTTGTTGGCTCGGCTCGCAGATGCAAAGGATAAGCGGCGCACACTCCTGCGAGCGACACGCAAGGGAGAAAATGCCCTGGACCAATTGACGAACGAGCACGCACGCGAGCTCGATGTGATGGCTCCACGATTGATTGCCGCGCTCAATCACATACAGAATCATGCAAATAAAACGAAGGCTATGGGAACCAGGTGAGGTCCAGACCCTCAGTTCTGCGTGACTTTACCGTCGACCAGCGCACTTCGATGTTGAGTGCTGTTGCACTCGGCATCGGTGTCGGCGCCGCAGCTCTTGCGGTCATTCTTTTACGCACGATTGCGCTCATGACGAACATCTTCTACTACCACCGTTTGAGCCTTGCCTTGGTTGGACCTGCGGGATCCACTCAAGCGCGCTGGCTGATGTTGTTGGCTCCGGTTGCCGGCGGGCTAATCGTAGGCCTGATCGCCTATTACGGTTCAGAGAAGATTCGTGGACACGGAATTCCCGAAGCGATCGAAGCAATCCTGTTACAGGGTGCGCGAGTTCCTCCGCGGTTGGCAGTGCTGAAACCGCTTTCGGCCGCGATTGCGATCGGCTCTGGGGGGCCGTTCGGAGCAGAAGGACCAATCATCATGACCGGCGGGGCATTTGGTTCGCTGGTGGCGCAATGGCTGAAGCTGTCGGACGCCGAACGAACGACGCTTCTCGTCGCGGGTGCTGCCGCAGGTATGTCGGCAACTTTTGCTGCTCCTGTAGCGGCCGTTCTGCTGGCAGTCGAGCTCCTGCTGTTTGAAATGCGGCCACGGTCTCTGGCCCCAGTAGCGATCGCGAGTGTAGTTGCAGGATACTTTCGTATCCGGTGGCTCGGCCCGGGTCCCCTTTTCCCGGTTGATCTGAATTCTGGAGTCAATCTGGAGCAAACTCTGTTTGTAGCGGCGCCCTTGGGCATTCTTTGCGGTGTCGCTGCAGCTGGCTTGAGTCGATTGATGTATCGATTTGAAGATGCTTTTGAGCAATTCGGCGCCAGGCTGCACATACATTGGATATGGTGGCCGGCAATTGGAGGCATCGGCGTGGGAATTGGCGGAACACTCTTCCCGCGCGGTTTGGGGGTGGGCTACGACAATATTGCTGAGTTGCTTCGAGGCGATGCGCCTCTCTACTTGCTTCTAGGGTTACTCGTGGCCAAGTCTCTTATGTGGGCCTTCTCACTCAGTTCGGGAACCTCAGGCGGCGTACTTGCGCCATTACTAATGATCGGCGCGGCGATTGGAGAATTCGCCGCCCGGCTTGGACACCTGCCCGGCGAGACACAAGCGTTATGGGCACTGCTGTGCATGGGTGCGACTCTTTCCGGCGCACTCGGCGTACCGCTAACTGCCATTCTCTTTTCACTCGAGCTTACTCACGCGCTCCCTGCAGTACTACCGTTATCCTTGGCATGCGTTGTCTCCTATCTCACTACATCATTGATGATGCCGCGCTCGATTTTGACCGAGAAGCTGAGCCGCCGCGGATATCACCTTTCCCGCGAATACGGCGTTGACCCGCTCGAAACCATAATCGTGGCTGAAGTAATGGCCCCTCCGTCAGGGCACGAGGAATCGCTCCCCACTGATTCAGAAGATTTATCGGAGATGTTCGTCTACTCCGACGAAACCTGCCGTGCTGTCGCCGAACAAATGGCAACCGCAGGAATACTGAATCTGACCGTTGTCGATCGTCAAACTGGCCATATTTGCGGGAGCATAGGAGCAGCTAACCTCCTCACCGGACGAAAGCGCTCGGTCATTCGTGAGTCCGAGCGAAGTACCGTCTTCCATGTCGGGGTACGCAGGTGGCGCGAGCGAAGCCGCTCTTGAGCCTCAATACCCTGCGCGTCACAGATCTATCCGCAAATCCCTCACCATTAGCCGTGCTTGCTGCACTTGTGCCCTGATTCGCTACGATGATACCCTGCGTGTTTCGTTGTGAATGGTGAATGGCTTGGGCTACCTCAGGACGGCTGCTACCGCAATGCCTGTAAAGTGGACCCAGGGACAGTGCCGCAAAGGGGGGCACGTCCGTGCAGGAACCTAACACTCTTCCAGAAAATGCCTATATTCCGTTAAAGGCCGGCGAGGCCTATTGCCCTATTGTTTCCGCGCAAACTCAACAGCCTGAATTAACCGGCCGCTCCATCTTCTGGGGCGTCTTGTTCTGCATTATCTTCAGCATCGCATCGGCGTACTCCGGATTGAAGGTTGGCCAGGGAATGGAGTCGGCCATCCCAATCTCAATTCTCGCCATCGGCCTTGCACGCCTCTATAAAAGGCGTTCTAGCGTGCTTGAGAACGTCATCATTATCGGAATCGGCAGCGCATCGGGCAGCGTGGCGGCGGGCGCTATTTTTACACTTCCTGCCCTGTATACGCTGCATCTCGATCCACATCCGGTGCAAACCATCTTCATCTGCCTTGCGGGTGGTTGCCTGGGCGTCCTGTTCCTCATTCCGCTGCGGCGATATTTTGTGCGGGAGATGCACGGGCAACTCCCCTTCCCTGAAGCCACGGCGATTACTGAAGTCCTTGTTACGGGCGAGAAAGGTGGATCGCAAGCGAAGCTTTTGCTGCAGGCCACCTTCATCGCCGGGATCTATGACTTTCTTGTGACTACCTTCCACGTATGGAAGGAATACGTAGACCTGCAATTCATTCCAGCGTTCAAAACGCTGGCAGAGCGCGGACGCATGGTGTTCAACTTTGACGCTGTCGGATTCATTCTTGGCCTGGGATATGTGATGGGGCTTCGCAGCGCAATCGTGTTCTGCGCCGGCGGCATTTGCGCGAGCTTTGTTCTGGTGCCGCTGATCTGGTTTGTAGGCGGACACATCGATTCAGCGATCTATCCGGGGCTCGTGCCAATCTCGCATATGTCCGCAACTGACATCTACCGCAACTACGTGCGTTTCATTGGCGTGGGAGCCATTGCCACCGCGGGAATTCTCGGCGTCATCAAGTCTCTGCGAGTGATTGCTGGGGCCTTCGGCATCGCGCTGCGTGCGTTTCGACACGGCGAAGCGCAGCACACAGAGCGCACAGACCGCGACATCCCCATCCTCGCAATCCTTACCGGTGTGGTCGCCGGTGCGTTGCTTGTCGCCGTATTCTTTGGACGCCTACATGTGTCATGGGCCGTGCTCGTTACGGGCCTGCTGCTGACGCTGGTCTTTTCGTTCTTCTTCACTTCGGTCGCGGCAAACGCCATTGCGACAACTGCGAACAATCCTGCCTCAGGCATGACGATGCTCACCGTAATTGTGTCGTCAATCGTCCTGCTCAAGTTTGGCTTGTCTGGAACCACGGGCATGTTTTTTGTGATGGCCATTGCCGGTATGGTGTGCACCGCACTTTGCGTTTCAGGGCAAGCCATTACCGACCTGAAAGCGGGCTACTGGATCGGCTCGACGCCCTCGGCGCAAGAAAAGATCAAGTTTCTCGGAGTCATCGCGGCGGCCATCACCGCGGGGCTGATCATCGTGATGTTGGCGCAGACCTTCCAGTTTGGCGAGGCGGCTCCTGGTGATACACGCCCCATTCTGGCCGCGCCACAAGCATCAATCATGAAGGCTCTGGTAGTGGGATTTATGAGCCGGCAGCCGGTAGCGTATCTACTGTTCGGAGTCGGCGCCATGATCACCCTCGTAATTGAAATGCTGGGCAAGTCGTCTCTGGTCTTCGCGCTGGGAATCTATCTGCCGCTAGGATTGACCTCGCCGATTTTGGCGGGTGGATTTCTCTCCCACATCGTCAACCGTAAAGCCGAAAAAACGGGCGGAGAGAGCGGCAAGCGAATCCGCGAAAAAGGTGTCATTCTCGCATCGGGGCTGATGGCGGGCGGCGCGCTCGGTGGTGTGCTTGGAGCCTCACTACGGCTCATTCCAGGTTTCCGGGAGTCGCTGATCAGTACGCCGTTCTACGATAATGATGTAATCTCGCAGCCCGTTTCCGCCATTTTATTTATTGGACTTTGCATGTATGTCTGGCTCGGCTCGCTGAAAAAGGATAAGGAGATCGAATGAATCAGGCAGAGAGAAATATAGCTGACGCGGTGCTTGGCATCGATACCCTTTGGGGCGGCGACGTGATGTGCCCTTCTGGCACGGGCCGCTTTATCGCAGACTCATGGTTCTCTGACGAGCCACTTACGGCGGCCTACAACCATCCGGCTGCGGCGCAGTTGCGTCAGGCGGGCGGCGTCGGAGGCCAGAATATTGGCGCTACGCTCGACCAATACCTCGCCGAAGTCGATCTGCCAAAGACCATCGCCGAAGTGCGCACTGAAGGAGCCCAGATCGGCGGCTTACGTGGCGCCTATCTCACCAACCTTGCGAATTGCCTTGCCACCATGTTCGATCTAGCGATGGAAGTTGCGGGCAAAGGCGATCCGGTGCCCTACGCGCGCGCAGTGATCGCATCGACCGGGAGCGAGCCCGAACCATCGAGGCCCCAGGAAAAGAAAGAGCGCGTCGCGCAGTTGCTTGGCAAGGCTGGATTCCCGTCGTCGAGTGCCGACGAATTGTTGAACGCCGTGGATGAGTGGCGCAAGAGCCGCATGATTCCCATGGCGTCTGTGCGTGGCCTGGGCGCTTCGGTCATCGCGAACTTTGAAAATCTGAGCAAAAAGAACGTTTTGCCTTATCTGCCTGCAGAACTCCTACCGGTGCCGATGGCGAACATCGACTTTCTGCCGATCAAAGATGCATGGTTTTCCGGCTCGATGAACTACATCGGACGCGCGCGCAATGCAGACAAATCTCCAAAGTATGAAGCAACATACGAAATCAATGCGTCATTGCAGATGTCTTTTCCCGAGTTTGAGCAGTTGGTGAGCCACGAAGTTGTCCCCGGACATGTGACAACATTTGCCTACCTGCAAAATCTGTACATGCGAGGCAAAGCCGGATTTGAAGCCACTTTGCTGACCATGAATACGCGCGCGGCAACGTTGTTTGAAGGCATTGCGAACAACGCCATCCTGATGGCGCACGGCGTAACTGAAGTTGAACAATTGCCCGACGAAGACCTGCAGATTGGCGTGCTGCTGGCTTTGCTGCAGGACGATGCGAAGAATCAATCGTCGTACATGACCTGGGGAGAGGGTAGGCAGCAGCAGGAGGTTGCCTCAGCGCTTCGTCGCGATTTTCTGGTAACGCCCGAGCGAGCGGATAAGCTATCGGGTTCGTGGGGACGGCATCCGCTGCTGGGCCGCATGTACTTGCCCGCGTACAGGCGCGGCACCGATAAAGTGGCTGAGTTGCGGCGAAAGTTTGCGCCAGAGCAAGTGCTGCCCGCTCTCTACGGATGCGACGGCCTGGTGGACATTGAGACCATCGACCTGGTACTGAAGAACTAGCATCGCGGTCGATGGCTCAGAATGCACCTTAGCTTACGGTGATTGCCGCTACCTCATAGTCTTCGACACGCGGAATGCTGATCTCGATAGCTCCGCCTTCAATGTGGAACGGAACGTCTCTCTCGGAACGAAGCAACTGAACGCGGCTGACCTTGGTTCCCGCCGGCAACTGCACCTTCACTTTTTGCTCGCCGATGGGATAGAACTTGCGCATTGAACCGCGATGCGCGTTCGGGTTGTTGTAATTCAGAACATGAACCGCATATCCGGCCTCGGTCTCCCATCCGAATGTTTCAACCAATCCGTCGCCGGTTACGGTATACGGAGCTTCATTGCCGGTGATCCAGCGAATGGTGTTCTGAAGCAGTTGGCTCAGGTCGGTGTTACCAGCGCGCCACATGGTGCTTTCAATGTTGCCGGGATAGTACGCCAGACGGCTCTTTCCCTGCTCCCGCAGAACAACTGCCGGTTCTGATGTATGCGATATTGGCGGGTAAGCAAGCTCAGGCGGATAGGCCACAAAGTGCGGAACGACTGTAAGCACGGGATCAGGAACATGAGCTATTGGAACGCGATTGGCCGCTCCCGGCAACCAGTTGGTATCCGCGAATCCATCGAGAATCGGATGCTGCTTTTCAATCCGGCCATAGTACAGATTCCCGTTCGTGCCAATAACGGCGCCGGTTTGATGAATGCCCAGCACCTCGGCGAGTCCAAAGTCACTACGCCGCACGTTGTTTTCGTCAAACATGCTGGTTTCAAAGCTCGTAAGCAGCGACCCGCCCGCTTTCACGTACTCGCCGATTTGGCGGCATTGTTCATCGCTCAACAACGCGATGTTCGGCAGAATAAGGGCGCGATACTTGCGCAGTTGCTCAAGATCGAGCCGGTCTTCGTGAACCATATCAAACGGAAAGCGGCCTTCGAGCAGCGCATAGTACATTCCGTCCAAGTCCTCGCGCGCCTGGCTGCCTGCTGGCGGGCGATAGAAGAGTTGTGTGCGCTGTCCTATCACCAGGCCGATGTTCGCGAGCGAACGCTTGTTCGTATAGTGCTTGTCATATGGAACCGTCCAAGGAAAATACTTATGCGCAACTTGAGGGATGCGCCGATCTTCACCCAACCCCTTCTCAGCGCCGACGAAGTGATTGTCGAGCACCATTCCGCTGGCAATTGTCTCGTTGAACCACATTGTCAGCTCAGCCGGTGACTTGGCAGCATTGCGCCAGCGCAGTTGCCCCGTTGCATAGGCTCCCGTGCAGTTCACTGTGATCTTTCCATCCTGCACTGCATTGCAGATGCGGCCTTGCAGACTGCACTCCCAAATTGGCGCGGCGCCGGTGCGGCCCTGGTTATCTGCGTGGAACCACTTGCAGATTTTGCCAATTTGAGAGAGGTTGGGAGCCGCATGTGGCCCCGCGCCTAGATTGGCGAAGTAAAAATTCTCGGGCCGCTTCTCCTTTGCGATTCCATCCCACAGGTTCCAGATGTACAGGACGCGCTCATTGAATTTCTCCCAGTAGGCCGGAGTGCCTGCGGGCGGCAACTTGCTGCACTGCTGGCAATGGCAATCGGGCAGGCTGCCAAGCGGCGGCCAACCATTCGTATAAAGGGCGTCGACATCGTAGCGCGAATTTACTTCGCGCATGACTGCGGGAATATAGTCGGTCATGTATGTAGAAAACATGCATGTACGAAAGAGCCGCGGATCTTCCGCGCTCCTCTGCACATTGCCATCTGTGTCGCGCATGGCCCACTCAGGATGCGCTTGAAGCGCTTCATCCCAGTTCAAATCGGGGCTCATGCGCCCTACCACGCGCATGCCACGTTTTTTGGCCGCGTCGCAGCACTCGCCGAAGAAGTCACGGTCACCCAGGAATTTAGCCCGCTTGAAGTAGGGCACCTTGGTTGGATAAAAGGCGAGAATCCCGGTAACACTAATGAATACGACGTCGATCTTGAGGCTCTGCCAATAGTTGGCCCATTCTTCTATGTTCAACTCAACGGGATCATGCTCGGTCATGTTGAGCTGGCCCACGCGGTGAACATTCTGCTGCCATGGCTTTCCGCCCGAGGCTGCCACGGCCGGCATGGTAGAAGCGCCAAGCAGCGCAGATACGGGTTCACCGGACGCTACATTGGAGAGATCCGCGATTGAGGCAACGGGTAAGGCAGCAAGGCTAGTCTTCAAAAATGATCGCCTATTAAACATATTCACCATCCAAAGGAAATATCAGGTTGTGCTTCTCCGGGTAAATCCTGCTGTTGTAATCCCTCTTGAGGTTTTCGCGCTTTTAACGCTTTCGCATTCTCAGGCTTTGCCAGCTTCCATCCACAATCCACCCTCCGTCAACAGCGAGCGCATGGCCATTCACGAAGCCACTTTTTTCTGGATCAGCCAAAAACAGAATGGCATTCGCAATATCGGTAGGCGAGGCAAAGCGGCCCATCGGATTCACGCCCTCGATATCGGCATCGTTGTAGCCGCCGCCAGCTTGGTCCGCGACATCCATTTCGGTCTTCACCCATCCCGGACAAACGGCATTTACCCGAACGCCGCGGCCGCCCCACTCCGCAGCCAGGGTGCGCGTTAAGCCAATGAGGCCGTGCTTTGATGCGTTATAGGCGCTACGGTCGCCGATCCCGACAAGGCCGGCGATCGATGCAACGTTCACGATGCTGCCACTGCCCTGCTCGAGCATGATCGAGCCAAACCCTTTCGCAAGCAGAAACGGTGCAAGCAGGTTGACTTGTAGAACGCGGAGAAAGGCTCCGCCATCTACAGTTTCGGCAGGGGCAATAAAGCTGATGCCGGCGTTGTTCACAAGGACGTCTGCTCTGCCCCATCGCTTACCGACAGCGTCCACGGCCTTGCCAACATAGGCTTCGTCTGAAACGTCGCCAAGGAGCTCCATGGTATCCGTCCCGGCGGCGTGGAGCTGCGCAAGCGTTGCTTCACAGAGTTTCAGGTCCAGCAACGCCAGCGCATATCCGGCAGATGCAAGAATCTCCGCGGTGCGTCGGCCAATTCCCTGCGCAGCCCCTGTAACAATGGCAACCTTCATAGCTATATAAAGGTAAACCATGCGGGCAATTGCCGTTTTCGGACGGATATTCAGGGCAGAATTGGTCCGCCTTGGCCGTCAAATCCTCGCTCACCTCAGCTGGATTATTGCCAAACGCGAAGGGGATCAAAATTCCGTCGGTGATCCGAATTTTGGCTGGAACTCACTTAACTTGAGTGATTCAGGCACACCCCGGCCCGGGCGCTTTTAACGACACCCGAGTCGGCCGGAGGTACCTTATTGAAGTTCGAACAGTGAGCTAAGCTTTTGGAGCGACTGGTCCCACAGCTGAGAGTGCCAGCGGCGGTCTGCTTCAGATCCAAGGCCGCTGTGAGACAAATTGAGCGTAGTTCGCCCGAAATCACCGTTCAATCGAATCTTGACGAAACTGGCGTTCGATACCGCTGCGCCATTTCTGCGCCAGAAGAATTGAGTCTTGGCAGTACGGCATGTTTGGTAAGCGGCGATCAGGGATGCCGGAGTTCCATGCTCATCGAAGTACTGAACCTGAAAGCCCGTGGAGTCCGACGTGACGTTCATCGGACTCTGTTTAGGACGCCCAGGCACCAAAAGCCATGTTTCCATGTACTCGGGGATCGTGAGAAGGTGGAAAACGCGGCGCCTGTCGGCGTTGACACTTACGGTAAAGTTTAGAGCCGGCTCCGACTCAACTAGCTCTAACCTTCCATGTTCCGCATTCAATTGGGTCTCGCTGGAGTGTGCGAATAGAGATTTCATGTGAGCCCGACCTTTGCCACTCGGACGTGCAAATCCGCCTCGTGTTGCGACACGAACCTGCATTCGGTAATGGACTGCGGTCACAACTTGCTGGCCGTCAGCCTCGTTATGCACAACTTGCAGAGCCTTGCGTGGTGATTCATTCTGGGGAAGTGAGATCATCAACAACCCTGCGTATATTTGACACCAGATCTATTCAGGATTTCGCAGGTTGTGACGAGATGCCGCGACCAAGTGATAAATATCCATCAAATCATGATGAAGCTTATCTGTCTGGTCGATGTTGGATGCAATCATCGCCATATTCCGTGTAGAAACCCGAACTTCACTATCGATGAAGCAGCTTCTGAATTCGCGTTCGATAACCGCGGCTCATGGGGATCCGTCCGCCGCCTGTAAGCACTACAACCGATTCTCCGTCTGCGTCGCTCTTAACCTCCTTCACATAGTGCATATTGACTATAAACGACCGATGAACACGCAGGAAAATCTCCGGATCAAGCGTCGACTCCAGGCGAGCCATGGTTTCCCTTAGCAGATGCGACTCACTGTCCGTGCTGATTCGAACATAGTTTTCCTCAGCTCCGATCCAGCGGATATCTTCAACAGGAAGGAACAGGATGCGCCCGCGCGATTTGAATACAATCCGCGTCTTGAATCCGCCCTCGCTGCCATCGACAGAACGCCCATTCGACTCTACTTTCGGGTCCGCAACCCGCTTCCGCACGCGATCAATGGACGCATTCAAGCGATCCTGCGAAAAGGGCTTCAGAAGGTAATCCACGGCATTGTATTCAAATGCCCTTACTGCATATTGGTCGTATGCCGTTGTAAAGATGATCTGGGGCAGTGAGGATGCCTGCTCATTCGTCAGTGCTCCAAGTACGTCAAACCCATCCATGTCAGGCATTCGAATGTCGAGAAAGAGCAGGTCAGGATTGGCGGCGCGCACCAGCTCAAGGGTCTCGGCCGCAGTCGCGCACTCGCCTACGATCTCCATATCTGACTGATCCCGCAAGAGCTGGCGTAATTTCTGCCTGGCTAGTACTTCATCGTCCGCTATCAATACCCGAATCATTCGACACTCTCCACCAGTTCGACGGCCCCATCACGTTCCGAGAACTGCAAAGGCAGACGAATCGCGACCTGAACGACGCCACTTTGCGGTTCTGCAATTGAAAACGAAAAATCTTCACCATAATGCAGACGCAGTCTGCTCTGAACGTTAGCAAGACCGACACCGTGGTTGTTCAACTCACTTTCCGATTGTGGCCTAAGGCTAGCACCGTTGTTGCGCACTATCATCCGCATGTAATCTGCGTCCTGCTCGATCTCGATTTCGAGTCTTCCCTCGGCAATCACTCTTGTCAGTCCGTGTTTGAATGCGTTCTCGACAATCGGCTGCAAAATCATGGTTGGAACCAGCGCTTCATGCAATTCCGGAGCAACCCGCACCGACTGCACTACCCTGCCCCTGTAGCGCGAATCCTGCATGGCAAGGTATGTTTCGATGAACTCTATCTCGTCTCGCAGAGGAATGAGCTGCGCATCGCCGCGCTCAATCGTAATACGCATCAGAAAGCTGAGTTGTTCCAGCATGCGATCAGCGGCTTCGATATCGACGCGCATCAAGCCCGAAATACCGTTCATTGTGTTGAACAGAAAGTGAGGATTCAGTTGCATGCGCAGGGCGGAGAGGCGTGCATTGGCTAGCTGAATTTCCAACTGTGCCGCAACTTGCTCATTCTCGCGGAATCGCTGGTAATAGCTCACTCCCCGGAACAGGAAGAACCCGCACCAGAAAAAGACCATATTGTTAAGTAAATCGCTGTAAAGGTAAAGAGTGAGCCTCTTCCAGTAGCCCAGATGCGGATGGTTGACAGGCAAATTTACAAAGACCAGAAGAAAAGCCATCTCCTCAAGGACGCTGATCACAACGCTGAGCGGCAGAAAACAGACCAGAATCGTTCGAAGGTTCCCGTTCCGAATCCTTTCCTGGCAGAGCGCCCAGGTGCTCCACATAATAGCGCCCCAAAGAAAGTAGTGAAATCCCCACGCAGAAAGCACGAGTACCAAGGACAGATGTGAGCCCATTCGCTGAGCGTTGATCCATTCCTGCAGGGAGAATACGATGCCAAGCAGCACCGATGCACTGATGAACACGGCCGGGCGCATCAGGAGTTCGACATTCCAGCGATACTTGCGCTGCATAAGAGTTGTCAACTTTCGCGGATCTTCATCACGGCGGATATATCAAAAACGGGGAACCCCTTCGACCTGCCAGTATCTTAGCGCCGGAACGGGAGTGTCAACGGGCGCATTTTTGCCCAATCGCCGGTGTTATGGCGATTGAAGCCACATGATCCAAAAACGGTTCGCGATGTAAATACCCAGGTCATGGATTCAAACAGAGATTTGGTTGCTGTATCCAAGCCGATGAGCACGACGTGACAATAGGTTATCAACAGGATCCGGTCTGCTGAAGGGCTTTCGTCCCTGCAATTGGGCTCATGGAGGAGGTCAGGTGCATTTTGTCATCAAACGGCCACCATTCGTCACAAAGGACAGAGGAATTACACTTTTCGAACCGAACTCTCGCGCGGATCCCAAAAGGCCGCGCGCAACATGCAATTCACAGGAGCGTATTGTCAAAGTATTAATTGATTCCTTGCGCATGCATTCGCCCGCGTTGTCCGGTTAGTTGTAAGTCTGCTTGACTTAGAAAGTTGAGGAATCCGCTACACATGAACATCCTTCGCAGAGGCATACCTAATATCCGGTGGATGAGTTGGTTTCGAGGCGAATCTGCCGGAATCGAATGGCGAGACAATCAACTCTTCCTGCTGCTCACACTCACCATAGGTGCGCTCACCGGCCTCTCCGTAGTGGCATTTATTGTGCTCACTGAACGACTCGGGATGCGACTGTATCCGGTGGGCAGTGCTGCCTGGCGGCGAGTCATGATCCCTGTGGCCGGTTCTCTGATGATCGGGTATCTGTTAGCGAAATATTTCCCTGATGCGCGAGGCAGCGGAGTTCCTCAAACCAAGGCCGCGCTATTTGCGCGAGGCGGTGTGATTACGCTCAGCACAACGCTGGGCAAGTTCTTCTGTACGGCGGTAACACTTGCAAGTGGCATACCGCTGGGCCGTGAAGGTCCATCCGTGCAGGTCGGCGGCGGCATTGCATCTGTGCTGGGCAGACGACTGGGACTGCCCCGAGAAAAAGTCCAGGCGCTCATACCGGCGGCGGCGGCAGCAGCAATTGCCGCTGCGTTCAACACGCCCATGGCAGCAGTCCTGTTTGCGCTCGAGGAAATCATGGGAGACATGCGCACTCCCGTACTTGGATCGGTCGTGCTTGCCTCCGCCACTTCCTGGGTCGTTTTACAACTTCTGCTTGGCAATCAGCCTCTCTTCCAAGTTCCTCAATACCAGCTCGTCAATCCGATCGAGTTCGTCATCTACGCAATTCTGGGAATCGTCGGAGGGCTGGTATCTGCCGCATTCACGTCGCTCCTTCTCGGCATACGTAAACGGTTCCTTCAGTTTCCGCCAAGAACCGCTTGGATACAACCCGTAGCCGGTGGTGTGCTCGTTGGCCTTATGGGATTGTTTGTACCTCAGGTTCTGGGAGTCGGCTATGGATATGTCGGCGATGCTCTCAATGGCAGAATGACTCTAATGCTGATGGCCATGCTGGTGGTTTTGAAACTTGTCGGCGCTGCCACAAGCTACGGAACCGGGAATGCCGGAGGTATCTTCGGACCTGCTCTGTTTATTGGCGCTATGCTCGGCGGGACGGTTGGAAGCATCGTCCACCATTATCTCCCCGCTTATACAGCGACTTCCGGCGCCTATGCTCTGGTGGGAATGGGTACAGCCTTCGCGGGCATCGTTCGAGCCCCAATGACCTCGGTGCTGATGATTTTTGAAACCACTAGAGATTACACGGTAATCGTTCCCCTGATGATCTCGAATCTTGTAAGCTATTTCATCTCTTCACGCCTACAGAAGGATCCCATCTATACCGCATTGGCCTGGCAAGATGGCGTTCATCTGCCGGATGCCGAAAACAATACGCTGGACCAGGAGCGCCGCGTATTTAAGATCGCGCGACCAGTAAGTGAGCTGCTCCCAGGAAACCTGTCTGTCGATGACGCTCTGAAACGTATTGATAGGAGTTCACAGCACACATGGCCCGTGGTTGATGACCGCGGAGTCATCGGAGTCCTTTCCCGCTCCATGATTACCAACGCAAAGACCTCTGAGCCGAAACCGCAACAGATTGGTGACCTGGTGAAGGGGCACGAGTTTCCTCACGTTCACATGGACCATCCGTTACACCTTGCGCTGGACCGCATGGGAACAACAGGCCTCGATCTATTGCCAATCGTGAGTTGAGCAAATATCAACGACCTGCTCGGCGTCGTCACGCTTGATGACCTGCTCACTTCGTTCCATATCGAACGGGTAAAGAATAGAACGGTTCCGTAGCAACTCGCGCTCGTGAGCCCCGTTGCGTCACATGCCGCTCACGTCGGCCGCCGAATGCACATAGGTGTCGATGATTTGCAACCGGTCCGCACAAGCCCCGTATCGCAGGCCACTCCCGATGCGCCATTCTTAAAGTGTGCTCAATCATCAGAGAGCTGCGACCGAACCGTCTTCGTGCCAGACGAACTCCATCGGCTTAGTGCCTCCGAACGGATATTTCTTCAGGGAGTCCTCGCTGAGGTCGAACCCCAAACCGGGCTTTGTCGGCAACGGAATACGCCCATTAACCATACGCATTGCCGGGAATCCAAACCAATCTGCCCAGACCTTTTCTTTTTCTCCGGGCTCCACAAAGCTGCATATCTCCTGCACAAGAAAGTTCGGCATCGCGGAATCCACGTGCAGCGTGGCGAGGCCCCCAATGGGTCCTTCGCACGCGTGAGGCGCCATGGAGATGTTTGAGATGTCCGCCATGGCCGCGACTTTCCAGAGCGCCGAAATGCCGCCAACATGGTTGATGTCGGTTTGTAGAATATCTACCGCTCCCATTTCGATCAGTTCCCTGCACCCATAAGAAGTCACCAGACGCTCTCCGGTCGCGATGGGCGTTGTTGAATGACGCGCGATTCGCGCCATTGCCTGTGCATTCTCCGGCGGGCACGGCTCTTCAACAAAAAGCAAGTGGAGCGGCTCCACTTCCTTGATCATGATGGATGCAACAGCGGGACTCATCTTCGCGTGGAAATCTACTGCAATATCGATGGCGTCGCCCAGCCCCTCGCGCACGCGTTGCATGTATTTCACCGCGCGCTCCAGCTTTGCATTGGTTTCAATCCACTCGTAGTCATGAGCGGGAAGTCCGATCTTGAGACACGAAACACCCTCTTGGAGTGCACTCTCGCGCAGATGAGCTAAATCCTCAGCCGTGCGAACGCTCTCCACGTGGTAGTAGCCCCGGATTCCGCGTTCATCGTATGGACCGCCCAGGAGCTGATAAACCGGCACATTCAAAACTTTGCCTCGAATATCCCACAGAGCCTGATCAATGCCTGACATGGCCGATCCAATCAGCGGACCGGCGCGATAAAAGGTGTGAACATACATCGACTGCCACAGATGCTCCACCTGCATCGGGTCGTTTCCAACCAGAAAGTCGCGGAAGTCCTCAATGCACGACATCGTCGATTGGGCTTTACCTTCAAGCGTGCCCTCACCCCAGCCCACAAGGCCCGGCTGATTCGTCTCCAGCTTGACGAAGACATACGGCCGATCGGAATTCGGTGTAAGCGAAACGCCGAACACTTTTAGATCGGTGATCTTGATTCCGGAACTCAATTTGCGAAATGCATAGCCCGCCGATCGCTGATTTGGATCGAATGCATAGGATGCATCTCTCGCCTGGCCGAACACTGCATCGCATCCGCACGATTCAATGAGATCGGGGTTGCGGACGGCGGCTGCTACCCGGGAAACTGGTGCCACGGCCGCCATCATTGCTGCTGTACCAAGAAATTTGCGCCGATTCATGCGATTCGATTCCCTTCAAATGATTTTTCGTCCACGTCGATGCCCAATCCCGGCCCTTTCGGTAATTCGAAAAATCCATCGCGCGGATTAGTTGAGGCAGAGGCGTTGCTTGCCTGAGCGATGAAGAAGTTTGGAATGCTGGCCGCCAGATGGAGCGCTGCAGCATTGGCGATTGGGCCGCCATGGTGCCAGGGCGCCACATCGACATAGTACGTCTCTGCCATAGCAGCCAGGCGGCGAACGCCCGTAACTCCGTGAACGAGTAGATCGGGCCTCAGCAAATCGATCAGGCCTTCCCGCAGAAGATCCTGAAAGGTTCCTGGATCGGAGATGGTGCGCCCAAAACTCAGCGGAACCACAGTCTCGTCCGCGATCTTATGAATGGTCTGAATGTTGGTGACAGGACAGGGTTCATCGAACCAAAGCGGGTGCATACTCTCAACCACTGCAGCAAGACTTGCCGCATCGCCCGGAGTCAGCTCGCCGTTGGCTTCATAGGCAAAATCCGCTTCGGGCGCAGAACCGCGCATCGCTTTAAGACGTGACGCCGCAAGATGATTGAACTCGCTGCCCTGATTGCGAGCCGCCGGCGTGGGAATAGGAATCAGGAAGGCACGAAAACCTGCGGCGAGCTGCTTCTTGAGGTCGATCTGCAGCTCTTCGTCAGTCGATCCCGCGAGGCGCGCAATAGCTCGTGCCTTGTTCCGCGTCGGACCACCCAGCACACGATAGATTGGCGCTTTGGTAGCCTTGCCCAGAATGTCGAGCAACGCGATGTTCAGGCCTCCGCGAACCGCCGGTGGCACCAACCCGTGCAGAGCCTGATAGGAAGATGCCGCTCGTCCGGCGACCGCATGATTCGTCGCCTTCAGTTCGGAACTCGAAAGAGAATTGCATTCTCCGTATCCAATTAAGCCGGATTTGGATTGGACCCTCAGGACGACATATGAACTGTCAGATTCGGCGACGCCAATCTGATAGGCGCGCACCTCCGAGATCGGGTGTGGGCTGGTTGCGACCGTGTCCACCGATGCGGCTTGGACAGCAGGCCTTAGAGACTTGCTTCTTGCCATAAGGCTGTTCATGATGGCCCATTTTAGTCACGGATATCACAACTGGCTAGCAGGAAGTGTTTTACCCAATTCCAGCAAGCTGGGAAACAGTTGAAGATCGAGACTGAGCTCCGCATCCAGGCCTGCAATTTCGGGTTGCAGGGCATCCGCCGAAAATTGGCAATTCACGGCTCCGCATTCGGTGTGTATACTTTCGCCGTTCCGGCTATCCCCATCCAGACCGAACTGGAAATTCCGGCTCAAATATCCAAAGCGAGGCGCTCCAAAATGAAGAGTTCGTCCGCGTTTAAGGTATTCGCCTGCTCTGTTGCGGCGATTGCACTACTTAGCACTCAGGCTATTGCACAAAACCCACTTCCACCGCTTGGCAAAACTCCCCTCTACAACACTGCCAAGCAGAAGCTTCTTGAAGGCAAGCAGGTATTCAGCTTCACGCAGTCAAAGTTCGACATCGCCGACTACTGCGAAAAAGCCAAGCACTACGACTTCACCTGGTTTGAAATGCAGCACAGCACGCTGGAATTTGCAGACGTTGAGAAGATGATCGCCGCATGTCCGCACGTCAGAGCCACTCCCATGATCCGGCTTCCTGACGCCCAGGAGTGGCACATCCAACACGCAACCGACATCGGCTCTCTCGGCGTGATTATTCCAACCGTCGACGATGTTGACCGAGCGCGCGAAGCAGCCAAATGGGCCCGATATCCTCCAGTCGCGCGGCGCAGCGCCGGAGGCGGCCAGTACAGAAAACTCTGGGGCAATGACTACCGCCAAACCGCCAATGACAACATGCTGGTCGTAGTCATGATCGAAACACCCACTGGTGTAGCGAACGCTTACGATATCGCTTCGGTTCCGGGCGTCGATGTAGTCATCATTGGAAATTTCGATTTGAGTTCTTTCTCAGGATTCCCGCAAAACGACGAGCGCTACCACAAGTTGGTCCAGAAGGTTCACGACGACGTATTGAGGGCCGGAAAGATCTTCGGGCAGGCAAACTCCGCATATTCCACCGGACCGTACAGCAAAGATTGCTACTTCTTCCAAAATGGCAAGTCGGTAGACGGTTGGGTACCGAAGGGCGCCAATCCCAACGCACCTCCTCCCGGAGAAGAGAATGCGCCGCCGCCCGGAGAACGTAACTAGCTGTCGCACAAAACACGATCAGGACCGATTAGGAAAATGAATCGAATCATCACGCATCAAGTGCGGCTCCTGTACCCTGGGGTTCTCGTTTTAGCGACGGGAATCATGCTCGCCGGAGCCGCACTTTGGGCCCAGTCTCCTGCGAAAGATGTTGACTGGCCTACTTACGGAGGTGATCTGGGCAACACCCGTTATCGCCCGTTTGACCAGATCAATGCGTCGAACTTTAATGACCTCGACGTTGCCTGGCGATTCAAGACCGACAACCTTGGGAACCGCCCCGAATACAAGCTCGAGGGCACACCGCTTATGGTGAATGGTGTTATCTACGCCACCGGCGGAACGCGGCGCGACGTCTTCGCTCTCGATGCTGCTACGGGCGAGCTCCTTTGGGTACATGGCGAGCACGAAGGGGAACGAGGAGCGAACGCTCCACGCGGTCTCTCCGGCCGCGGCTTGGCCTATTGGAGTAACGGCGAGGACGAGCGAATCCTGTATACAACTCCCGGTTACCGGCTCATTGCGCTCGATGCTAAAACAGGGCAGTACATCAAGGGATTCGGTGAAAACGGCACCGTCGATTTGAAGCTCAACGACGACCAGAAGATCGACCTGATTCACGGATCGATCGGTACACAGTCTGCTCCCGTCGTGGCCGGAAACGTAATCCTTATCGGCTCAGCCTTCGTTGACGGCGGATCAATTGCCAGTAAGACAAACTACAAAGGCTATGTTCGCGGCTACGATGTGCGCACAGGTAAACGCCTATGGATCTTCCACACGGTTCCTACGAAAGGTGAGTTCGGCTATGACACGTGGCTGAACGGTTCTGCTGAATACACCGGTAACACCGGAGTGTGGACGCAGGTGAGCGTTGATCCGGAGCTGGGCCTTGCCTATCTTCCAGTCGAATTGCCGACGGGCGACGATTACGGCGGCAATCGCCCTGGCAACACTCTCTACAGTGAGAGCCTTGTGTGCGTTGACCTGAAGACAGGCAAACGCAAATGGCACTACCAACTGGTTCATCACGGCTTGTGGGATATGGATATCGCACCGCCTCCGATCCTTGGCGACATCGTGGTGAACGGCAAGACAATTAAAGCGCTCATACAGCCGACCAAGCAGTCAATGCTTTTTGTCTTTGATCGCATGACCGGCAAGCCAGTGTTCCCAATTGAGGAGAGGCCGGTCCCCAAAGGCAACGTGCCCGATGAGTGGTATGCGCCAACGCAACCCTTCCCCACCAAGCCGCCAGCCTATGACCGCAACGGAATCTCTGTCGACGACTTGATCGACTTCACGCCGAAGTTGCGAGCCGACGCGCTGCAACTGATCAAGTCCTACGCGATTGGCCCAGTGTTCACGCCCCCAGTGCTCAGCAAGGAAGGCGCGCCATTGGCGCTGCTTACAGTTGGAACCAACAATGGCGGCACCAACTGGGCCGGTGGTTCTTTCGATCCTGATTCGCACCTGCTTTTCGTAACTTCATGCTCATCGTGCATTATCCCGATGGGCATGGTAAAAGCGCCGAAAGAAATTTCAGACATGGGTTACGTAAAAGGGACCGCCGGACAACCAGTGGAAGTGCGTATGGGAGGCATCGGAGCAGGAGCTGGTGCCGATGCCTTGGCGGAAAAAGCAAAAAATGAAAAGCCGGGAGCCGCACCGTCGAAACCAGGAAGTCCGCGGCGAATGAGCTTGAACGTCGACGGTCTTCCGCTGCTTAAGCCTCCTTACGGAAGGCTGACGGCGATCGATGTGGACAAGGGCGAGATCAAGTGGCAGATTCCATTCGGTCCAACGCCGGACGCGGTGCACTTCAGTCCGTTATTGAAAGGTCTCAAGATTCCGCCCACTGGCGAAATCGGAGTCAGCGTCGGATCGTTGGCCACAAAATCACTGCTGATCGTTGGCGACGGCGCGGTTGGCACATCCGCTTCAGGACAGCGTGGCGCTGCTTTGCGGGCTTACGACAAGCAAACCGGAAAGGTAGTCGGAGCCGTTTATCTTCCTGCCCCGCAGACGGGATCGCCTATGACATATATGCTTAACGGTAAACAATACATCGTCGTGGCTGTGGGCGGAGCCACCTACTCGGGAGAATACATTGCGTACACCTTACCCTCTGAATAAGATCGCGGCCGTTTCACTCGTTTTCATCGGCGCACTGGTCGCAATTGAGGTACTTGCAGCGCAAGCTCACCGTTCCCTTTGGGAAGGAGTCTACACACAGGACCAGGCAAAGCGAGGCGAAACAGTCTATTCCGCAAAGTGCGCGCGGTGCCACGGACCGGACCTGGTTGGTGGAGACTCGGTGCCACCGCTCTCAGGCACCGAATTTCTATCTACATGGAATACCAAAACCGTAGGCGATCTGTTCGAACGCACGCGCATCTCCATGCCGGCCGACAAACCGAAGTCGCTTACGCGGCAGGAGGATTCCGATGTCCTCGCCTACATTTTGAGCGTGAATAAGTTCCCAGCCGGCGACAAAGAACTTGAGACCCAGGCCGAATTATTGAAGCAGATTCAATTTGACGCCTTCAAGTAGTAGTCAAGGACCCTGGCTTCGATTCAATCACGAAATCAACATGGTGTAGCTTTGTCACTTGAACAACAGCGCGAGGCTTCAGTGAATAATGCGGCAGGTACTGAACTGCACAAGTGTCAATGTTACGGTTCAGAGACCACTGCCATGCCCGAATATGTAGAGGGCACTAATTCCCTTCTCTTTACTCAGATGCGCATGATAACGCCAAAGCGGATTTGTGGCGACCATGCCTGGCTGCCCTGTATGCATTCAACCGTGACGGCGCAGTCGTGAAGTTCAAGCAGAGTCATGTTTACGCGGATCGTGGCAATGAAGGTGAGTCCACGAACATTGAGTGTCGAATGAGGTGAAACCGTTTCTAAGATGGTACGACCAGATCGCAACATATATGGAGAGCGCTACTTCGTAATCGAACCGGGATTGCCCTATTTTTCTGTCTGCTATACTCGCATCTTCAGCATTAAGCATGAGTGATCAGGCCGCTCGTTCTGATCCTCGACGGTTGCTTAAGATGCGGACTCTGCGCCTCCAGCGTCTGCGTCCCGCTTGCCGGAGAAACGTCATTGCGGACCTGCGTACACATCGTGAAGAGCGGAAGCCCAGAATGTACCGGGATTTGCCGGATCGTCCAGGGATTCGTGTGCCATAGCGGTCTCTTCGGATACGAAACCTCCGTTCTCTTTCTTGGTGATGGACCTCTGGTCGAATCTTTGAAGAACGCGGGCATTCGGACGAGCGTTGTTACCTGGTTGGGCACTCTCCGTGATCCGGTTGGCGCATGGCGGTTGTTGTCCTGGCTACGCAAGCATCCGGCTCAGATTGTTCACTTCCACCACGGGGGATTGGCTGCGCGAATCATCTCCCGCATGGCCGGCGCCAAAGCTGTTGTGCGGCATATGCACGACCGGGCCAGCGAATCCAGTCGCGTTCTGCAATCGCAGCCGCTCGATATGCGGGCAACCGACGCCGTAATCGCCTGCTCCGAGGCCGTGGCCGCGTGCGTGCGCGGTTGTCGTACTGAAGTCATCTATGCTGGCGTGGAGACCGGCGCGCAGCTACCCGCGCCGGCATCGGCTGAGGGGCCGCTCAAGCTCGGCATTCTGGCTCGGCTGATTCCGCTGAAGAATATCGAAGCCGTGATTGAGGCCGCCGCGCAACTGGCGGACCGCGGAATTGAAGTGCACGTGGAGATTGCCGGCTCCGGCCCTTCGGAATCCTCGCTGCGGAAGCTCGCCGCACGTCTCGGCGTCACCGCGCAGGTCAGTTTTCTGGGCTGGCGCGCGGACATTGATCAACTCCTGGCTTCGTGGAATGTTCTGGTGATTCCGTCGCTGGAAGAGGGCTTTGGGCTTTCGGCGCTTGAGGCCATGGCGGCCGCTCGGGCCGTGGTTGCCAGCCGCATCGGCGGTCTTTGCGAATTGGTGATCGACGGGGTGACAGGAAGGCTGTTGCCGCCCGGAGATATTAACGCGTTGGTCGTTTGCCTTGCGGAGCTGGCAGGCAATCGTCCCCGCCTGGCGCGGATGGGTGCCGAAGGCTGGAAGCGCGCACAAGTGCATTTTTCCACCGAGCAAATGGCGCGCCGCACCGCCGAACTCTACGACCAGATTCTCGATCGCCGATCACATCACACGGCCTAGCCGCAAGCGTAGATCGAATGGAAGTGAATGCTCTTCCTTGAGAGGTGATTCCCGAGATCGCGATCCACGCCAGCTTTCCGGGAGCGAAAGCCGGAGTCATCCGCGTTTTGTACCGGCGGGGCACGCAATTTCGTCGCCGCACCAATGAAGAGAAGCGTCCACGATCGTCGGCAAATTAGACTCGTGGAGGAGATTGCTGTGGTCGTGGGCAACGAACTGTTCCTCAAGGCCGCGGCGTGCGACCTTTCTCCAGCCCAATCGGGACGCGCTATCGATTCTTCGCGGTTCATCGGTACACAGAAAGTGAAGAATCGGTGCGTCAATGGGGCGGGCCTTGTAGAAAGGAAAATAGTCATATTGCGCCCAGCGCAGTATCCGCTGCACCGCCCGGAAGTGCGCAAACGGAACAAACAGCCGCCGGGCGGGCACCAGCGTAGACCACAAGACTCGGCGCGCAATGCCGGTGGAACTCACCTCGGGTCGGGGCTCCGTTTGCCCAATATGCCGCACATTCTCCGGTTCCTGAGGCTGTCCGCCCCTGCGCCGCCTGTGCCATCTTTGCCGAGCGCTTTCCGCACAGATCCGGCAAAGGTGCGGGAAAGACGGAGAGCCTGGCATGGGCGCGTCAAATAGAATTAGCCGGGCATCCTGCCCCTCAAGGGCGAGCAGGCGGGCTGCCTCGGCGGCAACAACGCCGCCGTAGCAATATCCGCCCAAAAGATACGGCCCCTCGGGCTGTGCCTGGCCAACCAGCGCTGCCATCTCTTCCCCGGCGCGTTCCAGGGTGAAAAGCGCCCGGCTATGGAGCGTATTTGCCGGGCGCACGATGGACAAATCCATCTGCCCACTAAGATAAGTTGCCAGGCGGCGGAAGTAGAGGCCTTCTTCTTCGTCGGCGGGTACGCAAAAGAGTTGCCGGGGCGTCCCTGCTGCGCGGACTGGGAAGACGCGCAACTCACTTGAAGCGTTCTGGCTGGAGCGAGCGAGATTCACCTTCCCCACCAGGCCAGTCAAGCGGGCGAGCGTCGGCTCATCGAGGAAGCTGGCGGCCGACGCGCTGGTTTGGCTGCCGAAGCGCTGGTCCACCTCGGCGAGCATATTGACTGCAGTCAAAGAGTCTCCCCCGGCGTCGAAGAAGTCCTCATCGAAACCCAGGTCGTCACGGTCCAGGATGCGCGCCCAAATTTCGTGGAGTTTGTAAAAGACATCGTCCACATCGTCGACCAGCCTGCGCTGGGTGACATCGGCCGGTAATGGCGGATCGGCACGGCAGCCGCTCAGATGCTCGGCGAGCAGCCACCGCTGCGGTTTACCCAGCTCCCCGCGAGGAATCTGATCGACAAAAAAGATGCGATGGGGAACCTTAAACGCTGCCAGTCGCTGTGCCGCAAAACGGCGGAGCTCGCTAGCGCCCACCGGCGGTTCGTCTGCAGTGCGCAACACGACGGCGCAGGCTACCTCCTCGCCCAGAGTGGGGTGGGGAATCGCGAAAGCCGCGGCCTCACACACCACAGGATGAGCGACCAAGGCTGCGTCCACTTCGCTAGGCAAAATCTTCTCTCCGCCGCGGTTAATCATCTCCTTGAGGCGGCCGGTGATAAAGAGATTGCCCTCCGTGTCCAGATGGCCCGCATCTCCGGTACGAAACCAGCCATCCTGAAATGCGAGGCGGTTGGCCTCGAGGTTGTTTGCATACCCTGAGAAGACAGCGGGACCGCGCACCACGATCTCCCCCTCCTGGTCAGGTGAAAGAAGGCCTCCGAGGGAATCCATGATTCCGATTTCCAAGCCGCACGAGCGCCCGGCGGAGTGGGGGACGCGGCCGCCGGGGAGAAATGCGTCGACGGCGATTGGACAGGCTTCCGTCATGCCGTAGTCGTTGAACACCGGCACACGCAGAATATCCTCAAGCTCCCGCCTTGCATCGTCAGGAAGTGACGCTCCGGCCGATTGGACGAAACGTAGAAATGTATAGCCATAGGACTGCTCGCGTTTGAGTTGCATCAGTGCGGCCTGATGAACTGCAGGTGCACAGTCGTACCACGTGGGCCGAAGGTTTTGAAGCCAGCCAAGGTAGGCCATGGGATCAAAGCCGGAAGTTGCGATGACTGCGCCGCCAACAAGGAACTGAGCGAAAGCATTCTCGATTCCGATAATGTGGCATAACGACGTCATCAGCAGCACGCGATCGGAGCTGGATAACTGCAAAGCGTCGCGTCTCGACGCGATTCCGGCGTCGAGGTTGCCAGCACTCAGCGGCACCAGCTTGGCACTGCCCGTAGTCGCGGAGGTTATCAGAAGCAGATTGGCCTCAGAAGGCGGAGTGCGTACTGCAAGAGGTAAGACAGGAGGGTGGATCTTCCAATCCATGGGAGACTGCGCATCACCCGCCAGCAGAACGGTCAGCCCCATCGCGCATGCTGCTTCGGCCTCCGCTTCAAACTGTGGGGAAACGATGAGCGCGGAAGCGGACAGCATGCGGAGGGACGATTCAACTTCAGCGACCGTCGTCTTTGGTTGGAGTGGTGCGCAGGCACAGTGGTTCAATACTCCAGCGACCGCAACAACCTGCGGTGCCCCTTGATGCATGAGAATCGCGACCGTTTGCCGCGGGCCAACACCCGCATCCCGCAAGCGCATGCCAAGGGTTTCAATCCGCGCCCATAGCTCTTTGTAGGTAAGTAATATGCCATCCGGCTCCATCAAGGCCGGCGATTCTGGACTGGAAGCGGCGTGACCTACGATTGCATCAAGCGCCGCACAAGCACAAGCCCGCATACAACACGCTCCATGTTTGCAATAAGTGAGAAGACTTGGCTTCACACAATATGAGCCAATATTACAGGCCGGTGCCTCGGCCTTCTCCGAACCGCTAAAGCGTCAGGTGCTTGTGGATGGGAATTGCTGATTTTACGCCGGCTTGCATTCGAGCCGACTGGTGGACCCCACGGAATCACGCGACTGAGCAGGAAGCCAGTGTCCTGAAGAAGCGTGCAGCAATGATACCGGGATAGATGTACTCGAATGGTTTGGACGGCATAATGGAACCTTTAGTCTGCTAGAGCATAGAAGCCCGCGGAACGATGGCGCGCAATTCAATACAGATTATTACGGAGCTGAATTGTGCTGGAGAGTCTTAGTCCGCACTGATGGAGGCTTGCCTGAAATACAGGGTTCAAATTCAACCAGGTGCTTGCTGCCACCATCCACGCTGCTATCATAACCGTGAGAAGCCTCTCTGTGACTGCCAATTTCAATCCGGCCAGCGAATGAAATCATCATCTGAAATGCAGCCTTTGGCGAGCGCAACCCGCGTAATCATCCGGAGCGCGGACCTCTCGTGGAGTCTGCAAGCAAAAGAACTCTGGCAGCACCGCGAGTTACTCTACTTTCTCACCTGGCGGGACATTAAGGTCCGGTATAAGCAGACCGTTCTCGGATTGGCCTGGGCCGTCCTTCAACCCTTGGCGATCGCTCTCACCCTGACCCTGTTTCTGGGCCGCCTGGTCAAAGTGCCCTCGGGGGGCCTGCCTTATCCCGTGTTTGCTTATTCAGCGATGGTGGTGTGGCAACTCTTTGCCCAGGCGTTGACTCAATCCAGCAACAGCCTCCTGGCCAACGAGCGGCTGGTCACGAAGGTATACTTTCCACGCCTCATCGTTCCTCTGTCCGCGGTGTTGGCGAGCCTGCTGGATTTCGTGATCAGCTTGCTGGTTCTGGCCATGTTTCTGGCCTATTATCGAGTCGCCCCGACGGCGACCATCGTGGCCCTGCCGCTCATGGTGTTTCTGGTCGTTCTAATTGCCCTGGGAGTCGGACTTTGGCTCGCCGCCCTCAACGTCGAGTATCGGGATGTACGCTATACTGTGGGTTTTCTTGTGCAATTCTGGTTTTTTGCAACTCCCGTCGCCTACCCTACCAGCGTTGTGCCGGAACGCTGGCGGATCTGGTACGGACTGAACCCGATGGTTGGCGTCGTGGAAGGTTTTCGCTGGGCGCTGCAAGGCGAAGGCGCCGCTCCATTATTGCTCTTGGCGATTTCCGCTGGTGTTGCCGTGGTTCTCTTTATGAGCGGACTGTACTATTTCAGGCGGACCGAGGACACTTTTGCCGACTTCATCTGAATCCAGGAACTCGGTCGCGATTCGCTGCGAAGGAATCGGAAAGCGATACCGGATCGGCCGGCAGGAGCAGTACCGGACCTTGCGCGATACGCTCGCGGGCTTGGCGCACCTTCCGTTTCGCCGGTTCGCTGCGCTTTGGCACACACCAGCTCAAGACGCCATCAGGAACCCGATATTGTGGGCACTCCGGGATGTCTCCCTGGAAGTGCGGGATGGAGAAGTGCTGGGAATCATCGGACGAAACGGCTCCGGCAAATCAACGCTGTTGAAGATTCTGTCGCGGATCACAAAGCCAACCGAAGGCCAGGCGGAGATTCGGGGCCGGGTCGGTACCCTGCTCGAGGTGGGAGCAGGGTTCCATCCGGAGCTGACCGGCAGAGAGAATATCTTCCTCAATGGTGCAGCCCTCGGCATGACCCGCGCAGACATCAAGCGCAAATTCGATGAGATCGTAGAGTTCTCCGAATGCGGTCGCTTGCTTGATACACCGATGAAGCACTACTCCAGCGGCATGTATGTTAGGCTCGCCTTCGCAGTGGCCGCCCATCTGGAGACGGAGATTCTGATCGTCGATGAGGTTCTCGCCGTGGGCGACGCTGCTTTTCAGAAGAAATGCCTGGGCAAGATAGGCGATGCATCGAGCCATGGAAGAACGGTTCTGTTCGTCAGCCATAACCTCCTTGCCGTGGATAGTCTGTGTACGCGAGCTATCTGCCTTCACGAGGGAAAAGTTGTCATGCAAGGGCCTCCTGGCTTGGTCACTTCCCGTTATCTGCAGAATTGGTTGCCTTCGTTTACGGAAGTGGTGCATAACGACATCCATACGGCGCCGGGAAACGACCTGATCCGCCTGCATCGTGCCTCCGTGCGCGCACAGAATGGCTCATCCCGTGACCAGCTCACTGTCCGGACTCCTCTCGTGGTGGAGTTTGAATACTGGAAGCTGGCGGCACACACCAGCCTGAGTCTAGCGGCGCAGGTGTTTAACGAACATGGTGTCAATGTATTTACCACCGCCAGGCTCGGAGAATCTGCTGCCCCGGCAGGTCTGCTGCGTAGTTCGTTTATTGTGCCCCCTGACATGATGAACAATGGCCTTTACCGGATTCACGTCACGGTCTTGCAAGATGGCGCTACCGAGGTCGCCAGTTGGGAGGATCTTGTAGCTTTCGAGATTCACGATGCCGCGAGTGAATTGCGCGGGCCTTACCACGATTTCTGGCCCGGTGCAATGAGGCCGAATCTGGAATGGAAAACCGACCTGATCCAACCCTTCCCGACGGTGGATGGAGAACATAGAGGTGGAGTGGCGTGAGTGCGGTCAGAGAAAGAGTTTCCAATCAGACAGCGAACCCCGCAAAATCGGCGTTCGCCCGTGTTGCCTCCCGCATCAAGACCCTCATGGATGCACCTTTTCGCAGAGCAGAAGCGGGCAACACCGGAAATGAAATGCTGACGCCGGCGATCGAAACCGAATATGTCGACATTCTGTTCGATCCGAAGTTTCGCAGCTCAGTGGCCCAGGTGAAGGATTTCACCTGTCTCGATATAGCCCGCCTGGCGAATCTGTGGAACCTGGTGCGGATGTCCGAGCCCGGTGTCTTCCTCGAAGTCGGCTCGTTTAGGGGTGGAACGGCCCTGCACATTTGCAACGCCATGGAGAATATTGACGCTCCCTTCTACTGTTTTGACCCCTTTGAAACGGGCGGCTTCGAAAGCATCGGCGACTGTGATCAAGCCTTCAAACCGACCGACTTCATGGATACTCAATATGCAGAGGTGGTCAGATTGCTCTCCTCCAAGCCGCGCGCCAAAGTGGTTCAGGGATTTTTCCCGGCAGCGGCAAAAGATTTAGACCTCCGTAACATCGTGTTTTGCCACTTGGACGTGGACACTTATGAAGCCACCAGAAATAGCCTCGAATTCCTGGCTCCCCGGATGGCGCCCAAGGGCTTGATTGTTATGGACGATGTGGATCATCGCGAAACCCCGGGAGTAAGGAAGGCGATGATGGAATTCGTGGTCGCTCGCCCGTCGTACCTCGCGATTCCGATGTTTCCGGTCCAGGCCGTCCTTGTGTCCAAAACATATTGGCAGTCCTGATATGTCTGGCGCTCCCATGACCAATTCTCTTGGCGGAAATACCGCGGTTCGTTATTCTGTCGAAACGATTGGGACCGACGCGGCGCTCAATGCTCTTGAGGCTGACTGGAACTCGCTTAGTGAAAACGCCGAGAGTCCGAACGTGTTCATGACCTACGGCTGGTTTCGGGCCTGGTTCAGGCAATTTTCCAAAGAAATGCCCGAAGGCCGATTTCTGCCGCACGTCCTGGTTCTTAAAGAGGCCGCGGTGGTGGTGGGCATCGTGCCCTTAGTGCGGCGCATTTCTTCACGACTCTTTCGCGTGCGCAAACTCGAGTTTGTGACAAACCATGCGGACTACAACGAAATAATGTTGGGAAACGATCCAGAGGGCCAGACTGATGCCGTGGTGGATTTTCTGGCGCGCACAACCGAGCAGTGGGATGTCGTCGATCTTCGCGATCTTCGCGACTCGGGAGGAGGAACAACGCTGATTGAAAGCTCTTTGGCGCGCGCCGGCCTTCTCTACCGTGTCTTTCCGGAGAAAGACAGTTGCCCCTATTTACCGATTGACGGGGACGCGGCCAGCCTCATGAGAAGGCTTTCCGGGCACGTCCGGCGCACGCTTCGCAGGCGGAGAGAGCGAGCCGAGACTGAGGGATTATCATTGCGCATCCTCGAGAATCCCGAGCAGGAGCCCGGTCTGCTGGAGACGCTGGTCGCGTTGGACTGGAAGAAGCATCTACACAAGTCATCTCCGACCTTTGTTGGCACTTATTCTGATGTCTTTCAGTCGTTGTTTGATGCATTGGGACCACGCGGATGGCTCTATGTCGCACTGCTCGAACTGGACGGCCGTCCGATTGCATTTCAGTTAGGTTTTCGTTGCGGAGGCAAACTCTGGGACTACACCAAGGCCTATGATCGGTCGTTCTCCCGCTTTGCTCCAGGTACCCTGCTGCTCCCGGCGTTGCTGGACTACGGATTTGAGCGGGGGTTTCACGAGTACGACTTTCTGCGGGGTGAGGAGGCCTACAAGACGGCCTGGAGCACCGGATGTCATCGGCGGTTCAGATTGCTTGTTTGGAACCGGCGTGGAATCTCTCGCATACGCAAATTCATTTACCACGACGTGAAGACGGCAATTTTTCGCCTTCTGCATCAGAGTACCTGAATCGCACGAGATAACAGACAAAGCCTCGCTTCCAGTCCCATACTGTGTTACTGATTTCCTAACAATGTCGAGACCAACTTATACCGTCGAATCTATCACCGCCGAAGAGGGCGTGGCACGTCTTCGGGAAGACTGGGACCGCCTAAGCCGTGCGGCCGAAATGCCAAACGTCTTCACAACATACGATTGGTTTCAGGCTTGGTATCGGCGTTTTGCGAATATCAAAGGCGTCGGTAATCGGCAACCGTTTTTGCTCGTGTTGAAAAAGAATGGGGCGATAACTGGAATCTCCCCGCTTGTCGGCACGGTTTCCTCACGTTTTGGCCAGGCATCGCAACGGCTTCAGTTTGTGTCGCATGAGCAGGAGTGGGATTACAACGACCTAGTGTTGGGAGATGATGTGGCAGGCCAAACCGAGGCTGTGGCGGATTTTCTGAGTCATTCCGCGAAAGAGTGGGATCTGATCGACCTTCGTGACCTGCGCGACGCCGGGAACGCAGTCACACACATTGAGAGTGCCCTGAAGCGTGCCGGACTGCCGTACCTGCTTCTACGTGAGGAAGAGCGGTGCCCGTATATGCAGATTGACGGCCCATGGTCGGCAATATTGAATCAACGTACTCGTTCCACGCGGCGCGTGTTCCGCAGAATTACACAAATGATTCACGAGGGAATGCAGGTACGCATCGTAGACAATCCGCAACAAGAACCTGAATTGCTGGAAAGATTGATTGCCGTTGAAAGGCAAAAGCACGTCGGTGGCAAGATATCACAACCCTTTCTCGGCAAGTATCCTGAGGTTTTTCAAACTCTGTTTGACAGCCTCGGACCACAAGGTTGGATTGCGATTGTACTGCTGGAATCCAAGGACCGACTGGTGGCCTGGCAACTTCTCTACCGCTGTGGTAAAAGCCTCTGGGGTTATCTCACAGCCTTCGATCACAGCTTTTCCAGCCTTTCACCCGGCACCATGCTAATTCCCGCCGCGATTGATTTTGGCTTTGAGCGCGGGTTCGATGAATTTGATTTCCTGAACGGCGAGGAACCCTATAAACTGCGGTGGGCAACAGACTTTCACCAGACATACCGGCTGTTAATCTGGAATCGGCGCTGGCTCTCGCGGCTTAGAGCCTATCGCAATCTGCGCGCCCTTCCGTCGCCGTCGACTCGTGACTTCGAGGAAACGATGTGAGTAACCGGATGAATCAGGCGCAGAATCAGCCTGGTGAGGACACACCAACACAAGTATCCTTTAGGTACAGGAAGGAACATTCTTTGTCCGAAGAAATCCCTTTGGAGTTAGCCGAAAACCTGGCGGCCTTTCGGTCTGCCCAGGCCGTAGCCGACCTCTCCGTCTATAAGCTGTTTACAGAAGAGGAGTACCTGTTTCCCAAGTACTACAAGGCGGGTGAAAGTGTTCTTGATCTTGCTTGCGGCCTGGGAAGAACAACCCTCATGCTGCACGAAATGGGACTCAAAGTGCGCGGCGTCGACCGTTCCGACGTCTTCATCCAAATCGCCAAACGCCGCTTGCCGTATCTGGATTTGCAGGTGGGCAGCTACGATCACATTGAGGAGCCGGACTCATCTTTTTCTCACGTGCTGATCTCGTTCAACGGAATTGATTACGCATTTCCCACCGCGCAGAGAGTCGCCGCACTGAGGGAATGCGCTCGCGTTCTCAAGCCTGGCGGCACCTTCATCTATTCCTCGCACAACCTGAAATCTCTGCATTGGTTTTCGCCCTACTATAAGGGCCGAATGCGCTGGAAGTTGCGCAATAGCGCAAGGGCATTCAAGGAATGGGACTATATCCTCGAAGATGGCGTACACGCGTTTTACGCCGCGCCTGATTTTGTCGTGCGGCAAACCGAAGAGGTGGGACTGAAGCTTCAGGAGACGAAAGGGTTCTCCGGCTGCGGAGTTGAACGTGTAAGCAGATACTTCTCTCCCTATATTCACTACGTGTTTACAAAGCCTGGCATCTAAGCGAGACTCATCATTGATCAAGCTCTCTGTTATTATTCCCACCTTCAACCGCAGACAGGTGCTGGAGCGCACCCTGCCGGCGCTTTTGGCGCAGGATCTAGCACCGGAAGACTACGAAATTATAGTAGTGATGGACGGGTCAACTGACGGCACGGCCAAACTGCTGCGCAACTTGAAACCAAAATGCACCTTTCGCACGCTGGAGGCGCCGCACCGTGGTCCAAGCGCCGCACGAAATGTCGGCATACAAGCTGCGGTCGGCGAGCTAATACTTTTTCTTGACGACGATCTTATTTGCGTATCCGATCTTCTTCGCCAGCATTGCGAATCCCATGCGGACTCTGAGCCTCGTGTAGTTCACGGCCCCATCTACATCGCACCCGGCAGTGCCGAAACCGTTATCCGCTATGTCTCCGAAGCCGGCTATGAAGGCTACTATCGAACCCTGAACCAAGGCATGGAGCTGCGCTACCCGACGGAATTCGGTTCCTCGATCGCGGTCCTCTCTTCCATGGCGAATAGCTCGATGCCGCGCGATCTTCTTCTCCGCTGCGGTGGCTTCGATGAGCAGATTCGGGCCGCTGAAGACCTCGAGCTAGGTCTACGACTGTGGAAGATGGGCGTACCATTCCGCTTTCGGCCTACCGCAGTCGCCAACGAATACTATGTCAAATCATCATGGGAGTACTTGAAGTGGCAGGCAAGAACATTAGCCGCCGGGGACATCCGCACCTGCCGCAAGCACCCGGAGTACAGACCCTATTCGCTGCTGTCTTTCTTGGCAGAAACACGAGCCCCGAAAAAGTGGATACGCAGTGCGCTCATACGGTTTCCTGTGCCGTTAGTCCCGCTTTTGGCATTCCCGCTTCGCTTAGAGAAATGGTTTTGCCGCTTCGCTTTGATGCGCAGGGCTGGAACTCGCCTGCTGCACGCCGCTGAGAGAATTGCCCGTCTGCGAAGCGCCCTGTTCGCCACCGGATCCTGGAACGAATTGGAAAGCGAGTTCGGCCGATGCTGCCCGGCACTGCTGTATCACCATGTCGGGCCTGCGCGGCCTGGCACCTGGATCGAGTGGACCATCTCTCCTGTGGAGTTCGAGCGGCAAATCTGCTGGCTGGCCCGCCGCGGCTATGTCGGCATTCGGCCTTCCGATTGGCTCCGCTGGCGGCGTGAGGGCACAGGGCTTCCTGAGAAGCCTATCCTTATCACTCTCGACGATGCGTATGAGGATACGGCAGAGTTTGCCTTGCCCATTCTTCAACGCTATGGCTTCAGCGCCGCCGTATTCGTTGTTACCAGGCGGGTGGGCGCAACAAATACCTGGGACGAAGCAGACGGATGCGGTACGCTCCAACTGATGTCCGCAGAGCAGATTCGCCATTGGGCGGTACAAGGCATCGAATTCGGAGCGCACAGCCGGACACATGCGGATTTGACAAAACTCTCGGCGGAGGAATGCGCGTCTGAGATCACAGGCAGCAAAAGTGACCTCAGTGCGCTGCTGGGCGCGCCGGTCGTCTCGTTTGCCTATCCCTACGGAGAGTACAACGATGCGGTTCGTGACCTCGTTCGAACTGAGTTCGACCTCGCGTTCTCTACCGATGAAGGCATCAACTTTCTTGCCGGCGACCCGCATCTGCTTCGCCGCATGAACATCAGTCCCAGTGATTCTCTGCCTGAATTTGCCCTCAAAGTTCGCGGCACAGGGCTCGGGACGTTCCACCGCTGGCGCGCAAGGATTAGACTACGCACGCGCCTGAAACGCGCGATGGGACGCATCGCCTTCAAGTCTTCATCGCAAGAGTAGTGCGTTCCGTGCCCGCCCGTCGAAGTGTCTGGCAGACCCTCCGTAATGTAACTGCTCGACGCTCAAGTACAACTGGCTTGTATTTTCCTAGTATTGACATGCTGCTGGGACTCCTTTTACCCCAAGCTGTTCATACTGAACAACTTGCACACAGCATGTATTCAGTTGCTTCGGTCTGTCATCCGAATGGGTTATTGCTTTGACTTTTAAAGGGAACGACACTATAAAGGCCGCACAACAATACATGTCGAAGGATACGTGATGAAAGTCTTCTTGAGTTGGCATGGTCAAATCAGCCACAGCATTGCCCTTGCACTTCATGATTGGCTACCTCAAATAATTCAAAATATCGAACCTTGGGTGTCATCCGAAGACATTGCGAAAGGATCACGGTGGAGCCCTGCAATTGCAAAGGAATTGTCTGATTCAAGAGCAGCCATATTTTGCATGACCGCAGACAACATTGAAGCGCCTTGGCTCAATTTTGAAGCTGGGGCCGTGTCAAACACTCCATGGGTAGCGAACGTCTGTACGTACCTGTTTGGCATTACAAATGCAAGCGTCACCGGCCCTCTTACGCAATTTCAATCAACTATTGCTAACGATAGAGTCGACAACTTGAAGTTGCTTACAACTATCAACAACGCACAAGAATCACCACTCAAACCAAAGCTACTTGAGAAAGCCTTCGACACCTACTGGCCTGAGCTTGAATTGTCTTTGAAAGGAATCGGCCTGGCTAAACAGCCAGTTCCGATTAAGCGTTCTCCGCAAGATATCGCAGAAGAAACACTGAACATTGTTCGTGAAATTCAGAAGTCAACTTACAATCAACTTGAACTTGCTGAGAAGATTGCAATGGAGCGAAACAAGATTGAGA
Source organism: uncultured Acidobacteriaceae bacterium (assembly GCA_963843655.1). Taxonomy (GTDB): domain Bacteria; phylum Acidobacteriota; class Terriglobia; order Terriglobales; family Acidobacteriaceae; genus Telmatobacter. The sequence goes on along the minus strand of CAWJLD010000001.1, from coordinate 242,229 downwards.
GTCTGTTGCAACAGCGATACTTTCTCAGCGACGTGCAATCACCCAACGACCCGCGACAAGCGGGCCACATAGTTGTTCGGGACAGCAACTTCGGTCGTTTACTATCACTCAGGAAGCCGTTACAAGATCCAAATGACAGCGATACCAACCAACACTCCAAGGCATCTAGAGTGACCTCTTCTAAACCTCCTAAGCCTTCTGATCCAAAAGACAAATAGCAGACCTGTTGTTCTGAGGAATGTTCAATGCGACTTTCACTATTTGTCGGTTTGATTCTCTTAGCTGCCGCCTTGTGTCCTGCTCAGACACAAACAGAAGATCACGGAATAAAGATCGTCTTCCACGTAACGTCAGTCAGCCAAAAGCCAGACCTTGAAAGATGTGGTCCTGAAGATCACTGCATTGCCACACTCTTTACTGTTGAAGGATATGCAACAGTAAACCGCAACGTTCATCGTACAAAGTACGTTCTCAACTGTGATGAAATACTTTCGAACGACAATGGAAGTCTCATTGTCACCTGTCCACGGGTTCACGCAACTGCGAACTACGATGCCCTGCTATATGGCGCCACAATATTCTTTGGTTCATCTCCGACGGAGAGCAATGGGGCTCTTGTTACCGGATACACAATCGTCTCTGAAAAAGAAGCTGACAACTAAAGCAATATCCGCCGGGTACCTCAGGTCTCGATTCTGAAACCTGGGAATGCTACACCGTCTACTCATCATCAAAAGGATTGTCTGCTGCGGAACTTGGAAAGGGATTCTTTGGTGCCCGGAGGGGGACTTGAACCCCCACACCCTTGCGGGCCGCGGATTTTAAGTCCCTTCTGTATGCTTTTATATTGCTGAAAATAGGTTAGTTAAAAATCAATTCTGTGAAAATGTGAAAGAAGCTGTGTAAGTTTTCGAGTTTTTCCGAGAATTACCGGCTCTGTCGCATCGCGTAATGTCATGCGCCGGTGTGCATGTCAGACAGGCGATCACTTCTCGCCCGGCCATGACTCGGTCATGACGTCCTGCTCCTCCAATCCTTGATGTAGAGAAGGTTCTTCGTGTCGAGTTGAAGAACTCGGTGCTTGTTGAGCAGCGCGGTGGTTTCAGGGCCATATTTGTCGATTTCGTCCAGCGCAATGAACGACTGCTTCGCAGTTTCCAGGTACACTGGCAGCACGCGCGAAACTGAGTCGTTCTCGATATTCTTGAAAATCACGGTGTCGTGGACCAAAATAGGCAGCCGGGTGAGCAAGAAGATGGTTAGGTCGAACAGCACGAGTCCGGTGTACGCAACTCCAGTTCCCGTGTCTTCTTCAACCTCGAAACTGTAGCTGCGTTCCCGCAACTGAAGGTATGGACTCTTTCGCTCCGGACCGAACCGCTCCGTCATGATCCGGCGCATGCCGTCATTGATTGTCTTTTCAATGACGACAAGAATCGTTTCTTTCTCCTTCTGCAGGAATTCCTTGAGCCGCTTCATCTCGGCGCGAAGTTCCGCCTCATACTCATAGCGGCCGTTTTCCTCGCGGGCACTGTTCATCTTCGTCGCGACCTCGGCAACCCGGTCTACGAGCGCGGTAGGTGCTTCCACGGTGTTCAGGCTTCGTGCCATCCGTTCGTCAATCGATGCCAGCTCCTGATCGATTGCAGCCAGCTGCTCTTCCAGCTGCGTCTGCGATGCGCCCAGTTCTGAGCGCAGAATTCGAGCAACTCCCGTATGGAACACGCCGATCCGTGCCAAACGATCTTGGTCGATAGATGGGAAATAGCGCGCCAACTCATGGAAGTTCTCGCTCCGGACCGCGCGGCTGTCGAGAAGGTTGTCCTGCACCCGCTGAAGACGGCTCGCCAAAGTCAATCGAAGCGCGAGGAGGCGGTCCTTCTGCTCCTTAAGTTCCAGAAGATCACGATTGACGACCTCAGAGACGTTCGCCGTGTACCGTGCCAGGTTCACTCGGATGTCGGAGAGTTCACTTTCTAGCGTGGCGATGCTCTTCTGATTCTCGTCGTAGCCTTTCTTTTGAATTACAGGGATCACGCGGTGACTCTTCGCGGTCCCCCAAGCCTTCAACTCTTTCTCCGTGCTGTCGAGCTTGAGTGCGATGTCGCGGATGGTGGAGTATCGATCGAAGGTCTTAATGAGACTGTCGACGCATTCTTCTCCGCTTTTGCTTGGAACGATATGGAGCGGCTTGGAGGGATCAAGGTTCTCCTTGCCCCAAACGCGCGTATAGAGGCCGACCAACATGCGGAAGCTCAAGTCGGGCAGTTCTACTTCGTAGGAATGCCGCAAAAACGCGGTATACGCCTCAAGCGTCATCGGAGGCCCTAGAGCAAAATCAGCTCCGCAAGGGTATACCGTATCCGGCTGGCTCGTGTCTCGGCAAAACCGGTAAACTTCGTCGGCGAACTGGAACGTGAAGAAGTACTCGTGGTGGCCGAGTTCCTTCACAACGTCATCGTTGTGAACGAGCAGATCTTTGCCGCCAAACGCGAAGTCGACCACCATCAGCATGGTGGACTTTCCAATGGAGTTGGTTGCATTCGCATCGCCCAGGATCACGTTCATACCAGAGTGGAACGAAACCGCTCCCAGGCGGAACTTCTGCGAACGAATTTCAATCAGCATAGGTGACCACTCCGGTGGACAGATTCACGTCGATTTGTCCGAGGATAAAGAGCACGTCGATGGCCAGCAGGAACTGGTCAATACTCTCGAATTCTTTGCCCACTCTGTCGTACAGACTGACGAGGTTGGTCTGCGGGGCTTTCTCCCGCAGGATGATGGGCGTGCGTCCGAGCGCGGATTCGCGCAGCGTGATTACTTTATTCGGCATGATCAATCCAGCACCTCGCAGTTCTGCACGAAGAAGGCTGCAATCACTTCAGGCGCTTCGATCATGTCCGTTTTGGCCACGGTCCGGAACCAGGCCACGACGTTCTGATAGATCTCCTGTTTCGGCAGGCCGAGGCTCTTCTGCTTCAGATAGAACGTCCGAACCTGCGAGTAGATCAACTGCGACTTGGTCGGATACTCCTGTTCTAACGCACGGAACTCCCGTTTCACGAATGGATAGTAGTCCGCCACATTTCTCTTGATTTTGCGAATGATAAGCTCCGGCACGGTCGTTTTGCACTTTGCATCGACGGTCTGGGGGTCGAGGGTCAAATCCTCCTCTGCCGCTTCTTCGAAGCTGACGTCCCCGAGAGCTGAGACAATCCGATGGATACCGTCCTCTATCGGGTACTCGCGCATTAGAGCGCGTTGCCGCGCGCGTTCTATCAGGCCGCGCTTAACCCGGAAAAGCTCCTCGTACTCCGTACGGGTTCGGGGCTTGTCAAAACGTGTGTGACATCCAGTGCACAGCGGAATTAGGTTGTCGAGATCGTTCCGGTCGGCACTCAGAAGCTCGACATCTTTCAGTTCCTCTGCCTCGGTCGGCTTCGGATTGAGCGGATAGATATGCGCCAGTTCGTACTGGCTATAAGTGCGCTTTTTTTTCTCGTAAAACAGCACCGTTCCGCACAACGGGCAACAACCCTCAACTTGCGTTGTGAGAGCGATAACCTCTGCCGGCGTGTACGAGTGTCGTTCAAGAGCCACGGAATAACCAAGGATTCAAATAGGAAATTGACGAATGGCAGAAATCATAGCAGCAATGGCAACCCGTGTGAATTCGAAACCGTATTGAACCCGCCTGCTGCTTCCAGATGTCATCATCTCTAACGGTACGGTCTTTACGTGACGCCACCCCTAAAAGTTGGCGTGCTCGGCACACGAGTAGTGTTCGCCGATCTGTCCGAGAATGATCTCCTATTCCCGCAAACAGGCCAAGGCATTCTGCGATGCCTAGCGGATGTACGAGTCTCCGCAACCCTAGTCGCCGCATCCAGACTGCGTCGGTGCGATCTCGGGTTTCCCGTATTTGGCGAATAGGTCATTGAACGCTTCGCCGACGAGACCGTGCAGTGTGTTGTTGTTTTGCACGGCGAGAATCTTGAGTTGGTCGCGGACCTGCTTGGGAAAATGCACCGTGATCGGACTGGTCCCGTCCCTGCCCTTCTCCGGTTGCGACCTAAGCTTCGGAGTCTGCGATTGCTCGGATACGGATTTTTTGTGCCGTGCGCTGCCGCTTGTTTCAGCCAGCAGCTCGGTCAAATTCGCTTTGGTGCTCATGGTGCTCCTGTTTGTGTTTGTCTTTCAGTTGGACGAGAGTGCTCAAAACATACTTGTAGACTTGTAGGATTTCAGAGGCCCCCTTCCCTCTTTCGTCGTATTCCTGCGCTGCCTTGCCGACCGCGCCCGAGTCTCCGAATACGGCGCGGTTTCCCAGCATGAAGGGGCAAACAGGAATCTGCAGCCGGTTAAGAAGCTCGCGGGCCTGCTCGTGCCTGGTGCCGACCGCCGGAACGGCGTTGAGGATGGCAAGTGCCGGAGTGTCTCCGGCCAGAGACAAGATTTCTTTCGTGTTGGGGATTGTCTCCAGGTCATAGGCTTGCGGCCTGCAAGGGATGAGGACGAGGTCGGCGACCTTCGCTGCTGCAAGGGCCGATTGTTCCGAACGAGCGGGAGTATCGATGACGGCGAAATCAACGCCGTTCTCCTCGGCCTTCTCAAGGGCGGCGGCAAGCCGGGACGGCTGCGCGTCGATGACGACGGGGCCGTCTGACTTCCTGCGGTCTTTCCAGTTACAGGCCGTGGCCTGGGGATCGAGGTCGACGATGAGGGCCGTGAGCCCTACCTGGCCGGCGGCGACGGCAAGGGAGACGGCGAGCGTTGTCTTGCCGGTCCCTCCTTTCTGGGCGATGAGCGCGATTGTATACATGTCTAGTTTCCTGCTTTGAATGGTTGCGACATTGAGGACTGGCTAGAGTGAGACTTCGAGGAGATGCTCATTTGAGCGAGCGAGGGGTGTATACATGTCTCCTTTTAGAGTTGGATCGGTGGAGAGGTGGAGGATTCGAGGTAGTGCGGAATTGATAGATGTAGTGATTTAGATGTTGAGCATTTGAGAGTTCGAGGATGGGCTGGAATGAGAGGCTGAGACAACGAGCGTTGGTGTGTTGGCAAGTAGGCTGATTCGCTCGTTCCCTACAAGGCGCACAATAGAACAATTCTATGCCGGGGTCAATCCTCGCCTTTGTCGCCACGGCGCGGTTCCATGCCGATGGCTTGAAGGCAGGCGGTGCGGAGTTCGGCGAGGTCGCGGAGCGCCAGTTCGATGGAATTGTGGACGCGCTCCGGGGGGCGTCCGGCGTTCAAGTGATAGGCAATCTGGTTGACGTTCGAGCCTATCTTTCCCAGCTCGGCGAGAACGCGTGCGACCTCCTGCCGGTCGAGGCGGGAGGGCTGGAGGCGGACATGAAGGAGGCTTGTGCGGACGAGGGCGGCGACGGATTGGCCGTGATCCTCGGCCTTCCGGCGGATGGTGACTTCTTCCTGTGGACTGAGCCGGAGCGTGAACATCCGGCTCCGCTGCCGTGTATCGCTACCGCTGCGGCTGCCCATGCGCGACCCCCTTTTGCCCATAATACTTCGGGTTGAGTTAAGGAGGAGTTTACAACCTTCATCGGCAAACAGGGGGAGGGGTCGAGGGGGCTACCAAGCCCATCGCGCGGGTCCATGGGGCGGCGGACGCCCCTGGTCGATGGGTGTCCAGAGGGAGCGCCGAAGGCTCCCTTTGGTCTGGGGTCCACGGGGGCACGAAGGCCCCATGGTCGGGTGTCCAGAGGGCGAAGCGCCTTGGTCAGGGGGGAGCCAGAAAAGGTTAACAACCTTGCTGGCTGCGGGGGCTGAAAGCACCCTTTACCGGAGGGATGCAACGGGGGCGGAGCGCCCCTTGCCAAGATGAGCCGGAACGGCGGTGCGCGGTATTACACGCGCACATCTTGCGCACGCTCCGACCTGCAGGTGCGTTCTCCCTGCGTTCTGCAGGCTGCAGTGGGCTGTACCAATGAAAGCTTAACGCGCCGGGACGCTATTAACTACCGCGATTTTGCTGCGGCGCGGAAAAGGTATCAACGGAGTTAGCCGGGTATTTAGGAACAGCGAAAGACGTTTTCCGGGGCTTCCGGTGGCCGTAGAGCGTCCTGAAAATTACCCGCTGTCTGAACAGCCGAAAACGCAAAAACCTCATAGGCGAGGGCGGGAATTGAAAGGAAGCCTATGCCGAAATTCGGGGCTTGGAACCGCTTCCGAGATGTCGCTCCCCCTGATATCGGGGTAACATGAAATCTCCCCTATTCCCCCATCGGAGGTCACGATGGATCAGCGCCTTGGTACGGCCCAATGGGCGGACCCTGAATTCGTCGAAGCCAAGTTTCCCTACCGCGACGGCTCTGTCTGGCTCGGGCGGGCGGCAAGCGACAACGATGCGCCGCTCGGCTATTCCGATGACCGGCATGTCTGCCTGGTCTGCGGGACGAGGGGTGGCAAAGGCACCTCCTCGATCATCAACAACCTTTGCCTCTGGCCCGGCTCTATCGTGGTCGTGGACCCCAAAGGCGAAAACGCCACGATCACGGCGGCACGCCGGGGGCAGGGGTCGGAATACTGCGAGGGCATGGGCCAGAAGGTCTATGTGCTGGACCCCTTTGGCGAGGCAGAAGTCGATCCCTCATACCGCGCCCGGTTCAATCCGCTCGATGCCATCAGGGCCGACGACAGAGAGGCGCTCAACAAGGCGGCGGCGTTAGCCGATGCCATCGTGGTCCCCGAAGGCGACAAGAATAACTACTGGGAGGATACTGCGCGCCAGATGATCAAGGCGCTGATTCTTCATGTGGCGACCGACGAGATCTACGAGGGGCGCCGGAACCTGACGACCGTGCGCCGCCTTCTTAGCCGGGGCGACTGGGAGGCAGTGGAGCAATTGCGGGCAATGGGGGAAAAGGAGATCGCATCCGCTCATCAGCTGCTGTGGACTGCCGTGGCTAGAAACCCGGCCTTCGAAGGGCGGATGGCGGACATGGGCGACGAACTATGCACGGTGATGAAAGACGCGCCGGAAACCTATGCGGGCGGCTTCTCTCAGGCAAAGCGCAATGTCGAATTCCTGGAAAGCTTCGACATGGAGGACAGTGTTTCGCAGTCTGATTTCCAGCTTTCCGATTTAAAGACCGACCCGAAGGGCGTGAGCATCTATCTGTCCCTGCCGCAGCGGCATATGAACACGCATCACCGTTGGATGCGGATGATCGTCGGGTTGCTGGTGGCTGAAATGGAAAAGGTCAAGAGGCAGCCCGCCTGCGGCCACCGGATTCTGGTTTTGCTCGACGAATTCGCGGGACTGGAACGCATGAAGAGTATCGAAAAGGCTGTGTCACAAATGGCGGGCTACGGCCTCAAGATGTTCTTTGTGCTTCAGAGCCTGGAGCAGCTGCAGGCGGTATACAAGGACCTCTGGCAGACATTCCTGACGAATTGCGGGCTGAAGCTGTTTTTTTCTATCGACGACAATTTCTCGCGCGAATACATCTCGAAGCAGATGGGCGATGTCGAGGTGATCCGGGAAGTCCGGTCGGCTGGCGACAACAGTTCGGAGACGCAAAGCGAATCCGACAGCCAGTCCGTGAGCTGGTCGCAGACGCAGTCCGAGAGCATGGCTGAAAGCATGTCTCGCGGGCATTCGAAATCGGAAAGCTCGAACTGGTCGACCGGGAAATCGGTCACGCACGGGGAAAATCACTCGCACAGCAGTTCGGGGACGACGACATGGAGCGGTCTATGGCCTCGCCCGTTCGGGACCAAATATTCCGGCCCAAACAGCAGCTACAGCTCCTCAAGCGGGAGTTCCTGGGGAACCTCAACCAGCGAAACATCCTCGCACAGCAAGGGCGGCTCGCAGGGATCATCGGAGACGTTAACGGAAGGCGTTTCTCACACATCTGGCAGCAGTACCGGCGAAACGTCGGGCAAGACGCGCGGCGTGACGCGCGGGACCACGTCGGGCCGCACGAGTGGCACGGCGGAGACAGTCCACCGCCGCCCGCTCTGCACGATGGATGAGATCGGCAAGCTCTTCGCCCGCATTGACGACCGTGGTCACTTCGCCTATCCGGGTCTGGGACTGGCCTTGATTTCGGGCCAGGCTCCCGTCATTTTCCGGCGCGTGAATTACTTTGAGGACATTCAGTTCATCGGGTATTTCGGGCCGCATCCGGATCACAAGATGCTTCCGACGGCACGGTACAAAATCAGTCCGAAGCAGCTGGAAGATTTCGAAGATTACTTTGAAAACTCGTTGTCGTGGGTGGACAAGGTCCGGGAGGGCGCGATCGTCAGGGCCGGAGATGTCGTGGCCTACGCCAAAGCGGACAAGTTCATTTCGGTGCGGGCGCCTCGGGATGGGAGGGTTGTGGATCTGCCATACAAGCAGCTGAAGCAGAGGGTGGCTAGGGCGCTGCCCTTCAATTATCCGGTAATTGGATTATTTCAGACGACGCCCATGGAGGTCGGCTACCTTGAAATCCTTCACTACGTCAATGGTCCGGCTCCGGTCGATCCCTTCGCCGATCTGGCCGCGCATTGCCGTGAGCTGGAGGCTGAAAGGGCGCGGCTGGCGCGGGAAGCCGCGCAGAAGAAGGCTGATGCGGACAGGCGGCGGCGCATCCGGGAGCAAAATGAAAAGAACGGACGCAGACTGCTCATCCTCGACCGCCGGAAATGGTGGTTCAAAGCTGCCGGGTTCGTATCCCTGGCGGGGTTGATCGATGGAGGCCTGCTCGCCCTCAATCATGCGACGATAGAGGTTCTCATTGCGCTGGGAGCGGCGGGCGGACTGGCCCTTTGTGGCGGGAAAATCCGACAGACGTTCATTGACGAGCGGCAAAACGAACATCCGCCGCAAAAGCCTCAACGCAAGCTCCCATCTGCGCAGCCGGCGCTCCCAACGGTGGCCAAGGCGTCCCAGACACCACCGCTCTGGAAATCACCTCTCGCAACGGGAGAGGAATTTCTCTCATTCCTGCGAAACCAGAAGAATGCTCTGCCGCCAGGAGTATCGCCGGCACTGTGGAAGAGTGCTATTCAGACGCCGAACAATATCGAGGGCGATCCAGCCCCGCAGACCGAGGAAGTGCATTCGCCCGATACATTGCCACCCGAGGTGAGGGCGAACATCGACCGGCTCAACGCCGCTTTTAGAGCGGCGATCATGCAGCCTAAGTTCGAAAAGCACGGGAAGAAACAGAGCATCAACGAGATGATCGAAGCTCATAACCGGAAGTTCGCTGCCACATCTGACAACAAGAACCCAGAGGCGCCGAAGACCCCGCCGCCTGCAAAACCGCAACTTCCGACCCAGATGGGATTGACCTCAATCATAGGAAGCCCGCTGCGCCCGCCCGGCTTGTCGCTGGAAATGTGGAAAATTGCGAACCAGACGCCCGAACAAAGGGCGGAGATCGACGCGTCCATCGACGCTCTTAGACGGGAGATCGAGCAGGAACATCCCGAAAAGAAGGGGAAGAAATTGAGCATCGACGATCTGATCGAAGCTCATAACCGGAAGGTCGCTCCACCATCAGACGAAAAAGACTCATAGATGTCGGAAGATGCGAAAGCTTCGAACCCTGAAAACGGTGGTCTGCATCAACGCGCGCGGTGTTTGTGCTCCTGAAATTCCTGGGAGAGACCCTTGGTCTTGGCCTGCGCGAATTGCTGCTTTGCCGCCTTGTTGAGTTCGAGCGCGCGGGCGGCGACGGCGGAAAGCTGCTTATTGCCAACCTGCCTGTCGACGATAGCGCGCGCCAATCCGCCGGGCCGCAGATGCATCTCAGGGCGCGGAGCATGAGCGAGGGTTTTGTCGTCGCTCTCGCGCGCTTTATCCTGCTGGACCTGAGGCTGCGGCGGCTGGATGGCGCGGTTGAACTGATTGGCAAGCGCCGCGACGCGGTCCAGGGAGTTCTCATTCTGCACAAGATCGGCGATTGTCTTGGCGAAGGATGTGGAGCGGGTTTTGTCGTCTTCGCTCACGGCGGTGGTCAGATTTTAGCATGATGCGCGGAAAAAGCGGCGGCCCCCTCGGAGCCGCCGCCTTCCCGGCAGGCGCGCTTACTTCGCCGCCGGGTTCTGAAGTTCCAGAACCTTCGTGTGGGCGAGATCGGCCAGTTTCGCGAGAGCCAGAAGATCCTCGACGCCGTAGCTGTCGGTGGACTTCCACTCACCCTTCGCGTTGCGATAGCGGCGGTCGAAGGTCACGTTGTAGAAGGCCTTCCCGTTGCTCTCGTTCTTCCAGATGCTGGCGGTCTGCAGTCCCACGCTGACTTTTGCGTCTGGCGTTTTCTTTGTGGTTTCGTTCGTAGCTGACATTGTGTTTCTCCTTTTGTTTGAGACCGGCATCATTGCCTGTCTTCGTGACCCGCTTTTGCACGGACGAATAAGCGGTCTGTCAACGACAACACGGGAGCGTAAGCGAATGGAGCGGGCAGGAGATTGATGGAACGCGCGGCTGTGCATCGGCTCACGGAAAACAGACAGGCATATGCCAGGTCAGGAACGGGAGAAACGCGTCAGAGAATGAAACCGTGAAAGCGCCGGGCGCGAAGCGTGAGGGACATCGTGCCAGCATCGGGAGAGGGGAGGGGGCGGATATTTAGAGACCGTGTTCTTCCGCCGCGCTGCGATACGGGTGAGGGACATCGATTTCAGGCAGCGGGTGATGGCGGTCCAATCGCGTAATAGGCCGCCCTTTCTCGTCCACGGGGTTCAGGTACAGGTTGGCGCGGGCGATATGCCGGATGCCGGTGGCGGCTAGTTCATCGAGGGCCGCCAGAACCATTTCGCGCGTCTGCTCGACGGTCCATGGGCCGCCGACATAGCCTAGCCTGCAGCGAACACCGGGGTTCGGGGGCGGTTTCTTCGGGCTGCGCTTGCGCTGTGCCATTCCGTGATGATGCCCGGTTATTGGCGAGGCGTCCATATCGCTTTCGCCGATTGAAGTTCTGCAAAACACCTTTTCATTCCTCCGGTTTCCAGTCCTCGCGGTCCTTTTCAAAAGCCACGGTAACAGGGCCGCGCAAGACAGGCTTTCGTTAACGGCTTCCGCCAGTGCGGACCCTCCGCAAACGGAAGAGCCTGTTTCCTCTTCGGCTTCCTGTTTCTTCCGGTGGCGCAAAGGCCCGTTGCGGGCCCGAAAAACAAAGGAGGAAACATGAAACTGGTTTCAGCATTCGAACTTCACCGCCGCAGCGCGAACGAACTCTCCGCGTTGTTCGCTCAAGTCTCACGGGGACTGGTCAGAACGCAGCGCGGCAGCCCGGAGCGCCGAAACGCTCTCGCCACGCTCGAAAACATCGCGCGGGCACGGCGGCAGAAACTGACGGAGTGCAGGCCCGGACCATAGTCCGGCCTGTCAGCGCCGGAGGGAGCGGTCCGGCTCGATTCGGCGATAGCGCTTGATGTGCTTTTTGTCCTCATGTTCAATTTTGCGGCCCACACCGGCGCGCTCGTTGAACGCCTTGGCGAGATCGAGAGCGCGGCGCTGCGCGGGCGTCAGCTCGGGCTTGAGGATTTCCGGCGCGGGCGGCGGCACGGATTTTTCGATGACGGGCTTTTCCAGCGTTTGCTCTTTGTCGGCGGCCTTTTCGTTGAATTTGGCCGCCAGCCTCTCGCCCGCCGCGCCTGTCGCGGCCTCGGCGAATATCTGCCTGAGGTCTTCGAGGACCGGCTGAACGGCATCCTTGCCGTGCGCCGCTTCTGTCTTTTGCGGCGCGGTGATTTCCGCCGCCGTCTTTTTGAAGTCCTCGACTTTTGCCTTTTGCTCCTGCGCGCGCGTGGGTTTCGCGGCCTCGCGGAACTGCGCGGCCAACGGCACGGCTTTCTCCGGAACCTTTGTCTCGGGTAGTTTGATCGCTGGTGGCTTCTTCTCAATCGATTTTTCGGGCGTCTTTTCAGGCGCGATGGCCTTCTCCGGCGCGGCAATGCGGCGGAAGGCTTCGCGGCGCAGCGCCGTTTCGAGCGAGCGGCGTTCGCGCTTTTCAAGCGAGGTCAGCCCGCGCTCGCGGTGCTTGAAATCCTCCATTTCGCGGGCATGGCGGCGGCCAAGGGCGTCCTTCTGCGCCTTGAATTCTTCCTCCATTTTGCGGTCGTGCCGCTTCTGGCGGTAGGTCGTGAGAGCGTCGTAGCCGGTGACGCGCGCAAGCAAGGCGATGACGCCCTTGGGCTGTCGCGCCGAGCGTTGACGCGCGATTTCAGCGTTGCGCGAGCTTTGCAGGTCGGCAAGCGCCCGGCGCTCGGCGTCGTGGCGCTGCGCGAGTTGCTGCTTTTTCGTATCGAGGCCGGCGCGCCGCGCCGCGTGCGTGCTGGCAAGATCGTCGCGGCGACGCGGCGACGTCTCTTTTGCGGCGGCGGCGCGCTTCTCCAAAGAGGTCCGTTTTTGTTCCTCGGCCTTCTGCTTCTGCGTCTGCAGAAGGAGCGCTTCGCGCTTGTCGCTCGCCCATTTCTGCGCGGTCACGGCCTCCGGCAGCCTCTCAGGATCGTAAGCCGTCCCCAGGCGCGCTTTCATCTCCTTGGCCTTCACGCCGTCGAGCTGGCGCGAGAGGCTATGGATCTCGCCGTACATATCGACCACGACATAGGCGCGGCGGTCGCCGCGGGCGAGGAAATATCCATTCGCCTCAAGCGCCTTGACGAAGCTGCGGGCGTTCGGATTTTCGCTCCACAGCTTGGTGATCTGCGCGCGGCGTTGCTGTTTTGATATGCCGCTGCGCTCCTGCTGCTGTTTTTCGCCGAGGTTCTCGGCGGCGGCGCGGAAGGCGAAGCGGGCTTTACCGCGATCCTTGCGCATGCCGGGAGGCAGCGTAAGTTTGTGATCCTGCGCGTACTCACGCGCAATCATGCGGAGTTTCTGATGGTCGTGGGATATCTGGACGGCCTTTCCCTTCGCGGCGTCGATACGCGACCAGATGACATGGCAATGCTCGCGCCCGTATTTCACATGAAATACGACGGCGCGCGGCTGGTTCTCAAGGCGCAGTCTTTTTTCTGTGCGCCGGATGAAGTCGTAATAATGCTCGCGCGTGAACGGTCCCTGGCGGTGATCGGGATTGATGGAGAGCGAATAGATATATTTCCGGCAATTGGTGGTCTTCGACTGCGCGTACCATTCGGCAAACGCGCCGTGCAGGTCCTGCGCGATCGCGCCGCGCACCTCCGCCACTTCGACGCGGTCATTGTCGAAGGAATTCATGAGGTGCGTCGCGAGTTGTTGCCCACCGGCGCGCTGGTTGCCCTTGGGGATCATGCGTCACCCGGACAGGAGAAATGGTTGCGCGAAAGCTATCTTACAATCTTAGGTAAATTTACTTAACATCCGGTTACGCCGTTGAAATAAAAAGCTGCTTTGCAGATAAACCGTCCCAACGAGGCGTATTGCTGAGAGAAAGGTTCGCGTCAAATACAACGATGTCGAATCCTGTTGACACATTTCAAAATTATCTCTAAGCAATCACGATGCGAGAGCAACCAGACAATCTAAATGATGACGGTGGTAAACGTGCGCTTGAGGAACTGAAGTCCCTCAGTTCTCGTTTTGAAGCAATCGAAAAGGCGCAAGGCGATCTCGTAAATGAGATTCGTTCGTTAAAAGAAACTTTCAGTCGAATCACAGCTTGCCCTAAAGGCGGCGCAACTGAGGCCCAAGATATTGACAGGATCACTCCGGCGGCACAAACTGAATCTATGGCAACCGACCAGAAATTCGCTGAACAAGAGGCACCCAAAGTTCCTGCGAAGGAACATGCGCACGAATTGGTAATCCCCGCTGAGATTAAAGAGAAATCCACGAGCGAGATCCTCGAAGATTTGCGCCGCTATACCGACGAAATGGTCCAACGGCATCGACAATCTATAAAGATTTGGAGATAGGCAAGTGAACCTACGGGGCAACCATCCACGCACTGACCAGCACCCCTAAGTCTTTGACCATCGGCGATAGCACTGCAACAAAGTTAGCGATTCGACCGACATTCTCATGTCCAAGCACCAATGGCTCGCTGCAGTGGATGTTGAGCGTGCCAACCTGGGATCCTTTTTCATCTATCAGAGGAACGGCGAGAAAGCTTCGAACCGTGTTTTCAACGCCATTTCTTCCATAATCCTCTTCAAGGTTTTGGAGTACATCCGGGTCAATATCGTATTCCGTTCCAACCTTCTCGCCTCTCAACCGCAAGAAATCTTGTACATAGTGCACCGCCTGTGTCACGTAGGCTGTCGGACTTCCTGGAAGGACGCGCCAGAGTCCTTTTTCGTCCTTGGTGAATCCAGCCTTCGGAATTGCAAAGATCACTTCGTGGATCTCCGCATCAGGATCAGATGGCACACCTGCGGCCCCAGTCAAGCCGCCAAAAGCGGATCGAACGCCCGCGAATAGACCCTTCGCATTCTGGTCATGAGCATTCTGACGATCAATGACGACGGCTAGTTCCTTTCTCAACTGGAGTACCCCTGCCAAATTCTCGTAACCAAAACCCGGAATGAGATAGCGGTTGATCCGTTCATTGTCCAGCTTCGAGAAATCGCCGTGTTCATGCGGCACAAAGATCATGATGTTTGCACCGTAAATTACGTCTCGTGAATCGTATGTGCTCGCAAGTCCGCCGAGGGCTCGCAAAAGCTCCTTGATGCCGAGAGTTAGGTCCGCACGGGTCGTAGGATAACGCGGGTCTTGGTTGTTCTGCCGCGGCAGGACCCGTCCCAGTAGCAAGTTGGTTCTGAGTACTGCGCCTGCGTAATCGTTTATGAAGGTACTAGGGGGGAGTGTTTGAACAGCTTCTTTGATTTCTGAAGCGCTTGCGTTTAGGCGCTTAACTTGCCTACCTTTCACGTATTCGCGAACAAAATACAAAATCACCCAACCGATTAGAAAGCCCCAAAAGAATCTCGCGCTCGGATTTATCGCAGACCAGCCGCGCCAAACACCGGATACGGGCCAGGAAGCTGAGATTTGGCCGCTGTAAAATGACGCCGTCAATCCAGCCGCCGTCGCAAGAGATGCAACGAGAACTCCGTAAAGCGCTCCGCCCGCCCATTTTTCCAGGCCAGACTCCGCCGACTTATTCTCTGGCGATTCGCTCATCTTCTTCATAAGCACCTGTCAAGAGTAAGAAGCTCCAGTCGCAAACGCGAACCAACGGACCTAGGCGGACGATATTTCAAGCATGCACTAGCCATTCATAGACTTTATACTGCTTCTGCTGTCTGGAATTCGCGCGTGATCGTGCTGACGTCGCACGACAAGAGTACATCAACTGTCGGTCGGTTGATTGGGAATTCTAAGTGTGTTTGCTCGTTGTATGTCTATCACGAGCTACCGCATCAACCCGCCGAGATGCTGTGCGGTGGTGAACTGGATCGAATTCAATCCCGATATAGCTGCGGCCCAGTTCGAGTGCGGCCACTAGGGTCGAGCCGGAGCCGCAGAACGGATCGAGGACCGTATCGCCGGGGCGGCTGAAAGCCTCGATCAGAGGCTTCAGAATGCCGACCGGCTTCTGGGTCGGGTGCAGCTTGTTGCCCGTATAGGTCCAGTCGATGACATCGGGCGGCGGACTGGCGGGCTTGGCGGGCCAGCCTTTGGCCAGCAGATAGGCCTGCTCGTGACGGTATTGGGTGTGATAAGAATTGCTCGCGTATTTCTTCGGAAAGACGAAATGGCCCGCGACGCGGAAGCCTGCCGATTTCCAGGCGGCCATGAACAGGTCGATTTTTGTGTAGCCGTAGAAGCTGACGCAGAAAGCATCAGGGCGCAGCACGCGGTACATCTGCGCGAAGGCAGGCTTTAACCAGTCCTCGCCCTGATCGTTCATAATGGCGCGGCCTGAACGGTCGCGGTAATTCACGAGATAGGGCGGGTCGGTCAGGATGAACCCGACGCTGCCTGCGTCGAGGCCCTGCATGATTTCAATGCAATCGCCGTGCATGATGCTGTGTGAACCGCTGCTCATGGCGCCCTCGCGTCCATGGCAGCGATTTGTTGAGCGGCTTCGTGGCGAAGCCGGGCCCGGAATTCGGCACGGGCGAGACGGTTGAGATCAATCTGTCCGGATGCGGCCATACGGAGCAGGTAGTCTGACGCGGGACGCAGAATTTCCAAGGCTTCCAGTCCGCAGATGTAGTTGTCGAAGTTGTCGTCTTGCATAAGGTGTTCTCCTTTCGCTGTTGGTTTCCTCGAAGACGCAAACCGGAAAAGCCGGACGGCAGAGCCTCCGTGTCACACGAAGTGGGAACGGGCAACACGGACCCTTTGAGCGGGCCGCCCGTTGACGCGGAGGCGCGTCCGGCTTAGGGATGCGGCAATCGTTCGAGGAAACCTGGCGGAAGGCACATGCTGCAGACAGAACCGCATCGCGACTTACTCGGCAAGAAGTTACGAAAGGCTTAAGTGGTATACTCCGCTGGCCACCGTATCGCGACATCCATCAACACATGGAAAACTGCGGTGCTGTGTTCCCCCCAATAACGGTAGAGACACGGAGGTCTCATGGACTACGTCATCGAGTGTCGCCCATCGCGGGAACTTTTGACCGCTCTGGAGAAGGCCGGTCAAATCGATCTTATGAGGTTGTTCACAAGGCTCGTATATTTCGCGCGCAGCATGTCGCTCCCGGACGGCCCTGACAGAGACGAAGTCAAGCCGATGCTGGAGGAGGTCGTCGCGGAATTCGGAAAGTCCCTTCCCGACAATCTTCAGATCGACGTTGAGGAAGCCTTTGCCAACAAAGGCTCTGTAGTGATTGTGATCCTGGTGAGCGTCGCGGCAGCTCCCGCCGCAGCCACGGGAGTGGCGGTCGGCGGTGGTGTGCTATTCAGCGGATTGGCACTGTGGGCGGCGGATAAGCTGTTCGGCGGGGCGCTAGAAGAAGCGGGGAAAGTGCTGCTGGACAAGCTGAAAGAGAAATTCTCAAACTGGTTCAAGAAGAAAGGCAAGGAGCCGCCCGCCATGCCGGTTGTTAATCCACGAGAGATTGCGGAGGGCGAAGCCGCTAAAGTAGCGTCCCAGCACGGGTGCAGGCCTGCAATCATGTCGGGAGGAATAGCCGTTGGCGAACATTCCTATCAATACGTCTATGACCTGCACGGCTGTCGCCACAAGCTGCTTACGATCACAGTTGACTCGCTCAATGCCAAAACTCCGGTTCAGGTCGCCGTGACCTAGATCGGGCGGAAACAAAGAGCGCGTGGCCCGCGTGCCGTCATGGATCGCTGCTCTATAGTTTAAATCCGTTCCTCATGGGCGAGTTCGGTCCGTAGTGGATGTGCGTACTATAAATGGAGCCATCGCTGGCGAAGCTCTCTGACGTCGAATCGGCGGCGGCATTGTATTCAACCACGACCGGGGTCGGCATCTCGGGCCGATACAACTTTCCTTCGCGGTAATATTTTTCGCTCGTCGAGCCGTCCGGCTTGCGCTCGATCAGGGCGGGACCGTCGTCGCGATGCAATTGGCCGTCTTTTAAATATGTTTCCGTAATCGTTCCGTCATCGGCGAGCTTTTTCGTGTATTCAGTAGACATGATTTTTCCTCCTGTAAGGTTCACACACATAAAGAACTCTTCTGGCAAAGACAAGGGCTGATCTGTTCGCCGTCTTCAATGAGCCAGTCACCGATTCCTCCGATAAAGCCGCAAAGCGGCGTTGAGGTCTGCGACCAGGTCGTCGAGCGTGACAAGTGTTCCGATGGCCGCGAGGTCTTCGCCCTTGTCGAGGTAGTCCCCTGCTTCCTTCAGCGTGCTCAGGAGCTGAACGAGCGCTACTTCGAGCGAAGCACGGAATATAGCAGGTGGCTTGCGGTCAATCATGGCGTCACCTTGAACCTGCCTACTGAGGCGCAATAGCCGCAGGCACAGCATTTGGCAGTGCTCGTGTTCTCCCATTCGTGGTCGCCGTCTTCGGCGGCAGTCACGTCGGTCCCGTCCGGGCACAGGCGAACCCAGACGGTTGCGGCGACGTCGATTTCGTCGCCCTTGCGGCACTCGGGACACCGCAGGCCAAACTGGTTGCCTAGTTCCTCGTCCGCTTCTTCGCCGTACAACGATGCCGCCCTGGCATTGCATGTTCCGAAATCGAAGCCTTTGAGATCCGCATAGTGCCGCATATCGCAAAGCAAATCGGTGAGAACCGTTTCCGGGGTCTCGTAGAGGCCGCCTTTGCCCTCTTTTCCGATGGCGTATTCCAGGATGGCGATTCCAGCCCATCCAGCACGGTCTTTGTTGGTGATGTCGCTCATTGTTGCCTCCATCCGCCGTCGAGTTCGGATTTCAGGCGCAGGCCGTATTTCTCGCCGAACCAGAGAGCGAAGTCCTCCGGAGATGTGTCTTCTTCCTGCGTGGAGGCGATCAGATCGGCTTCGATACCTGCATCGTTCGTATCGATGCCGAAGAGCTTGAGCAACGCAGCGTCAACCGCGTCCCAGTAGTCGATGAATGGCAGTGGGTCCGTCATTTCAGTTCTCCTTTTCGTTCCGGTTGTGGGTCAGTACGCCCAGGGAAAGCGCCGGACGGAAAAGCGGGGCTGTCACCGCTAGGGGAACGGGCAACACGGGAGCGCAGCGAATGGAGCGGGCGGCCCGTTGACTGACCCGCGCGTCCGGCGAGACTGGCGTTATTACTGGCCCATGCCGGAACGGGAGAACGCCAACCAAAAGGACAGATAGGCGGCGAAAGTGGGGACCGCTAAAGTCGCGCGATGGTCGACAAAAGAACGCAGGACGGTCTTTCGGCGCGGGAGAAAGATGTGGGGCGACTGCTCATGCAAGGCGCTTCGAACAAGGAGATCGCGCGGGCGCTCGGCGTCGAAGTGGTCACGGTGAAGAAACACGTCGGGAATATCCTCCGCAAGCTTGGCGCGCGGAACCGGACGCAGGCAGCAGTGCGCCTTTCTGAAGGACGGGGCGGGGATTGAGATGATGCCAGCCCCGGTCAGTCCTTCGGCGGAACGTAGCCGATGGGATTTTTCTTCTTCGATTCCGGCGCAAGGATTTTCTGCACGGCCTCGATGAGCAACGTGATCTTGTGGTCGTGCTCCTCCACCTTGCGAGCGACGTCTTTGTGCGTGGCGAGAATTTCGCGCAGCCGGACGAAAGTCCGCATGATCGCGACGCTGACCGCGATGGCCCGCTCGCTTTTCAGCACGGCGGAAAGCATTGCGGCGCCCTGCTCGGTGAAGGCATAAGGCATTGATCCGCCTAATAAATGTCGCTTGGCTATCACATTTTGTGACAGCAGTACCTTGGCCTCCGGTTCGGTAAGCTGAAACATGAAATCGTCTGGGAAACGGCCAGCATTGCGTTTGACCTGTTGCCGCAAGGCTGTGGGCCTCACCTGATAGAGGTCCGCCAAGTCCCGGTCAAGCATGACTTTTTGGCCGCGAATGAGGTAGATGCGGCTGGCAATGCGTTCGACGGGAATGACGGCAGGAGTCTTTGGCATCAAGGGGGGATTTTGCCCGGTCGGACGGCGAAGTCAAGCTGCCTGATACTGGGGTCACAATTTGTGACCTCCAATTTTGGAACATTTGAAGTCACAGACTGTGATATCAAAGCCCGCTGCTAGGTGACGGGCTGCTCGGCCTCTTCGTCGACCGCAGCAGCGGCGGCGACGGGAGCACCGTCGCCGTTGCCGCTGAAAGTGCGGAGGTAATCCGCCGCGCGCTGCGCGTGGGCGGCGGCCTTGAAGATGAAGCGGGTGTCGTTCTTGAGGATTTCCAGCCAGTTGGCGATATAGGAGGCGTTGTCCTCGCGGGCCTCGGTGGCCAGTTCGAGTTCGGCGCAAAGGAACGCAGCGCCTAGTTCAGCGACGAGTTCTTCCTGCGCGTAGCCCGCGTCACCCCACTGTTTGCGACCGAAGTCGCGGGCGAGGCGGGCAGGGTGCTTGGTCCAGTGCGTGAGTTCGTGCGCGAGAGTTGAGTAGTAGCTCTCGGCATCGCGGAAACACTCGAACGGAGGAAGTTGAACGTAATCGAGTTCCTGCGCGTAATAAGCGCGGTTACCGCCGTGTTTGAGGGTGGCGTTGCAAGCGGCGAAGAATTCCTCGGCGCGGTCGATGCGGGCCACGGGATCGAGCGTGGGAGCGGCCTTGGCGTAATAATGTTCGGGCAAGCCGTCGACCTGTTCGACGTTGAAAACGGTGTAGCCCTTCATGTAGGGGATTTCGCGTTCGACGTCTTCGCCGGTCTTGTCGTCGCGCTCGGTGCGCGTGATGGCGTTGGCGTAGACGACGAGGGAGCCTTTTTCGCCTTTGCGGACGTGAGCGTTCATCTCGATGGCCTGGCGGAAAGTCATCCAGATCGGGGCGGCGAAACCCTGCGCGGCGGCGCTCATCCAGAGCGAAAGAATGTTGATGCCGGAATAAGGCTGGCCGTTGTGGCGCAGCGGGCATGTGATGCGTCCGGCGGCGTGTTCTGCGTTCCACGGTTTTACCCAGGGGCGGACACCCTGTTCGAGGCTGGCGACGATTTGCGAGGTAATGCGGCTGTAGACATCCTGACGGTTCGTGTTAGTGGCTTCGTTCTTCATGGTTTTTCTCCTTCAAAAACAGATTTTTTTCTTCGCGAAACCCGCGACGGCTTCGGGCGTTGCAGCGGAGCGCAGCGGTCAAGGGCGGAGCGTCAGCGACGTTCATCTCGACCCTTGACGGCGAGCACCGATGAGGTAAACGCCGGTTGTTGAAGGCGCGGGTGCAGCGGAGAAAAAGTCGAAGAAGGAGAGTGAATGAGAAGCCTGTGACAGGGATGCCGACGGGAAAGCCGCAAAATAGCTTCGGCCGCCCGGCCTCGCTGTGTCAGGAAGCGGTGAAAGATGGAACGAAGAACGATGGATAGAAGGAGCGGCAACGGTCTAGTCGCAGGCGTTGCCCGGTTGGCGCGATGGTCGACGCGTGCTCGTCCCGGCGAGCAAGAGGATGCTTGTCCAGGCCGAAGAACGGCGGTCTTCTAACACAGGAGACAAAAGGAGTGGTCATAAGATAGCGGCTCGAACAAGAGCGAGTGCAAGGCGGCGAAGAAAAGCGCGTATGGAGATCAGAAAGAGGGGGGAGCAGGGTGGTTTAGAAGGGGAAGCGTCTTGGTCAAGGCTCTGAAAACGCCATCCATGCACCTGATAGCCCACACGCTGCAGGGAACAAGCGGGCCTCTTTGGTGTTTTAATTTAATAGAACTCTTTTTGTGTGACTCTGCTGTCGCATCCGGAATTGCTAGGGTTTGCGGCCATCGCGCCCTGTGATGACGCGCAAACAGCGGGTTTTGCAGCTGCACGAGAAGTCCTGCACACATGCGTGTGCTCTGGCTCTGGATCACGTTGACGCAAATATAGCCTTCGCGTTCGAGCAGCCGCAGATAACGCTGCACGGTGCGGCGGCATTTGCCCAAAGCCCGCATGAGCCACGTGACGGTGATTTCGCTGGAGCGCGCGTGTCGGGCGTGGCGGTAGGTGTACTCCGCGAGCTTGCGGGCGCACCGGCGCGCGCCGTCGGTGAGATTGGGATCGTCCTCGATGCGTGCGCTGAGTTCGGGAACGAAGGCTCCCGTCTCCTTGGGCGGTGCCGCGCGCGCGCGCTCGTAGAGCGAATAGCGGTGGCACGTTTGCAGCGCCGTGCGGCGGCGCTGCTCCCACGCGGCGCGGTCGGCCTGTTCTTCCTCGGCGGCGATCCAGCCGCAGCGCAGCGCGAGAACATATTGCGGCGTCCCGTAGGGAGGTTTTTCGAAGGCCTCGGGCGTCGGCCCGAGCAAGTCGCGGAGCGCGTGGTTGTCCGCAGCGCGTTCTTTGAGATCCCGCGCAATGCGGGCCATCCGATCGGCGGTGGAGAGGGGGTTGTTCAAGATAGCAGGCATGGTTGTTCTCCCGTGGTTATGGAGAAAACCCGCAGAATTCAGGCCGCAAAAATCCGTGGCAAGAAAGCGCTTGCTTCGGGATCGCAACTCTGTCAGATTGGTTTTGGCAAAACTTTCTGAAACAGAATTCGATCTTTCTAAGCCCGCTTCGGCGGGTTTTCTTTTTTTAGGTCATTGCTGTTTTGTCCTTCATTTAGGCAGGCTCCGAGAATCGAGTGCCGGAATCGGCGCTCGAACAAGAGTCTGCCCAAAGCCTGCAAGCGCAGCAACGTTGACTCTCCGTTCAGAAGATGGATTCAGGTGATCGACGCCTCGCGAATCGCGGTAATTCGCGCACTTCTCGCGACACACGCGAAAGTAGAAAAGATGTGGATATGTATGCCACAGCGAGTCAACGCCGGACCATCGGCATCGACTGGCGCTCAAGGCCCCGGCGCGCGCCGGGGCGATGGCGCTCTGGGAATTCAGAACGGGACGATGTCGTCCGCTGGCGCCGGCGACGGGGTCGCGCCGGGAAGAAGGGCGGCGTGTGAGGCCGCCCTGTCTAGCTTGTGGATAGAATCCGCGCGCACCTGCCAGAAGGTTTGTGTGACGACCACAGGGTTATCGTCATCGCCGTAGTTCCTGTCGTAAGTGGCGCTGACGATCCGGCCCTGAATGTGGACGTGATCGCCGCTGCGGAGACGTTCGGCGGCTGATTCGCCGGTGGCATTCCACGCGGTGACGCGGTGCCATTGGGTGCGTTTCTGCCATGCGCCGGTCGCGTCCTTCCAGGACTGTTGCGTGGCGACTGAAAAGACGACATAGGCGGCTGCGTTGCCGTCGTGGCTGTTGTGGCGCTGGCGGCGCTCGGGGTCCTTGCCGACGAATCCGATGAGATGGACTGTATTCAGATACATGAGTTGTTCTCCTTTTCCGCCCGTTGCGAAGGGGTCACCAATGGCGGAGTGGATACTGCTCCCAAGGCGAGGGGGTGCATTTTGGGAGGGACCCGGATGTTCGGGAGGAACCGGAAAAGCAGAAGCCCCGAAGCTGCCGGGCGCAGGAATTATCCCGAAGCGGTGCCCAGGAGAGAGGGTGAAAAGGGAGATGGATCAGGACATCTCTGTGAGGCAGGCACTATGAGGGCAGGTGCGCCACTCTCCGCAGTGTGCTGGGCCGCACTTCCGCGCCGTGGGGACAGCGGACGGGCTTCGGGTGGCGCGGGGATGATGAGAGCGAATGCCCGATATAGAAGCGGACATCAAAGCGGACATCAAAGCGGACATAGAAGCGGACATGAATATAGTTGAAAATAGAATATAGCTATGATATATATAGCTTTATTGTGACATCAGAAGCGGACATAGAAGCGGACATGAAAGCGGTCGTAGATCGGGGTGAAAACGTCTCACTGATGGAGCCCATGCTCATCAGTCAGGGGTCCCGCTTTCGCGGCGGACTAACCGATCTTGCCCTTGAGCTGGCTCAGAAGTCCGCTGGCTTTCGGCGGAGCCTGCCCGAAACGCTTCTCGCTTCGCTTGCGGACCTTGTCCGGTCGATGAACTGCTACTACAGCAACCTGATCGAAGGACATGATACGCACCCGGTGGACATCGAGCGCGCCCTGAAAAACGACTATAGCAAGGATGCCCGAAAACGCGATCTGCAATTGGAAGCAAAAGCCCATATCAGTGTTCAGAGATGGATTGACGAAGGCGGGCTTGCGAAGCGGGCGGTTACGAGCGATGGAATCCGGGAAATCCATGAACGGTTCTGCAAGGAGCTGCCGGAAGATTTGTTGTGGGTCGAAGACCCCGAGACAAAGAAAAAAGAGCCGGTAATTCCGGGACAACTAAGAACGCGGGACGTGGCCGTGGGGCAACACGTGGCCATCAGCCCCGGCGCGGTGCCGCGCTTCCTGAAACGATTTGAGGAAGCCTATGGCGGCGCAAGCAAGACGGAATTGATCGTCGGCGCGGCGGCGGCGCATCACCGGCTGGCTTGGATACACCCCTTCATCGACGGGAACGGCAGGGTTGCGCGGCTCATGTCTCACGCAATGCTGCTGGAGACGCTTGATACCGGCGCGGTGTGGTCGGTCGCGCGAGGACTCGCGCGCAATGTTGACGAATACAAGGGACACCTTGCCGCTTGCGATATGGAGCGTCGCAACGATCTGGACGGACGGGGCCACCTAAGCGAGGAGGCGCTTTCAAGATTTACTGAGTTCTTCCTCAAGGTCTGCACCGACCAGGTGACTTTCATGGAAAGCTTGATGCAGCCAGATCACTTGAGGACGCGCATTCTCCAGTGGGCGGAAGAAGAGGTGCGGCTCGATCACCTGCCGCCGAAATCGGGCAACGTTCTGGAAGCGGTGCTGTATCGCGGAGAGCTGCCGCGCAGCGACGTCTCGAATGTGGTGGGGGCCGGAGATCGTCATGCGAGACGTATCGTGTCGTCGTTGATAGAGCGCGGCGTCCTGACAGCGGAAAGTGTGCGCGCGCCGTTGCGTCTTGTGTTTCCAGCCGCACTGGCTTCCCGCTGGATGCCGGGATTATTCCCCGAAAAAACCGACTAGCGTAATAAACCCTTCATCGCCCAGAACTCTTCTTGGTGAGCCTCATTTCGTCATGATGAATTCTGAGACAGCGCTTCGGGGGGCTCCAGTTGTAGCTTGAAGTGGCTCAGCACTGCGGGCAATTCCTTCGCTGAGATTCGCCGCTATTCCGGCTCGTCCCATCGGGCCGAGTAGCGTTCGCCGAACGCAATTTCGCGCGCGTAACCATCAGGATCACTACTTTTGAGCCGGAGCAGCGCGTAAACCTTGTTGACCGCATTTTTCATGATGAGCTTCATCTCGTCATTGGAAATGCGTGAAACGCCTGACTTGCCCGTGCATTCGGCGCATGGTCGTCCATAGTGAACATTCTCAATCGGACCGTTGCGGAATGCCAGGGCGACGATGGCCTTCGCCTCGCGTGCAAGCGCTCGTGAATCTGAGTCATTGGTCATGGGCGTCCTCTGAGCGAAGGCTACAAAGTGCCTGCGGCTATTTCAAGAAAAGCTTTCGCCTAATCCCATTACAGGTGGATGAGGCAGGGACCGCAAAAATATCGCGTTCTCTCTTACGTTAACAATCCGCAACAAATAAATCCTGAGCCGTTGACTCAATTCCAAGCTGTGAGCATACTGATTTGTCTTTTCCGGTTGCGACCGTGTTCCTCGTCGTGCCTCTGACCAGAGTTTCCCGCTATTCCCTTCTTTACTCTTCCTTAACTACTCCCGGTTACACAATACGAACCATGTTTCACGGTGCGGTGATGAACGATCAGCCGGAAGAAATGAGTAGCGCACCTAGAAAGCCGGTGACAACTGGCCTATTGCGTTTCTTCGTACTGCCGCCTGTCGAGAAACGGCGCATGATTGGCGGCATCATCAAGAAATACAACTATCCCGATTTCAGCACGGAAGCCGACGATACCTATATCTATTACCTCGTCATGAAATACAGCTTCTTTGTGTCCTCTTTTTTTTCCATCCTCTATTGGGTCTCTTACGCGTTTCACACCAGGCTCAGCTTGTTCTTCTTCACAATTGATGTTTGGCACTACAACATCTTAGCCAGAGCGGGCACATGGCTGGAGGCGCACGGCGAACCTGGTGATTTTGTGCGATACAGTCCGGTTGCCAGCATGATTTGCAGTTATCCATTCGTTGTTGGAACGGCTGTACTCCTGATCTTTATTCCCTACGCTTGGCTATTGTTCTGGGCCAATGTCGATTTCGATGCCACCGACCTGTTGCACTGGGATCAGGCTCTCGTTCAGAAGAAAAAAGGCGATCCGCATGCACTCTTCAAGGCCGCGCTGAAAAGCCTTCTCGTTTATCTCGCAGGTTTTTTTGTGTCCTTCGGATTGCCATTCATGGTTCTTCATTACTATCCCTTCCTCGAACAATCAGGTGGCCTCTTCGTTCTCATTCTGTGCGGCTTTTCATGGCTTTACGCCATCGGGATGTCCAGTATCGTCTTTTGTTACGCCATCAGCTACCAGCTGAAAGAGAAGCGCGGCCCGTTCTTTCGCAACAATTCCCCTAGGTCATGCCAACAACGTGAAGGAGAGAATTCATGACATCAGACGCAACTTTGAGCCTCGAAGATTTTCAGGCGATTCTTTCGTCGAATCTGCTAACTACCTACGGAGACTATGACACCTTGATTGGCACATACACCGATGGGATCGGTGCCCTGGACCTCACGGCTCCTAGCGAAGCGGCTGCCGATAGCATTGTCGTGGAAAATGCGTACAGGATCGGGTCCAATTTCTTAGTGGAAGATGCTGATACCGCTCTGACAGACACCGCCGCAGATATAGGAGCCTATGCCGGAGGACATTTTCTTCAGTCGACAAGTGCTGCTGCGCAGAATGTCATAGGGCAGCTTGGTGAGATGTCGGCAGGCGATACGATCGGGGAGCGCATCGCGTCGTGGGTCTCTTCTAATTGGGCACCCACTGCCGCAGTTGCTGCGGAGGACGCGGCTAATCTCGGCGTGTTCATGTCCACGCATGCCAGCGATATTGCAGTTGCGTCTGCGATTGGCCATGTTATTGACGCGAATAACCCGTTCGAGGCGGGAATAAAGGAAGCCTTGGTCTTAGGAGCTGGGACGCTCGTCATGGCGGCCGTTGTTCCGGAGATCGGAGCAACTCTGGGTGCCTATGCGTTCGGTAGTGTTCTTGCTGGAATTACGTCCGCTGCCGTTAGCGCCAGTTGGGACGGTATCGCATCGATTATCAATGACGGCCTTGAAAGCGATGAAGATCATGCGGCAATAGCTGCGGCGGCAAAGGCCGCCTTTGAAGATCAATTCAACGCGATTATGAACTCGTCCGGGTCAACCGCTACCGATAATCTGTCTGGCATTAACGATCAGGTTCTCACGAACGCAGATGCGTTAGGTGACATGGGTAAAGACCTTGGGGTGCCGCCACCCCTCATGCCTGATCCCATCTCGGCGGCGAAAGATACATTTGGCGAAGGCGAAGCACAGATCAGCCCTCTGGTCATCGACCTGAGTTCTGGCCACACGGGCATCACGCTGACAGAATTCGATGCCGCGACGACAACGACTTTCTTTGACATGGGAGGAACCGGTTTCGCGAACCAGACGGCCTGGGTAAGCGGTGACACTGGCCTGCTGGCTATGGATCTAAACAGCAACGGTAAAATCGACTCGGTGAACGAACTGTTTGGCAGCTCCACGGTGGATGGTTTCGCCAAACTGGCCGCCCTCGACTCCAATGGCGACCTAAAGATTGATCACAACGACGCGGACTGGAGTTCGCTGGTCGTCTGGGCCGATACTAATGGCGATGGAGTGACGCAGGACGGTGAACTCCACACGTTGGATAGCCTCGGCATCAAAAGCATCGATCTGGCTGGCGTTGCTCCCTCAACTGACACTATCGACGGCAACCCGATCAGTCATACCAGTACCGTGACCTTCGATGACGGCAGCACGACCGCCATCGCCGACGCCTGGTTCGTCAACGATCCAACGAATAGTTACTACAACGGCAATTACACGCTCGATTCCGACACCCTGTTCCTGCCCGATCTGCGCGGGTACGGGACGTTGCCTGACCTGACCATTGCAATGTCTGAAGACTCAACCTTGAAGGGCATGGTCTCGGACTTCGCCGACAGCTTCAGCCTTGCCAGCTTTGCAGACCCGTCTGCTATCGATAGCGATGTAACCAACATTCTTTACCAATGGGCTGGTGTCGAAGGCGTGGACCCTGAAAGCCGGGGAACTGTCAACGCGCAGGGCTTGGAATTTCTCGAGCATCTGTTCGGCGAGGCGTTCTCACAAGGTGGAAATAACTTCGCCCAGGCCGGCGCAGGGGGGGTTGAAGATCAAGATTTTCAGCAAATTGTTGTTGATTTCAAGACCGACCTTCTGGTCCAGACCGGAGCCCAGGACCTCTTTGACGCTCCGGTGGCCTACAATCCGTGGACCGGAACCATTGACGGCACCATGCACCTGTCCGAATCCGCCGTCGGCGATTTGGCCGGCGTGATGCCTGGAACAGATGCGGACGCACAGACGGCCTGGATCGGCGTCGCACAGTTCATAGACAATACCGAAGGAATTTCCAACCTCGACGGCAGTGAACATGACTGGCTGGACAGCGCCGTCACCTCCACCACGTCTGTCGGCTGGGACGACATCGTAACGATGTTTTACTCGGCAGAGTCAGCAGTCGATTTCTCCGGAACCTCCGGCGATGACACTCTGTATGGCAACGTGTTACCAAACGACATTTACGGCTACGACGGAAATGACATCATCCACGCCGATGCAGGCAATGATGTGGTCTACGGCGGCGCTGGCAATGACACGATTTACGGGGACGCTGGCGATGATACGCTTTACGGCGGGGACGGCAACGACGTCATATATGGAGGTGACGGCAACGACATTATCTATGGCGGCGCCGGCAATGACGAGATTCATGGCGACGGCGGCGGCAATTTCCTCTACGACCAAGATGGTGGCGACACAACCTACGTTTTTGGCCGGGGCCAGGACTACATTACGGATGAGGGAGGAACGGATCGGATCGTTTTGCCATCCGGAATCGATGCCGGTGATTTGACAATTACCCGTGTTTCATCGGAAGGCAGCACGGAGTATTTCAACGATCTCCTGATTACGGTTGCGGGAGGCGGCTCAATTCAGGTCCAGGATCATTTCTTTAGTAGTGGATATTATCAGGTCGAGACACTCGTTTTCAGCGACAGCAGCACCCTCGATCTGACAGCGCTGACAGGATACGAAACACATCTTACTTCAGGGGATGATACTTATTCACCCGGCCTCAATACTGATCAGATCGTGCGCGGATTTGACGGCAACGATTACATCGTCACGGGAAGCGGCAACGATATTCTCGACGGTGGGAACGGCAGCGACATGCTTTACGGCGGCGATGGCAACGACATTTACGTCGCCAGCCCCGGCTTCGACACTATTAGCGACACCAGCGGCACGGACACTATCAACATCGCTGCAGGCTATTCCCTGAGTGACGTAACCTTTTCCCGGCATATCGGGACGTACGGTCCGGATAATGACCTAATCATCAACATCCATGGTCTTGGCGAAATTCAGGTTGCGAACCAGTTCTATATGAGCACCTACGCCGTCGAGTATCTTCATTTCCTGGGCGACGACAGCACCGTGTCTCTGACGGATCAGACCATTCAAACGATCGGAACGGCCGGTGATGATACGCTCTATGGCATTACCTCGGACGTTGCCGGAAACTGGTTCGACGGAAGGGGAGGCAACGACACAATTATCAACGGCATTGGCGACAACACCTATGTTTTCTCCGCCGGCTTTGGCACCGACACGGTTAGCCAGCCCTACAATGCCGGGACCAATACGCTTCAGTTCGTCGACATCGATCCCGCTCACATCAGGATGTGGACCGACTACACGGGCTCCTTGCATCTGCAGGATACGACCGACACCTATCACAGTATCACTGTTTCTGCTGCCGTCACCGGCAACGGTACTGCCGAAAGCGCGATCGGCGACTATCTCCAAGAAATCACGTTTAACGATGGCGGCCATACCGTTTGGGACCTGACGGGCGGACTGGCTCTCACGGGCGACAACAGCGGAGACAATCTGTTCGGCACAGCCCACGGCGACACAATCACGGGAGGCGGCGGCGACGACTATCTCTATGGGAACGGTGGCAACGATATCCTGGCAGGCGGTGAAGGCAACGACAATCTCTATGGCGGGACTGGCGACGACACCTACGTCTTTGCGTCCGGTTTTGGTAACAGCAACGTCTCCGAAAACACGAGCGAGGGGACGGACACGATCCATTTCACCGGGATTGATTCTGCGGATATCCGAATGTGGACCGATTTTTCCGGCAACCTGCATCTCCAGGATACGTCAGATGGTTCGCACAACATCACCGTCTACGCCAGCGTTACGGGCAATGACACGTGCGAGAGCACGGTCGGTCAGTATGTCGAGCAGATCACCTTCGATGACGAAAGCAACACTGTTTGGGATCTGACAGGCGGCCTGAACATCACGGGCGATAACAGCGGCGGCTACCTGTTTGGTACGGCTTATAACGACACCATCACAGGCGGGAGCAGCAGCGACCTCCTCTACGGCAATCACGGCGATGACATTTTGTATGGGGCTGGTGGCAGCGATTACCTGACCGGGGGCGAGGGTGCTGACACATTTGAATTCAAAGGCGCCACGGCCTTCACTGCTTCAGCGACCATCACTGATTTCAATACGTCTGACGGCGACAAGATCGATATCTCCAACATTCTGGATGGCCATTACAATCCGGGAACCGACAGTATTGCGAATTTCGTCCATATCGACACAAGCGGATCAGACAGCATCCTGAGCGTGGACGTAGACGGTACCGGCGGCACCTACAGCATGGCCGCCATCGCCACAATCTCAGGCGTGACAGGACTCGATGTGGCAACGCTCATTAGCAACGGAAATCTGGTTGTTAGTTGATTGCGATCACAAAACTACAATACGGGAGCCGGACGGAATATTCCGTCCGGCGCATTCCGTTGAATTTAGGGTCCCACGGTGGTCATTTTTCTATAACATTGTGTACTTGATAACGTTGTCGATCTTACTGGCGTTTCTCTTTGACCAGCCTAGG
Organism: uncultured Acidobacteriaceae bacterium; assembly: GCA_963843655.1. Classification (GTDB taxonomy): domain Bacteria; phylum Acidobacteriota; class Terriglobia; order Terriglobales; family Acidobacteriaceae; genus Telmatobacter. The sequence continues at coordinate 211,693 of CAWJLD010000001.1, read as the reverse complement.
TTTAACTATTGGAGACCGTATAGAAGGCAAAATAAAACGAACGTCACAAGCTACTCGTTCATTCCTCCTGTTGGATTTTTGGCAGAACAAATCGTAGAAGCGATCCAGTTAGCCAGGACGCACTATCAAAAGAACGTACGGCTTGCCAAAGACTGAACGCTACACACAATATGAAAACAACCCCCCGCCCCGGCGAGTCTATTTCCCGTAAGGTTTATTATCACGTCTTATGAAATATGGCGTTATCTGATTGCTTCGCAAGAGAAAAACGCCAGTCAGTTTTCGGAATGTTTATTATCACGCTGAATTATGTAATTTAAGTTTTGCCCCTACGGCTTGGCTTTGCCCTCTATGGCCATCACTTTTGCGATCATCTCTTTTTCAAGCTCCGCACCTCGCTCGCCAAAATGAGCTTCGCGGTGATCGTTGGGACACAGTGCAATGACGTTCGTCATTCGATCTATGCCTTCGTGGGCCAGAGCGATTATGTGGTGGCTCTCCAGATAGCGCTTGCCGTCGGGTTTCTTGAAACCAAGCTTGCCGCAGAGCTCGCATCTTCCGTTGGCGCGCTGCATCACCGCCGCCCGGATTTGCGGGTCCCGAGCATACACCCATCCGGTTGTCTTTGCGCGGTCAGGCGAATCCGTTCCCATGTCGTCTATAGCGTCTGAGGTTGAGGCGAAGTCGGGGAACGCGAGGGTGTGATACAGAACTTCATCGGGAATTTGCCTGCGGACATACTCCCATGCGGTTCTGTTCCCCTTCCCCTCCAGCTTCTTCAGTGCTGCCGATATGGCCTTGAAATCCGCATTGGTGAACTGGTGGCCCTTTGATTTTTCAATGATTGCCTTGCGACGTTTGCCGTTCTCTCTCCAGGCTTTGGGGTTAATCTCTCCGCTATTGATGCGAACCGCAACAAGGGCGAGCAGCGGTACGCCCGCAAGGGCAGCTGCCGCGTCCAGCAGGTCGCACATCTGTGCGACCGCGCGGGAGTGATTTTCCGGCGGAAAGCGTCCGAGCAGTTCCGCCGCTGACTTGTAGGTCAGTAGCCTGTCGCTCTTGACGGCTGACGTAATTATGCCGAGCAGTTTTCGCGCATCTTCATTTTGGATGGTGGTCATTCAAAGACCCTTTTCTGCGATGCGTGAAGATATCATCACAATGTGGCGGTCACTGCCAGCTTGCCCTCTCAAGCGCTGTGGGCAGTTTCCCTCTGACTCCTTGCGCGGTAAAGTGACTAAGTGAGGCAGCCGACGAGTTTCAGTGTTCGCCGTACATAGCCTTGGAGCTCGGCGTCGTCCACTGGCTCAGTGGCAGCATTCGGGTTGTCGCCATGGTGATAGCGTCGGCAGTAGACGTTCAATTCGTCGAGATCATCGACGATCGGTGCAAGCGGGTGCTGAGGACCAGCGTTTCGGATAGTTGTGATAATGCCGCCCATCATCTCCTGCTCGCCGAACAGGGTTGGATAAAGATTTCTGCAATAAGCTTCCATCACGGGTCTGATTTTCTGGATAACGTCGCGGCGTTCGCCGTCGCCGTCGGCAAAGAACCGTTGGAGTGTTTCAATGTCCGCGCGGTAGCGCGCCTGCACCGCACGCTCGATGTCCCACTCCGCAATGGTGGTGTTTTCTTCACCAATCCGCACCATAGACACGGTCTTACGATCGGCGGGTGCAATCCGGCTCCATAGAAGATGTAGAAAGTTAGGATCGTGAGAGAGGACGATAACTTGCGCGCAGCCCTGCCCACATCGGTGAATATGGTTGACCGTGTGGTTTCGCCGGAAGCCGTCCATGCTCCCGAAGGGATCGTCGAAAACCACGACTTTAGCGGCTTGATTCACGTCGAGCTCCAACTGGGCGAAAAAGAATGCGAGAGCGAGTGTAGTTCTATCCCCACCGCTTAATGTGTTCTTGAAGCTCGGTCGATCTGGTGGTGTCTGCGGGTCCCCAAGATCAACGGGGTTTTGGTTGATGATAATTTGATAGCTTGTGCTGGGTGGACCACCTCGGTAGGTATGCGTCGGCGTGGTGATGCTGAAACTCGCGTTGATGCGCTCAAGATACCAGTTGATGCGTTGGCCGTATTGCGTGATGACCTGTTGCGTATGTGTATCGAGTTGTTGCCGGGCGGTCACCTTCTGGTTTTCAAGGGTCTCTTTTTCGCCATGAAGACGTACGTCTGCATCGCAGAGGGCCTGGATCTCTGGTGTTTGGCGGGTCTTTTGCGCTCTAAGTCGGGCTAGGGCGTCTTCGACATCATGGAGGTTCGCAGCTTGGGCTTGCCGCTTCCTCTCTGCTATGACGGCGTTGGCGGTGGCAACAGCGGCATTATAAGTTCCGAGCGAGGTGCGCAGGGCCTCAAAAGTGGCAAGCGCCTCCGTAAAGCGCTCGTCAGGCGGCACGGCGTCAAGCGGTGCGCCAGCCTTAATATCGAGGAGCGCTTGGGCGGATTCGCGCAGCCTACCCATGATGTCAATTATCGGCTGCGTTTCGGGGATCGTCGGAGCCGTCAGTTCACAATACTGATGCCACGATTCGGTGGAAGCGAGGTTTTGTGCAGCGGTTCTCTCCAGTCCCGCAGCGCTTCGCTCACCAATCGCTTCATCGACCTGGCGCTTCAGGGCTGTCACTTCGTCGCGCAGCGCGTGATATTCCCTGCTGAAGAATGACTTATAGTCTTGGATGATCCCAACAGCATCAATTCTCTGGTCGCAAAATGGGCACGAATCATCGACGATGTACAGCAAGCCCTCGGTAATCCAAGGCTCGCCGCGCGTTTGCATACGATGTCGCGCTACGTGCTCACTGACACGATGCTCTGCGGCTTCCGCAACGTTCGCAAAAGTCCTTGCGAGGAGCGCGGCGAAGGCCGCTGGGAATACAGGAACTGCGAGAGCCGTAAGGCCCGCTTTCTGCTGGAGCTGTGCGGCCTGACGCACGGCTTGCAACTCCTGTTCCTTAGTGGCTATTTTGGCGTCAATCTCCGGATCATCTGCAAGACCGACAAATGCCTCAGGCGTCATCCCTTGAGGTATATGACGCTGCATCTGAGTCCGGTTCTCACGAATTTCGGCGGTCTTTTCCCTGATCTGGGTGTCGAGGCCGTCGAGGATCGCGGCCAAGGCTACGCCTCTGGCGCCGATAATGACTCGATAGAGGTTTCGGCGGTGCTCTGTATCGACGGCATCGCCTGCAAAGACATTTTCCCGGACATAAGTGCCATCGAAAACCGCGATATCCGGATATGGCGCGCTCCATGCGCCGTCGCGGAAACTGATCATGCCGCCTGACGTCAGAAACTGGATTTCCGGCGGGTCAGGGCTGCCGAGTGTCGCACGTCCAATCACGATGGCGGGCGTATCAGTAAACAGCGAACGCAGGATGTCGCAGAGCGTCGTTTTGCCGCGCGCATTCTCTGCAAAGATGAGCGTGAAGCGGCGGAACGTCACATCGCCGATTGCGGCGCAGCTCCTAAAGCGCCCTACGTTCTTGATGGAAATTATCCGTTGTAGCATCGCACCTCTATTTGGCTTCGGTTCGAAGAGCAATTATTCCGAGAAGCTCATCGTCCGGAGCGATGAATTCCTGCTCGCGGGCTTCCTGGTAGGATATCCAACGACAAGCTCCGTTTTCGACGCGATTGAAAACGTAGAAGCTCGTCTCCTGAGGTTGCTGTGGTGCTCCAAGACGGAAGAATGGCAGCGCATGGCACATCGTTCTAGCGCCACACATCCAGAATGCCAACGATTTAGACTTGGCAGGTCTGTCTAGCTCGACCTTCTCCGTCTGAAAAGTCGGGTCACTGCCTGAAAGCTTCTCGATTTGAAACTTGAACCCGGAATCCGTCACTTCGGCCATGCCGGGACGCACAAGCTGGAAGCGACGAAACAGGGATGCGGTGATCTCGTAAAGGTCACGAACGGACTGCTGGAGTTCGACATTCAGCCGCACAGCATCGCTTGGCTTCATGTGGCCCCCGTGGCCAATCCATGAATTACGATGACGTCTGGCAACGTCAAGGACTTCCGTGGCTTTACCGAGTGGACCAATTGAGCCTGCCACCTGGACAAGCTCGGGGCCTGCAATCTCGATTGCGCTTTGGCGCAGCTCCTTATCGCTGGAGATGCGGCTCGCGTCCTTCAAGCTCGCACCTGCGAGACCAATCCAGAAACCAAAATCCGCGCGCTCTATTCCGGCAGCCCCTGTCGGATGAAGCCACCTCGGCATGACCTCCTGCCAGTCCTTGCGCATCGCTCTAATGTGGCTTGTACCGACAGCAGCCAGATAGACCGCCGCCATTTCAAAGAAGTGCAACAATGTCTCTAGTCGTTCTTTTGGGTCTTGAGAAACCTGATAACGGCGATAGATCGTGGCTAGAGGATAGGGCAGCTCGCGCCACCAGTCTGCAATCTGTCGCTCTATGTCAAGCACGGCTTTCAGCCCGTCAATCTTCTCGACAATTTCAGAAAGCTCTGTCCAATCGTGGTCCAACGCGCCTTGCATTTCTCGAAAGGCAGCTTGCAACAATCCGATATCACTATCGATCCTTGCAATTCGGTCTTGCGTCGCCATATCTGGTATTGGGAGTTCTAAAGCGACCAGGCCTTTGGCGGAAAGACGCTGTATGGTTGCGCCACTGGCTGCGTCAGCGCGAATCTGCCTGCCGTATGGGCTGTTCAAAAGGCGCGCCAGAAAACGGGGATTGGCCTTTTCTGGATTTACTGGCAAGCGATACACCGCCTTCGGCTTCACAGTCTGTTCTTCAAGATCGACCGTGACGCGGCTGCCTGCATACTCGGGAATGAAAAGGAAGGTTGCTGGGTGATTTTGATTCGGGAGTGTTTTGTCGGCCTTCTCAATGTTGTCATTGAAAAGAAGAGAGCCTAGAGATACGGCCGTGTGGCGTCCCCGAGGTGCGAGTTTTTGGAGCAGACGATAATGTTCTATATCTAGAAATGTCCGGTCATCATTGCTATCCAGCCATGTCCAACTCGCGCCAGATTTTCTCGATGGTCCCGCCTGTAACGCAGATGCCATAGGCTGCGCAGTCTCCGCGTCTCGTATTGCACCGACAAATCTCTTGACAGGCACTTCGCGACGAAGGGCGATTACGACTCCCTCGATCATTGTGCCGGGAAAGGCGCCTGGCGCGAGATCGATGGTCGCAACAGGATGGAGGCCGTCGTTTTGCAGGTCAGCGAACGTTGTCTTAGCGCGGGGACTAAAAAGGACCGCGCGCCCCGTTACCCAGTACAGGGTTCCGCCCTTTGTCAGCAAGGGAATGAGTTGTTGAATGACCTCGCCACCAAAGCCATCAGCTGCGCTGTGTGTTTTGGGGTGGTGTCCGAGTGCCGGGGTGCAAACAATCGCATCAAACCGGGCATTTTTCTCAAGCTCTGTCGTACTCTGGACTACCTTAGCGAGCTTCTCATCAAACAGAACGTAAAGAGTCCGCACGACATGCTCGTAAGGTGAGAGATATGAAAGGTCCCTCGTCTTCTGGCCATCGGCAAGACGCGCAGTGAGTAAAGAAGGTACAGTCGCATATTCGAGAATCCGACTGGGGCTGACTTGATCACAAAGAGAAGAAATGAAAATCGTCAGGGCATCAAAGATTTCGCCAGATCGACGTTGACCATAGCCAGTATTATCCTGGATTTGCAAAAGGGCCTCATGAGGAGGCAACCCTGCCTTGCGTGCAAGTTGGGCAATATCTGAGGGCTCAATGCGCTTCGGGCCACCTCGCAATCTATCCATCTCTCTGAAGAAATCTTTCCGTTGCGCCTCTGCGCTCATGGTTCGTCCCTCATCGTTTGGTGACTTTTTGTTGATCGCCCGGATGTAGAGAATCAGATGAAACTACCTTCTTCAAGCCCGTGAGCACGGCGCGAAAGCTGGCGAGACCGGCTTCGAGGTTCTCGATGATCTCCTCGGCCAGGGTATCTGGCTCGGGCAGGTTATCGAGGTCAGTCAGGCTCTTGTCCTTGAGCCAGAAGATATCAAGGCTCGTCTTGTCCCGCGCCGTCAGTTCATCATAGGTGTATTTGCGCCAGCGGCCTTCGGGGTTCTTGTCTGCGTCCCACGTTGCTTTGCGCTTATGCCGGTTCTTTGGGTTGTAGCACTCGATGAACTCGGCCAGATGTTCGAACCGCAGGGGCTTCTGTTTCAGGGTGTGGTGGGTGTTGGTGCGATAGTCGAAATACCAGACATCCTTTGTCCACGGGGTCTTGCTGGCCTCGTGGTTGTCGAAGAACAGCACGTTCGCTTTCACACCCTGGGCGTAAAAAATGCCGGTCGGCAGTCTCAGGATAGTGTGAAGCTCGGTCGTCTTTAGCAGGTTCTGCCGCACCGTCTCGCCCGCGCCGCCCTCGAACAGTACGTTGTCCGGCACCACGACGGCCGCCCGGCCCGTGGTCTTGAGCATGGTGCGGATATGCTGGACAAAGTTGAGCTGCTTGTTGGAGGTCGTCGCCCAGAAGTCCTGACGGTTATAAGTCAGGTCGTCCGTCTCCTGCTCGCCTTCCTCGTTCGTGAAGCTCATGGAGCTTTTCTTGCCGAAGGGTGGATTCGCTAGCACGTAGTCGTAGCTCTGTCCGGACGAGGCGACAAGGGAGTCGTTGGGCGAAATTAGCACATCGCCGTCGATCTCGCCGATGTTGTGCAGAAACATGTTCATCAGACACAGGCGGCGCGTGCTGGCGACAATCTCGTTTCCGTGGAAGGTTTTGTATTTAAGTGCAGATTTTTGCGCTTTGTCGAGCTGATAGTTGTCGCGTTTGGTCAGGAAGTCGTAACAGGCAAGGAAGAATCCGCCGGTGCCGCAAGCTGGGTCGGCGATGGCCTTGCCCGGCTCGGGGCGCACACATTCGACCATGGCGCGAATTAGGGCGCGCGGCGTGAAGTATTGTCCTGCGCCGGATTTGGTATCTTCGGCGTTTTTCTCAAGCAAGCCCTCGTAGATGTCGCCCTTCACGTCCGCACCCATCACGAGCCACTGCACCTCGTCGATCATGTCGATGAGGCGGTAGAGCTTGGCCGGGTCCTGAATCTTGTTCTGCGACTTCGTGAATATCTGGCCCAGAACGTCCTTGCGCTTGCCGAGTTCGCGCAGGAGTTCGATGTAGTGGCCTTCCAACTCCGCTCCGCGCTTGGCTTTCAGTGTCGGCCAGGAGTACTTGGCTGGAATGCCGACATCGCGTTTGTACGGGGGCCTGGCATACTCGTCCGCCATCTTGAGGAAGATTAGATAGGTGAGCTGCTCAAGGTAGTCGCCATAGCTCACGCCGTCATCGCGAAGCGTATTGCAAAAGCTCCAAACCTTAGAAACGATGGGTGCGGTCATCATGCGGCGTTCTTCTTTCCGTTTTTATCGCTGCGGGTTCTCTTTGTGGGCGCGCCATTCCGCTCGGCGCGGCTTCGCTCTAGCAGAACTGAGGCGGGTTCATCCTTCGGGTCTTGCGCGACAAGCTGGCCCGAGAAGGCCTGCTTGAGGATGGATTGGCGCAGAGCAGCAGTTTTTTCTAGCTGTGTCTGAATGTCCTCCTCAAGCTTGTCGATGAAAGACATCCTTTCCTCGATTAGACTGACAATGACTTTCTGTTCCGCTAACGGACACATTGGGATAGGAAAGTTCCTAATATCATCCAGTCCCAAACCGGCCTTTACTGCGCCTTTTGTGAGTGCATTTAGGTAGTGATGCCCACCTGTCCTTGAGATGATGTAATATCCCACATATTTCTTATCGAAACCAGCTTTAGGGCGAGCAAGCGCTATGTGCTGATTGACGTAGGCTTCTTCTAACGGTGGAGCAATCGCAAACATGCCGAGATAGCCGGTAATCGAAATTAGGAAATCGCCTTCTTGAACTTTTGTTCTTAATCCTTCAGCACTCTTTGGCGGAGAAACGTGCTGTATATCGGAAAGGTCAACATCTAGAGTGTCAAAATCCAGGTTGCCTATACGAATAAACGTTGCCCCGCTATCCGAATAATATTTAGCCCACCCGCGAGAACCGCTGGTGACAAAACTGAATACACTCCCGGACCTGACATAGTGCCATTTGTCAGGTATTGCCGATGTGTTCTCCGGTACAGGAATCCTCTCTGCGCCAATTTTGTTTAGACAATCCTCCGTATCATGCGACCCTGTGTTTTCTCTCCACTCCTCAGTGAGTTTCCCCTCAAAAGCGTGTTTGAGAAGGGCGTTGCGATAGACTTTGAGCTGCTCGCGCGCGGTGGTAAGGGCCTCAATGCCTTTATCCAACTCCGAAAATAGATTCTCGATCTTGGTTACGATGCGGCGTTGCTCGTTCGGAGGCGGTATCGGAACATTCAGTGACTTGAGGGCGGGAATCTCGATGCTGTGAACGGTTGTGCCATGTTTCGAGCACGAGCGAAGTACTTCGCGCTCCAAATAGCGAAGCGTCCACCCAAGATATTCAGTGTCAATCACTGGAACCGGAACTATCGCTTTGAGGTCTTGATTTACTGTGACGACGTCACGAGTGGTTGCGACTGGAAACGAGTGTGCGAGTATTCCAGAGCGCGTAACAAAAAGGACGGAACTCGCCGGAATCAACTTTGCTGCGGAGTTCTTGACGGCGGCGTTGGTGATCTTGTCCTGAGTGGAAGTGATGACCGATACTTTCATGTCCTTGGGAGAAACCCAGGGGATGTTGCCATTCCAATACTCAGCGTTGGACGAGGTGGGCGTTCCACCGCCCAGCCATTCGCCAACTTCTGACAGGGGCCAAGATTCCCACTTTCTAGGCATTCCATCCGTCATGCCGCCAACGCCTCGTTCATTTCCTGGAGTACGCCGTCTATGTTTTCTCCGAAGAGCTGGTACATTTTTCCAAGTCCGCCTTTGGCGTCGAAGGGGGCCATGTCGAGGTTGTCGCGTTCGATATGAATTGAAGTGGCGACGTGGTCCCGGATCATGCGGAGCCATTCCATCTGTTCATCGTTGAATTTCTGCCCCGCGCCGCTATGGCGTTTCATAATCCAGGTCTGGAAGTTGCGCTTCACGGTCTCATCGTAGGGTGCGATTTTCTGGTCGAGGCCGCAGACGCGGCGGATGAGGGCGACGAGGGCAGTTAGCTCATTAGCCGGGTCCGTACCCTTGTATTGGTCGAATAGTGCATAGGCGCGCCAGACGCGGACGGGAGCGAGTTTTGGCCGGTCGGTCTTGAGCGCGTCGAGCACGCTCTTGATCATCGCGTACGTAATCTCGCTGCGCCGGGCTGGCTGGCTGAAGAAGATGGTCAGTGCCTCGACCCTGTCGCGGTATTCCTCAAGATAGGCCGCGAAGTCTTCGGTAAGGCTCTGCGCGTTTTCCTTCGCATCGCCGTTCCACCCTGCCTGCAACACCGAGTCGAGATTCTCATGGTCGATGGTCTGTTCTTTTTCGCGCCTGATGTTGTCGATAAGGGTGATGAGCGGGCCGGTGAAGACGTTGGCGGCTTGGCCTACCAGTTTATTCCGCACCTGAGCGCGTTGCTCCTCGGTGGGCTCCTTTCCCCTCGCGGCCTCGGTTGCGACCTGCTCGATACGGTCGGGGTCGATGGCGTCGAGCAATCCTCTAACAATATCGGTGAGTCGCCTGCCGCCTGCCAATTCGCGGATGCGAGCGCGGTCGTTGTCGTTAAGCTCCCTGTCTAGCCTGGCCAATCGGCCAGCAAGGGAGCTGACTGTATCTTCATCGCGCACGCCCATCATGACGCCGGTGGCGAGGTCTTTGAGCGGGACGTTGGGCTTTGTAATAAGGGGCTGGCTCGCCGTCTTCAGCGACTTGGTGACGCCTACCGCGTCAACGATAACGTAGTGTGTCTTGGCAATAGCCGAGGGCGTAACCTTCTTGAGGTCATCGGCCTCGATCACCCTCGTGCCGCGCCCTTTCATTTGCTCGAAGTAATTGCGGCTCCTCACGTCGCGCATGAAGAGCAGGCATTCGAGCGGCCTCACGTCCGTGCCGGTGGCGATCATGTCTACAGTGACAGCGATGCGCGGATCGTAGTTATTGCGAAACTGCGCGAGGACAGATTTTGGATCGTCGGCCTGATAGGTAATCTTCTTGCAAAAGTCGTTGCTTTCGCCGAATTCCTCGCGGGCAATCTGGATGATGTCGTCGGCGTGGCTGTCGGTCTTGGCGAAGATGAGGGTTTTTGGCACTTCGGTGCGGCCCGGAAATATCTCTGGTAGTTTGTCGCGGAAGGTGCGGATGACGGTGCGTATCTGGTCGGGATTGACGACATCGCGGTCGAGCTGGTTTGCGCTGTATTGCTCGTCCTCGTCCTGGCGCTCCCAACGCTTCTTGCGCGTCAGGCGCTCGCGCTTTTCAACCTGTTGTTCGGCCTTGATGTTCGCGCCTTGCTTCGTCACTTGCGTGTCGATGACATAGACCTCGTTGCCGACATTCACGGCGTCCGCCACAGCCCTCTCGTGGCTGTATTCGCTGACGATGTTTTTCTTGAAGAAGCCAAAGGTCCGGGCGTCCGGCGTTGCGGTCAGCCCAATCAGATAGGCGTCGAAGTATTCAATTACCTGCCGCCAGATGTTGTAAATCGAGCGGTGGCATTCGTCGATGATGATGAAGTCAAAGAATTCGGGCGGGATTTTTGGGTTGTAGACGACGGGCAAGGGCTGCTTCGGACGCACGAGCCGCTCGGCGGGGTTCTCCTCCTCCGCACTTTCGTCGAGCGGTTCGTCCTTGAGGATGGAGTACATCCGCTGAATCGTGCTGATACAAACCTGGCTGCTCGACGCGATGAAGGGGGATTTGAGCAACTGGACGTTATAAAGCTCGGTGAATTTCCGGTTGTCGTCATTGGGCAGGTAGGACATGAATTCCTGCTCGGCTTGCTGGCCGAGATTCCTCGTGTCCACCAGAAAGAGAATGCGCTTGGCGTCGGCGAATTTGAGAAGCCGGTACACAGAAGTGATGGCTGTATAGGTCTTGCCCGAGCCCGTTGCCATTTGCACCAGAGCGCGCGGGCGGTCGGCCTTGAAGGATTGTTCCAGATTCTCGATAGCCGTGATCTGGCAGGCGCGAAACCCTGCGGGGTTCAGCGCCGGGATGTCGTGCAGACGCGCTCGGAGAGATTTGGGTTTGGAAAGCCAATCCGCCATCGTTTCCGGGCGGTGGAAGGTGATCACTTCGCGCGAGCGCGGCTTAGGGTCACGCCCGTCCGTGAAACGTGTAATCACCCCGGTGCTCTCGTAAACGAAGGGTAATGGTTCCTTGTTCTTGACCCATTTAAGGTTGGCGGCGGCGTACCCTTCCGCCTGCTCTTCGACCGTCGTGATTTTGTGGCCCCACTCCTCCGGTTTTGCTTCTATGACGCTAACTGCGCGGCGATCTACGAAGAGCACGTAGTCGGCGGGGCCGATGTCGGTCGGGTATTCGCGCACGGCGATGCCCTGTCCAGCATTGAAGTTGATCTTGTCTTTGTCCTGGACATACCAGCCGGCCTCGGCCAGCTTAGCGTCAATCTGGTCGCGGGCGATCTGTTCGGGGTTTTGGTTCTTGGTTGCCGGAGGCATTGTTCTTACGTCAATCCATCGCTGCGTTTGTTCCGCGTGTCTACATGTATTATGCACGGATAAACAATTGATTCTAGGGCGGAAGGCGCGGAAACGTTCCTGCGCTGTTACCTGTGTGTGCGATACGGACCTGCGAGTGGCATCCTGGCCCTTCACCTGTCCGGTTCAGACTCCGACAGTGTCCTCTAGAAATTGACGGCAGAAACGATAACACCTGATCGCCTGCGAATACCGACATCCTTAATAAGGATAAGGGTCTGATGACCGGTATAAAAGGCCTCGGCAAGGCAAATCCTCTCGTCCTTGTTCCGGTCTGTTAGCACGATTTCGTGGTCAAACGTCATCCGTTTTCGGGGCATGACCGGGCCGAGGACATGGGTGCCGGTAACGGTGGTGGCGAGAATCTTGCCGTCGTAGATCTTCTCGAAAGACTTATTCATGACGACGCGGCGAACTTCCGCCGAAAAGCCGCCGTCAATGTGGCGGGCGGCGGGCTCCAGCACAACAACGCAGCATGCGCTGTTGCTGGTTATCACGTAGCGCCGGAAGGTTGCGTAATTTGATGCCCCAAACTTTTTCGCCAGTGCAACTGGAGCTTTGACCCCAAAATCAAGCTCCTCTGCCTCCTTCGCGAAAATCGCGCCCTGGAAAAGCGCCTCGGAAGCGAATACGTTGGCTTCCCGTTCAAATAGGTCGGTGATTTCAGCATCCAGGGTTTTCTCGCAATCATGGATAAGCGCATAGACCTTGGATTGATGGGGCAGCGTGCCGTGCCCGGCTTCGTGGAGCTTGATGAACGGCTTTCGTGGCTTTGGCGCATCCTTGTCGATGACGACAAGCCGGTCACTCGCCTCGAACAACCCCAGCACTTTGCTTAAGGCGGATTTGATCATTGCGACGCCGGACTTTGTCTTTTTAACGAACTGCCGGAGCAAGCTTTCGTTCAGCACCTCATCGTCCACCACCGTGAGCTTCGCGGCCGCCATAATGTCATCGATGGGAGTGGGAAAGCGCCCGAGCGCCGAGGCATCGCGCAACAACCGGTCAGCATGCCGCTGGACGTTGGCAAGCTGGTGGGGCTGAAGCAGCGAGTCTTCGGGACGAGTCATTTGCGTTTCTGCTTCCTTATAAAGGCCAAGTAGTCGATGAGTATTTGTTCTTCTTCAGGCGTCAGGTTCTGGATTGCAAACGTCGCCGCCTTGGCCTGACGGCGTCCTCCCGAATCGGCATCGCTCGTAAAATACCCGGCGCGCTGCATCAGATCTTCATATGAGGCGCGGTATACCTTCGCCAGTGCATGGAGAACATTCGGCGATGGCTTCGAGATCTTGTTCTTTTCCAGTTGGCTTAAATAGGCGTTTGAAACTTCTTCATTTGTTGCCATCTCCACCTGCCGCAGAGTTAAGCCCGAGACGCTCCGCAGACGGGCAAGGTGGGCACCAAACGAATCATCGGTCGTCTTCTGGTGATCGCCAGATTTCGACATGTTACCTCCAAATTGCGTGTTATATGGCCTATCCACTTCATTTTGGGCCTGTTTGCTGCATTCGTCAAGCAACGCAGAGAGTGTGCTTGATAAATTTAGCACTGCTATGTTATGATGGTCCTATACCTGCTGGCGAATCATCTCAAAGGTCGGGATGGGGGACCGGAAGGCCCAAAAAGGGAGGAAACGTACATGTCTCCAGAGCACGCTCAGGAAGTTCGCATTCATATTGACCAGGAGCCTTACCACTCCCCGAATCCAATTCCGGGAGAAACTCTGTACAAGCTTGCCAACGTTCCGGCCTCCCATGAGCTGTACCGGGAAGTCGGGGGCGATCGTGAGGATGACCCCATCCAGAACAACGGCGAAATGGTTCATCTGAAGGAAGACGAGCATTTTCACAGCGCCCCGCGCGAAATCACAATTTTCGTGAACACGCGGAAGAAGGAAGAGACGAAGCGGCACCTCACGTACAACGAAGTCGTGGCGCTTGCCTTCAATCCCGTTCCGACCGGCCCAGACATCAAGTTCACGATTACCTACCGCAATGGCCCGAAGCAAAATCCCGAAGGCGAGCTGCTTCCCGGAGGGAAAGTGAAAATTAAGAATGGGATGATCTTCGATGTCACGCAAACCACTAAGTCTTAGCCCGGACCTGAAGCAGCTGCGGGACGAGGAATATGACCTCGACATCCGCAATGGCTATTTATTGGTGAGGGATGTCCCTTACGTGAACTGCAACAAGGAGGTCAAACGGGGCATCCTCGTCATGAAACTGGTCCTGGCGGGTGACATTGCCGATAAGCCCGATAATCACGTTGCCTATTTCGACGGCGATCATCCTTGCTATGCGAACGGAACGGAAATAGGAGAAATCAAGCACGGCAGCAGCCAGCAGACGCTCGCCGAAGGCGTCGTGGTTCAGCACTCTTTTTCAGCGAAGCCGCTGCCGGATGGGAACTACAGGGACTACTACCACAAGGTTACGGCCTATATCGCAATGTTTCAGGGTCCGGCTCGGCAGATCGACCCATCCGTAACGGCGAAGACTCAGCCGGCAATAGCTGCCGATGACGACGACAATTCGGTATTTAACTACATCGACACCGCGTCCAGCCGGGCGGAGATCGTCATGATCACCAGGAAGCTCGAAGGGAAAAAACTGGCCATCATCGGCACAGGGGGCACCGGTGCCTACGTTCTGGACTTCGTGGCAAAGACGCCCGTAGCGCAAATTCACCTGTTCGATAAGGATGGCTTTCGCCAGCACAATGCTTTCCGCGCGCCTGGCGCGCCATCGCTTGCGGAGTTGCAGGCAAAGCCGTCGAAAGTAGCGTACCTGAAAGGCATTTACGAAAAGATGCACCGTGGCATTATTGTTCACGAAGCTTTTTTGACCTTGGAAAATGTGGAAGAGTTGCGCGGGATGGATTTCGTGTTCGTCTGCATTGATGAGGGCTTGGACAAAAGAATGATCGTTGGAAAGCTGGAAGAGTTCGGCATCCCATTTGTCGACGTGGGCATGGGAATCTACGAGGAGAATTGTTCGCTCGGCGGCATTCTCCGGGTGACGACCAGCACACCACAGAACCGGGAGACGGCACGGGAGCGGATAGCTTTTTCGGATGACGATGGCGACAACGAGTACGCACGCAACATCCAGATCGCGGAGCTGAACGCCCTGAGCGCCGCGCTTGCCGTCATCAAGTGGAAGAAGCTTAGCGGCTTCTACCACGACTTCGATCAGGAACACTCGACGACGTTCACAATCAACGGGAATTTGGTTATCAACGCCGACAAGAAACAATGAAGCCAGGCATCGTCCTTCAGCACAAGTTTGTCGAGAGCCTCCCGGATGTGCTTGAGGAGAAGACGCTCTATGTGTGCATGGAATTCGCAACCGCCGCGCACAAGTGCGTGTGCGGGTGCGGTCGCGAAGTGGTCACGCCATTCAGCCCGACCGACTGGAAGCTGCTCTATGACGGCCGAACGGTCACGCTTCATCCGTCCATCGGTAACTGGAATTTCCCCTGCCGCTCTCACTACTGGATAAGGCGCGACCGTGTGGAATGGGCTCCTGCCTGGTCGGACGAAGAGATCAAGATGGGACATATGCACGACCGACGCACCAAGGAAAAATACTTCGGTTCGTTGGAAGATCTATCCAGGAACGAAGCCTCAAAAAAGGCCGCGCCCGTTGTTGCAAAGGGTGCGCCGTCCAAACTGGGGGCGTGGGAAAAAATCCTCAAATGGTTCAAAGGCTCATAGGGGCCTGATCTGGCCGGCATCCAACCGGAGCTTCAAAACTATCCTGATTCGCGAAAGGGATCGTTACCGACTGGCCGAGACTCCCTTGTGCGTCGTCGCAAGACGGCGGGGAGGCTCGGTGAGCGTGAGCGAATAGAGCCCGGTCCGCGCCAAAGCGCGGATTCGCCGCCGGAGGCTCAGAGAGAGACGAGTAAAGATCGCATTTCTTGATTTACTACCCTCGGGAAGCGGCAGCGCACCACCCGTTCACGTTCATTCGTGGTTTATCTCCCGCTCCAATTCAGCAAGCGTACCCATGATGGATTCAAATGAGGGTGGCTCTCCGAAAATCATAACGCTCATGCTCCGGTAATCCCGCTCCAACGATGCCATCCGCTCTTTAGGCGGCACGAGACGCAGGCTTCCGGCGTGCGCCAGATCGTACCTCGCCCAGCCGGAAGGGTAAAAGGTTTCCTTATGCTTCACAACCTGATCCAGGAGCGCCATGTCGGCCAATGCCTCGGCGCGGATTGGGGTCCGCGCCAGCATCGCAAGATCGTAATAATGGCGCGAATAACGATCAGGCATCGCTTTCTCCGGCGGTCGATGAAACTCGGCGTGGAGGATAGTTGCCTTCTCCCAAAATGTGCGCTTCGCCAGTAGCGCATTCACGGTTACATCGGGTTCGTCAAACAAGTCTGGAAACTCTTCAGCCGCGAAGGAGCGTAGCTTGAAACTGTCGTGGGGCACGAACTCGGCATGAGTTCCCAATTCCAGAACGACCTGCGGCTTTATGTACTCAAGCGAGGGCGCAGCCGAGGGATAGCGAAACCGGACGACATTCGCGTCCTGTTCGCTGACGGTGAGATGCCAGTCATTTCCATTGCCTAGAATCTCGCTACAGCAGTCTCTCAGGATTTCGACGAACTCTTTGCTGATGTACTGCTGGCAAGCGGTCATCATGTCCGAGAGGATCGCCGCGCGCCTGGTTTTTGAAAGCCCTTCCCGGCGTGGATCGCGGTCGCCGGTGAAGCCAAGAGCGACGTAATCCACCGCCAGGTCAATGTCCTCCGAAAAGCGGTTGATCGCGTGAGATATCTTCGAGAGCGAGGTGCCGCCTTTGAACAGAAGGCGGCCCGACAGGGCGTCGATTGAAAACAGCTGCTTGAGAATCCAGCAGACCCAGAAGTCTTTTTCGACGACGGCCTCTGGCAACCCTTTTCTGGCCGCTGTTTCGGCGAACAAGTCAGCGCGTTCGCGGCTCGGCATTCGTGCAACGTTGTTCATGCGGTTTGCTCTGCGATCTTGTTTGCGACCTCGTAAATCCAATCCACGCCAAAGCGAGCATCCTTGACGAGTTTTTTCCGCTCGGATGGAGAGAGCGCGGCGCGCAACGTCTCGATTTCGCGTTTGCCAACCTTATCCCTGCCGAGATGCCTCAGCGCCTGGACGACAAGAGCCAATTTGCCGTCAAGCCCCGCGAGCGCTTTCGGGCGGGCGTGCTTGAAATAAATGCTTCGCTTCCCGATGAGAACCTCATTGTTCGGGCCGTCGGTCAGGTAAATGATCTTGGACGGCACTTGCGTCGAGAGACCAAGGAGGTTCGCCGCCCACGCGCCGTCCGGCACAATTTTCCAACGTTGCCGCCGCGCGATGGCGCGCGCCGCTTCGTCGATGTCGGGGCTTAGCTTTCCGCCAAGGGCAGGATTGATGCGTGGTCTGTCGTAGAGGCCCCGGCGTATCCGGCGGATTGTTCCTTCACGCGCCAGGGCCGCCAGGGTCACGTCAATCGTCGTGCGGCTGGCGATGTCGAGAAAATCCTTCGCGGAGAAGGCTTTCCCCTCTCCGAGGCGCTGGATGCGCGTAATTATCTGATCCCGCATGGTTTCCATGGATTAATCCGGTGTCTCGATTAAGAAAAAATATACCTGTTTTTCTTAACAAAAAGCAAGCCTTCTTTCTAAAGTTCAATAGCGATTACTCCCAGCCTCGTCGGGCGTAGAAGCGGATTTGCAGGGTTTCTGGAGCGCTGTAGAAGGATGGGTGTTCGGTGCGCGCGGAGGCAATTGAACTCTCCATGGGCTTTCGTGCCCGGCGTCGAAATCCATTACGGCATCTGAGGAGAGCTTTGAATTTGGGTATTTGCGAAAGGGATCGTCACCCGCATGGGCCGAGACCCTTGCAAAGGGGCTCGGGGCGAAAGCCTAGAGCCCGGTCCGCGCCGCAGCGCGGATTCGCACAAAGCCACAATGAGACTGTGGGATTTCTGGTGCGGGCGGAGGGACTTGAACCCTCACGGGACTTGCGCCCCAACGGATTTTCTTACCCTCTACGGCTTTCGCCGCCCTGCCGATCGCGTCGTTGGTGACGCTCCTGGCCGGTTTGTGGTCTGGACTATACCTTCACCATGGCCGTTCGGCGTCAGGTGCTGCCCGTCTAGTCTCTACACCTTCCCGTCCGGAGTGCTCCGTCCGGGCTTGGCTCGGGATCGCCACCTTATTAAGGATAGGGTTCCCCGAATTTGAGCAGTTCTGCATCGCCGGTTTCCCGGCGAGCACTCAAGTTGCGCTTAAGTCCGTTGCGTCTGCCATTCCGCCACGCCCGCGTGGCCAGCTTTAAGTATAAGGCTCACGAATCTTTCCGGGATTCCTTGACCGCCTTCCTGGACACTTTCTTCTTGCGAATATTGATCGCTGCCGCGTCCAGACTGGTTTTGATGTGCGAGGCGTAGTATTTCTCGATCATCTCGACGGATGTGCGGCAGTTCTTGGCGATCTGATAGATGTCGGCCCCTTCCATCAATCGCATGCAGATGTATGTGTGCCGGAGACTGTATGCGGTGCGCGGCTGACCGTCGCGGTCTGATTTCAGCTTTTCTTCGTCAAGAATGGCGTTGAACAATTCACGTTGCCACTTCGGGAATAGAAGGTCCGTGGGCTCGGGCAGGCGCGTCTTGTCGTTGGTCCCTCCCCTGCCCGGCTCGTCGATCCGCACCGGGCGCGGGCGGCTCTTGAGCCGTTCGAACGGCCTAACGGCGCCGGGCATGCTCTTGCAATAGCCGACGCCGCGCTTGCCCCTCACCTCGATTTCAAGGATGGTCTCGCCGGGGACCTCGTCCTCGACGATTGAAACGTCGCGGAACTGCAGCCTCCAGGCCTCGTCAGGCCGGAGGCCGGTATTCACGGCGAACAGCACATAGTCGTGAAGCTGTTCGCATTCCCACTTGAAGCGGTCCTGCTTCGGCTCGTGCGCGCGTTTGCGCGTCGCCTCGTAGAGCTTTTTGTATTCCTCCGGTGAAAACCACGCCCGGTGGGAGATTTTGGGGGAGGATCGGTACGGCTCCGACAGGTCGGGGAGCCGGTCCAGCCATCCGTGACGCACGGCCGTCTTTAACGTCTGGCGCAGCGTCACGATTTCCTGATGCATGGTGTTATGCGCAGGCGGTTTTCCGAATTTCTTGTTTGCTTCCTCGTGCCGGTGAATGCGGTACTCCTGTATCGTTCCGGCTGTGATTTCGGAGAGGCCCATCTCTCCGAAAAACGGGATCAGGTGGTTGCTCGACCGCCAGTGCTGGCACTGGACGTAGTGCTTGTTTCTCTGGCCCTGCGTGATGATGTCGTATTCCTTCAGGTATTGTTCGGAGGCATCGCGGAAGGTCTTTTCGGTCTTGATCTCTCCATTGCGGAGCTTGCCCCGCATCTGGAGATACCAGTCCTCGGCGACTTCCTTAGCTTTGGAGAGACTCTCTTCCTTCGTCGTGCGACGCCGGTTTTTCCCGGCGAGATAGGTTGAGCATTGCCAGTGGCTGCTGTTCGGTCGTCTGTAGATGTGGACCTTGCCGCCGAGGATGTCGAATTGTTCGGGCATGGAGCGGGCCTCCATGGGTCGGCAAAAATGCCGAAAATGTGTAAGCTATGTGCAAGATAATGCTTGGCAGAAATTATGTCAATAACTTTAATGGAATGAGCACAATGAAGTGAAGCTGAGAGAATATAAATACGATTTTAAGTCCGCTGCGTCTGCCGATTTCGCCATCCGGGCCTACAGCTATTTTATTCTTTCCGGAATCGCGGTTCCGATCGCAGCAACAGTTCGCTACCCATCACTGCAATTGACGCGGCCTTCAAAATTAGCGCAACAATCTTCAGCGCTTCTTTGCTGGCTTACCCACCGGCTTCTTCACCGCAGATTTCGCTGGTTTTGCCGCTGGCTTCGCTTTGGCCACCGGCTTGGCCTTGGCTTTCGGATGCGCCTTAGCCACTGCCTTAGGCTTTTGTTTTACCGCGGGCTTTGGCGCCGGCTTTGCCGGTTTCGCGGGCTTGGTTGCGGCTGCATGTTTCTTGGGCGGCGGGGCGGGTTTGGCAGCCGGCTTTGCCTTCACTGGATGTGGCGTGGGTTTCGCTGCGGCCTTTGCTGGAGAAGCGGCCTTTGCCGGAGCGGCAACTTTTGGCGCAGCCTTCGCGGGAGCTTTCGCGGCGATTTTCTCCGGTACGACCGCGGCAGGTGCTGCCTTTGCCCCCTTCTTTACCGGCACAGGAGCTGCTGCCTTCTTGCCACCCTTCTTGGAGCTTGCCGGCTTCTCATCATCCTCAAACTCGTCTTCGTCCCCTTTATCGTCTTCCGATTCTTCGTCGTCCACGACGCCTTTTGGAAGGCCCAGATCGAGATCGTCGTCGTCGCCGCCGAGGTCGTCCAGATCCTCGTCGTCGACGGATTCCTCGTCATCGTCGTCGTCTTCAAGCTCTTGTTCCTTCAGCTTCTCGGCGCGCTTCATCCGGGTGCGCTTGATGGTAACCTGCGGCGGCGGGGCTGGCGGCGAGAATGGCTCAAGGAATGCACGCATGTCCTCGGGAGTCGTCAACTTTCCGTCGATCAGCTCAAGAAAGATCTTATGTAGAATTTCGGTGTAGCCAGCCAGTTCAGGCGTGATGCGCATTTCCTGCATCAGGAGGTGCGGAATGTTCTGCTTTGCCTCCGGCCATACCTTCAGGAAGTTGTTGTATCTCTCCTGTACGGCTGCGCTCTTGCTTGTGAATCCCAGCCAGAGAACCGCCTCGGGATCGTAGGTAGTGAACAGCTTGTATGCCGACGACGGGACCGAATGCTCCTTCGAGAGCAGGACCTTCTGGAAGGCAGAGGCCTGAGCATCCAGAGTGTTCCACTCCTCAACAAACCCCTGGCGGAGGAACGCCTTCTTCAGCGCCGCTACGTCCTTCGACGGCATCTTCGCGGTCAACAACTGCATCTGTGCCGCCGACATATCCGGGTGCACTCCCTGCAGCAGCAGGCTCACCGCCAGATCGTGCAAAGCGTTCAGTTTCTCCTCGTCGGCACGTGCCGAGGTCCACGCCGGAAAGAGATATTTCATCCATCCTTCGCCTTCAAGCGCGCGCAGCACCGCCAGCCCGTCTACCTCGTGGCCAATCTGCTCCAGTTCCTTGGACTGTTCGTGGGCAGACAGGAACTCGATGGTGCCTTCTTCCTTGGCATTGTCGTAGCGGGTGCGAGTCTTAAGGTCCAGTTCCCACCCCAGGCGGGCGTGGTAGCGCACGGCCCGGATCATGAGGGACGGATTCTCTATAAATCCATAGTTGGAAACCAGCCGCAGCGTTCTGGTTTCGATATCGGCGGCGCCGTTGAGCGGGTCCATCAATAGTCCAAAGGACCCCTCGTTCAGCGAGATGGCCATGGCGTTGACGGTAAAGTCGCGCCGCCGCAGGTCTTCCTGGATGGAAGCGGGATGATAGACGGGTTTGCCCGGCTTGGGATAGGCGACGCTGTGGGCGGTTACCAGATCGACCCGAACCGTACCCGGAAAACAGAGATAGAGACTTTGCGAAGCTTCATGCTCGCCCCAGACCTTGCCGCCGAGCTTCTCAATCTGCTTTTTGAGCTTGAGGGCGTTTCCGTGGATGGCGATTTCAAGATCGCGGACGGCGTGGCCACTGGTCAGGTCGCGGACGGCATCGCCAGTCAAAAACAGGATGGTTCCAGCCTCGCGGGCTACTTCTCTTAATTGCGCCAGTGCATGTCGTTGGTCGGCAGACAGCCGGTTTTCCAAAAGGTAGATGTAGTCGGGCATCAGATTTCCTGCTTCCGCCCTCTAAACCCTCCGCCAAGTGTCTGATGGTGTTGTTGTTATCTACGGAACGGGTAAAGACGGCAAACCGTACATTAACACAAACGACCCCGCATTACCAGAGCCAGCTGCACCGCATCCGATGCGTTTGCAGCTCCGGTCCGGCCAAAGCCCAGCGATAGCCCTTTCAAGGGGCCTGAACCAGCCCCATTACGCCCCCCATTACATCGTAGATGGTTGAAAACATGCGAAAATCCAAAGCAGTGGCCTCCGTTCGCAAACCTGTGATCGTACGTAAGTTCTCCCGGGACTGGTGTGCCGGATTCGCCTCCGCGAGCTTTGGCCCGGATGCCCCGGAGCTGGAGATCCTGGACCAGACGGGCAAGGTGCTGCGCATCGGCTGGGAGCAGGTGAAGTGGGTCTGCTACGTGCGCGAGTTCCCCTCCCCGAGCGCCGACCAGGCCAACCCCGAGAGGCTGATGCACAAGCGGTTCTCCGTGCGGCCCCGGACCGCCGGCCTGTGGCTGCGGATGACGCTGACGGATGGCGACGAGTTGGAAGGGCTGGCCGCCAACGATCTGTCTCTGGTTCAGGGCGCGGGCCTGCTGCTGACCCCGCCCGATACCCGCTCAAGCACGCAGCGGATTTACGTGCCCCGGCAGGCCATCCAGTCGCTGGAGGTGGTTAGCCTGATCGGCGCACCGGGCCGTCGCCGCGCAGAAGCCGCTGCCCGCGAGAAGGAACTCGACCTCTTCCCCAGCGAACCGGAGAGTTAGGACGCAGGGAAGCTTGACCTATATTCGACCGGCAAATGTACCCGTTTCGGCTCACGCTGGATGCATAGCCGAAACGGGATTTTTTGGTACATGGGGTTTGTGAAGCACAGGCGGCGAGGAATGCTAACTCGCGATCAGGGGTGAGAAGGCCGGTTCTAGTGAAAAACATCTAGAGTCGGGTCAGGGTCCGTGGTATCCCATGTCCGAAAATCTGGACATGAGGCACTCTCCGTGTTTTGGGAGAACTCACCTCCCGCACCCGACCACCGGCCATTGAATTGAATGCTCAGTCTCTCTTGTCGAACTTCTTAGAAAGCCATGTGAAAACGGCCTTTTGTTCATCGATGCCGGCGCGTCGAACCTGTGAAAGCAACCAGATCGCTGTCGGCTTTTCCCCCGTGATGTTCTTCGCTCCTTGATTGCAGGTTGAACACAGTGCCCTGAGGTTCGAGAGTTCATCTTTGCCGCCGAGATTCTTATCCACAATATGGCCGATGTGCAGTCGCACCTTGCGGCCCATAAACGGGTCAATCTCACCTGGAGTTAGGCCACACATCTGGCAAGTGAATCCGTTTCGATCAAGAACCTCGGCTCGGAGTTTGGCGGAAATGCCACGCCCGAACCTCACCTCCTTGTCCGGAGGCAGCGCACTCAGCAGGTATTCACCTGGCTTTAGATCGATGCTGTCATGATTGGTGAGTATTGGCCAACCCTCGTCCTCGCGAAGTTCTCGCACACGCCGTGCCCATTCGCTGACGTCTGTTCCTGCCGCATCGCGAAGCTGAATTGAAGTGACAACTTGTCCGACATGGGCCCTTAGGAACCGCTTGAGACGCTCTTTCGATCCCGGCTTACGCATAAGCGCGCTCCTTTGCCGCTTGGTCTTTGGCAAAAGATACCTGGTTCAGCAATTGCTTCCCGATAAACTCGGTATAGGCGGGAGGGATCGCCTCGTTAATCTCCCCCTTGGTCATCCAGTCGATTCCCATTGCGTCTTGAGCGGCGGCCAAGGTGCAGTTGCCCCCACCGGTTACTTGAACGAAGTCCTTCCACTCATTCGTCTTTCCATAGTGAGATTTACGCCGGTCAAACGTATGAACCTTGGGATGCTTCTTATGTGTTGGAGTGAGAATGCCAAAGCTCGCTTCAAACAATCGATGACGAAGAACCCGTAGTCCCGGAAACATCGTTCCACAGAGAATG
Source organism: uncultured Acidobacteriaceae bacterium (assembly GCA_963843655.1). Classification (GTDB taxonomy): domain Bacteria; phylum Acidobacteriota; class Terriglobia; order Terriglobales; family Acidobacteriaceae; genus Telmatobacter. The sequence continues at coordinate 188,357 of CAWJLD010000001.1, read as the reverse complement.
ATCGGTTCGATCAACGGAGCTCCCTCGACATTCTCGATCACGTATGGGAGTCCAGATCGGATGAGCATCTCGCGGACCGGTTCTATAAGCCGAGGCCATTCATCTGCATTGCCGTTGCGTTTTGCCAGATCGGAATACGATTGACAAGGCGGGGAAGCGTGTACCGCATCGAAAGTGGCAATGAACTCCGGGTCCAATTTGAGCGCGTCTGCCTGCAGGAATTCAAATGGGTAATGAGGCTGTGGATTGATATCAACCCCGACAATTTCGAATCCGGCTTTGTAGTAGCCGACACCTGCACCACCGGCGCAGCAGAAGAGATCAAGCAGGCGTGGCTTTACTGTCGAAGCGGATTTCCCGACTTTCCGCTTCTTCTCAAAGATCGATATCTTCTTGTCGGCAACCTCACTGTTCTCCGTGCCTCTCCTACTCTTTGAGAAACCCATTCAGACGCTCCTTCAGCCTCTTTTGATTCTTCAACTGACACTGCCAAACAACAAGTACCGACCAGCCCGTCCGCCTGAGTTCACGTTGTACTTTCTTATCGCGTCGTACGTTCGAAGAGAATTTGGATTCCCAGAACTGAATGCGAGTTGAAGGTGTCGACGCGCGCTTACAACCCTTGTGGCGATGCCAGAAACAACCATGAACAAATATGACTTTACGACGAGACGCGAAGACGAGATCCGGTTTTCCTGCGACAGTTTTACAGTTGGTCCCAAATCGGTATCCAAGTTCTCTAACAATCCTCCGCAATTCCATTTCAGGCTTTGTGGCCTTTGAATGGATTGCCGCCATGTTTCGGGACCGTCTTGTCGGATCGACATGATCGGTCACTGTCGTTTCTCTCCTTGTCCTACTCAGACAGGATCTTTCTACAGGCTATTGCGAGTATAGGCGAAGAATTAACGAAAGTCGATCTAGTTTCAAAGTGGTCTGTTGATAAGCAGGTACCGAATGGGTACGGGGGCCGGGTACCCCTCGGAGGCCGAAGCCCCAGTTGTTTCGCAGGAACTTTTATGTACGGGCTAAAGCCCGTACCCTTCAAGTTTGGGATGAGAGGTTGGCGTACAGGCTGAAGCCGTGCCCATTCAAAACGCTCGATTGCGAGTGGATCATTTGCTACGCGGGCGGAGTTCGGTGGGCCTGACAAAAGCAACAGAGAATCTTCGGCTTCCGCTCAGGATGACACGCATGGATTCCGCAGAGATTGGCAGTTTGGGGTTCACGCTATCTCACCCGGCACCCTGCAGGTTCACAGCGACATAACTGGAGCTTAAGAGAGACTACACGCTCATCGCGATGAGGCTGCGATGAACGGGCCCTAGCTGCTTACGACTTATCAGGACTTGCCTGGGTGGATGAGCTGGTCACTTACTCCCTGCGGATGCAGCACCAGTTTGTCGTACAGGCCGCCGACAATTGCGCCCACGGTTACGATTGCCAGAGCGGTGAAGCCGGCTTCAATCACGAAGAGGTCATGGGGCAGTCTTGCGATGCCGTTCCAACTGGCCGCGATGACGGCTCCGCCAAGCAGCGCGGACATGAGCACTCCGTGCAGCAGGCCTTTGCGGTGAGTTACGGCGAGGAGCCACGCAACTCCGTAAGCGAAGAGAAGACAGACCGCCAGGCTAAGCAGCAGATACCAACCCACGATCAGCCGGGTATCGGCACGATCGAGTCCGATGGCGCTGAGCCACTGCGCGCGAAACATGAATGGCGAATGCCAGAGTGCTCCCAGATACCAGGCGATAAACGAGGCCAGAAGAACGGGGAGATGGTAGATCTGTTTCCTGCCCGGGACGACTTCGCCGGGCTTGTAGGGCTCCGACTGGATCGCCTGGGACATGCAGGCCTGGTTGCACCTTGCGCGTTCAGGCCAGCGAGTGCAGTCACGAAGGCGCATCTCGGGACTTCCATCCATGACTGTGGCTGCCGCATGCCGGACGTCGATGCCCACTACGGCGGGTTTGTGGTTTTCAGGGCATTCGACGAGCCGGCTGCCGGAGAAGCGCCGGTAGAGCGCAAGACGCCAGGTGGCGGGGATAAGCAGAAGAAAGGCAACGATTACCAGAAAGAGCACGAGCCAGATGAAGAAAACCATGGTCCACCCCCTGCTGGCGGGAGTCTGCCCCCTTCTTTGAGGCACTTTCAGTGATCCTCAGCACATAACAGGAGAATGAGTGGGTTTTACCAAGGCGGCTTCTGGCCGGAGCGCTTTCGACGAAAGGACAGCCTAAGCGTTTGGCCAGCTGCCCACTTTAACAGGTTGTCGCCATTGCACACTGAGGGTATGAGCACTCCTGGCAGCCTTTGCACTCGTCGGGAATATGTAAAGAATATTCCGCGGCCGAGGCCTTTAGTTTTACTGCCATCTCCGGCACTGTTACCGGCTTGCTGAAATAGTATCCCTGAATTTCGTCGCATTGGCATTCCCGCAGGAACGACACCTGCTCTTCCGTTTCGGCGCCTTCAGCCAGCACAGTCAGGCCGAGGTTCTTCGCCATGCTGATGATCGCTGTCGTGATTGCCACGTCATCGGTGTCCAGCGGGAGATCCTGCACGAACGAGCGATCGATTTTGAGTTTGTTTACTCGGAACTGCTTCAGATAACTCAGGTTCGAGTATCCTGTGCCAAAGTCGTCGATTGCCAGCTTGACGCCCATACTGCTGAACTCGCGCAATATGGCGTTGATCCGGTCCGCATTCTCAAACAGAAGGCTCTCGGTAAGTTCCAACTCCAGCAATTCAGGAGACAACCCGGCCTCCTGGAGCACCTCTTTGACCTGTGTGCAGAAATTCTCAGTGCGGAACTGGAGAGGCGATACATTGACGGCAACGGGAACGACCGGCAGCCCTTCGTCTTGCCACTGACGGAGCTGGGAACATGCAGTCTTCAGAACCCATTCGCCGATGGAGAGGATGAGGCCGTTCTTTTCCGCAATAGGGATGAACCGGTTGGGAGGCACCATACCAAAGTCCGGATGACGCCAGCGAATCAGGGCTTCCATACCGGTGATATTTCCGGTGATGAGCTCAATCTGCGGTTGATAGACGAGGAATAACTCGTCCTTCTGTAGCGCTGTGTGGAGCGCGCGCTCCAGCGCCAGTTCCTCTGCATTCTTACCGTTGATATCTTCCGAAAAGTATCGAAAGGTGTTTCGTCCGTCGTCTTTGGCGCTGCGCATGGCGGCTTCAGCGTTCTTGAGGAGACTTTCAGCATCTGTGCCGTGTTCGGGGAACATGGCGATGCCAATACTGCAGTTCGCGGTTACCGGTTGGCCCTCAACTTCAAATGGCTGAGCCAGAGTTTCTATGAGCCGTGCCGCGGTGAGACCTGCCTCAGTGGAGCTATGCACAGCATTTAACAGGACGGCAAACTCGTCGCTTCCGATGCGGGCTACCGTATCCTGCTCCTGCAGACTATGTTTGAGCCTTTGAGCAACCTCCTTCAGGACTTGATCGCCAAAGGCGCGGCCTAACGAGTTGTTGACGATAGTGAACCGGTCAAGATCAAGAAACAAGAGCGCAATTTCTTCGTCCCACCTGCCAGCGCCGGCGAGCGCCACTTTCAGGCGGTCCTGGAACAGGGCCCGGTTGGGTAAACCGGTAAGAGCATCGTAGTAGGCCAGATACTGTGCCTGCTCCTCGGCTGCTTTCCGGCCGCTAATATCGCGAATCGAAGCAAGCAACATTTTTCGATCGTTCAAGTTCATTGAAGCCAGAGAAACTTCAGTAAAGAATGACTCTCCATTTTTGCGGCTGTGCACCCATTCGAAGTGCTCCTTGCCGTTCTGAAGTGCCGCCGCAATCTTTTGCTCGGCGGCAGCTTGCGAGGGCGTGCCATCGGGTTGGAGCGGAGGTGAGATACTTGCCGGATCAGTAAACTCCGCTTTGCTTGAAAAGCCAAAGAGCTCCATGCTCGCCGCATTGCAATCAACGAATCGGCCCTGCTCCATCAGACAATAGGCATCGGGCGATTCGTCAAACAATACCCGGTACCGGTTTTCACTCTCTTCAAGCATTCGCTTGGATTGCTCGCGCTCCGTAACGTCGTATGCGGCAACGATCATTGCATCGACGCCGTCAAAATCAAGATCGTGAGAGACGATTTCCACATCGATGATGGACCCGTCCTTGATTCGGTGCTGCCACGGTTCAGGTAACTGGAGCCCACCCTCATGTCCGGCGAGGTGGTTGAACAACAGCGGGACGGTCTCTTCCGGCCTGATCTCTACGATTGTCATGTTCAGGAACTCTTGTTCCGAGTACCCGTACTTATGAATTGCGGCTTCGTTTACAGCCAGGAATCGGAGAGATAACCGGTCGAATACCCACATAGGAATGGGATTCCGCTTGAAAAGGAGCCGGTACTGGGCTTCCGACTTCCGCACCATCTCGGTCAGCCGTTGTTGCTCATTCTCTGCGCATCTGAGCGCGGTAATCTCAGTCAGCGATCCGCGGATGAATAACTCCGTTCCGTCAGCACCCTCCACCAGAGCGGCGCTGTTGAGAACAGAGATGATCTTGCCGTCTAATCTCAACAGTTGCTGTTCGAAGTTTGTCACCTGTTTTTCCGCTCGCAATTGCGCCAGGAAGCGGTCACGATCTCCGGGATTGACGTAGCCTATGCCGACCGATCTGCCGATTACCTCCTGACGGGTGGCATACCCAAACATTTGGCAGAATGTGACGTTGCAGTCCAAAACACGGCCGTCCAGAGAGGTTCTGTACCCACCGGCCAGACTCTTTTCAAAGAGCAAGCGGTAGCGTTCTTCTGTGGCTGAAATTGCCGGATGCGCTATCTGTTCCCTCAGAATGATCAGGAAGCTCACTATAGCGACAACCAGCGTCGTAAAGAGGACGGTGATCAGGTGAGATATCCAGATATGGAGATCTGGCTTCAACATCATCTTGGAAAGTTCGAAGGCGGCCATTACGCTGCCGGCGATTACACCGGCCCGCAAAGCGAGAAGATAGATCGGCGCCGGCTCTTTCATCCCTGTCGTTCCTGGTTCAAGATGTTCTGTTGCGGTATTGATTCTTCTGCCCATGGCATCCAATTCCGGCCCCCAGTTCCAATGCCATCTGCGATGACCACGACAGCCACATTGGTTGAAGCCCTGCAAGTGTCGGCAGAGAGATTAGTACTCAGACAGCGGCCCCAATTGTTCTCAGTAGAGACGAAGGCGTTGAAATGAGGAATTGCACAATTGTTGCAGCCAGCAGAGTGACGCAGATCACAATGCCCAGGTTCTGTGTGTGCTTGTCCTCAGGTACTGAGGTGGGATTCTGGAACAGAAACACCTGTAAAGCTCTGAGAACCTAGGGCAATAACTTGCATTTGTTGCGAGCAAAGGGGCGGGGCGCCAGTTCCCCCAAAAGAACATAACTCGTTGAGTCTCTGCCGGCGCCCGGCCAGGAGACTTGTTTATTGCGATGAAAGATCACAGGCTCTCAAGGCTCACGACGCCACTTCGGGGTTGTTGAGCGGGCCGCCCGCCGTAGAGATTCTTAGCCAAAGCCTATCCGCGCTAGATTAGACTTGAGCGATTGCGAGCGACCTGATCGCCCGCAATTAAGGAGATCGAATGAAGTATGTAATCAGTTGGAATGAGCGCCCGCAGGGCACTCCGATGGAGTACGAAAATGCCCAGAAACGGATTCTGGAAGTGTTTGGCCAGTGGAAGGCTCCAGCAAACTTCAAGATTGAGTTCTTTGTGGTTCGCGTAGGCGATTGGGGCGGATTTATGCTGGTGGACTGTGACGATCCGCTGACGGTACACAAGCTTTGCTCAATGCTGCCCGCGTTCGAGTTCCAGGCGCGTCCGGTAGTTCCCGTAGAGGATGCGGTGAGAGCCGAACTCGAAGTGATTGCGTGGCGCGATGGACTAAAGGGCAAATAGGGTCCAACTGGATGAAGTGGTATTTACGCAGGCGATCCGGACATTCCCCGTTCCATATCAGGTACAGTCCGGATCACCGCTCAATTCAAGCCTCGCCTTCACGAGCTTTTTGATGAGTGCGACAGGCAGGGGCCGGTCCAGAGGAAACTGTACGGTTCCTTTGGAGATTTTGTAGGCTGCGAGTTCCGGCTTGAGCCGGCCGATCACCGCGCCGGTAGGAAACAGGCTGCAGTGGTTTTTGAACGCGGCGTACCACACCAGCACCTTATTGAGCTTGAACGCGGGCATTCGATAGCTGATGACTTCGATGGCTTGCCTGGGCAATGCCGCCCGGATGACAGCGCGCATTCGAGTAAGCATGGCGCGGGACGGCTCCGGGGTGCAGGCGATATATTCGTCCACGGTTGCGGGCGGAATTGATTTCTGCATCGGAATGAAACCTCTCGGAGGAGATTGTTTCACAACTGCTTCGGAGATTTCCTGCGATCCTACCCCTGCCTGGCTTAAGCTGCGGCAACCAAGGGGTACGCGGCCCAAGAGCGAATGTAGATCGAGTCTGCAACTGCGGTCATTGGTGGTACACTGACGCGACCGGAAATGAAAAGTGGAAGTTCCGGTTCAATAGGCTTTGAGCAGAGAGATTCCCCTGCCGCGAGGCGCACGAAGATCCTGGCGTACTGCGGCCTGCTGTTTTCATTGAATTCATGAATAGCGGGGTTCGATGAGAAAGATCCGGTTGCACCTGCCAGAGCCATAGAACGGAGAGAGACGATGAAACTGCGATTTGGATTGAGCATGATCCTGATGGGGACGTTTATGGCCCTGCCCGCGCTTGCCCAGCAACAATGGGGCAGACCGCAACCGCCAAGAAGCGGCGTGTGCTTCTATCAGGACGCAAATTTCAGAGGAAACTACTTCTGCCTTAAAGTTGGCGAACAGTGGCCTTCGATGCCGCCAGGATTCAACGACCGGATCAGTTCCGTCCGCATCTTTGGTGGAGTGAGAGTTCGCATTTTCAACGATGTGAATTTCAACGGAGAAAGCCTGGGGATTAGCCGGAATTTGAACGATCTGTCGCGTGTGAGGCTCAGGAGTGTGCCGTCAAAGAGCTGGAATGACAGGATATCTTCGATTGGGGTCTTCAGAGAAAACGACAACTGGGATAGAAACCACCCCGACAGAAATCGGCCCAACAGGCGGTAGCTCCAGGCAAAGAGGCAGGGCCGAGCGGCGCGAGTATAAACCGCACATGATCGGCCCGGCCAAAGCTGAGACTATGCGAGGGTCTTGTACCACTCGACGGTGCGGCGCAGGCCTTCGCTGAAGTCGACGGTGGGCTGGTAGCCGAGCAGAGATTGGGCGCGCGAGATGTCGGCCAGCGATTCCTTGATGTCGCCGGCGCGCGCCTCGTCGTAGGCGGGCTTGCCCTGGTAGCCAGTGAGGCCTTTAAGGATTTCAAAGGTCTGGTTGAGTGTGATCTTTTTGCCGGTGGCGAGATTCATCATCTGGCCGGCGACCTTTTCCGCAGAGGCCTCGGCTGCCAGCAGATTGCCCAGCACAACATTATCGATATAGGTGAAGTCGCGGCTCTGTTCGCCGTCGCCGTAGATGGTGGGCTGCTCGCCTGCGAGCATTTTGCGGCAGAAGATGGCGAGCACGCCGGAGTAGTGCGAAGTAGGGTCCTGATGCGGACCGAAGACGTTGAAGTAGCGGAGCGAGACCGTCTCAAGCCCGTAGACGCGGGTGAAGCAGGCAAGGTAGTGCTCGCCCGCCAGTTTGGCCACGGCATAGGGAGTGATAGGCGCGGGCAACATGCCTTCATGCTTGGGAAGCGTGGGCGTATCGCCGTAGGCAGCTGAGGAGGCGGCGTAGATGAGGCGGCGGACACCGGCGGCGCGAGCGGCGATGAGCAAATTGAGAGTGGCGTCGATGCAGGCGACGTTGGTGCTGAGCGGATCGGCTACGGAACGCGGGACGGAGGGCAACGCCGCTTCGTGAAAGATGACCTCGATGCCTTCACATGCTTGAGTACAGACGGCGGGGTCGGCGAGATCGCCGTCGAGGAATTCCATGGCCTCGAGCCCGATGAGATTTTCGCGCTTGCCGGTGCTGAAGTTGTCGATGCCGCGCACACTATCGCCGCGATCGAGGAGGGCCTTTGCTATCGAGCGGCCGATAAAGCCCGCAGCTCCAGTTACCAGATATTTCGGCACGTTGTCACTCCAGATGTAGGGATATTGCGCAGCCCGACGAAAATGCCACGCTGACTACAATACTAATGCGCCGGAACGGACTCTCCAGATTGAATTTCGTCGGGCTTCGGTACAATCGTCATCATGATGCCAACCCCCGCAGAATCGCTGCCGCTACTCAAACAAAAGATTGAGAGCCGTGAGGCACGCGTTGGTATTGTCGGCCTGGGTTACGTGGGGCTGCCGCTGGCGCTGCTATTCAGCGACGAAGGCTTCAGGGTAACAGGCTTCGATATTGCCGCCGACAAGGTGGCCACGCTGAACTCAGGCGGCTCGTATATTGTTCGCATTCTTCCGGCGGACATTGAGAAGGCACGGAGCGCGGGTTTTCGCGCCACTACGGACTACTCAGAGATAGCCGCGATGGATGCGGTGATCATCTGCGTACCCACGCCGCTGGACGACCACCATGAACCAGACCTGAGTTTTGTGCGGGGAACGGTGGAGTCGATTGCGCCGCACATTCGCGCCGATCAGTTGATTGTTCTTGAGAGCACGACGTATCCGGGAACGACGGAAGAGATCGTTGCGCCTTTGCTGGAGGCGGGAAATCCGCTGGGGCTGAAGGTGTCGCGAGCGCTCGATCAGCCTGGCGTTCATGTGGTGTTTTCTCCGGAGCGCGAAGACCCGGGAAACGATTCTGTGGCGCGACGAGATATTCCCAAGGTGATTGGCGGCTGTGGACCGGCGGGCGTGGAACTGGCGAGCGCGCTGTATGGGGCTATTTTTCATCGCGTGGTGCCGGTGAGCAGTCCGGCGGTTGCGGAGATGACCAAGCTGCTTGAGAACATTTATCGCTGCGTCAACATTGCGCTTGTGAACGAACTGAAGCAGCTTTGCATGCGCATGGGCATCGATATTCATGAGGTGATCGACGCGGCGAAGACCAAGCCTTTCGGGTTTCAGGCGTTTTATCCGGGGCCTGGACTGGGCGGTCACTGCATTCCGATTGATCCGTTCTACCTTTCGTGGAAAGCGCGCGAATACGATTTCCATACGCGCTTTATTTCTTTGGCCGGCGCCGTCAACAGCGACATGCCGTATTTTGTGATCGATCAGATTGCGGCGGCGTTGAACGAACGGTCGAAAGCGATCAAAGGATCGAAGATTCTGATCCTCGGCATCGCGTACAAGCGCGACATCGACGACCTGCGCGAATCTCCTTCGCTTACGATCATCGAATTGCTGCGCGGCAAGGGAGCCGTGGTTGCGTACAACGATCCCTATTTTCCAAAGGTTGGGCGCGGCCGGCAATACGATCTGAATATGACCTGTGCACCGCTTGAGAATCTGGGGCAGTATGATGCGGTGGTGATCGTGACCGATCACTCGGCGTACGATTTCAGGGCGATTGCCGCGGAGTCTCAACTGGTAGTTGACACGCGCAACGCCACCAAGGGAATCAAGGCGACCAATATTGTTCGCTGCTGACGAGCACTTAATACTGGCTGGTCACTCGCACTAATCCCTGCACGACGGTTCGAACTGCTTTCGTGTATGGTAGTGGGTCCGGTTATGACGTTGCTTCTGCCCACTCTCGCCGAGCCTGAACACTTCTCCATAGTGGAGAAGGTGGTCTTTGCGGTCCTTGCCGTGGGCTCTGCCTGCGCGTTCTGGCGGCGATTCTTCGTTGTTCTCAAAACGATTCTGGCTTCAAAGCGAGACGCGGATTTTCATCTCTTCCCTATTGGCCCGCGCATTCGTGACTTTATCGGCGAGGTTCTGCTTCAATCAAAAGTGATCCGTCAGCGGCCCGCGGCAGGCATCGCCCATGCCTTCGTTTTCTGGGCCTTCTGCGCTTTTGCACTGGTCACGCTCAATCACTGCGCGGGTGTGTTTGGACTTGACTTTCTGTCGCCTTCGGGATTTGCAGGCCGCTGGTATTTCTGGTTCGCTGCGGTCTTTGCGGCTGCCTGCGCGGCGGGTATCTTCTGGCTCTTCGTGCGCCGGTTTTTCATCCGGCCAAAATGGCTGGGCGAAAAGTTGTCGTGGGAGTCAGGCCTGATTGCGCTGCTGATTTTTCTACTGATGGCAACCTACCTGGCGGCGTTCTTCACCGCGAATGCGAGCCCGGCAACACGAACCTTGTGGTGGATTCACACGCTGGCACTGTTCCTTTTCCTGCCGATCATTCCCCACACCAAGCATCTGCATCTTGTTCTGAGCCCCTTCACGATCTTCTTTTCCCGCGGTAGTTTCTCGCGCATTCCTCCGCTGGTTGGAGATGAGGATTTTGGATTGATTGCCGGAACCGATCTGACACGGCTGGTGAGTTTGCAGGCATACTCGTGCGTGGAGTGCGGACGATGCACCGAGCACTGCCCTGCCAACAATACAGGCAAAGCATTGAATCCCAAGCAGGTGATCCTGGGTTTGCGGGAATATCTCAACGATCTTGGTCCTGCCTCAGCAGAGCCGTTGCTCGGCAAGTACAACTCGCAGGAGGCCGCATTCCAATGCACCACCTGCGGAGCATGCGAGTTCCAGTGCCCTGTTGGTATTGAACATCTGCCCATACTTATCGGCCTGCGCCGCGGCGCGGTAAATACGGGCACATGGGAGGATGACTACGGAGCGAAACTTTTTCTCGCTCTCGAACGCGGCAGCAACGCGCACGGCCTTAGCCCAGCGGAGCGCGACAAATTCATCGAGCGTCAACAATTGCCTATCTACGATGGATCGCAGGAGTACTGCCTGTGGCTCGGGTGCATGGGCAGCTACGATCCCAAAGGCCGGGAAATTGTCGCCGATCTTGCGCACGTGATGAATTATCTGGGCGTAACGTTCGGCGTGCTTCGCAAGGAGAAATGCACCGGAGATCCAGTGCGCCGGCTGGGAAACGACTTGCTGTTTCAGCAATTGGCTGAAGAGAATCTTGCCACGCTGGCGCAGAATAAGGTGAAGAAGATCATTACGATTTGCCCGCATTGCGTGCGCACCATCCAGGAGGACTGGAAGGAATTTGGTGCGCCTCCGCCGATTGAACATCACAGCGAGTTTCTGGCAAGGCACCTGCATCGGCTGCCGCAAAACAAGAACCGCGAAGAGATTGTGTTTCACGACCCGTGCTACCTGGGCCGCTATCGCAATGTCTACAAGGAGCCGCGCGCAGTGGCCGGGCTTGGCGGGGATGTGGTTGAGGCCGAGCGTAATCATGAACGCAGCTTTTGCTGCGGAGCGGGGGGAGGATTGGCCTTCCTCGGCGAAGAGTCGGGAGAGCGCGTCAGCCATGTTCGCGCGGCAGAACTTTTGGTGACAGGCGCGCACACCATTGCCGCCGCGTGCCCGTTTTGCAACTCGATGCTTCGAGACGCCGTGACGGCAACCTCGACGCGGCAGGATGCAACTCCGCAGGTGGTGGATATTGCACAGATCGCCGCTGCGAGCCTGCGGCAAATGGAGTAGATTGGAGTCACTGGATTCTCATGGCGATTCAGGAAAACACAATCCGGCGCTTCTTCCTTGACGAAGTTCCGCCTGAGGGACTGGCCATTGAAGCGAATTTTTCGGTGGCAAGGATCAACGACGTCGACAGCGAAGTCATGATCGAAGACATGGACGTGGACTTCAGGGTTACGCGGAATCACCTGCTTAAACTCTGCGATGGCGGGATTGACCACCGCATCTCGCCAAAGGCTCTGACTACCGTCGCTTTCACTCTGCTTGCGTCAGACCGGTTTCAATTCGATGGCAGCGATGACGTGATGGCGGAAGTGCTTAGCTGGTGGTCTGCGCCGGAGATTAATTCTCCTCTTACGCCTGAGACGCTGCTGCTGCATCGCCGCTGGATTTCAGGAGAGCCGATGCCTGCCGCAAGGCGATCGGCTGCTGCCCATGGGCGGAGAGGACACCTGATTTCAAGACGCCGTAAGGTGCGCGTCGTCGACTGATGCGCCAGTGCCTGCCTGAGCCGATCGGCGTTTAATCTATACACGAGCTTTCATGATGAAAATTTTTGTTGCCATCAAACAGGTTCCCGACCGCGATGCGCCAGTGCGCATGAACGCGACAGGCAAATGGATTGAAGAATCCGATCTGCAATTTACGATGAATGAGAGCGACGCGCATGCCGTTGAAGAGGCCTTGCAAATTAAGGAGAAACACGGAGGCGAAGTCGTCGTCGTGAGTGCGGGGCCGGAGCGTGTGGCAGCCACCATTCGCGAGGCACTGGCCAAAGGCGCGGACCGCGCGCTGCATATTTTGTGTGACGACATTGCCGAACGCGATGCTCTGGGCGTGGCACAGTTGCTGGCTGCCGCCATCAAGAATGAGAGCCCAGACCTGGTGCTTACAGGCCTTCAGTCCGAGGACCTCGGCTTTGGGCAAACGGGCGTGATCCTTGCAGAGTTGCTGGGAATGCCTCACGCTACGCTTATCCTGCACGTTGAAAAGACCGAATCGGGCATCGAAGCAAAGCGCGAGCTTGAGGGGGGCTGGTTCCAGGACATACAGCTTCCCTTGCCTGCGGTCCTGACGATCCAGTCCGGCGGCAACAAGCTGCGCTATGCAACGCTCATGGGCATAAAGCGCGCAAGAACCAAGGAGCTCAAGCAGATCAATGCGGCCGAGCTCGGTGTTGTATCCGCGCCGGTAGCCGTGCTCGAGCAAATCTCGCTGCCGCAAAAGCAGAAGTCGACGCAGATGATTTCCGGATCACCCAAAGAGGCTGCTGCCGCACTGGTTGAAAGACTCAAGGCCGAGGTGCATGTGCTATGAGCGGCACCCTGGTTGTGATGGAGCAGCGCGCGGGCCGCATTGCACGCATCAGTTGGGAAGCACTCGCCGCCGCGATGCGCCTTGGCGAAGCTGCGCGTGTGACAGCAATTGTGGTGGGATCGCAGACCGAATCGGTTGCCGCGGAAGTTGCCGGCAAGGTAAGTGGCCGAGTAATCCGCGTTGAACACGGGCTGCTTGAGCCTTACACGGCAGACGGCTACACGGCAGCGCTGCAGCAGCTCATCCAACGCGAAGAGCCGGCATACGTTGTCTTCCCGCACACCTATCGGGTTCGCGATTATGCACCGGCGCTTGCCGCTCGCTTCGGACAGATGCTTATCAGCGATGTGACTGCCATTTCGAACGGGCCGGTCTTTACGCGCCAGCTTATGCAGGGCCGCTTGAACGGCAGCTATCGCGGAGCCGGTGAGGGAACCTGCTTTCTCTCGGTGCAGGCTGGCGCGTTCGCTGCCGAATCCGAGGTTGCAGGAGCGGGCACGGTGGAGGTGTTTACCCCGGCGATTGAAACTGCGCAGATTCGAACCCTACCCGGTGATCCATATCGCGCGGCGGCGCAGACTGTCGATCTCAGCTCGGCGCAGATCATCGTGAGCGTTGGCCGCGGCATTAAGTCTCAGGAGAATCTACCGGTTGTTCAGGAACTTGCTATTGCGCTCGGTGCGCAGATTGGCGCGTCGCGGCCTATCTGCGATGCCGGCTGGCTGCCCATGGAGCGCCAGGTGGGAAGCTCCGGCCAGACCGTTGCGCCCAAGCTGTACATCGCGGCTGGAATTTCAGGAGCGATTCAGCATCTTGTCGGGATGAAGGGTTCGCAGTGCATCGTGGCCATTAACAAAGACGCGGATGCGCCGATCTTTGAAGTGGCGGATTACGGAATTGTGGGCGATTTGATGGAAGTGATTCCAGCATTGACTGAAGCGGTGAAGGCGGCAAAACAATGAACGCGGCGCGCAAACCTATCGTCGTGGTTGGGTCGATCATGATGGACCTGGTTACCCGAACGCCGGTGATTCCGCGCGTGGGCCAGACGTTGATCGGCTCCGGCTTTCACACAACGCCCGGGGGTAAAGGCGCGAACCAGGCCGTGGCCGCAGCCAGGCTTGGATATCCAGTGGCGATGGTTGCGAAGGTGGGCGAAGACAGCTACGGGACTGCGCTGCTCAAGAACCTGGCCGACGCGGGCGTGCAAACTGGCGGGATGGAGCAGGTGGAAGGCTCATCGGGAATTGCGGCGATCTTCCTCGCGGACAGCAGCGAGAACTCCATTGTGGTTGTGCCGGGAGCAAACGCCAAGTTGGATCGTGCGACGGTTGACGCGCAGGCTGCGATGATTCGTTCGGCAGGAATGGTGCTTTGCCAGCTTGAGATTCCAGCGGACACACTCGAGTACACGCTGGCCATGTGCGCTGAAGCAGGTGTGCCTGTGATGCTGGATCCTGCTCCCGCCGCGAAATTGCCGGATGCGGCGTGGAAACAGATTGCATGGTTTACTCCGAACGAGACGGAGGCCGCGTTTTATCTGGGTGATGGCGCAAAGGCGGAAGATGCGGCGTGTGAACTGCTGAACCGCGGGCTGGGTGGCGTGGTGTTGAAACGCGGACCGGAAGGCGCGTACGTAGCGATTCCGGGAAAGGGCGCATGGGTGCCGCCGTTCGCTGTGCAGGCCATCGACACCGTTGCCGCGGGAGATTGCTTTAATGGAGCATTCGCGGTGGCGTTGCTTGAAGGCAACGACCCGTGGCAGGCTGCGCGGTTTGCCAATGCGGCCGCAGGAATCTGCGTGACCCGGCGTGGTGCGCAGGCAGCCATGCCGTCACGCGCCGAGGTCGATGCGTTGCTCAACAAGAGTGCGTGACGGCGGAATGGCGCACGCTCCTACCAGCGCTTTTTGAGGGCGTCGGCGTGCGGTTTGGTCTTGCTCGACGGGTCGGGCGTGCGAATCAGCAGCACAGGAATGCCTGCAAGCTTGACCAACTTTTCAGCGGTGGAGCCGAAGGTGAGCGGGTGCCAGCCTGTGACGCCGTGGCTTGAGACCACCAGCAGGCCGATCCGTTGACGCTTGATCACGTCCAAGATGGCGGCCACCACGTCGTTGCCAACCCGCACGCTGGAGCGGACTTTGATGCCCTTCGCTCCAAGGTCTTTGGCGGTTACGGCAAAGCTGGCTTCAGCTTTTTTGGTGGTCTTCTCAATGAATTCGGTTTCCGGAATAAAGTCGTAAACCTTGGTGGAGGGAAACATCGGAATCACGTGCACAAGATGAATTTCGGCGTTGAACTGCCGCGCGTAGGCAGCGGCGTGCTCAAGAGCGCTGTGCGACGAATCGCTGAAATCGACTGGGACCAGAATTTTTGCGGGAATGAGACCGGATCTCTTGGTATTCGGCATGGCTGCCTCCTGACACTTCGATGCAAATCAGCCCTGTCAGGCCACATCAATCATATGCCCGTTCCCATAGCCCGGCTCCACAGGCGTGGGCCATTTTCCACTTCAGCAATGCCAACCCATATAATTGGGAAGATTCAAGCGGGTATCTTCCCTGCACTTAGTCCCGCATTTTCAATTCAACTGATTTGTTCGCCCAATCAGGTTGGTGGGAGTACTGTTGAGGTCCTTCGTCCCATTAGCTGTTGTGTGCCTGGCGTTTTCCGCGGCAGCTTCTTTTGCGCACGGCCAGGGCAACTACGAGATACAGGTGTACGGTTCCGACACCGTAGCGCCGCGCACCACCATGGTGGAGCTGCACTCCAACTTCACGGCCGACGGCGAGCGTGCATTTGTTGACGGCACCGAGCCCACGCATCACGCCTTACACGAAACCATTGAGATCACGCAGGGCCTCAATAAATGGTCTGAGGTTGGCCTTTACATCTTTACCAGCGAGCGTAGCGGCCAAGGCATTCAGTGGGTGGGCGATCATATTCGCCCGCGCGTGCGCGTACCGGATTCGTGGCACTGGCCGGTGGGCGCAAGCCTCTCAATGGAGATCGGCTACCAGCGCGCCTTCTTTTCGCCGGATACCTGGAACTGGGAGATTCGCCCCATTATTGACAAGAAGTCAGGACGATTTTACTGGGCGCTGAATCCGGCATTTGAGCGCACGTGGCACGGACCCGGCGTGGCTGAGGGCCTGGATTTTGCGCCGAATGTGAAGGTGAGCTACGACTTTACCAAAGCAGTGACAGGCGGCATTGAATATTATGCCGACTACGGCAATGTAAAGGACATTGCGAGCTTTCACGATCAGCAGCAGATGTTCTTCCCAGCCGTTGACCTGAATGTTTCGCCGGATTGGGAATTGAATTTTGGCGTTGGCGTTGGCCCCACCGCAGCCACCGATCACTGGATCATCAAGCTGATTGTGGGCCGCCGCTTCAGTTGGGGCCATCACGGCTGATTGCGTGCGTAGGCCCGTCTACGCGGTAACCATTGCGCGGATGGTTTCCTTGCGCACGGTCAACTTCTCCACCAGATCCGTGCGCACTTCATAGCCGCGCCCCGGCGTGTCAGGAACTGCGATTTCGCCCTGCGACGAGACCGTGACCTCCGGCTCGATGATGTCCTCGGCCCAGTAACGCGCAGAGGCAGATACGTCGCCGGGCAGCACAAAGTTCTCCAGCGACGACAGCGCGATGTTGTGGCTGCGGCCGATTCCCGACTCAAGCATTCCGCCGCACCACACGGGAACCCCGCGCTCCTGGGCGGCATTATGCACGGCAATGGCCTCGGAGAATCCGCCGACGCGGCCCAGCTTGATGTTGACGATGCGGCATGACTCCATTTCAATGGCCGCCAACGCATCGCGACGGTTGCGGATGGACTCGTCGAGACAGATCGCCGTGGCCAGCCGTTTCTGCAGCATGGAGTGGTAGTAGAAATCGTCGTGCCAGAGCGGCTGCTCGATCATGAGCAGGTCGAATGCGTCGAATTGGACGAGGTGGTCCACATCGCGCAGCCTGTATGCGGAATTCGCGTCCACGCTCAGCGAAATCTGCGGCCAGCGATTACGGACCCGGTCCAGGACATCGAGATCCCAGCCCGGCTTCACCTTCAGCTTGATGCGCTGATAACCCGCTGCAAGTTCGCGTTCGATGACAGACATCAGCTCATTGATGGAAGGCTGAATGCCCAGCGAGACTCCGCATGAAATCGATTCCTGCACGCCACCGATCAACTTGGCGATTGAAAGACCCTCGCGCTGCGCTTCAAGGTCCCAGATTGCGTTTTCAAGTGCTGCTTTGGCCATGCGATTGCCCCGCACCTGCCGAAAGATGCGCGGACAGTGGCCGCCATGTTCGGGATGCTCGCTGTTCAGCATGGGGCCAAGCTCCTGTGTAATGACCGCCCACGCAGTATCAGTGGATTCCGCCGAGAAGAACGGCCTCTCACCTGCGGTGCATTCACCCCAGCCCGTCAAACCTTCTGACTGTATCTCCGCCAGCAGAACTCTTCGGTTACGAGTGACGCCGAAGCTGGTTTCAAACGGGCGCACCAGCGGCATGTGCAGTTCGCGCAGAACGATTGCGTCGATTCTCATAGCAACTTCCTTCCATGACTCGAAGACCGGTTGATGCGGATGTCAATTTAACTCGAGCTTTGCAGGCGGGCCCAGCTCGAAGATGCCGTTGCCTTCGCTGTCGCGCGTGAAACCGATTACGGCAAGACCTTGCGAAAATGCTTCCTGAAATTCGGCACGATTCTCAGACTGAACAGCCAAAGCTCGTTTTCTCTCAGCGTCTGAGGCCTTCCACTCGTAGATTGAAGCTGGAACCGCGATTCGCTTTTCGATTTTAATTCGTTTTTCAATGCCGTTTGCCGCTGCCGGTTGACCGCCGACGATTGAGCGCACTCTCTCCGAATCGAGCCACCATTCTGCTACCAGCCGATCCGTCGGCAATCCACCCTGTAGACGAGATGAGGATACACCATAGAAATCCTGGCGGTAGCTGCGGACAATCGCGCCCAGGCGATGAATATTGAGAAACGCGTTCTTGATTTCGAGCGGATCGAAGGTCCATTCGATATGCTGGATTCCGCGTGCGAGAGCTTCGCGCCTCTGCTCAAGCTTGAGCGCGCGGCCAAGCCGTTGATTGCGGTGTGTCTCCTTGACCGCCAGCATGTGCGAATGGAGATAGGCATGGGGCTCGCCTGATCCGGTTTTTACTCCCGGCAAAGAAAACACAAACCCGACCAGCGAATCTGCCGCGTTGTCTGCGATTTGCTTGTCGAACGCTCCAATGACCTGGCCGCCGATGGATTGCGCAACGCGAAAGGTTTTGCGCGGAACGATGTCCGATCCGTCGTAGCCCCAGGTCGCTATCTGGAGTTGCACGCAGGCTTCAAGCTCGTCGAACCCCTCGCAGGGGCGAATCTCGATCATTTCCCTGCTCCCGGGCACTACATCATTGGCTGCTGGCGGCCTTGCCGTTCAGCTTCTGCTTGGCTTGCGTCCAGAGCGATTCCAGTTCGTCTGGCGAAAGCTTTTCAAGCGGCTTGCCGGCTGTGCGCTCCATCTCCTTAAAGCGCTCGCGAAAACGCAGATTGCAGCCGCGCAGTGCCATCTCGGCATCCACGCCGAGATGCCGGCCCAGATTCACGACCGTGAACAGCAAGTCGCCAAGCTCAGCCTCAACCGCGGGTTTGCGCGCGGGATCACCGGATGCGGCTTCGGCCTCGAGTTCGCGCGTCTCCTCTTCGAGCTTCGGCAGCAGATCGCGCCAGCTCGGCCAGTCAAAGCCGGACTTCTGCGCCTTTGCTCCCAGCTTTGACGCCTCAGCCAGTGCGGGCATGGCGCGCTGCACGCTGTCGAGCCGCGATGCGGGCTGTGCGTTTCCTCCATCTTTCTTCCTCTTCTCAGCCTGCTTGATCTCTTCCCAATTGCGCAGCACTGCGGCCGATGAGCCTTCTACGGCAGCGTCAACATCCGCTTCGTTTCCGGCGGCCTTTGAGGCCTCTTCGCCGAATACGTGCGGATGACGACGAATGAGCTTGCGGTTCAGATGATCGAGCACCTCGGCGATGGTGAAGTGGCCCTCGTTCGCCGCCATCTCCGCATAGAACAACACTTGCAGGAGCAGGTCACCGAGCTCTTCTTCAAGATGCGGAAAGTCTCTGCGCTCGATGGCGTCGAAGACCTCGTAGGCTTCTTCAAGCGTGTATTTGCGGATAGTGTCGAAGGTTTGTTCGCGGTCCCACGGACAGCCGCCGGGCGCGCGAAGCCGCGCCATGATGGCCGCCGACTGCTCAAATAGTTGGGCCGCGCGTGGGGGATCGGTCGTGAGGTCGTGGCCGGCTTTGCCTTGCTTCGGCTTGTCTTCTGCAGCCGCATTTTTGCGAGATTGATCCATTCACCCTCAGTCTACAGCGACCCGTCGGCCGGCAGCGGTGTGCTCACCGGCAGCGGCTCCCTCGCCGGCCGTCTTACAGACACGCATCTCAAGAACGTATACTCAATCAACGCATGATTCGTGTCTTCTCCACCATCTTTGCAGGGCTTTTAGGACTGGCCTTCGGCAGCTTTCTGAATGTTTGCGTAAGCCGCTGGCCGCAGTACGAAAGCGTTGTGCATCCGCGCTCTCACTGCCGCAACTGCGAACATCCGCTTGCGTGGTGGGAGAATATTCCGCTGCTAAGCTGGTTGGCGCTTCGCGGCCGCTGCCACCACTGCAGAGCGTGGATCGGTTTGCGGTATCCGCTGGTTGAGATGACCTTGGGCGGCCTGTGGGCTGTTTCCGTGTGGCGCGCCGAGCCTTGGTTTTTTGAACACCACATGTCCCTCGCATCCATTGCTCCCGGCGTGGTGGGCACCGTGGGAGAGATGACGTTCTACTGGATGCTCGTGGCGCTGGCGGCGCTGGACGCGGAGAATCTCTGGCTGCCGAACAAGCTCACTTTTCCGGGCATCGCGCTTGGGCTGGGATTCGCCCTGGCCAAGGCTGTGCTGGTGGCGTTGTCGCCGGTGCACGGCCCGGTGAACAAGCTCGAACTGATCTGGTTTGAGACGCGTCCGGTGCTGGTGTGGAGAATCTTCAGTATCGTTGTCGCTGCGGGTATTCTGCTGACGATCCGCTGGGTCTACGGAGCCATTCGCCACCGCGAAGGCATGGGGCTGGGCGATGTAAAGCTGATCGCAATGCTGGCTGCGTGGCTTGGGTTTCCGGGAATGCTGCTCTCTTTCTTTATCAGCTCGATGATCGGCGGGCTCGTCGGCGTTGTGGTGATTTTTTCGCCGCGCCCGCGCGAGGACGGGCAGGACTGGGCCACGACCAAACTGCCGTTCGGCACGTTTCTCTGCATTGGCGGCATTGTGGCCGGCATGTGGGGCCAGCCGATTATCGACGCCTACCTGAACATGATCGGGATCCGATAGCTAGCGCTACTGCCTGGCTTGATTTGCGGTGCCGGCGTTGGCAAGCTCCGGCTCTTTGAGCGCCTTGCGGGCTTCCTTGGCGTGCTTGCTGCCGGGATCGTACTCAATCACCTTGGTGTAGTTGGCGCGCGCGGCGGCATAGTCGCCCATGTGCTGCTGGCTTACCGCCAGCCCCCAGTACACCTCGGGGTCCTCCGGAGCCAGCACCAGCGCCGACTGATAACGGGACAAGGCAGCGCGCCAGTTCTTGTTGTCGAGGTAGAACTTGCCGACGCTCTTGTCCTGCGCGGCGGTTTCCTTGGGCATGACTTCGATGTTGTCGTCGCCCTTCTTGCCGGGTTCTCCGGGCTGGGGCAGAATGCTGTCGAGCGATTTCACATTCGAGCTCGACGTCTGGCCTTCCGAGCCGGGGCCGCTCTCCAGACTGCCCAACTGGTCGGGGCTCGCAACGGGATCGGCGTCGCTGCTGGGCAGCGGATAATATGCACGCTCCGTTTGGTCAGGACTGGACGATGGCATGCTGGGCGCGGGGTTTTCACGCGAAGGCATCACGGGCACATCGGTCATGTCGGTCGGAAAGGGATTGGCGTCCTGCGGCTTGGATTGCTGAGCCGGCTGCGCGGTCCGATTTTGCTGGTTTGCCGCTCCGGCGTTCCCCTGCTGACCCACCGCGGGCAGCCCTATTGTGCAGCCTGCCAGAACCAGCGCGATTCCAATACCCCGTTTCATTACGATTCCCTCAACACATCCCATGCACTTCAATGTTACGATGCGGCCATAAGGCATTTCTTCCGAGCCGAAGGTTCAGCCTCACTTTCATACGGATTGAACCCTGGGGAAAGCATCGCATATTTCTATGGGACTCATCATTCGCTCTTCTGCCATCCATGCCGCCGGCTGCTATACCACTACAGCAATCCGCAAAGGCGCGCGCGTTATTGAATATACCGGCCACATTCTCAGCAAGAAGCAGGCCGACCAGGCGTACGATGACTCACCCGTCACTTACCTTTTTGGACTCGGCAGCGGCAAGATCGTCATCGACGGCCACTCGATGGCCATGTTCATCAACCATAGCTGCGATCCAAATTGCGAGACTGAAGAGGCAGGCGGCCGTGTGTGGATCAAGGCGATCCGCAACATAGATCCCGCGGAAGAAATCACTTACGACTACTGCCTGTACGACGGCGGCGAGGACGAAGCCGCCTGCAACTGCGGGGCCGGCAAGTGCCGGGGCACCATGTACTCGGTCCAGGAGGTTCGCCGGCGCAAGAGCGCGCAGAAGAAGGCGAAAGCGAACGGGCACAAGCAGAATGGACGCAAGCCGCGCTAGCGGCACGGCTGAAGCCGTGCCCTTTCAAAACAGTGGATTAGTTTTTACGGCGGATTAGTTATTCAAAACGGCGGGCTCAAGCGGGGTTCTCGGACTCCGCCAACGCCGCTGCCACCGCTAGCTCCGCTGCCTCATCACATCAACCGCAGCGCATCCACATCCACAACTACATTCCGCCGCGGGACGCCAGCTTCATCGGCGTGAGCAAGCATGCTCCTGAGCGCCTCATTCAGCGCCTTGCGCGATGCGGACTTGAGAATCATGTGGAAGCGGTAGACGCCCTTGATGCGTGCAATGGGCGCGGTGCACGGCCCCAGAACGCGCACGGCCTTGGCTTGGGGGCTCTGCGTAAGAAACTTGCCGAGAATGGACGACCAGCCCGCCGCCTCTTCCAGTTTTGGCGATTGCACCAGCACGTTGGCCAGCACGCCAAAGGGCGGATAGTGCATCCAGCGGCGGAATTTCAGCTCGCGCTCGGCAAAGCTTTCGTAGTTGTGCGTGGTTGCGGCCAGAATGGCGTAGTGGTCGGGATAGTAGGTCTGCACCACGACGCGGCCGGGCAGATTGCCGCGGCCCGCTCGGCCTGACACTTGCGTCATGAGCTGGAACACTCGTTCCGCGGCGCGGAAGTCCGGCATGGTGAGCGAGTGATCGCACCCCACAACGCCGACCAGGGTTACGCCGTGGATGTCATGGCCCTTGGCGATCATCTGGGTGCCGACGAGCAGGTTGATCTCGCCCGCGTGAAGGCGGGCCAGCAGCCGCTCGAGGTCGTAGCGCCCGCGCACGGTGTCGCGATCCATGCGGCCGATGCGCGCGGTGGGAAAGATCTCGCCGAGCCGCTCCTCGCCCTGCTGCGAGCCCGCGCCCAGGTAATACAAATGCTCACTGTCGCACTTGGGGCAGCGAGCCGGGACCGTTCTGCGCATTCCGCAGTAGTGGCACTCAAGCCGCTGGCCTTCGCGCGCGATCTCCGCTCCGTCGACCGGTTTGTGGTGCGTGAGCGCAATGGCGCAGTTGTCGCACTCAAGCTTTGTTCCACAGGCGCGGCAGATGATGGCGAAGGAATAGCCGCGCCGGTTAAGCAGAATAATGGCCTGCTCGCCGCGGTCGAGGGCTGCGCTGGTCTGCTCGATGAGCGAGCGCGAAAAGAGATCTTCCCTGCCCGACTCCTGAAATTCACGGCGCATGTCGATAAGTTCGACTTCGGGCAGTGGACGGTTCATTACGCGGTCGCGAATCTCAATGCGCGTGTACTTGCCCTGCAAGGAGTTCTGCCAGCTCTCAAGCGATGGGGTTGCCGAGCCCATGACCACCACCGCGTTCGCCAGCTTGGCACGCACCACCGCCACATCGCGCGCGTTGTAGCGCGGCGTTTCTTCCTGCTTGTAACTCTGGTCGTGCTCCTCGTCCACCAGGATGAGTCCAAGATTCTGCACCGGCGCAAAGATGGCAGAGCGCGTGCCCACCACGATGGGCGCAGCACCGCTCCGGATGCGCCGCCACTGCTCACTGCGCTCCTCGGGCGTGAGCGCGGAGTGCAGCAGCGCCACGTGCTCTCCGAAAGCAGCGTCGAGCAGGCCGACGGTCTGCGGAGTAAGGCCGATCTCCGGCACCAGCAGAATGGACGAGAGGCCGCGATCGAGAGCGCGACGCATTGCGTCAAGGTAGACCGCGGTCTTTCCGGAGCCGGTGACGCCGAAGAGCAGAAAGGGCTTGAACTTGCCGAACGACGATACAATGCCGGCCAGCGCGTCCATCTGCTGCGCGTTGAGCTTGAACGGCTCCGCGGTGGGCCGCAATCCACCCATACGAAACGTCGCCATGCGTTCGTCGATCCTGACCAGACCGTGCCGCACGAGAGTTTGCAGCGTGGATGAGGAGAGCTCCTTCCTGCGTATCTCTGCCAGCGGCAGCTCACCGCCGCATGCCGCCAGCTCAGCCAGAATCGCCTCCTGATTTTTCGTCAGCTTCGGCAGCCGTGCGTCGTCGACGAGGACGGCAAAACGTTCGGTTCGCCGCGCGTCGCGCTCAACGGCGGAGGTTTCGCGCGCGATCCACTTTTTGCGCAGCATTCCGGACAGAATCTGCAGCGTGGCAGCGGTGGCTGTACGCAGCGTTGACACCTTTACGGGTTCGCCGTTCGCCAGCCGTTTGAGCACACGAGTCTCGATATTCTGCTCTTCGGGTGAGAGCTTTCCGCGCCGCTTTGCTGTCCCTTTCGGCAGTGGTTTCGATTCGAGGTCCTCATCCTCCCCCCGCGCCGTGCGATGCCACTCATCCTCTGCGCCGTCCAACTGCTTTGCGAGCATATCGCGGCCCAGATCGGTGATGCGGTAGTACACGGTGCGGCGCACTTCGGCGGAGAGGGGCAACATGCCGCGCAGCACATCGCCCAGAGGAGCAAGGTAGTAGCCGGCCATCCACTCGGCCAGCCCCAGCAGTTGCTCGCTCAACAGAGGCTCCTCGTCAAGCACGGCCTCCAGCGGTTTCACTTCCACATTTGCCGGCGGATCGACCATCACCGCCGTCACCACGCCGATAAGTTTTTCGTTGCGGAAGGGGGCAATGACGCGCACGCCCCGCTGCACAATCTGACCCAGCCGCAACGAATAGGTAAACGTGCGGTCAAGCGGAACAGGCAGCGCGACTTCGCAATAGCCGGTCATGGAAGGCAACCTTCAGTGTAGGGGATGCGGCAAACCAGCCCGGTGGAAAGTCCCAGTCATCCACAGCCCCCCTTTCAACGGCGGGTGCACAGCCTTTACCATCAAGGCCATGCCCGATTTCCCCGCCGGCCAAACCCTGCTCATTGACGCGGACGACACGCTCTGGGAGAACAACGTCTACTTTGAGCGGGCTATCGCCGCATTTATCAGCTTTCTGAATCACCACGAGTACACGCCCGCGCAGGTGCGCGAAACGCTGAACGTCGTGGAGCGCGAGACCATTCTTGCCCACGGTTATGGGCTCTCAAGCTTCACCCGTTCGCTCGTTACGTGTTTTGAGCGCCTTAGCCCCGAACCCGTCACGGACGATAAGCGCGAAAAGGTTCGCAGCTTTGCCGGCTCGATTGCCGAGCAAGAGATTGAGCTGTTGCCCGGCGTGGAAGAGACGCTGGCCGACCTCTCCGCGCGGCATCATCTCATCCTGATGACCAAGGGCAACCAAGCCGAACAGGCCGACAAACTGGCCCACTCCGGACTGGCGCCCTACTTTACAGCGGTGGAAATTGTGCCGGAGAAGGATCCGCCCACCTACCGGCAGGTAATTGCTCGCCACGAGCTTAAGCCGCACACGAGCTGGATGATCGGCAACAGCCCGAAATCGGACATCAACCCCGCGCTGGCCGCGGGCATGCACGCTGTGTTTCTGTTCCACAAGGACACCTGGGTTCTGGAGCACGCGTCTGTCGATCCAGCGCCGCCGGGCCAGCACCTGCTGGAACTCGACTCGTTCGCTCGACTGCGCCAGGTGTTCTGAATCCCTGCAAACGCCTGATATGAGAAACTAGAAGAGTAGAACTATTCCGGCGGGCGGCTGAATATTCCGGCCCCACACCCCGTACCAATCAACGCGGAACCGGCCTTTAAGGCTTGCGCGGGGTTGTGGGCTGAGCAGGGCTTGGTGCTGCGCCCGCCAATATCGAAATTTTCAGGGATTACCGAGAAACATGCTTAGTGTCAGCAACGTTACCATGCGCTACGGATCGAAGGTACTCTTCGAGGACGTGAGCGTGAATTTTGTCGAGGGCCGCCGCTACGGGCTCACCGGGCCAAACGGCTCCGGCAAATCAACGTTCATGAAAGTCCTTACCGGCGACCTGGATGCGCAGAAGGGCACCGTGGTGCGCCCGCGCAAATTCGGCGTGCTGCGCCAGGACCAGTTTGCCTTTGACGCCTATCGCGTCATCGACACCGTGATTATGGGCAACAGGCCCCTGTGGGCTGCGCTTGAAGAGCGCGACCGCATCTACGAGAAAGCCGAGATGACCAACGAAGACGGCATGCGCCTTGGCGAGCTTGAAGGCGTTATCGGCGACGAGGATGGATACACCGCCGAAGCCGACGCCGCGGTGCTGCTCGACGGTCTGGACATTACCGAAGACCTGCACGAACGCAAAATGTCAGAGCTGCAGGGCGGCCAGAAGGTCCGGGTACTGCTGGCGCAGGCGCTCTTCGGCAAGCCGCAGGCGCTGCTGCTGGACGAACCGACAAACTATCTCGATCTCGACTCGATTCACTGGCTGCAAGACTTTCTGCAGAATTATGACGGCACGCTGATCGTGATCTCGCATGACCGGCACTTTCTGAACTCCGTTACCACGCACACCGCCGACATCGACTACCAGACGATTATTGTGTACACCGGCGGCTACGACGACATGGTGATGGCCAAGACGCAGATCCGCTCCACGCTTGAAGCTCAGAACGCGCAGCGCGATAAGAAGATTGCGCAGCTCAATGAGTTTATTGCGCGCTTCGCCGCCGGAACGCGCTCCTCGCAGGTGACCAGCCGGCGCAAGGAAGTGGAACGGCTGCAGACCAACGAACTGGCGCGGTCCAACATTCAGCGCCCGTTCATTAAGTTTGACCAGGTGCGCCCCAGCGGCAAACACATACTCGAGTTCAAGCACCTGACCAAGCTCTACGACGACCACAAGGTGATTGACGGCTTTACGGCCAACGTTCTGCGCGGCGAAAAGATCTGCCTGATGGGCCGCAACGGCGCGGGTAAAACCACGCTTCTCAAAAGCCTGCTGGCCAACTACCCCGGCCTGGCCGATGCCGACTTTGTGCTCGACTCGGGCTCGGTGTTCTGGGGACACGAAGCGCACATCGGCTACTTTCCGCAGGACGTGGGCGCCACCATCGAGCATGGCCTTACGGTTGCCGAGTGGCTGCACCGCTGGGACCCTGGGGCACATACCGAGGACATTCGCGGAATTCTGGGGCAGATGCTGTTCAGCGGTGAAGAAGGCTCCAAGCCCACTAAGGCTCTATCAGGCGGCGAGCAGGCACGGCTGGTCTTCTGCAAGCTGATCCTGACCAAGCCGAACATCCTCATCTTCGACGAGCCGACCAACCACCTGGACCTGGAAGCCATTAATGCGCTCAACATCGCGCTGCAACGCTACGAGGGCACGGTGCTGCTGGTGACGCACGACCACGACCTGATCGATGAGGTAGCTACACGGCTCTGGCACTTCCACGATCATGAGATCGAGGACTTCCAGGGTCCGTACTCGGAGTGGAAGGGCAAGCACAATTAGGCAAAACTACTTCACAGGACCAGAGGGCACGGCTCATACCGTGTCCTCTTTCTGCGCTCAAGAATAGAAGAGTACTGGCCTTAGCCCCTGAGTGAGTATCACGCGCGTCTACGCGCAGCTTCCTCGTGCACCGCTGCGTAATCGCGGGCAGGCTGCTGCCAGCTATAGTTGCGGGACATGCCGTTGCGCATCAGGCGCCTCCAGGATTGTTTGTCATTGAAGGCTGTTAGCGCGCGGTCGATGGCCCCGAGCAGATCGTGCGGATCGTAGCCGTAGAACTTGAAGCCAGTGCCGGTTCCCTTTTCCGCGTTCCACTCTTCGATGGTGTCGTCGAGGCCGCCGGTGGCGCGCACAATGGGCACGGTTCCGTACTTGAGCGAGTAGATCTGGTTCAGCCCGCACGGCTCGTACTTCGACGGCATCAGGAACATATCCGATCCAGCCTCGATCTTGTGGGCCAGTGCATCGTCGTAGGTGACCTTGACGGCAACTTTGCCGCGATGCCAGAAGGCCCAGTCGCGGAAGAATTTCTCAAGCACCGGCTCCCCGGTCCCGAGCGCAACCACAGCAACCTCGCGATCGGAAAGCTGGCCGGCAATCTGCGCCACCATATCAAAGCCCTTTTGCGTGGCAAAGCGCGACACGATGCCGATGACCGGCGTTGTCTGCTCCACGGTGCCCAGATCGAAAGTCTTCAGCAGATCGGCGCGGCATTTGGCTTTGCCTGCAAGGTCCTCGGCTGTGTAGCGCGCGGCAAGGTGCTTATCTGTCGCTGGATTCCACTGCGCGTAGTCCACGCCGTTGAGGATGCCGCGCAGATCGCCGGACCGCGCACGAAGCACGGGGTCGAGCTGCTCACCGAACTCCGGCGTCTGAATTTCTTCGGCGTACTTGCGGCTCACCGTGGTCAAAATATCGGAGTAAACGAGCCCGCCCTTCAAAAAATTGAAGCTGTTGAACTGCTCCACCTTGTCCATGGTGAAGATCTCCCACGGCAGCAGCAGTCGCTCGGTGGTCTGTGGCGGGAACTTGCCCTGGTAGGCTGCGTTGTGGATGGTCATGACTACGGCGGCCTTGCGCAGCGCGGGGTCGGCCGCATAGATGGTGCGCAGAAAGATGGCCAGGGGCGCTGCCTGCCAGTCGTGGATGTGAAACACGTCCGGCACGCCGAGCAGCTTGCTTGCCTCAAGCACCGCACGGCTAAAGAGCCCGAAGCGTTCGGCGTTGTCAGGGTAGTCGCCGTCGCGCGTGCCGTACAGCTCCGGCCGCGCGAACAGATCGGGGCAATCGACGAAGTAGTACTGCACGCCATCGCGTTTGCCGCCGTCCACAATTCCGGCAAAGCGGTTGTAGTACTGGAACGGAATGGTGATGGAGTGGATTGCGTATTTCACTTCGCCCTGAATGTGCGGGCGCACGCGAGGATAGAACGGCAGACAGACCGCCACCTCGTGGCCGAGCTTTGCCAGCTCCGGCCCCAGCGCGCCCACTACGTCGGCCAGTCCCCCGGTCTTGGCAAACGGCACACACTCTGAAGAGGCAAACACGATCTTCATCGAATGAAACTCCCGCTGACTCAAAGGGAAAGGATACTATGTGCTGCGCCACATGTTTGGATTTTCGGCAGAGTGATCGCATCGATCTTGATTTGTCATTGCATTCTTTTCTCGATGCCGTACGACTCGTCCGCCGCACCAGTGCTGAGATTTTCCGGTTGAGGTTTGTGCTATCCGACGTGCCCATCCTCCGCTGCGCTCCGGAGCTGCACATGGGGCACCCGGCCTCTCTACTTCACGCTCGTTAGTAGAGGAAAACCGGCTGTGGCGACTCGATTCAAACACTCGGCATGACAATAAAGTGCTTGCACTTCTTTGAGGTCACGGCTAGTCGAAAGGTCAAGGAAGCACGGGTCAGGCGGCACGCGGTCGATTGTCCGGCCGCAGAAGACGCAAATATAACCAGATTTCGTCATATTGGATTCCAATCAAACTACTCGTTTAGTATGAATTCCATTTTCCGCAATTTCTATTGTCCAGAATTCGCACGAGCGTTCCAAATCCTGATCACCTATCATCAACCAACCAGAAGCTAGCGGTCATGAGCTGCATCAAGCGTCATCACCTCAAACGGCTGCAGCACAAATTTGTGCGGCACACCGGCGCGCAGCTCGACCGACGCTGCGGCTTTGTCTTCCGCCCATGGGCTGTGTGCTTGATACGTCTGCGCTGCGCCGGGCGGTAGCTCGAATGCTTTCGCCACATCAAGTGAGAACTCCTGCGATTTGTCCGATGGGTTGCGCAGGGTTATGATTCCCTTCTGAGATGTCCATGCGGCCCAACCGTACACCTCAAGCTTTGCCGGGTCGCCGCCTATCCAGTGCGTGTCCTTAAGCACCTGCGCATTGGCGCGCGACCACTTTGCTGCCTCGGCCAGGTCGTCCCAGTTCTTCTGCGAAAGCAGGCCCGGGGTCACGTACATCTCCTGCAACTGCGTGCCGGTGCCGAAATAGCTGCGCACTTCATCGCGGAAGTCGTTGCCGGGGTCGGTGTCGAGGTTCTTTGCTTTCTGCGCGTAGATGATGCCGTGCAGCATGAGCGAGTTGAGCGGATAGAGCGGCCCGCCCTGCACGATGTTTTTGTACGTCTGCTCGTCGCGGTAGGTGATCCATTTCTGCCGCCAGCTTCCGACGCCGTCGAAGCTGTGGTCGTCGCCGCTGCGCCAGATGGAGTCGGCGTAGCGCAGCCAGAAGGGCGAAGGCCAGGTGCCAGTGGTCAGGTTGATGAAGATGCCGGGCTCCTGCCGGCGCAGCCGCTCAATGAGATGGATGGCCGCGGAGAAGTCACTGTCGAACAGGCTGCCGGGAAACACCGTGCCTGCGTTGCCGGTGCCGTCAAACTTGAACTGGTTCACGCCGTACTTCGTGATCATGTCGAGACAGGTGGACTCGAACAGCTTGTAATACTTTGGCGCGGAGAGCGCAAAGCCGCCGTTGACGGTTTCGTATCCGGCCTTTTCTCCCGCGGCGATGCGCTGCTTTTTGGCCTGCTGATAGCCGCCCCATGGAGAGAGCCACACCCCGATGCCGAAACCGTACTTCGCTGCTTCCTGTTGAATCTTTGTAAAGCCGTTTGGTAGGCCGGGATTGAAGTGCCACAGCGTCGCGGTGTCGTCCCAGCCGTCGTCGAAGAGAAACGAGTCGAGTTTGACGCCGCGCTTGCGCCCAAGCTCCTCGCCGAAGTCGTGCACGCGATCGAGCGCTGCGGCCTCGTCAAATCGATTGCCGTAGCCGATGTCGTACCACGAGTTGTAGTGCAGAAATGTGCGGTAAGGATGCGCGCGCTCCTGCTCGATGTAGCTGAGAAACTCGCGCCGCATCTGCCCCGGCGCAGCCACACCCATCACCGAGGAATAGGTGATGGTGTTGCCGGCTTCAAGCGGCAGCGTGCGATTGAGCAGCGCGGTGGCATGGCCGTCAGTGACCGAGCTTGCGGAAAGCGGCGACTCGAAGCCGAAGAAGAAGTTGCCGTTTACCAGCGGCGAGCCCTTCACCGAGCCAACCACGCGTGCTCCGGGCGCGGAGAAATCGAACATGCGCACCTCGGCGAGATCTACGGATCGGGCATTTGCCTTCAACGTGACTTCCTGTCGCAGGTTATTTGCACCCTCGCGCAAGACTGCACACCAGTGCACCGCAAGCGGAACGCCGTCCACGGCAAGATCGGCACACAGGCGGGCTTCCGCAACGTGCTCTGCGGCGCGCGAAGACGCTGGATCAGGTGCAACCCGGCTCCGAATAACCGCGCCCACCAGTTTCATTTGCGATGCGGCAACTACACGGCCATCGCGGAATTTCAGGCTGAACAGCTCACCCGGCGACAGCAATTTCCCATCGGCGCGATCCGCAAGCGAGGTGAAGCGCAGGTGGCCGTTGTCCATGGTGAACCGCGCCGTGAGCCTTGGGCCGGTCAGGTCATATGTAGTTAGCCGTTGCGCAGAGATGGAAGCCGACGTTCCGCACGCCAGCAACATCGCAACCGCCAGATTTGCAGTTCTCCGGCGTCTGGGTCGATCGGGCATGGTTGTGAATCCCCGCAAACCGCAAGTCTAAATCAAGACCATGGGGTTGAAACGCCTGCTGTCTCTTCAGGCAAGGCCAGGAGCTGAAGCTAGCGGCTGGAAGCTGCCTTTCTCAGTAGGCCTGCAGTTGGTCGAGCGGCAGGCGCACGTGGAAGCAGGTCGAGCCCGGCTCGGAGCGTACGCTGAGGTGGCCTTTATGCTTGCGCACGATTCGCATGGCATTGTCTAGGCCGAGGCCTAGGCCCTGCCCCGGAGCCTTGGTGGTAAAGAACGGCTCAAAGATGCGCTCCTGCAGCTCGGGCGGAATGCCCGGACCGGTGTCCCAGATTTCCACCTTCATCATCTCGCCTTCGAGGTTGCAGGCCAGGCGCAGGCGTCCCTGGTTGCCTAGCGCGTCGAGCGCGTTCTCAATGAGCGCGGTCCACACCTGGTTCAGCTCGCCGCCGTAGGCGTTGATGCGCGGCAGGCCAGGCTCGTAGTCGCGTTCCACCTGAACGTTGCTCATGCGGCTCTGCAGCATCAGCAGCGTTGCATCCAACCCAGCCAGCACATCCACTTCGAGGATTGGCGCGCGATCCATGTTGGAGTACGCCTTAACGGCGTCGATGAGGTCGAAGATGCGCGCGGTGGAATGCGCCAACGTCTGCACGGAGCGCGAAGCCCTGAGGAAGCGCGCAAAGAACTGCAACGAGACGCAAACCTCGCTGTCACCGGCGAAGAAGCCGCGCAGCTTGTCAAGATCGGCAGCGGTGACGCCCTGTTCGGCAAGTTGCGGAGCCACTTCCCAGGCGGTGGGGCACTGAATGCCGTTGAGCCAGTTGCGAATCGATTCCTCACGCTCGATGAAGGTCAGCGCGTTCTGATCCTGAATGGAGCGGCTCGCGCCCCGCACAACAATCTCTTCTTCCCAATCGCGGATACCTTCGACCTGCTGCTCCGTCAGGCAGAGATTTACCAGCTTGAACCGGTCGGCACGGTTTGTGCGCAGCGTCTCCGCCACGCTTGCCGCCGCGCTTTGCGCAGCTGAGGCAGGATTATTCAGCTCGTGGGCAAGGTTCCCGGCCAGCTTTCCCAGCGCAGACAACTTCTCAGCCTGCTGCTCAATACGGGTTACCTCGCGCACGCGGTCGAGCAAGGTGGAAACCACACGCTGGGTCATGGAGGGGATGGCCTGGAGCATCTCGGGGAAAATTTCTTTTGGGATCATCAGCGCCCATACCGGCGAAATGGCGAATCCCTGGCCGCCGTAAGTCTTCATGCGCGAGAAGGGCAGCACGCCGGTCATTTGCCCGGCGCGGCCAATAAAGAGCGCCATGGGGCCGCCGTGTTGGCGGCGCACGTGGATCTCGCCCTTGAGGATGAGGATCATGTTGGCCGCCGGCGCGCCTTCTTCGAAGAGCACGTCGCCGGCGTTGGCCACAAACTCCTGGCCGTGATTGGCCAGCCAGAGGCGATCTTCAAGCGGAAGGCCCTGCAGCGGGCCGATGCGCAGCAATGCTCCTGCGATTTCTTGCGCAGGGGTGGGTGTGTCGGGCGTGGTTACGGCGGGGGAAAGCATCCAGTGACCTCCGGGCCAACTCCCTCAGGATATCCGATTGCCTGTTACCCGCGCTCGGCTCTCAAACGGGCGCGGTCAGAACGACACTTCGGCGGGTTCAGTTACCCGAAGCACGCTCTCGTCGCCCGTCTTCTGCTTCCATACCGCGCGAATGGCGTCAATTTTAGCTCTGTTTTCAGGTGTATCGGCGTAGACGACGATGAGCATTTTGGAGCGCAGCCGTTCCACGTGCTTGCCGCCCTTGCCCTGCCATTGGCCGTAGACATCCACCACGCTCAGCCCGGATGGAAAGCGAGGCGTCACTTCCGCGTCGAGAAAGGCACGCCAATCGGCCTCGCTTACCCCCTGCTCAGGCCGATCTGCCGGGCCAAGGCCGAAGTAGAGCCTGGTATCCACCCAGCCTTGCGCCGCGCCGGGGTGTTGCACGTCGCCGGCCAGCGTGGGTGCCGTGGCATTGGGAGCAACTGAGCTGCGCTGCCCGCACCCCGTGGACAGCAGTGCAGCCAACAATGCGAACAGACCAACGCGCAGCCGCATTTCTCGCCTCGCTCCCCGTAGTGGATTGGCTCTGCCAGGTCTGGATTGGGCACACAAACCCTGAGGCATCGAGTCTCAGGGTTCAGTGTTTGCCGCTTCCAGCTACTTCTCCAGATCGAAGATTTCCACACCGCGCCAGAAGGCCACGTAGCCCTTGACCTTGCGGGCAACGGGTTTTGGGTCGGGGTAGTACCAGGCGGCGTCGGGGTTGTCCTGACCGTCGATCAGGAGGTTAAAATAACGCGCCAGCCCCATCGATGGGGAAGTCGATGTTGTGCTACTGGGTCGAAAATACTCCCGCTTCAGACTCGCCTCGGGAAAATAGACATTCCCTTCCACAGTCTGGGTCGTCTCGCTTTCAGCAATGACTTTGCCGTTCCAAATCGCTCGTGCCATAGTGGTTTCCGCAGCCGTGACACACCTGATTGCTGGGTCACAGAGATACTGTCGGATACACACTACCAGAGATTTGGCAGCGTGGCGAGTCCTTAGCAGGGTTCCTACTGTTCAGGACTTACTTGGCCGCTGCTACCGCTTCAATGTGGACGCTCTTGGCAGTGCTATTCGTAGTCGCGGTTACGATCACCTTGTCGCCATAGAAGTCCTTGACCGCCTCGGGGTTGTCGATTGACCAGACATTTTTGCTCAGGTCCACGAGCACCGGCTTCGAACCGCCTTCGATGCACTTCCTGGCGCAATCGGCACCGGTGCCCATGTGCTTGGCGCCGCACATTGAGTCGGAGATATAACCGGTAACCTTGCTCGCGGTGGCCGCATTGGCAGCCATGGCGGTAAGGGCAAATGCTGCAATGGCAAAAATGGATACACGTTTCACAGAGAACCTCCAGGGGGGAATGAACAACAGTTAACATCTTGATGGAACGCTCGCCGTTCCATCAAGGGGCGATGTATAACCGTTTTGTTGAGATGGAAATTCGGTTTCCGATTTTTACTACGCCGGCTGAGCGGACAGCCGTTCGCGGAGTCCCTCCACCGACTTCAGAACGGCTTCATAACGCTGACCAGCCGTGTTGAAGCGATTGACCAATTCCGCAGTTTTGGTCAGGAACTGCGGGTTCTTCTCTCTAATCCCGTCAAGAAGATGCGCGAACTTGGCCATGAGGAAGAATCCTTCACCATTCGCGTCGACAAACAACTCTGCTGAAACTGCGCCGTGGAGCACCAGGGCGGCGGCCATCTCCCAATAGCTAAGCACCTGGCGCAAATGGGGGTTGTGCGGATGGGTGGGGTTCATCATAACGGCAAAGACATCGTCCACCGTTTTCGGCCAAAACTGGCCAATGACCCACGCACGGGCCTCGCGCATCACCGCTTCAGTCCTTAATTCGTATAGCTTGAGAATAATGTCGGCGTCAGCCGGCGTTGCTAGCATTCTTTCCATATAGCGCTCTCCGGGTGCTCGCACCATACTAACGGATTGGGCCGGAATCTGCGGAGTGCCAAGGCAAGACTTTCAGTGAAAACAAGGCTGTAAGGGAGACCCATCCTTCTCGCGATCTTGATTGCGGGAAGGATGGGTTGGCGTTGGCCACTTGTTGAGATGCTCTAACCTGCCACTTACCTAGTCATGCGGACTTTCGGGTCGGACCAATGGCCGTGCGGCTTGGCTTTTTTCCGTGCACCTGCCAAGACTCCATCGCCAGGAACCGCTTCTTCAGTTCGGCGTCAGAATAGTAGCGACCGGACCGATCCAATTCGCCAGAAGCGAGCGCATGAGGAACCTCGCGAAGCGCTGCCTCAATTGCATTGTGAATCTGGCGCGAAGTTATTGGCCGCATAGTGAAATCCTCTTGAGCTTTACCCACCGTTTCGCATCACGGATAAGTATGATGCCGCCCCCAGATCTATTTGCAATTCGAATCCGCTTTACTGAATTATCGTATATCTCCAGCTCATCCGCTAGTGGTAGATAGAGGTTGAAGAGATTCGCAACACCGCTATAGTAGCATCGGCGGACGATATCGGCTGGAACGCTATGGCCTCCTCTACGCACTCTGAGTTCCACACGTCGAATCGCCGCTTCCGGAGACGGTAGCCACTAATAAAGCAAGGTGATCCTCCAGCCTGCTTTCTTGCACTTCTTCAGAAGGGGCAGGTACGACTTGCCGGAAAGTGTCGTTTCTAACCCAAAGCTTTTCTTCAATGCGATCAGCTCTCGCATCCGTTTAAGCATCCTCCGGCCCGCCGCGAAAGCCGCCGAATCCGGATCGCCGGGAGAGATTGCACGAGCAAATTCGTCTGCATTCAAGTACTCCGCGATAAAAGGAAGCCTAGGCAAGAATCTGCGGGCCGCCGTAGTTTTACCGGCTCCATTAGGGCCAGCGAGAATCACTATCTCTTTCATCCTGCGCTATACCGGCTGGAGTTCCTTAGCCGGCTCGCCCTGCTCGGCCACCGGACCGTGAGTCTCCGCGGTCGGCGGTGGAGGTGCATCCCCAATCCTCTTGGAGTAGCTGCAAATCACCTTTGCGCCTTCTTCAGGCTCCGCTGCCTTGGCCGCACCCTTTTTGGCGCGCTTCCTGGGCGCCACTTCCTCTTCGGTGACCTTCTTCTTGTTCGGGCACTCGAGGAAGATGCCGGACTTGAGCACCTTTTCAACCAGGTACGGACTGCTGCACTCCGGACACTTTTGCGGTACAGGCTTCAGGTTCGAAGTAAAGTCGCACTTGGGATAGTTGGTGCAGCCCCAGAAGAGGTTGCCGCGCCGCGCCTTGCGTTCGGCCACGTCGCCGGTTCCGCACTTGGGGCACTTCATGCCTTCAATCAGGTTCTGCTTGATGTACTTGCACTTTGGATAGCCGGAGCAGGAGACGAACTCGCCATACGCGCCCTGCCGCAGCACCAGCGGCTTTCCGCACTCGGGGCAGGCCTCGCCGGTAGGCTCGGGCGGCTTCTGCTGCTGTTTCTGGCTCAGCTTGCGGAAGGTTTTGCATGGCGGATCGGCGTTGTAGTCCGGGCAGCTCATGAATGGCCCAAACAGACCGCGCCGCATCACCATCACCTTGCCGCAGTTCTCGCAATACTCTTCCGTATCGCCCGCAATCTGCGCCTCGGGCGTGTTCAGGTCGGGCTTGGCCGCGATGTTTTCCTTGGTGAACGTGCAACTGGTGGGGTCTTTCTTGTTGTAGGACGAGCACGCAAAGAACGTGCCGAACTTGCCCCACTTGAGCACCAGCGGCGATCCGCACACCTCGCACTTTTCGTCGGTCACTTTTTCGAGGCGCTTGATGTTCTCCATCTTCTTGCCGGCCTCTTTCAGCTCCTTCTCAAAGTAGCCGTAGAAGCCGTTGAGCAGAACGGTCCACTTCTCGGTACCCTCTTCAATGTCGTCCAGCTCTGTTTCAAGCTTGGCTGTATACGCGGTGTCGAAGATGTATGGGAAGTTCTTCACCAGCAGGTCGCACACCACCACGCCGATCTCCGTCGGGTAGAAACGCCCGCGCGATCCGCCGTGCTTGACCACGTATTCGCGGTCCTGAATGGTGTTGATGATCGACGCGTAGGTCGACGGCCTGCCGATGCCGCGCTCTTCAAGCTCCTTTACCAGCGAGGCTTCGTTGTAACGCGGCGGCGGCTGCGTAAAGTGCTGCTCGGGATCGAGCTTTTCAGGCTCCAGCGTCTTTACACCGTCAAGGCTGGGGAGCTTGCCGGCCGACTCGTCATCGTCGTCCTTCTTTTCGTCGGCCACTTCGTACACCTTCAGGAAGCCGTCAAAGCGAAGCACGGAGCCGCTCACGCGGAAATCGTACGTCTTGCCGTTCTTTGCCGACTTGGCAGCGATGTTCGCGGTAGTCACGTCATAAATCGCCGGAACCATCTGCGAAGCCACGAAGCGCCGCCAGATGAGCGTGTACAGCTTCAACTGCTCGTCGGTCAGGTACTTTGCAATGGACTCGGGCGTCCGCGACGCATCGGAGGGGCGAATGGCCTCGTGCGCGTCCTGGGCGTCCTTCTTGCCCTTGTACGAGTTGGGAATCTCGGGCAGGTAATTCGGTCCGAGGTTCTTGCTGATCCATTCACGAGCGCTCACCTTGGCTTCCGGCGCAACGCGCGGCGAATCGGTACGCATGTAGGTGATGAGGCCCACTGTGCCTTCAGCGCCCACATCTATGCCTTCATATAAACGTTGCGCCACGCCCATGGTGCGGCGCACGTTAAAGCCAAGCTTACTGGAGGCGTCACGCTGCAACTGGCTGGTGATAAACGGAGACAGCGGCCGGCGCTGCTGCTCGCGCGCCTGCACCGATGTCAGCGTCCAGGTTGCGTTGCCGAGCGCGTCTACGGTCTCGTCCATCGCGGCCTTTGCACCCAGCGCGCCGGCGATGAACTGCGACTTGCCGTCCTTGTCCTGGCCGTTGGGCACGCGCGCCGGCTCACCGTCAATGCCGATGAAACGCGCCTTGAAGCTTTTGTCCGCCTGCTTCTCCGGGTGCAGCATGGCATCGAGCGTCCAGTACTCAAGCGGCTGGAATCCTGAAATCTCGCGTTCGCGCTCCACAATCAGACGCACGGCAACGGTCTGCACGCGGCCTGCGGAAAGTCCGCGGCGGACCTTGTCCCACAGGAGTGGAGATATCTGATAGCCGACCAGGCGGTCGAGGACGCGCCGGGTCTGCTGCGCGTCCACCAGATTCTGGTCGATGTCGCGGGCGTGCTCAAATGCTTCCTGCACGGCCTTCTTCGTAATCTCGTTGAACGTAACCCGGCGGATCTTCTTGCGTTCCTTGGCGTCGGTGCCAAGCTGCAGCGCAAGATGGTATGCAATGGCTTCGCCCTCGCGGTCAGGGTCAGGGGCCAGGTAAATTTCGTCGGACTTTGCAGCCAGCTTTTTGAGCTGTTCAACAACCTTTTCCTTGCCCGGCGATACTACCAGCTCCGGCACAAAGGTCCGCTTCTTCAGTTCCACACCAATGTCATTCTTCGGCAGGTCCATAATGTGCCCGACAGAAGCGCGCACCTCGAAACCCTTGCCTAGATACTTCTCGATCGTCTTCGCCTTGGCGGGCGATTCCACGATCACCAGTGATTTGCTCATTGCCATCCTTATTTACAGTACCAATCCCGGCCTGTTAACCCCGTTTGACGGCGTTTTCAGGAAATCGATTCATCTGCCGCTGCGCATGGGGGCCTTGTCCGGGTGGTCCCGCCGACCTCGCGCTGTCGATAGAGGGCTACAAAATCTGCACCCTACCACGGAATACCGTCTCATTTCCACTACTGAAGAATTCCCTGGCCCATGAAGTGCCACCTTCCTGGGGTTCGCTGCCCATCTGATGCGATCTGAAATCAACCGGTATCTCCACGACAGATCACCTTTGCATTCAGCTACTTGTAAAACGTTTTCATTTGCCCAAAAAGCAGTCTCTCCGGCGGGTTATCTTCCCTTATGCCCTTTGCTAAGTTATACATCCCAGCCGGCATAATTCCAGCCGCGTCCCTCTATCCGGTTCCGGCTTGGCAGTGCTTCGCCTGGCATTTGCGGGCTCTCACGCCCCAAAAAGGGCTGGCCTATCCCATTGTCCGCACGTAATTCTTGCCCGGCAACTGCCGTATCCTCCCCGCCATTTCCAGCTCGAAAAGCGCCGTAAACACCTCAGAAGATGTTAGTTGCGTCTCAAGCGACTCCAGAATCTCATCGATCTGAAGGCTCGCGTCCTGGCGAAGAACCTCTAGAACCATTGACTCCTGGGGCCTTAAAACGGGATCAGGCAATAAAGATGCGGTTACCCCCCTGCCGGATTCACAGCCGAAGGCCGAATCCAGCTCAAGACGCACCTGCGAAGGCAGATCCTCCCAGATATCCTCCCACGTGGCCACCAGCTTGGCTCCCTGCTTGATCAGCGTGTTCGGTGTCCACGACCCCTTGCTGGTGACGTTGCCGGGGACGGCATAGAGGTCGCGGTTCTGGTCGGCAGCGCAGCGCGCCGTTACGCGCGTGCCGGAGTTCTCACTGCCCTCCACTACCAGGACACCGATGCTGAGGCCGCTGATAATTCGATTGCGCCGCGGAAAGTTCTGCGGGGCCGGAAAGGTGCCCATAGGAACTTCGCTCACGATGACGCCGCCCAGGGCCAGAATCTCCTCGGCCAGCTTGCGGTTCTCCTTGGGATATACCACGTCGATGCCGGTTCCCCACACGGCCACGGTGGGCATGCGCGCCGCCAGCGCCCCTTTATGAGCACTGCTGTCGATGCCGCGGGCCATACCGCTCACGATCAGCAGCTTGCGCGCGGACAGATCGCGCGACAGCATCTCTGCCACTCCCGATCCGTAAGGCGTGGGATGCCGCGTGCCCACTACGGCAATGGAAGGCCGGTTCATCAGGCTTGCATCTCCGCGCACCCAAAGCACCGGCGGCGGATCGAAGATTTCCTTCAGCCGCTCAGGATATTCCGGGCAGTCGAAGCTGACGATGGCGGCGTTCTCGGCCGCGGCGCGCTTCAACTCCGCTTCAGCCGCGGCGCGTGCCTTGCCGTCAAAGATGAACTGCGCGGCCTCAGCCGGAAAGCGCAGCCCCTCCAGGGCAGTCAGCGGCAGCGACAGAATATTGATAGGCGCTTCCACCAGGCGCATTGCGTCGGCGATTCGCTTGGGACCCAGGCCCGGCGACATGGCCAGCGCCAGCCATGCGAGCCGGGTATCTTCGCCGGCCTTGATCGCCGCTGCGCTCTTGTTATCAGTTGTTGTTGCCATCGGATTTGTAATCTATATGCCGAAATTGCACACGTCCGCCTTCACCTGCCAGACCGCCTACGCAAATTCGGGGATTCCCGCTCACACTACTTGGAGCGGCGCTCTATGTCAAGTTGAGTGCACATTACCAAGGCGGTAGATGCGCCCGAATCCAACGCGTTGAATTGGTAATCTAAAGACTGTGAACCCCAAGCAGGATTTGCCGTTGCGGATCGCCGCAATCGGCTTCTTAAACCCGGCCCCCCTCATGTGGGACTTTGAGCATCCGCCTCTCGCCGAGCAACTGGCGCACCGATACGAGACTCAATACATGACGCCCTCCGAGTGCGCTGCGCGCCTGGCAGCCGGGACCGCCGACGTCGGGCTCATCCCCATCGCCGCCCTCACTACTATCGGCGGATTGCGGATTCTGCCCGGCTGCACCATTGCTTCAAAGCACAGCGTGCGGTCGTTGCTGTTGGTTCGCCGCGCCGCTACGCCAATCTCCAGCCTGCGTACCGTTGCCGCCGACACCGCCAGCCGCACTACCATCGCCTACACGCGCGTCCTGTTTCAGAAGTGGAACAATCCGGATATTCGCTTCGTTCCCATGGCTGCCAACCTCGACACCATGCTGGAGCGGGCCGACGCCGCCATCATCATCGGCGACCCCGCACTGATGGCGCTGGAAGAGAAGTCCAACCGCTTTGAGCGAACCGGCGAAGAGCTTGTCTACCACGATCTCGCGCAGGAATGGCGCACGCTCACCGACCTCCCCTTCGTCTCGGCGGTATGGGCCGCCGCTGCCGGCTGCGCCATCGACGAACGCATTGCGGACGACTTTATCCGCTCACGCGATCACGGACTTGCCAACATCGACGCGCTCGTGGCGGAGTGGTCGCGCCGATTCCCTATGCCTGAAGCCACCATCCGCACCTATCTCACCGAAAACATCCATTACGTTCTCGACGAAGAATGCATCGAAGGCATGAAGGGCTTCTTCCGCATAACAGCAGAGGCTGGAGTGCTGCCGCCGTATACGTTTCATGTAGAAGCCTCTGTCGTGCTGTGAGACGAAGCGCGTGCTATTGATCTTGAAAGAAATCTTCGCGGTCAAGACGACGGCTGTCGAGTGTTGATTGTCTCGCCTTCGTCATCGGAGAACAGCTCCATGAAGTCTCCAAAGAAGACGCGCACAACGACAACAGCCGATCCCGCCATCCCGATCAGAAATACCATCGAAATAAAATGCATTGCGAATAGATCGATCAAGTGAGCCATAACGCAAGTCTGCGCTGGAAGTGCGCAGATTGGCGTAAGGCTTGCCTAAGAGATTCGTAAAGGCATTTAGCGAGCCGAGGCCATGACCGAAAGGTCAACCGGCTCTAGTTTTATCGCTCTCATCGCGACTTACCTTGGCGGCAAGTGGCTCTGTCAGGTGCTCTCTTGCCTGCAATCACTGGCAAGGCTTCTTACGGCTCTCGGCAATTCTTCCGAGTTAGTGAGCGGCCACTGCCGGATTTGTCCTTCATCAAACTCGCGGCGCAATCGGACGTCGAACGAGCGTACACTGACTGTAAGTTTCCAAGATCTCTTTACGGGAGAGTCCCGCAATGTCTGCTTTGCCGGAGCGCGATCCATCGGTAAAGCTCGAACAGCAAAACCGCGACGCTCGATTCGCGATGCGGCTTTCACTGTCCGTCGGCTGCCTGATGCTGATCGGCAAGCTTGCGGCTTACTTCTACACGGGATCCGCAGCCATCTTTTCTGATGCCGCGGAATCGGTTGTGCATGTGGTTGCCGTGGCGTTTGCCACCTTCAGCCTGTGGCTCAGCACACGGCCCGCGGTTCCGCATTTCCATTACGGATACGAGCGAATCACCTTCTTCTCCGCCGGATTTGAAGGTGCAATGATCGTGCTTGCCGCAGGAAGTATCATCTACACCTCCGCGGAAAAATGGAGACACGGCCTCACGCTGGAACATCTGGGGAACGGCACTGCCGTCATCATGGCTGCGGCATGTATCAACGCTCTTCTCGGGTGGTACCTGGTGCGGTTGGGAAGGCGCAATCACTCCCTGATTCTTGAGGCCGACGGGAAGCACGTGCTGACGGATAGTTGGACCAGCTTTGGAGTCGTGGTTGGCCTGCTGCTGGTCATGCTGACGGGATGGAAACCGTTCGATCCGCTCTTCGCTTTTGCAGTAGCGGCCAACATCCTGTGGTCGGGTGGCCGGCTGATGTGGCAGTCGATGGTGGGATTGCTGGACTACTCCGACCCCGAGATCGGACACCAGATTCGTGGCTGCCTCGACTCGATCTGTGAAGATCTTCAAGTGCAATACCATGGGGTCCGCTTCCGCACCACAGGGTATCGACAGATTATTGAGGTTCACCTGTTGTTTCCGCAGAGCATGAATATAGGAGAAGCACATCGGATTGCGACCCTGCTGGAAGAACGCCTCATGGCCGACCTATCCGTTCCCGCCGAGGTGACTACGCACCTGGAATCGCTCGAGGACCACTCCGAAGTTCATCATATGCAGCACTACACCGGCCGGCCCGATTAGAGGCGAGTGGCCCGGATTTCTTGCGGACTCGACTTACCACAAGCGCAGGGCGCCCCATCCTTCGAGGGTTTTGTGCTCGAAGGGTGGGAGAGCACAGTCCTAAACCATGCAGTGGTTTCAAGATTCTGTTCAATGCAGAAAGACCTGTTCCGTCTCAGGGTCTGCTTCGCGACAATGCGAGTCTGGCCGAGGACATTGCTTCCCCACCCTTGCGCGATAAGTCCACGCTAGGATGGGGCACCCTCATGCCGCCATAGGCAGGTAAACCCGATTTCTTAACTTAGTAATTCTTTCGCACCTACCGGAAACTAGCTTTCCAACTTTCTAAACTTTCTAATTGACACGGTTGCTTGCTATAGCTATCATGCGCAAAACTATGAAAATCAA
Source organism: uncultured Acidobacteriaceae bacterium (assembly GCA_963843655.1). GTDB lineage: Bacteria > Acidobacteriota > Terriglobia > Terriglobales > Acidobacteriaceae > Telmatobacter. The sequence continues at coordinate 145,666 of CAWJLD010000001.1, read as the reverse complement.
CGACGACCACCTCTATCATGGGGCAGCTCTAACTCAGATCGCTGAGTATCCGACTTTCAAGGCTATTAATCCATTTGTTCTCAAAGATGGGACAAACTCACGATCCGCATTTGTAATCAACACTGACACTGCCGTCTACTTGAAATATGCCAGAAAGACTACAAAGGCGTTTGCAGAACACATTTTTGGCTTTTCTACGGCGAATTTAGATGAACTAGAGGAGTTGAAATCTCATTATAAGTCGAGAATTTTTGTAGTTTTGGTCTGTCTTCACGCGCACGAGATATGTGTGTTGTCTATCGACGAGTTACTTAAGCATGTTGAACGGCGCACTAAGAGCCTGTTATTAACTTTATCCCTTTGCTTGCATTTATATAGAAGCGGCCCTCTGGGTTGCAGACGATAGATGGATGGGAAATCGAGATCGTCGAGGCTATCAGACCGATGTGACCGATGAGGAGTGGTTGTTTGTGGCGCCGTATTTGGCGCTTTGCCGCGAGGATGCGCAACAGCGCGATTATCCTCTGCGTGATGTGTTCAACGCGTTGCGCTACGTAGCGAAAACCGGTTGCCATTGGCGCATGTTACCAAACGATCTGCCTCCCTGGACGGTGGTCTATCAGCAGATGCGACGCTGGATCGATGCGCGCTGCTTCGAGACGATGGTGGAGGATCTGCGCATTCTGTTGCGTGAGTTTGCGGGGCGCAAAGGCCAGCCTTCGGCCATGATTCTCGACAGCCGCACGTTGCAGTCGACGCCGGAATCGGGAGCGCGTGGCGGCTACGACGGAGCCAAGCGCCGCAAAGGATCGAAGGTGCATGCGGCGGTCGACACGCTGGGCCATCTGCTTGCCTTGCATGTTACGGCGGCCGACGAACAGGACCGCGCACAAGTGGGAATCCTGGCCGAGGCGGTGCAACAGATCACCGGCGAGAACGTTGAGTTGGCATACGTTGACCAAGGCTACACCGGCGAAAACGCCGCGCAGGCCGCAGAGAAACACGGTGTGCAACTGGAGGTAGTGAAACACACTGAAGTCAAGAGAGGCTTCGTGTTGTTGCCACGACGTTGGGTCGTAGAGCGTAGCTTTGCCTGGGCCGCACGCTTCCGCCGCTTGGCTCGAGACTACGAAAGACTGGCCGAAACCCTCGCCGCGCTCCACTACCTCGCATTCGCCATCCTCATGCTGGCAAATCTCGCTCGACAACTGGCGCAAAGTTAATAACAGGCTCTAAGGCAAAGGGTGAAGCCGAAGAGCAATACAATCTCTGTCTTCATGTTCCGACAAACAGTGCGATTAGGGTTTACATGAACGCCCCAGGGAAAAAGAAGACGACTTTGAAACAACAAAAGGTGCCGAGAAATAGATTTCCACGCGCCATCTTCGAAACCAATTCCACGAGTAACAGCTGACGCGACCATAAATCTATAGCCTCTTGCGGAATGCCTCATGATCTAGTTTCTTAACACTTCTGAAATAGCACTACTCTTCGATCACCCTGCTTTTTCGCCCAATCTTCGCCTCTCGCTTATAATGCCATCTATGGACTTTCAGCTCGTTACCAGCTACAAGCCCAGGGGAGATCAGCCGCGGGCCATTGAGGACCTTGTGTCCGGCCTTGCCGCCGGCGAGCAGCACCAGGTGCTGCTGGGTGTTACCGGCTCCGGCAAGACCTTCACCATGGCCAAGATCATCGAGCAGTCCAACCGCCCGGCGCTCATCCTCGCCCACAACAAGACGCTGGCCGCGCAGCTCTATCACGAGTTCAAGCAGTTCTTCCCCGGCAACGCGGTCGAGTACTTCGTCAGCTACTACGACTACTACCAGCCCGAGGCCTACATCCCCGCCGGCGATCTCTATATCGAGAAAGAAGCCACCATCAACGAGGAGCTGGATAAGCTGCGGCTCTCCGCCACGCGCTCGCTGTTTGAGCGCCGCGACGCCATCATCGTCAGTTCGGTAAGCTGCATCTACGGCCTGGGCTCGCCGGAGGCTTATTACGGCATGTTGCTGCTGCTTGAAAAGGGCCAGCAGATCAGCCGCAAAGACATCACGCGCCGCCTGGTCGAAATCCTCTACGAGCGAAACGACAACGACTTTCGCCGAGGCACCTTCCGCGTGCGCGGCGACATCATCGAAGTCTTCCCCACGTACGATGAGAACGCCTACCGCATTGAGATGTTCGGCGACGAGATTGAGTCGCTGGCGCAGATCGATCCGCTGTTCGGCACCGTGAAGCAGAAGTATTCGCGGCTGCCCATCTACCCCAAGAGCCACTACGTCGTGCAGCCGGAGCGCAAGGGCGAAGCCATCGAGTCCATTGTGAACGAGATGAACGCGTGGGTTGCCCAGCTTGAGGCGGAAGGCCGCATGGTTGAGGCGCAGCGCGTTCATCAGCGCACTCGCTTCGATCTGGAAATGATCAAGTCGATGGGCTACTGCCACGGCATTGAGAACTATTCGCGCCACTTCTCAGGCCGCTTGCCCGGCGAGCCGCCTCCCACGCTGATCGACTATTTCCCGCGCGATTTCCTGTTGTTCGTCGACGAGAGTCACGCCACCATTCCGCAGGTGCACGGCATGTGGTACGGCGACCGCAGCCGCAAGCAGAATCTGGTTGACTACGGATTCCGCCTGCCTTCGGCCATGGATAACCGGCCGCTGAAGTTCGAAGAGTTTGAGAGCCGCGTTCACCAAACGATCTACGTCTCGGCGACGCCAGGGCCGTACGAGCTTACGCGCTCGGCGGGAATCGTAGTCGAGCAGGTGATTCGCCCTACCGGGTTAGTCGATCCCGAAGTTGAAATTCGCCCGGTGAAGGGTCAGATCGACGATCTGCTGGCCGAGATCCGCGATCGCGCCGAGCGCAACGAGCGCGTGCTTGTTACCACGCTCACCAAGCGCATGGCCGAGGACCTGGCCGGCTACTACACCGAGGTCGGCGTGCGCTGCCGCTACATGCACTCTGAGATTGAGACGTTGGAGCGCGTAAAGCTGCTGGCCGGACTGCGCAAGGGCGAGTTCGATGTGCTGATCGGCATCAACCTGTTGCGCGAAGGCCTCGACCTGCCCGAGGTTTCGCTGGTGGCCATTCTCGACGCGGACAAGGAAGGGTTTCTGCGCTCGGCTGGATCGCTGATCCAGACCATGGGCCGCGCCGCCCGGCACGTCGAGGGCAAGGCCATTCTCTACGCCGACAACATGACCGACTCCATGCGGCGCGCCATCGACGAGACCGATCGCCGCCGCACCGTGCAAAAGGCTTACAACGAGGAGCACGGCATTACGCCGCAATCCATCATCAGCCAGGTGGATATGGGGCTGGCGCAGATTCTCAAGTCGGAATACGGCGAGGCCGTTGAAGAAGCCTCGGAGGATCTGCCCGAGTTCAAGACACAGCAGGAGTTGGACGCCTATATCGCCAAACTCGAGACGGAAATGCGCGAGGCCGCGAAGAAGTTCGAGTTTGAGAAAGCTGCCAAGCTGCGCGACAGCATCAAGGAGCTTCGTGACAAGGAGTTCCTTGTCGGCTGATGAGACAGGCCAAAACCGCTCATTTCCAACCATGACAACACGTTCATCGACGGATCGAGGGCAACTACAGGGCATCTACAACTCTGGTTGTAGGGCTCGGCACACCTGCATCGATTTAGAGGCAACCCCACCGATAACCTACACATCGAAGTCATGAAGTGGGGCTAGATAATAGATGTAGTGGGGGTGCATGGCTGATCGGCAGCCGTGCAGTATTGCGGAGGAAATGGCGATAATTCTCTTGGTCGACGACGACCCGTTGCATGCTTCAGTGCGAAAAGCCATTCTGGAAAGGCAATATTCAGATGTTCGGCGGGTGGGTAATGCCGCGGAGGCACTTTGCCTGGTAGAACAACCTCAATTTGCGGAGAACCTGCGGCTGATCGTGACCAGTGACCAGCATTCCGGCATCGGGCTCACCAGTTTCATCTCAGAGCTGCATCTACGCCTGCCCAATCTCCCTGTCCTTGTGATTGGCGACGATCACTCGAAACAGGGGGAATTCTCGTCTTTTCCAGTCCAGTTTATTCAGAGACCGATCACCGCGGAACGCCTGCTCGACGCGGTAAAGCAAAAGCTGACAGCCCTGAATGGCAATCATTTGAAAACTGCCTGATTTTTCTCGACTTTACTCCAGGAGACCTCTCGGTAGCCCCTCCCCTGAGCGGGCTGACGAGGTGTGAGCCAAATCACACGCCAAAGGCCTATGATGGTTAGAGAATTACCTCATTGGGAGGTCCTCTTCCTCACCCCTTGCGTGCGAGAATCTTCCTGGAGTCATAATGGCAGCGTTCGGTAGTTTTGCACTCTTAATTGCACTGGCATTGGCAGCCTACAATCTTCTCGCTGGGGGCATTGCCCTTCGGCTTATCGCCACCGGACAGCCTTCTCGCATCTCCCCGGAGCGGCTGGCTGATACGGCGCGGCGAGCTGGGATAGCGGGGTTTCTGGCTATTACAGCGGCGGCATTTGCCCTTGTCTGGTCCGTCTTCACCAACGATTTTTCAATCACCTATATCGTTGAGCACTCCAACCGCGATCTGCCCGCTGCCTACAAGTTTGCAGCGTTGTGGAGCGGCCAGGAGGGTTCGCTGCTCCTGTGGGCGTGGCTGCTGGGCACTTACGGCTTCGTCCTACGCCTTACCCACAAGACCGATGTAAAGCTGTATGCCTATGCGGGCACCATCCTGGCGGGTATCCAGGTATTCTTTCTGCTTGTTCTTAACTTTGCGGCGCCGCCGTTTGCTCTCTTGCGGGGCGCTATTCCCCCCGACGGCAACGGCCTGAATCCCCTGCTGCAATATCCAGAGATGGTGATTCACCCGCCCATGCTTTACCTGGGCTATGTGGGCTTCTCGGTTCCGTTTGCGTTTGCGCTGGGCGCGCTCATGATGCGCTACCCCGGTGAAAAGTGGATCAAGATTACCCGCGTGTGGACACTTGTCACCTGGCTGTTCCTTACCGCCGGCATCTTCCTGGGCATGCACTGGGCATACGCCGTGCTGGGATGGGGCGGCTACTGGGGATGGGATCCGGTTGAGAACGCAAGCTTCATGCCCTGGCTTACCGGCACTGCCTTCCTGCACTCCGTCATGATGCAGGAGAAGAAAGGCATGATGAAGAGCTGGAATGTGTGGCTCATCTTCTCTACATTCATGCTTACGCTGCTGGGCACATGGCTTACGCGCGCCGGGCTGGTGAGTTCCGTACATGCGTTCGCGCAGTCCTCCATCGGCACATGGTTCGCGATCTTCATGGGCGTTGTACTGTCGGTCTGCATATTTACCTACATCTTCCAGCGCGATCATCTCCACACCGAGCAGCACCTTGAGTCGCTGGTAAGCCGCGAGTCCAGCTTCCTGTTCAACAACCTGGTTCTGCTCACTGCATGCTTCGTCATTCTCTGGGGAACGATGTTCCCCATCATCTCGGAGTATGTGCAGGGGACCAAGGTTACGGTGGGCGCTCCGTTCTATAACCGGGTGGCCGTTCCCATCGGACTCTTCCTGCTCTTCCTTACCGGTGTTGGTCCGTTGCTGCCGTGGCGCTCCACGTCGTTCAGGGCTATCAAGCGCAACTTTATCTTGCCGGTTGTCGCGATGTGGGCTACGGTGATCGTCTGCTTCGCGGTCGGCGTCAATCCGTGGAAGGGCGGCCAGTTCTCTACCGGCGACTTTTACGCTGTGATTTCATTCGCGGTCTCGGCCGCCGTGCTCACCGCGATTATCTCGGAGTTCCTGCGCGGGGCAAACGTCATCTCCAGGCAGACCAACCGCAACCTCGTGGCCGCAACCTGGCTGCTCATGCGCCGCAACACGCGCCGCTACGGCGGATACATCATCCACATCGGCGTGGTTGTTGTAGTCATCGGCCTTGCCGGCGCGGCATTCAACACCACCAATGAGCAGGAGCTTGGCCTGCACGACAAAATGTCCATCGGCCCCTATACGCTCGAACAAGTGGGAGCTACGCAGGACTCGAACCTGAACTTCAACTCCGAATACGCCTTGCTCGATGTTTATCGCGGCGGCAAAAAGCAGTTCCAGATGACGCCGGAAAAGCGCGTCTACCTGGCCAGCCAGCAGCCGCAAACCATGGTGGCCATTCATTCGCTACCGGCCTGGGATCTCTACGTGGTATACGAAGGCACGAATCCTGATACCGGCCAGCCCATCATCAAAGCCTTCCTCAATCCGCTGGTTGGCTGGATATGGGCAGGCCTGGTCCTCATGGTCCTTGGCACCTTGTTTGCGCTGGTTCCCGCACTGATACCCCAGACCGCCACTCTGCGCGTGCCGGCCGTGCGTACCGTTCCAACTGAACCCGCTTTGAAGGGAGGCGACTGATGCGCTCTCCCAAACGCTGGATGAAAGCCGTGCAGGCAGCAGCACTGGCAGTTGCCGTGTGCTTCTCGCTGGGCGCCACCGATTCTAACGCGCGCTATAACGACCTGAATCACCGTCTGATGTGCACCTGCGGATGCGCGCAGCTTGTGGGCGAGTGCAATCACGTGGGCTGCCCCGATTCAGGCCAGGAGCTTGCCGAATTGCGGGCAGATATCGCCACCGGCATGACCGACCAGCAGATTTTCTCCCAATTCGTTGCCAAGTACGGCGCAACCGTGCTGGCTGCGCCGTCAACCCAAGGGTTCAACCTTGTGGCCTGGATCGCTCCATTTGCCGTCTTTGGCGCGGCGCTGCTGGGCACGATTCTCCTCATCCGGCGCTGGGCCGGGCTCTCGGCCGCCAAGGCTGTTGCCGATGCTGCAAACGCTCCTCCACCGGGCGACCCCGCCGATAGCGAGCGCAGAGAACGAATTCGCCGAGAAACCGGCATTGACGGAGGCTTTTAGCTATGACTGAGACCCAGGGCCTGATCGCCGGAATGTTTCTGCTCTTCGCGCTGCTTGTCTACACGTTTTGGCCAGAGAATGTTTTTGCCAGCCAGACGCAGAAGACGCGGCTCGACTTTCTGCTGGAACGTAAAGAGCAGCTCTACGAAAACCTTCGCGACCTGAACTTCGAGTTCCACGCCGGCAAGTATCCTCAAGAGGACTTCGAGGTACAGCGCGCGCAGCTTGAAACCGAAACCTCGCAACTGCTGGCTGAAATTGATGCGCTACAGCACTGATCCACTTCGCGGTCGCGCTTCCCTGTAGGAGCACACGCAAAGTGCAGCCGTGCCAAACCGAACTACGCAGGAAAACAGGAAGTTTTTACGAAAATGAAATTCACTCAGATCGTTTTTCGCACTCTTGCCTTAGGTACGCTTTTCGCAGGTGCTCTCGCCCAGGCTGCTACAGTTTCAGGCACCGTAACCAACAAAACCGACGGCAAACCTTCCGCCGGTGACTCCGTAGTGCTGGTGGATGTTCAGGCAGGCATGGGAGAGGTTGCCAAAACAACGACCGATGCCAAGGGCCACTACACGCTGAATATGCCCGGCAGCGGCCCGTATCTGATCCGCGCCACGCACAAGGGAGCGGGATCGTTTATCGCAGCGCCGCAAGGTGGCGGGCCGGGTGCGGATATTTCTGTCTACGACGTTGCCGCCAAGGTGTCTGGCGTGTTCATCGAAGCAGACGTGCTCGAAGTCGAAGCCCAGAACGGCCAGCTCACCGTGAACGAGCGCTACTTTGTTCACAACACCAGCTCGCCACCGACCACGCAATGGAGCGAGCATTCGTTTGAAATCGTTCTGCCCACTGACGCCACCATCACCGGATCGGGTTCGCAGCGGCCGGGAGGCTTGCCCACCTCGGTCAACCTCACACCGGGCGCCAAAAAGGGAGAATACTACTTCGGCATTCCCATCGAGCCGGACAAGGGCGACAAGGATACGCTGTTCCAGGTGAGCTATACCCTGCCCTACGACAGCGGCAAGTACGATTTCAAATCCGTGATCACGCTGCCTGCGGACAACTTTGCCGTGCTGCTGCCCAAGAGCATGACCTTCACCGCCGGGTCGGGACAGAACTTCCGCTCCGTGGATCAGGACCCTGGAGTTCAAACGCTCATCCTCAAAAACGCGGTCCCGAATAAACCGATCGAATTCACGGTTGCGGGCACCGGATCGATGCCGCGTGAGCAACAAGGTGCTCAAGGTGACACCACTGCGAACGGTGGACAGCCCGGCGGCGGCATCGGCCAGCCCATCAACACTCCCGACCCGCTCTCCAAGTACAAGTGGTGGATTCTGGGTGGACTGGCACTGCTGCTTTCGGCGGGCGCGGCCTTCCTGCTGCGCAGGCCCCCGGGCACCGCAGGGTCCGTGCCCGGAGCACCGGTTGCGACAGCCCAATCGGGCGTTTCGGCTGCCTATCAGCCAATTCCGAGCCCGGCAAGCAAGAATGCCGCCCTCCTCAACGCGCTCAAGGACGAATTGTTTGCCGTGGAAAGCGAGAAGATCGCCGGCACGCTTACAGCCGAAGAGTATGCAAAGGTGAAAGCGGCACTTGAGACGGTGCTGGCCCGCGCACTCAAGCGCAACACGTAGCAGCAACTGGCTTTGCCGCGGCGGAACCTTGCCGTTCTTGATCGCGTACTGATTCCTGTCGGCTTTTGAACCCGTTGGCGCTAATCCCGCGTCCAATAGATAGGTTCAAAGCCACAGGGATGGCTACCGGGAGCAAGATATGAACGCGCTCAAAACTACATTTCTGTTGTCCGTGCTGACCGTAATGCTGATTCTCGCCGGAGAATATCTCGGCGGAAGAAACGGCGCTTTGATTGCGTTTGTTATTGCGGCGGCAACCAACTTCTTTAGCTATTTTTATTCGGACAAGATCGCGCTTGCTGTGTACCGGGCCAAGCCTGTCACGCGTGAAGAGTTGCCTCGCGCTTACGAGGTTGTGGAGCGCCTCGCCGGCCGCGCCAATATTCCCATGCCGAAGATCTACGTGATCCCCACCGAGTCGCCGAACGCATTCGCTACCGGGCGCAACCCGCAGCATGCTTCAGTGGCGGTGACGCACGGCATTCTGCAGTTGCTCACAGACGAAGAGCTTGAAGGCGTACTGGCGCACGAGCTTGGCCATGTGCGCAACCGCGACATCCTCACCAGCTCGATTGCCGCAACGCTGGCCGGAGCCATCACCATTATGGCTCGCATGGCGTTCTGGTTCGGCCTGTTTGGCGGATACGGCGGTGATCGCCGCGACCGCGAAGGCGGAATGGGCGGCCTGCTGATGCTCCTGCTGGCACCCATAGCAGCCATGCTGATTCAGCTTTGGGTTTCGCGTACACGTGAGTACGAGGCCGACGCCTCGGGCGCGCATCTCACCGGCAATCCGTATGCGCTGGCCAGCGCGCTTGAAAAGATCGAGATGGCCAGCAAGCGGGTGCCGCTGATTGCTTCGCCTTCGTCAGCACATCTGTTCATCATGCAGCCGCTGCTTTCAGGTTCGACCTTTGCGAATCTGTTCAGCACCCATCCGCCGATCCGCAAGCGCATTGAGCGCCTCATCGGCCGTCCGTCGGTTAGCGGCATCATTCAGTAACTCTGCGCTAAAGATTTAACCGCGCTGCGCAAAACGGTAAATCGGATTTCAGATTCTCTATTCATCCCGAAGCGGAGCCATGTATTCTTTCACGCATGAAGATACTGCTCCGCTCTCTTCTATATTTGGCGTTCATCGTCTGGCTGGGCGCTGAGATTTTCTTTCCTGTTGTTGCTGCCATCACGTTCCAGACTCTCCGTCCCGACACGCACACCGCCGGCACAATCGTGGGCCAGTTGCTTCGCATTCTTCACGGCATGGGATTGGTTTCAGCCCTGGTGGTGCTGGCGTTGCTGGCTCTGGCTCCGGCGTTTGGACTCTACAAGCCGAACTCAGTGCTGGCGCCGATGGCTCTGGTGGTGCTGATGCTCGGGCTTACGGCTTACTCGCAATACGGCATCATCCCCGCTATGGAGCGCGACCGCATCGCCGCTGGAGGCGCAATCGATTCCAGCAATCCGAACGACCCGAACACCGCACACTTTAACAAGCTCCACAACCGCAGCGAGCAAGTGGAAGGGGCCGTGATGTTGCTGGGAGTCGTGACCGTCATCCTGATTGCCTGGGCTGAAACCGTGCGCACCTAGCGGCTGGCCTCATCAAGCAGAAACTGCGCATCTCGCCGGCCTGAATCCTCTCCATTCAAGCCTCACCATTGCCTTCCTGTATCATCGTAGAGGCCCTTGTGTGCGCATTCCATCCTGACAGGGCCGCTATGGAACGCTCATGAAAACCGGCATTATCGGCCTGCCACAGGTGGGCAAAACATCGCTGTTCAAGATTCTGACCAAGGCAAAGCTCGACGAGCACGGCTACTCGAATCCGCGCGAGGCGCATATCGGCGTCGCACGCGTGCCGGACGAACGGCTGCAGAAGCTGGCCGACCTCTACTCGCCAAAGAAGACCACATTCGCTTCGGTCGAATACGTTGACGTTGCCGCCATCGGGCAGGAAGCGCTGAAGGAGACCGCATTCCTCACCAGCCTTCGGCAGGTGGATGCGCTCATTCACGTGCTTCGCGCCTTCGAAGACGAATCGATCCCCCATGTCGGCCCCGTCGATCCTCTGCGCGATATCAAGAACGTCGAGTTCGATCTGATGGTCAGCGACCTGACGCAGATTGAAAAGCGGCTCGAACGGCTTGAAAAGGATCTGAAGAAGATGCGCAGCAGTGAGTTGGAGCGCGAGAATGCTCTGCTGCTGCGTGCCAAGGAGGCTCTTGAGAAAGAGGAGCCCCTGCGCGAACTGGAAATGACGCCGGAGGAAAAGAAGCTCATCAAGGGCTTCATGTTCCTTTCGCAAAAACCAATTCTGTACGCGCTGAATATCGGCGAGAGCACGGCGCTGGGCGACGATCTGGAGGCAGCCGTGAGCCGCTACAAGCTGGAAGAAGTTTCCAGGCGGCCCAACTCCGGCGCGACAGCCATTTGCGGCAAGGTTGAAGCCGAGCTGGCCGAGATGGACGACGACGAAGCGGCGGATTTTCTGTCGAGTTACGGGTTGCATGAAAGCGGCCTTGTCCGCCTCATCCGCAAGAGCTACGAACTGCTGGGACTGATCAGCTTTTTCACCGCCGGCGAAGACGAGTGCCGTGCGTGGACAGTGCCGTTCGGCTCCAAAGCCCCACAGGCCGCCGGAGCCATCCACACCGATCTCGAGCATCACTTCATCCGCGCTGAAACCATCCGCTGGGACAACTTGCTCGACGCAGGCTCTGAAGCGGCAGCGCGGGCCAAAGGCACGCTGCGCCTTGAAGGCAAGGAGTACGTTGTGCAGGATGGCGATGTTCTGCACATCCGGCATAGCGGTTAATGGGGATGATCAAGCTCTCTCTTATTCTCGGTGCTGTTGCTGCCCTGGCTGATATAGCCGGTGGGCTTGTGCTGGTGCGCGCGCGCGGCGTGGAGAAATACCTGCGCTACTTCGTCGCACTCGGATCGGGATTCCTGATGGCGGTGGCCCTGCTCGAAATGGCCCCCGAAAGCTACAAGATGAACCCGAAGCTCGGCCCCATCCTCATCATGGCCGGATACTGCATCGTTCACCTGCTTGAACACACCATTAACAGCCATTTTCATTACGGCGAAGAAACGCACGGCGGAGAGCTTGTTTCGCGCCGCACCGGCACGGCCGTGCTGGCGGGGCTCAGCGTTCATGCGCTTTTTGACGGCGTGGCTATCGGATCGGGTTTCGTGCTGTCTAATTGGTTGGGCTGGTTAATCTTTCTCGCCATTTTTCTGCATAAGGCGCCTGAGGGATTCACCATGGCCAGTGTGATGCTGGCCAGTGGCCGTAGCCGCGCCACGGCGTTCTACTCGGCAGTTGGGTTAGCAGCGGCAACACTGGCAGGCGTTGCCATCATTGAAGTCGTCCCGGATTGGCTGCCGTATGGTTTGCCTGTATCCGCCGGCGTGGCGCTCTACGTGGGCGCGAGCGACCTGGTTCCGGAGGTAAACCGCGAGCCGGGGATACGCATGGCACTCGTGTTCTTTGCCGGCGTTGGAGCATTTTTATTGTTGCGTTTGATGATGCCGCAGTTGTGAACTAAAGCCAAAGCGCTCTCGTTTGCACGATGAGCAAATACGAATGGTCCGCAAGCCTTTGAGCACGGGCTGAGCTTGAGTAATCAGTGAATATGGCCACTCTTAAAAAATTCTCAAGCGACCCGCTGCTGCTCGCTGCTTTCACAGTGCTTGGCTTTGCGGTCATGGGTTATCACCCCGGCATTGAGGACGATGGAATCTACCTCACTGCCATCAAGAGTCATCTGAATCCCGCGCTTTATCCATGGGACTCCGCGTTCTTCAAGCTCCAACTTGAAGGGACCGTCTTCGACAACATTGTCGCCGCCTTTATCCGCGTCACCCACATTCCTCTTGCTGCGGCGATTCTGATCTGGCAGTTGGCGTCCATTGCGTTGATTATCTATGCCTGCTTGAGCATTGCCCGGCATCTCTTTGCCGAACGAAGTGCTCAATGGGCCGGCATCGCAATGGTTGTGGCCATGTTCACTCTGCCTGTCTCCGGCTCGGCAATCTATCTGGTCGATCAGCACCTGCACGCTCGCAATGTAGCGACCGCGCTGATTCTGGTGGCGGTAGTCCGCATACTATCTCAAAAACACCTGCAGGCGGTTGCGCTGTTGCTTTGCGCACTTCTGTTGCACCCGATCATGGCCGCTGCGGGATTCTCGTTTTGTTTCTTTCTCTCTCTTGCGATGTCCCATAGCGTTCATGCGCGAGTGAAACAGCTTCGCGAATCAAGGATCCCCCAACCAGCCACCGTTGCCGCGGTAATTCCACTATGGTTCTTTGAGAGGCCAAATCCGCTATGGAGAAAGGCAGTCGAGACGCGCGCCTATTTCTATCTGTACAAGTGGACCTGGTATGAATGGCTCGGCGCAATCGGACCGATCATTCTCTTCTGGGTCCTGTGGCGCGTGGCGCGCAAGCACAATCAAAAAGTCCTTTCCCAATTTGCACTGGGTGTCCTTGTCTACGCGATCTTTCAGCAGGCCTTCGCCATGGCGATCCTCGCGCCCGCTTCGCTGGAACGGCTGACGCCCCTGCAGCCCATGCGCTACCTGCAACTGGTCTATTTCTTCCTCGCACTCATTGGCGGCAGCCTGCTTGGTAAGTACTGGCTCAAAGCCTCCGTGTGGCGCTGGGCCATATTTCTGCTGGCCGCCAACGGAACCATGTTCGCCGCGCAATGCGCCCAGTTTCCGGCCAGCAAACACATCGAGTGGCCAGGCCGCGCGCCCTCCAACCCCTGGCTACAGGCCTTCGCCTGGATTCGTACCGACACGCCGGCCGACGCCTACTTTGTCCTGGACCCCAATTATCTTGCAGCTCGAGACAACGACTATCACAGCTTCCGCGCCCTGGCAGAACGCAGTCAGTTGTGCGACGCCATCAAAGATACGGCGGTCGTGACCCTGGTCCCGAGACTGGCTACCACGTGGAACCGCCAGTTGCAGGCGCAACGGGGTTGGCAAAATTTCCAGCTTGCGGATTTCGAACGGCTCAAGCGCGAATTTGGAGTGGACTGGGCTTTGGTCTCGCTCAAACAGACCAACGGACTGAACTGCAAATGGCACAACAACGAACTTGCCGTTTGCGGAATTCCATAAAGATTTATTTATACGGAAGCATGCCGGATTCAATTTCCCGTACCTGCAAATCGACCGCCGCGGTTTTGCACATCCGTAAACCGCTTTCACGCGGGAGTTTTCGTGCCGGCCTTTGAGTTTTGAGGTCACATCCGCGAAAATAGATGTGATACCCTCTGCCGGACGGAGTCCCGGTCAATGCTCAATCTGTTTCAACGGCTCATCTTAGGTTGCGTGGTCCTCGTCTGTCTGACGGCAGTGTTGGCCGCCGCCGCTCACAGCGCGCTGGCTGCCGCGGGGCACTCCTCGCTTGGTTACACGATCGTTGCTTTGTCGTGCCTGGTGGCGGCCGCAACTATCTTCTTTGTCATGCGGCCCATTCACATGCTTGCCCGCGACGCACACCGCATCGCGCAAGGCAACCTTGAGCATCGAGTAGAGTGGAGCAGCCGCGACGACTTTGGCGTGATCGCCGGCGAGCTGAGCCGCATCGCCGGCCGGTTGCGCGAATTGCGCGATACCGAGGCCGGCCGCAAGCAGATGGAGTTCCAGCTTTCCGACGCCGTGCTGCAATCCATCTTTGAGCCCATCATTGTGACCGACGGCCGCGGACACGTGCTCAAAGTGAACCAGGCCGCCGGCGAGTTGCTTGGTGAAGCTGCAACCGACCGCATGGCGCTGGCAAACACTCCCGGCGGCGAAAAGATCCTCACCGCAATTCGCGCCGCCGTCTCAATGCAAAAAGCGGTGGCCACCGAAGACGAAGCAGCCATGCTGCCCATGCGCTTCGGCGACAAGGAGCGCAACTACCGCCTGCGCACCATGCCCATGCGCGACTCAGAAGGACACTTGCTCGGCGCAGTCACCACGCTTGAAGACGTTACCACGCTGCAGGACACAGACCGCTTCAAGACGCAGTTCATCGCCGTGGCCAGCCGCAGGCTGCGCGATCCCCTGCTGCAATTGCGCCGCGGACTATACGCGCTGGGCCAGGGCTTCGGCGGCGAACTTCGTCCGCTGCAAGCCGACCTGATCTCCTCCGCCATCCACGAATCGGAAAAGCTCGACGACCTGATGAGCGACCTGATCGGAGTGGCCGAGCTCGACACCGGCAAACGCGAGCTCAAGCCCGAGCGCCTGCTGCCCTTGCAGGAACTGAACGCCGCGCGCGACCGCTTCTGCGACGAAGCCGCGGAAAAGCACCTGCATATCGAGGTACAGGCCTTTGCCGATCTCTCGATGATCAATGCGGACCGCCGCGCCGTCCGATCGATCCTCGACAACCTGCTGTCAAACGCCATCCGCTACACTCCCGAAGAAGGAGAGATTCTGCTGGCTGCCGAAGAGACCAAGGACTTTGTCCAGTTCACTGTGCGCGATAGTGGCCGCGGCATTGAGGCGGAGCGGCTCAGCACCATCTTCGATCGCTTCAATTCCTTCTCAGAAAAAGGAACCGGCCTCGGCCTTGCGCTTGTGCGCCGTCTCGTCGAATCGCTGGGCGGCCAGGTGTCCGTCGAAAGCCGCCTTGGCCACGGCACAACCTTCCGCTTCACCATTCCCGTAGCAGTCGCTTCCGAAGTGCGGCATCCTGTCGAGGTGGGCTAAAGCATGGCCGAGATTAATCTGGACAATCAGGTTGAACCAGGAAAACTGCGCATCTATCTTGGCGCTGCTCCCGGCGTGGGAAAAACATGGGATATGTTGAGCGATGCCCACCGCATGAAGCACCAGCTCGGCGTCGACGTCGTCATCGGATTGGTTGAATCGCACGGCCGCGCCGAAACTGAAGCGCGCATCCGCGATCTTGAGATCATTCCCGAAAAAGTGATTCCCTACCAGAACGTCAACCTGAAGGAAATGGATCTCGACGCCATCCTGGTGCGGCATCCCAACACCGTTGTGGTTGATGAGCTGGCGCACACCAACGTGCCCGGCAGCAGGAACAAAAAGCGCTACCAGGATGTGCTCGAGCTGCTCGACGCCGGCATCAACGTGATGACCGCCGTCAACATTCAGCATCTTGAAACGCTGAACGACGCCGTCAGCCGCTCCGCAAACACCGTGATTCGCGAAACGGTGCCCGACAACTTCTTCAAGCGCGCCGATGAAGTGGTCAACGTGGACATCACCGTTGACGAACTGCGCTCGCGCCTTCGCCAGGGCAAAGTCTACACGCCCGACAAGGTCGAGCAGTCGCTGGCCAACTTCTTCCGCAAGGGCAACCTGAACATGCTCCGCGAGCTTGCCTTGCGCACCACCGCCGAGCAGGTAAGCAGCCGCGCATCGGAGTATCGCCGCACGCAGGGCCTTGAACAGGCGCCAATTCCCGAGAAAGTGATGGTGTGCCTCAGCACGCGGCCCGGAACCGAACGCCTGCTGCGCGTCGGCGCGCGCATCGCAGGCCGGCTCAACAGCAACTGGTACGCCGTCTACGTTTCCAAGCCCAACGATAAGGGCCACAGCGACCCTGAAGCCTTCCAGCGGCTCGAAGACTACGAGCGCATGGCGCGCGACCTGGGCGCAAAGGTCGTCAACCTGACCGACCGAAATGTCTCCGATGCGCTCATCCACTTTGCGCAGCAGGAAAACATCTCGCACGTGGTCTTCGGCCAGACAGCCCGCTCCCGCTTCGACATTCTGCTGCGCGGCTCCGTGCTCAACCGTTTTCTCGCAGAGGTGCGCGACGTAACCGTGCAGGTAGTGCCGACACACAAGCCCTTGCGCCACTGATTCGCGCCACTGACCGGCATCAGGCGCGTCAGGCCTCAAGGATTTGAATTCCAAAGATTGTCAGATTAAGGTTTCTGGTATCCCGGGTCTGAGAATCCGGACCCAGGGGACCCTGATTCTGTGGGAGACTTCGATTCCTATGGCATCCGGGCTACCCGCTCAAACCATATTTCGGGGAGAAGCGGAATAGGATTGGAACAGGCATTATGTGCAATCCAGTCGAGGAACTTTTTAGCAGGCCAATACCTGAGCGAGTTTGGCACTATACCTCTCTCGAAGGATTTGAGGGAATTCTGACTTCTGGAAACGTTTGGGCTACCGATGCACGGTTCACAAACGACAGTACGGAGTTCATTCATGCGAGGGACGTCGCAGAGACGTGTATTCAATCTCTGAACGCCGCAGGTATTTTGGGGAATTTCCCTTCATTGGACCTTCAAGAGATGTTGCACCATGCGTTCGATAGGGGCGCTCTCTCGCCACTAGAGAACGAGGTATACCTAATCTCGTTCAGTGAAGCGCGAGACCTTCTGACCCAGTGGACACAGTATGCCGACCGCGGAAGAGGCGTGAGTATTGGATTCGACCTTCGCTACATCAGGCCTCCACGGGAATTGGAAGTCGCAGTTACCTTTGCTCCCTGCATTTACCAGCAAAACGAGAAACAACAGCTCGTCCAGAGCGCTTTCACAGAGTTCACTAGCTCGGTAACGCTATTGGAATCAAAGAGCAAGAGCGAGAACTGGCTCAAGGAACAGTTGAGAACCTGGAAGATTATTGACCGTGTCTTCGGCTTGGCTTTTGACCGTGCCAAGTTCGAAGAGATCAACGCCTTGAAATTCAAGGGACAACTTCTAAAAGCTTGGAGACGGACCCTCTTCGATCTGCTCCGAGTCGCAAGTCATTGTAAAGATGCCGCATTCTTTGCAGAGCAGGAATGGCGATTGGCAATGCCACGACCGAAAGGTAGGCCGTCAACTGAAAACCCGGTTAAGTTTAGGGGCAGATCGGGAAATATACCGTATTTCGAATCCAGCCTATTCAGTGACGGGCCACTGCCAATCGTGGAGATTATGACTGGGCCTCTTTGTAGTGAAGTGGCAAGGATCCATGATGTCATGGACCGGACAGGCTACACGAGCCCGATTACCGGTTCGAATGCTCCTCTTCGCGACCCAGGCATGCTTTAGCCCCAGATTCCAGGCGCATGCCACTTCCCCACCCGGCGACAAAACCCTTGCTCCGTCACCCTCCAGAGAATTACCGTTGACCTTGCCTGATGGTGTCTGGCGTTGAGCCTCCCGATCTGCGCGGCCGCGCAGCGCAGCAGAGCCCAGCCCCTTCTCCTGCCGCGGGCGGAGGCCATCAATGAAATTTCTATCCAGATACCGCCTGCTGATTGCCGGCCTGCTTTCTCCCTTTGCCGCCCTGTATCTGTACACCCTGGTCTACCGGTTTCTGACCAGCCGGAGCGCAGACACTGAGAAGGATTGGCTCTTCCGTCTCTCCCTCTCCACCGCGGCCATGGCCCTGCCGGGCCTCATCATCCTGATCGCCGGCATAGTCGCCTGGCGCAGGCGCACGCTCACCATGCCGGGAAAGATTGGCCTCGCGCTCGCTATCCTCTCGCTCGGGCTTGTTGCCGGACCGGTTCGCGACGGTACTAAACGCTGGAAGCAAACGCAAAACGCGGCAATGAGTCATGTACCCGCTCCCCTGTTTGCCACTCCCGACATCAACGGCAACATGCAGCGGCTGGCGGACCACAAGGGCCAGGTGGTTATCGTGAACATCTGGGCAACATGGTGTGGACCGTGCCGCGTTGAGATGCCCAAATTCGAACAACTCTACCGCGAACACGCCGGCGAGGGCCTGATGATCTTTGGCATCTCAGACGAATCGGTGGAGACACAAAAGAAGTTTCTCGAAAGGGTACCGGTGACTTATCCACTGCTTACGCTCAGCGGCGAGGTTCCAGACATCTATCGCGACATTGCCCGCTACCCGGCAGTCTTCCTGATCGATCGCGAAGGCCGTCTGGTACCGGCGCCTCCTCCGGAAAAGCCGGAGGAACTTTTTGCAGCGATTGATTCCCTGCTCAACGCAGGAAGTTAATCCATCCAGTAAAGATATTCAGCAACGCACAGCTCACTCAATGCGCAGCGCCTTTACGGGATCGATGGAAGCCGCGCGGCGCGCCGGAATGATGCCGGCGATGGCGGCTGCCAGCACCAGCACTCCAATGGCTACGGCCATTACCGGCACATTCACGCTGGTGATCTCATAAAGCTGCGACTTGACGTAGCGAACGCAGAACACCGCTACCGGCACGCCGATGGCCAGGCCGACGATGGCCTGCAGCATGGCTCCGCGCATCACGCCTCCGATCACGCGGCTGCGCGCCGCTCCCAGCGCCATGCGGATGCCGATCTCCTGCGTGCGCCGCACCACGGTGTATGAAGTAACGCCATAGAGACCGATGCCCGCGAGCAGCAGCGCCAGCAGACCGAACAACGAGGTCAGGCGTGCGATCAGCCGTTCCTGGATAAACTGATCGTCGATCTGCTGCTGGAAGGTCTGGAACTTGACGATGGTGAGGTTGGGATTGATGCCGGCCAGCGTATCGCCGACAACTTTTTCAAATCCGGCGATGGGCCGGCTCGTCTGGATGACGATGGCGCCGGCATACATCGAGAGGTCTTTCTCGGGAGTGAATGTGGGATCGTCTTTGCTGCCTGCGGGCTGCGTGAGCGGCAGAAAGTACATGGCGTGGTCCTTCCAGTAAACGCTGGTGTAGGTGGTGTCTTCTACCACGCCGACAATCTCATGCGCTCCATCCTGGCCGGCGCTGCGGGGGCCGGAAAATCCGAAGCGGTGTCCGATAGGATTACGCTTGCCGAAAAACTGCTTCACGAACTCCTGATTGACCACAGCAACGGGAGGCGCGTTGTACGTGTCCTGCAACGTAAAGCCGCGGCCCATCACCACGTGAGTGCCGACGGAGTCAAAATATTCAGGGCTGCCTTTCACCCAGGATGCGCCTTTGTTCAGGTCGGGATCGCCCTGCACTTTCACGCCGGAGCCCCAGTTGTTCTGCTCCATAGGCGTGTACGTGGACAGACCCACTTTCACAACGCCGGGAATGGCGTGAAAGCGGTCCACGATGCTCTGGTAGAGGGGTTCGACCTCAGCGTTTTTGTAGCCGGCCGCCTGCGGATTGATGTGCGCGATGTAGCGGTTGGTTGTGTCCAGCCTCATGTCAACGTTCTGAGCCTTGCTCAGGCTCTGCGCAAACAGGCCCGCGGCAACCAGCAACACCAGCGAAAGCGCAGCCTGCACAACCACGAGCGAGCGCTGCAGGGAGGATGCTCCATGTGCGGTAGTGCGCGCGTTGGAGCGCAAAGCTTCAGCCGGATGCGTACGCGCGGCCATCAGCGCCGGTGCAAGTCCGAACAGAACGCCCGTAACAAGCGATAGCGCGAAAGCAAATCCGATGACCAGCAGCGAAGGCGAATCATTCACCGGCATGTTGTGCTGATCAGGGAAAGCGAGCGCCAGCAGCGCATGCGCCCCGAGATAAGACACGGCAAGGCCAAGCAAGCCGCCCATTCCCGCAAGAAGAACACTCTCGGTAAGAAGCTGTCGCACAATGCGGCTGCGCTGCGCGCCCAGTGCAGAGCGGATGGAGATTTCAGCGCGGCGGCTCATACCGCGCACCAGCAACAGATTGGCAATGTTGGCGCAGGCGACCAGAAGCACCAGCGCGGCGATCCACTGCAGCAGCTTAAGGTGATCCTTGTAGCCGTCCTGCATGTTCTGGATACCGCCGCCGCCGGGAGTGAGCACCACATGGGTTTTGGGAAGTACCTTCTGTGCGCGCGGATCGGTAAATGTTTTGAGCGGAGCGTACTGCTGCTTGAGCAGAGCACTCGCCTTGGCCTGCAGTGCCGGCAATGAGGTTCCCGGCTTGATGCGGCCGATGATGTACGCCCACTGGGTGTCGGGATCGTTGAAGTACGGCGCCCCGATCACCGGATCCATCGAGTTCATGGGCAGGTAGTACTTGGGCGGATTGGTATCGATGCGGTCCCCGTAGAATCCCTTGGGCGCAACGCCGATGATGGTTGCCGGCTTGGTATTTATGTAGAGTGTGCTTCCCACGATTTTGGGGTCGCCTGAATATGTCTCCTGCCATTCGTCGTAACTCAAGACGGCGGTGACGGGCGCGCCCTTTTGGTCGTCTGCATCCACAAACAGCCGGCCCACTGCCGGTGAAAGACCGAAGACGCGGAAGTAGTTGCCGGATACGAAGGTTCCCACAGCGGATTTGGCTTGGTTCTGTGCTCCGGCACGGCGCACGGTCAGTGGCCGCCAGGCATAGCCCGATTCCATCGCGGCCAGATCTTCAAACTCCGGCAAATCCTTTTTGAACATGGAATAGGTGTCGGTGGCAAAGAGCGAGTAGTCGCCGGTGTCGTGCCAGCCGCCGTTCACGCAGCAGTCGTCCTTGTCGCCGATGCGGATGAGGGTCTTGGGATCGGTCACCGGCAGATTGTTGAGCAGGATGGAATTGACCAGCGTGAATACGGCTGAGTTGGCGCCTATGCCAAGTGCCAACGTAAGCAGCACCGTTACGGTGAAGCCCGGCGTCTTGCGCAATTGACGGAATGCATACCCAAGATCCTGCTGCAGAACTCTCATTCCCTCGCCTC
Organism: uncultured Acidobacteriaceae bacterium; assembly: GCA_963843655.1. Classification (GTDB taxonomy): domain Bacteria; phylum Acidobacteriota; class Terriglobia; order Terriglobales; family Acidobacteriaceae; genus Telmatobacter. Next base: position 124,579 of record CAWJLD010000001.1, on the reverse strand, counting down.
CACACGTGTACTGTTACAGACTGTAGCACGTCAAGTGCCATTAGGAATCGGCGCTGGCTCCTTAAAATCAATGGGATAGAGATTTCCAGATCGCGGAACCGTGTTCGCAACTGAGAAAGAGTGTCCGAAGCCGGACACTGTGCGGCAGGTATTTAGAGGGGAGCTTGGCAGGGCGGCTCAGAAGCCGTAAGTGCGTTCCAGGTCGCCTTTGTCGGGGGCGCGGGCAATGCGCGTAATCTCTCCGCGGTCGAGCCAGATGAGCGAGCAGTTGTCGCAGGCATCAATCACCACATTGCCGGGGCCGGCGTAGAAGTGTGTGTCCATGCGCAGATTGCATTTGGGGCACTGGATCACGCGCTTCAGGTCCTCGCGGTCTGCGGGAATCTGCACGGCGGAGCGGCCCTGCCCTTCTCTGATCTGTTCAATCAGGTGTGGGAGAATCGCCATCGGCATCAGCAGCCCGTGACATTTCTTGCAGCAGAGCACCGCACTTCCGGCGAGTTTGGCCTTGACCAGCGGCAGAAAACAAACTGGGCAGTTCCGGTACCCGTCGGCGGGCTCGCCCAGTACCTCCACGCCGTCTTCGTCATGCTCAGGAAAGAAGGCCGTGTGGCAGGAACTGCACTGAAAGCCCTCAGTGTCCGGACGAAGTGCGAGCGGCGCGCCGCATGAAGGACAATTGTTCATTGCGGCATTCCGCACTCCGCGCAGAACTTGCCGCGGGCGGGAATGGACTGCCCGCAATCCCTGCAGAATTTGCTGCTGGGTGCGGTTGCAACTGCGGTGGCGGCAGGAATCATGGTTCCCACCACAGGGGTTCTGAATTTCGCAGAAAAGATCTGCGCTACGGCCGCGCCTGCGATCAGGCTCATACCTGCCCCGCCGTTGGAGGCGGCGGCTACAAGGTCGAACGACTCGGCCGCGTCGTACCGCGAGTAGCGGCCCTGGTTAAATTCCATCGTCATGCCGATGCGCTGGTCGAGCACCTTCGCCAGTTCCTCAGGCAGAGAGATGTTATCGACAACGAATTGGGTGAGCGCGAGGCCAAGCTCGGCAAACAACGGCCTGAGACCTTCGCTGATCTTTGCGGCCAGCTTGGTCTGGTTGGCTGCAAGATCGAGAAACGTCACACTGCTGTCGGCTAAGACGCCGGTAATGTGCGCCAGAATCATATTGCGCAACTGACTATCGAGATCTTCAGCAAAGTAAACGCCGCGCGTACTGCTCACCCGGCTGAAAAATGCCTGCGGATCGGCAACACGGTAAGAGTAGATTCCAAAACAGCGGAGGCGCACTTCACCAAATTCATGATCGCGCATCGTAATAGGAGTTGCGGTACCCCACTTCTGGTCGAGCTGCTGGCGTGTGGAAAAGAAATACAAATCTGATCTGAACGGAGACTCGGGATTCCTATCCCAGTGCATCATGCCGGTCAGAATGGGAAGATTGCGCGCACTCAGCGTGTGCACTCCCGGCCCGAGAACGTCGGCAATCTTGCCTTGGTTCACGAACACTGCCATCTGCGACTCCCTCACCGTGAGCCGGCCGCCGTTCTGAATCTCAAGATCGTGCATCGGATAGCGATAGGAAAGAATGCCGTCCGCCGGTTCATTCCACTCAATGACATCGATGAACTGTTTGCTGAGATATGCCGCAAGACTCACGTGGTGCCCCCCCTGTTCTGGACGCTACCACGCAGTTACCCCGGCTCGAATAGCACGAACGAGGCATCGATTCCGGCTCGTCGGCGCACGGCGATGCCTGAACGTAACCGGAATGCGAAACCTTTAGTTTTGTCTGTTGAATGCCGCGCTCTAAGGCACGGTGAAAGGCCGCAGACCATCGCTTGGGAACAGGCCGGTGGGGCCGCTCGCCGTGGAAGGCTGGGAACGGAACATGTAGTGAATTGAGAAGCCGAACGAAGCTGCCGAGTAGTTGCGCGTGTTATTGGCGCTGAAGAACCCCCCAGCAAACCAGTGCGGGCTGATCAGGTAGCCCATCTGCCCGCGCAGATCGTAGTTTGGGCCCACGCTGGTTACATCCGGAAGCATGGGATTACCCTGCGCTGCTTCAAGCGCCTGATCTCCGGCCAGCGGCCACAGCTTTGTCTTGTCTGCCTGGAATGCCTGCACACCGAATCCGCCCACAAGATTGAAGTGGAGATTGGTGTTGTAGTGGCCCGTGTAAGTGAACGGCACATTGGCCAGGAAGTAGCCTTGCGGGCTGAAGTATCCACCCAGGCCATGCGTGAACGCGTTCTCGTTCCTCTGGTAGTGCATGGCAAAAAAGTTGACGCCCACATTCAGCGTGCCGTACTCGGGAAATACTTTCATCCGCCAGTACGCGCCGCCGTCGCCGTCGATGCGCCGATTCTTGAGCACGTTGTAGCCGGTCAGGTACTGGCCGCCCACACTGAAGTAGAAGCCTGACTGAGCGTCACCGTGCGAGTACTGCACGTTGCCCTGGTTGTAGACCACGCCGCCCCATATCTGGCCCTGCGTGGCGAGCGTATTGCCCGCCGGATCGCGCAGTCCCGCGTACGAGAGCTGGCTGTCTTTCACTGAGTCGCGCACCCCGGTAATGGTGAAGGGGCCGTTACCCGGCCTCCACATCAGCCTGCCCGTAAAGGTTGAAACCAGGAATCCGTACGGCGTGTAGCCGCCTGCGATGGCGAACTGCGGAAACGCGAGTTGCACTTCGCCGCCGATGCCCATTGCGTTCTGCTGCGCGGGCGGAGCGAAGTTGCTCCCCGCCAGTGTTCCAATAGGTTGCGGAATGGTAGCAAGCGCGGTGCCCGTCGTAGTGGTCTGCAGCACCGAAATCAGGCTGGTTCCATCGGCCTGCCCTGAATCGAGAAACACCGGCTTGGCAACAACAGTAAACCGCGCAAAAGGCCCCAGAGGCAGCGACGCCTCAAACGGAGCCTCAAGCGCCGTGAGCCGGCTGTAACCCAAATCGCCGCTGCGATAGTTGACGAGTCCCGTTCCGCCGAGCCATCCGCTGTATCCGCTCTCAATGGCGTGCAGCTGCAGCAGCGCTTCATCACGCGGACTCATCGATCTGCGAAGTCCGCGGCGCGACCACGGCCCACGTAGCGGCGGAAGATTCTGCTGCTCCAGTTGCCGATCGGTAGCGCCTGCATCGGGTGTCGATTGCTCAGCCGCAGTCTGTGCAGGCGGTTGCGCTTCCGGTGTGGGCGAAGTCTGCACCGCGGGCGCGCTGCTCAGCGGTGGTGCCGGAGGTTCATTCGCTGCTGTTTGGGCTGCTGTTTGCTCGGGAGCAGATCGTTGCGCGCTCCTGCGCGTTGTCGTAGTTGGACTGCGCCTTCTACGTACGGTTTCTGTGGACGCTGAGGCAGATGGCTTCTCCGGCGTCAACGCAGGCTGCGTGCGCGGAACGGAATACGCACCGGTCGCAGCCTCCTGTGCCGAAGGCGTGTATTGCGTGTCCGTGTACTGGCCCGTGTTTCCATCAGCCGGCAGCGCCGGATGAACCAGCACCTGAAGATTCTGTTGCTGCGCTGCATCTGCCTGCGTACCTGCATTGCTGGCTGTGGCATTCGGCAACGCATGCACCGCCGCCGAGCCCTGTGTTAACTGGCTGTCGGTCTGTGCTGCAAAGAGCGCCTGCGCACGCGCAGCCTGGTCGTTCATCGGCTGCGAGCTGATGCGCAACGAAGGCGCTGAGGCCTGCGCGGAGTTTTGCTCTGCGGCAGTTCCCTGCTCGCTCTTCGTCTGCGGACTATAGACCGGCGGCTGTGCGCTGTACGACGGCAAAGGCGGCAGATCGATCGCAGGCAGCGGCTGATTGCCGGGATTCAGCAAGCGTTTCATGTCTCCGGGCGCGGCGGAGTTCTGCACGCCGGGCACGTTCGCCGTTCCGCTATTAAGACTGTCGACCGAAGCACCCTTGGGCATATTCGCAAGTGCTGCACGCCAGTACGCGGCCGCGCCTTTCTTGTTGCCGCGTGCCTGTTCAAAGCGCGCTGCCTGCGCCAGAATCCTTGGATTGCTCGGGAAGCGGCCCAGAGCCTGAGTCAGCCAGGTGTGCGCCTGGCTCGTATCGTTCGCGCCCATCGCCGCGCCGATCGCGCTCTCGTAGTCACTCGAAGCGTTCAGCGGAATGGTTTTGAACAGCGCCAATGCATCGTCGGCGCGGTCTGCCTTGGCATACGCTCCTGCAAGCGCCCGGCGCACATCCATATTGTCCGGATAAGTCTGCCCGGCGGCCTGCAGAATCTCTACCCCGCGCAGCACGTTGCCGTCATCGATGTCTGCTTGTGCGCGGCGCGTGGCCCAGTTCGACCAGATCGACGACACCTGCACTCGCTGATCTGCAGTCAAATCGCCGCGTGCATCCAGCTTCGTCATCACAGGATACAGCGCCATATCGTTCTCACCATTAAAGAGAAGCCATGCGTGCTGAATCTCAAGCCCGGCTGGCGTTGCTGCATTGTTCTGCGCGTAGTAGCCTTCCACGCGATTGAGATACGCCGTCGCGCGCCGCGAGTCCTTTACGGCCATATACACGCCGGCAAGCGTCTGTACAAATTCAATGTCGGACTCAAGCATGAGCCGCGCATCGGGCGGAATCTTGGCAAGCTCAGCCAGCGCCTCGGCATTGCGGTCCGCACCTGCAAGCGAAGTGATCAGCCCCTTATACGCGTCTGTGGCCATGTTGTGCGGCGGATTCTGCACAATCGGAACCGCGCTGCCGTCCCACCCGCGTCGAACCTGCTGAGCCTGCACAGGCTCATAGCCCGACAGCAACATGCGCGGCGAAACTGCGGCTCCGGTCCATCCGTAATCCGACCTCAGCACACTCCACCGCGAAGGATGATAGACCGCATCGCGAACAACACCCGATCCGAAAGAACTGCTACCTGCGACTCGAATCGCGCTCTGTTGCTGAAAGAGTTGCTGGGTCGAGTTCTGAGCCGATGGAATGCTTCTCAGAACAGGCTGTGCATCCGGCAATGGACTCTGATTCGGCACTGTCGACGCCCTGCCTCTTGTAGACGGCGCATGCACATCGTAAGGATCAGGTCCGTAAGGCGCTTCAGGCTGCCGCGTCCCTTTCTCCGGAGTATCGTAGTCGGGATTGAGAAGCTGCTTCAGGTCTGCGCCGTTCGTGGAGTGCCGAGGAGCGGGACCCTGCTCCGGATACACCAGCTCATGGGCAAGCTTGTCCGTAGGCTTCGATGCGGGCATGGCCGCCAGCGCCGCGCGCCAATACGCAGCCGCGCGCTGATTGTCGCCGCGCGCCTGCTCGTATCGCGCAGCAAGCGACAGAATCGCCGGGTCTCTGCCAAAGCGCTCAAGCGCCACGCGCAGCCACGCTTCGGCCTGCGTCCTGTCGTTGGCCGCCAGCGCCGCGCCAATCGCACCTTCATAATCGCCCTGCGTTGCACCCTGCATTGAGATCGTCTTGAAAATCTTCAGCGCATCGCGCGCACGGCCCACGCGCGCATAACCTCCGGCCACCGCAATACGCACCGTCTCGTTGTCAGGAAACGCCTGCAGCGCTGCATCCAGAATGTCCACGGCGCGCGGCGAGTTGCCGTTATCCATTGCTTCGGTGGCGCGGCGCACGCTCCAGTTGGCCCAGATGTTCTGCACGGTCTCGCGCTCGGCAACGCTCAGATCGCTGCGGCCGCCCAGCCGCATCAGTGTTCCGTACAATGCGCGATCGTTGCCGGTGTTGTACAGCAGCCACGCATTTTGAACCTCGATGTTCGCCGGCGGCTGCGTCTTGCGCTTTGCGTAGTAGGCCTGCACGCGATTCATGTACACGGCTGCGTGAGTCATGTCGCCGTTGGCCGCGTAAAGGCTCGCCATGCTCTGCTCAAACTCGATATCGCCCTCAACCTGCTTGCGCACCGCCGCGGGCATCGCCTGCACTTCACTCATCGCCTCTGCGTTGCGATTGGTAGCCAGCAACGTGCCGATCAGGCCCTTCCATGCATCCGCGCGATCAGGATTGGTTCCGATGACGCGCTGATAGATCGCATAAGCCTGATTGGTGTTGTTGCGCATCAGATAAATACCGGCAAGCTGCAACTGCAACGCCACGCTCGGCTGGCCTCCGGCGGCAATCTCAATCTTCGCGGCCCGCTCCAGCAGTCCTTGCGCCGTTTCGTACTGGCCCGCCTGCTGATAGATCGCGCCCAGCATCGAAAGAAAGCTCGGATCGTCAAGCGATGACTGGTAGGTGGCAGGCGGAATCTTCTGCACCTCTGCGATCGCCCGCGTGTCCTGGCCAAGCTCGTGATACGCACTCACCAGCCCCATCCACGCCGATGCATTCTCAGGGCTCTCTTTAACGATCTGCTCGTAAAGCGGAATCGCCTGGCTGTAACGATTGGCCTGCATCAGAATGCCCGCGTACTGCAGCTTCGTATCCGTCTTGAGCGTGGTTCCGTTGTTGGGGAACGGCAAAGCCAAAGCCTGTGCCAGCACGCGCTCCGCGTCGGCGCTGCGATTCTCCGCCTCATACACTGAGGCCAGCATGCGCAAATATTCGGGATCTTTCGCCAGCGCCGTCTTTACTCTCTCAGGGAAGCGCGCCGTCGCCGCCATGGCTTTCTGGTACTGCTTGTCGCCGGCATAGGCAAGGAACAGTCCGCGCCAGCCATCCTCGCCAACAGGCTGAACACCGACAAGCTGCTCATAAACGCCCGCCGCGGCTGCGTACTGCTGCTGCTTGATCAGGACGCCCGCAAGTCCGTTCAACGCCTCGGGACTGCGCGAATTCATCACCAGCGCGGCTTTGTACCGTGCCTGCGCAACGTCAAGCTGGTTCTGGTTGAAGGCTTCGGTCGCCTCACCCATCACGTCCCAGAAGCGCGATGTGGCCAGAGCATTCTCAACCGACTTAGCCTTGTAGCCGTTCTCTTCAGCGCGGGAAAGAAAACTGATGGCGGCGGCAAAGTTCCTTTGCTGCATTCGCAGAAAACCCATGCCCGCCAGAATGCGGCCATTATTGGGATGCTGGCGCAACAGCGCATCGAAGCGTGTCTGGGCTTCGTCCAGCCGGTGCGCATTAAGCGCCGCAAAGGCCCTGCGCTCTGCCGCCGTACGTGCAATGCCGGAGTTCATCCTCGCTAGCGCACGCTCGTTTGCCCGCAGGCTGTCGGCAATCTCTGTATCTTCAGGGTGTGACCGCAGGTATTGCCGCAACTGTCCCGCGGTTGAAGGATTGGACGCGTTCCATATCAACGCCTGGCGCAACGCCGACGCCGCATCAACATCCTTAGGATAGCCCTGCAGAATATGAATGCCTTCGGGCCGGGTCCGCGGATCGTACGTGAGCATGGTGCCCAATCCGATTGCGAATTGCGCATTGTCTGGATGCCGCTGAACCAGGCCCCTCATGCCCGCTACGGCAGCAGTTTTGCCGTTCGGCGTGGCGTACAGCGTCTGATAGTAGGCCATCCCAATGTCGTTATCGGGAGGATTGTTCCCGTAGAGCTGCCGATAGATGCGCACCGCTTCTTCGGCGCGTCCCTGCCGGGCCAGCTCGCCCGCGCGGCGAAGCTGCTCGCTTTGAGCCTGCGTGCTGCTCAGGCTCTCAATGCGCGCAATATTCGGATCGTTGGGATTGACGCGGCGCAAGCGATCCAGCGTCTGATTAGCGCGATCGGCATTGCCCATCAATTTATAGTCGCGGGCCAGGCCTGCAAGCGCCTCGGCATTATTCGGATCGGAAAGCAATATCTGCTGCCACAGTTGCACAGCCAGGTCGGGGCGGCCGCGCGACTCTGCCGCGCGCGCCTTTTCAACCAGAACAGTACGCGCGCTTGATGCAGGACTTTGGGCGGTCGCGTTTTGGGCGACGCAGAGCGGCAGCGCCAGCAACAGGCAACCCGCAACAGCCGATCTTCTTATCCGCGACCCGCAGCCAACCTTCATCGGCCCATCCATTTTACGTTCAGCTCACCCGACGGGCCAAACTTGAACCTGCCATCCAGAAATCCTGTACCAAAAAGTGCAAGATTCTGGTCGTAAAGGGTCTGATTCTTGCCATAAAGCCCCGTCGAGTCGTCCTTCATCAGGCTCATGCGGATCATTTGCTGCGCGCTCAGCGACGAGCGGCCCGGAAATGCCCGCAGGTAGGGCAGTATCGCGGCTGAAAATCCCACTGGCCCTGTCTGCTCCGACGGAATGCCCTGCTCGCTCACTCTCACCGGCGGCGCGTCGTGATTGCCAAGATAGCCGCCCATTGCGTCTATCGCGTTCACCAGCTTTTCCCGCACCCCATCGATATTGGGCTGCATGCCCGCCCATAGATAAACGCGTATCGCATCGTACCCACCGCCGGGGCCGTCCGTCTTGTCCGGATAGGTGCCCGGATGCTGCTCGGGCGCGGGATAAAAGCCATCGCCCGGAAAGTACGTCACCCAGTCCATCGCAAATCCGTGCCGCGCGCTTTGCTGCAAAAGCCTCGGAACATTGCCGGCAATCTGATGCCATGGCCCCGCGGGATCGACGACTGCAAGCCGGTCAAAGAGAAACACCGGAACATAACTGGGATTCAGGGTCCAGGTCCTGTCGCGCTGATATCCCACCGGCCCCGGCAACAGCATCAGCCCAAAGCCGGGCAGATTGGCCACTTCACTCTGCGCAATCTGCGTCAGCATGCCGCGGCCAATATCCGAGTACCGCGGAGTGCTCCACAGGCGGCCCGCTTCAATCAGCGTGTACGCCATCCACACATCCGCATCCGACGCCGAGTTCGGATCCTGCGCGCTCCACTTTCCATTAGCGTCCTTAGCCCAATACCGCGCCGGGAGATGCATCTTCAAGTCGCCCTGCGCCAGATTCACTTCGGTCCACGCCAGCAGGCGGTCAAAATGGGTGCGGTCGTTCGCCGTCAGCGCAAAGAACATCGCATAGGCTTCGTTTTCCGATGTCGTATGCTGGTTGCCGTTCGGATCGAATACGCGCCCCTGCGGATCGACGAACCGCGCCGAATACGAGTTCCAAAGCTGCCATGAACCGCGCTTGCATCCGGTCACCGCAGAAATCAGCAACAAACATAAGATCGGCAGCAGCGGCTTCTTGATGTTCATCGCTCGAACACTCCAGGCGGCGCTCTTCAAACCCTCAGAATTCCCGGGCTGAAACAGCTCCGTCGCGGGTCGTCAAACAAGGTCATTTGCGATCGACTGAGCCGAATGCAACCCATTCTCTTTGAGAAATTTGGCACATTGGCCCACACGGATAATGTGCGCGTACTGAAGGCTATTCTAATCCGAAACTTACTCTATTCTTCCATCTTCAGGCGGGCACGTGCACGAATACGCAACCATTGCCGCGTCCACAAGGCCAGCAAGAACGCCAGAAGGATCACAATGACCGCAGCCAGCCACGGCACCTGCCTGAGCCACAACTGCAGCCTTACCCACCACGGCACCGTTCCCACGTTGTAAACGTGCGAGCCGATCCGGAACGATTCAAACTGATCGCCGTGCAGTACCGAGACAGATCCGGAGATATCTGAGGCCTGCTGCACCCTCAGAAAGTTCGTCAGGAACGGCTCGTAATAGCTTGCGTCTCTCAGATCGATGGCAACAATGCTGCGGTTGCTGCGCGGCGCAAAGGGCGATTCGATTCCCTGAATTACCGCGTCGGGAGTGCCCGAAGCAACCAGTTGCCCCGAGTCGGTGTGCTCCTCGCTCTTCAGCTTCCACCATGCATGGTGGAGAACCTTGACGAAGAAACCCTGTGTGTCGCGAACCTGCACCTGACCGCTGTTCATTGAGACCGGCAGTTCTTTTGCAAGCTGCCTGAATCCCGGCTGGTCGTCTCCGGTGCCCAGAATCAGCAGGTCGTTGTTTGTCCCCGCGTGCAATACGTCAGGCCCGGCCACCGTAACGCGCAATGCCGGAAAGCCCGTCTGCCGGCCAAAGTGCCCCAACAGCGTAACGAACGCCTCCACTTCCTGCTCGGTAGGCGTGGGCGGCAGCACCACCGTGGTCTCGCTCAGGTCGGCGAGTCGCGTAAACGGGAAGCCCGCATTGGCAAAGATCTCCAGATTCGGCAGCGGCGCGTAATGCGGATAGCCTCGCAGGTCAAGATAGGAGTCGCTCAGGATGGAGCCCTGCATGTTGATCGGCGTGGTGTTTTCGCAGCCCGGCCCCTTGAGCAGCTGGAAGGTGAAGTCGAACGCGAGAGAGTTGGAAAAAGGGCGCAGGTTCACCACCGGAACCGGCACGTCCATCTGCGTGGTCTTTGAAACTTCCTGCCCCGGAATCAGCGGAACGGAATCGAGAAACGCATTGTTGATCCGCACCTGCATGCTTGAGATGGGGCCGATCGGCACCGAGTTGTAGCGGTACACCAGCTTCAGCAGCGCGTTCGGCTTGTCCGTGTAGTAGATGTCGGGCGGTACGCGAAAGTACACCGTCAACGGAGAAGTGCCATCGCCCTGCAGTTGTTGCGCAGTTGCATAATCCCAAAGAGAAATCGTCTGGTCGGTGCGCGCCCAGCGAGGCGCATCGTCCGGCTTCCGCTTGTCCGGCAACTGCAAAGTTTGAATCGCCGATTGCCCGCCCGCCAGCATCTCGCTGTGCAAAGCAACGGCCTGCGCCGCAACCAGGGTTTGGTCTGCATCCGCTCCCGCAATGATCAGCACCTTGCCATAAGGATCATTGGGATTGGTGCGCATGGCCACGGTGGGTGCATTGATTGTCGGCATCGCCAGTCCGGGCGGAAGACCCGCCGGACTCTCGGCAATGTAGATCACGTTGCCTTGCGGAATGGTTCCATAGTGAACCGGAAAGCGCACCGGCCGGGTTTCGGAAATCATTCCAAAGTAGCTCGTCACCGCACCCGCGGCCTGAATGGCCTTGTACGAAGGCTGTCCCGCAAAGACCACCGGAATATTCGCTGCCTGTGTCACGGCCTCATCGACAAACGGCACCGGCAGATGCTTCAGATCGTCTGCTACGGGCAGCAAATCGCCGCGAATATCGAGATAGGTATTGCGATGAACCCGCGCCCACAGCGTTGTATTGGCCGGATCCTCGCACACCAGCGTGTAGTGGCCGATGAACTCCAGTGTCAGCGTGTTGTTGTGCACCAGCAGGTCGGACGGAATCGTGAACTCCATCTCGGAGTCGCGCCCGTCTGAACCGCCGTTCTGCCCCGGCGCAGGCTGCACGGTGGCAAACAGCGTGCCGTTCAGCAGTAATTTGATGTGGCTGATCTGCGGAAGAAGACCGGGAGAGAATGCGTAATAAACATGGATCTTAGCGGATCGAACAACATGTGTCTCAGGCAGCGTGAAGTAGATGTTGTGCATGCTGTCGATGCCGTGCAGCTCAATCTGCGGCGAGCCGGTATCGTTCAGCGTAAACAAATCCTGATAGTGTCCCGGAGGAACCGTAGCCAGTCTATCCGAAGCGAAAGATGACATACCCGGCGCATTGGCGGCGACGGCAGTCTTTGCTGCGACTGGAATCTTTGCGCTAGGCCGTGCCTGACCGCGCACCGGCGTTGCCCCGCCCATCAGCAGGGCCGCGGTCATCAGCAGGATGGATGTGCGCGCGATCGAAAGCGACTTGGGGCCCTTTCCGTTTCCGTTTTCCCTGGCAAATAGACTTCCCAGAGTTGAACGCATGCCATGCATCGAAATAAGGAAAACTCTGCCCAGGCTGCGCACCGCATTGTCGCTCTTGCGCGACTCGCCCCAACCCAGCCACGAGTCGGCGCGTGAATAGAGCACCATGGTCAAAATTTCCTCTTCGGCAATCGACAGGTTTTCAAATCGCACCCGTTGTACCGATCCCTCCGAGGAAACGATCGTTGCGGGCACATCGCAGCCTGCCGCAGGTGCCGGAAAGGTGAGACGAATCTGTGAATCGGGTTTAAGTTTAAAGGCCTCGCCAAACCGGATACTGGTGCCGCCGCTGGACATGTTCATTGTCTCTCCTGCCGGCATTCTTCCGTCAGGCAATTTGGCCAGCACCGGCGTTACTACGCTGATTCGCACCGACGTCCGCATCTGCTTCAGCTCGCGCGCAACTGCCGTGCACACGCCCAGCACGATCAGATTGAACAGGCACCACAGCACGTTCATCGCCACGGTGCCGGGACGGTCCCGGTCGAACACAAGAAAGCGCGGAATCGCAAACAGCAGCCCCGCAATATTGAACAGCAGCAGGATGAGGAACGGTTGCGCGATCTTGCCGTCGAAGAACGTGCGCTTCACCACTCCGCCCTTGGCCGTCACATTGAACTTGCCAAGCTTGGGACTGATCAGCGCCAGCACCGTGGGCAGCAGAATATATGGCGCCAGAACCGTTTCGTAGATCTCGTTCCAGAATGAGTGCCGATGCTCTCCCTGAATCCTGGAGTTGGTCATCACCGACATCGCCAGGTGAGGCAGCGCATAGGCTAAAATCGCCGCCCAGTAGCCCGGAATGTTCGTGTGGTTGAACAGCAGGTAGATCAGCGGAGCGGTAAGAAAGATCAGCCTCGGCACCGCGTACAGAAAGTGCGCCATGGCATTGAAGTAGCAAAGCCGCTGCGGAAACGAGAGCCCTGGCGAAAGCAGCGGATTGTCGGTGCGCAGAATCTGCACCATTCCCCTGGCCCAGCGAATGCGCTGACCCACGTGCGCTGAAAGCCGCTCCGTGGCCAGGCCTGCCGCTTGCGGAATATTGATGTAGGCCGTATTCCAGCCTTTCATCTGCATGCGTAGCGAGGTGTGCGCATCCTCGGTAACGGTCTCATGTGCTATTCCGCCTACGTCGTCCAGTGCGGAGCGACGCAACACAGCACACGAGCCGCAGAAGAAGCTCGAATTCCAGAAGTCGTTGCCGTCCTGCACCACCCCGTAGAACAGCTCACCTTCATTGGGAATAATGCGGAACTGGTCGAGATTGCGCTCAAATGGATCGGGCGAATAGAAATGGTGCGGCGTTTGCAGAATCGCCAGCTTGCGATCGCGCAGGAACCAGCCCACCGTCATCTGCAGAAAGCTTCGCGTTGGAACGTGATCGCAATCGAAGATGGCAACATACGGCGAAGAAAGGCTCTCAAGCGCGTGATTGATGTTGCCGGCTTTCGCGTGCTTATTGTTCTCACGCGTCTTGTAGCCGATGCCCGCCTCGCGCGCAAATTCTTCAAACTCCGGCCGGCGGCCATCGTCCAGCAGGTAGACGTGCATCTTGTCCGGCGGCCAATCCATGTTCAGCGATCCCAGCGCCGTAAAGCGAACCACATCCAGCGGCTCATTGTAGGTGGGGATCAGCACATCGATGTGCGGCCATTCATCGGTATTCTCCGGCATCGACACCGGGGCCCTGCGCAACGGCCAGATGGTTTGAAAATAGCCGAGAAACAGAATCATGAAGGCGTAAGCCTCGGCCAGCAGCAAACAAAGAATGAAGAAAATGTCGAGCGCGCCCCAATGGCTGGCCGGATCCTGAAAGAACTGGATCACCTGCTGAACGCGCCAATATCCATACCGGAAGGTACAGAACATCGACATCAGCATCAGCATCAGCGTGACGAGATAGGAGTCGGAGCCGCGCGCAAGAAAGATCGCGACCAGCAGAGCCAGCAGTCCAAGAACAGCCTGCTGCGGCCATGTGAGCGGGAGCATGGCCAGAAAACAAAAAGCCGCTCCGGCTGCGAGCAGAAAGATCAGCCGGAGAAGTTTGGTGAAAATATTTTCTCCGGCTCCAATCTCCTGCCAGATGCCCGATGCGGTCATCGTTCACTCCAGCGCACGCCGCGATACGCGCTGCTGGCGGGTGCGGACTGGCTCTTGACCCATCCAGCAAGGCTTGCGAAATCTTCGGCCACGGTGGAGTTGGGCGCGTAATCCATCACCGTCATTCCCTCGGCCAGAGCTTCGCTCACAGCCGGCGACCGGCGGATGCTGAACGTCAGCAGGCGGTCGCCAAGCTGCTCGCGCAGTATCTCGCGAATATCCAGATGCAGAGGCAATGACGAATCGAACTGGTTCAGCACATAGAATGGCATCGCCGATTTGGAGCTAAGGCTGGCGTTGTGCTGGAAGAAGCTGTCGATCGAGCTCATGCTCACTACCGAGTTCATGTCCGGCGCCATGGGCACCAGCACCAGCGGTGACATTCTGAGCACACGGCGAGTCGTAGCGCCTGAAGCTGTGGCCAGATCGACGACGATGCGGCTCATGCCTCGTGCGTGTTTTGAAATCTCCGCGTTCAGCACTTCCTGCGCCGCGGTTTCCGGTCCCAGCGTCTCCGGATCGATGGTCACCATCTGAATCGGCGCATCGCCGCTCGCTCCCGGAGGGCTGAAGGTCCTCAGCATGCCCGGCCGCTGATCGTGCGCTCCAAAGAAGAACGGCATAAGCCCGTAAGGAGCCGTATCGACCAGCAGAACACGTTCGCCGCGACCTGAAAGCGCCCGGCCCAAGGTTGCCGCCAAACTTGTTTTGCCTACACCGCCTGCCAGCGAAAATACCGCCACAACGGGCGCGCGGGCAGGTGGGGCCATCGGAGCCGTCTCCGGCTGCGTGCTTGCGCCGTCAAACACGCCGCGCAATGCATACCAGCGCGAAGCAAGTCGGTCACGCGATCCCTGCAGCGTCTCATCTGCCGGTCGCGGCTGCGCAGGCGGAGCCTCATGGCGAGGTTCTTCAGGCCGCTCCGGAGTCAACCATGCCGGAAGGCCAGGTGTCTCGCGCTGCTCTTCCTGAACCCGTGCTTCGGGCATGCGCGGCTCGGGCATGAGCGGCTCAGTAACGGGTGTTGCGTGAACGTGTGCTTCAGGCGCCCTTGCTTCCGGAACATGAGCTTCAGGGATGTGTACTTCAGGAATTCGCGTCTCAGGAACTCGTGTCTCCGGAACGCGTATTCCCCGCCCCCAGTCGCTGCCGGGCTGCGCGGAGTTCTCATGCACATGTACAACCGGTACAGACGCGGGCTCCATTCCCGGCCAACTGGGCCGAGGAGCAACACGCGGAGGCTGTTCCATTTGCGGCTGCGGCCGTGGTGCCGGTTGAGGTTGTGCCTGCACATGCACTTCAGGCTGCGGTACCGGCGGTGGTGGCGGAGGTGGAGGTGCCTGCTGTATTACGAGAGGCTCGGGCTCCTTCGGCTTGATAAAGGCTGCCAAGCGGTCCGCCAGCGGCCGCCTTGCAGGCGGTTGCTCGGGCCGCTCAATGTGCTGCGGAGGTTCAGGCGCTGGCTCAGGCTGCGGCAGCTCCCATTGCTGTGCCTCCTTCGCTGCTTTCATTGCGGCAATCTGTGCCATCCAGTCCTGCGGCATCTCCTGCGCTTCGGCCGGGGTCACCTCGGGAATCTGTTGCACATCGGCCTGGCGCTCAATCTGCTCCTGCTTTTGTAGGCGAGACTGTTCTTCGTCAATCGCCTGCTGTACACGCAGGCGCGCCTTTTCGCGGGTCTGCGCCCGTGCCTCTGAAAAGTCCCGGTATTTTGCACCGTGAAGATTGGCCCAGGAGTACAAAGTCGCCACATCTTCAGGCGTGTCGCTCTGGTCGTACAGCGGTCCTCGATCACTCATCGTTTTCCCCAGAACTTCCGCTGTAACTCCCGTTTCAACGCGCTTGCCCTGTGAGCCTCTAACCGTCTACCGCGCCACGGAAGAAATGAACGGACTCAGTCAAAATGCAGACCAGTTCCTCACCCCGAATCCTAGTCGCCGGGGCAGCTTGCAACAATAGCACTTGCACGGTCGCCGGACTAACACTTTCCTGTCATACATAGACCAAAAATCGTTGATTTTATTCGTGATATGGCCAACTCGTAACCCATAACCAATGGGGCATGATTACCAACGAAACAACCGCCTGGTTACCCTGTGATTCCTGTGAAAAGCGGTCAATTCGACCGCGCAAGCAGCTCACACCAGGCCATCAGAAATCATCAACAGTCCAATTCGGCCTTCACAGGAATGCCCTGCCCACAGGCAAACGCGGACCACTGGTACAGAAGAGCTTCTCATCCGGAATTGGCCCTCGGAATTGAACCTTCAGATACGTAGATGCCTTGTCTACATACAACGTGCTTGGTGGCAGATATGATCTGGTAAAGATGAATTCCGATTCAGCTCCCCACGATTCCAGACCGGTTTGGTGGCGAAAGATAATCGCTACCCTTTTCAATCCGGCCCAGAATCAATCGCACGAACGCTATCGCCGCGCATTCCTTACCAGCCTTACTGCCGTTATTACGCGCGCAACCACCCTGACCATCTCGTTGATTACCGTCCGCCTCACATTGCGTTATCTGGGAGCAGAGCGATACGGCTTGTGGATGACCATCACATCCACCATCGGGATGTTAATGTTCGCGGATTTCGGAATCAGCAACGGCCTCATCAACCTCGTTGCGTCCGCACTTGGCAAAGACGATCGCATCGCCGCCAAACGCGCTATCTCAAGTGCGTTCTGGTTTCTGCTCCTCATTTCCGGCGTACTCTTCATCGTCTGGAACTTCGTTTATCCGTTCCTGAACCTTTCTGCGTTTTTCAATCTAAAAACCCCGCTGGCCATAACCGAGGCCGGCCCCGCCCTCGCCGCTCTGCTCATGTGTTTTCTATTGAACCTCCCCTTGGGCGCTGTTAGTGGCACGCAATATGGGATGCAGGAAGGCGCCAAAAACAATCTATGGTCACTGGGTGGGTCAATCTTATCCTTTGTCTTCCTGCTCATCGCGATGGATCGGCATGCAGGACTGCCGGTATTGGTTTGGGCGCTATCCGGACCTCCCGTATTGGCTCTCCTCCTGAATGGGATTTTCTTGTTCGCACGGCAAAATCGCGATCTGGCGCCGAGTCTTTTTTCTCTGGATATAGCTGCCAGCAAGCTCCTCTTAAAAACCGGTGGAATGTTGTTCATTATCCAATTGGCCATGTCCGTGGGCATGCAGACCGACAATATCGTCATCGCACGAATCATGGGACCGGCCGCTGTGGCTCAATATGCAGTCCCGGCAAAGCTCTTCAACATTGTGAACTCCGTGCTCGTTCTGCTCTCCGGACCCATTTGGCCGGCTTATGTCGATGCTCTTGCCCGCAACGATGCCGGATGGATCTTTCGAACCTTCCGCAGGGTCAGCATCTTTGGCGGCATTACCGCCATTCTCATCGCAGGGATATTCGTCTTGTTTGGCCGCCAAATAATACCCTTATGGGTCGGCGTAGACCTCCACGTAAGTCTCGTCTTGTTGTTGATCTTCGGAATTCAATGCGTCGTTTATGCGTACCTGCAGCCCATAGGATTTCTCTTGAATGGGCTAGCGCGTTATCGCGTGCAGGCATCGTGCGCAGCGGGAATGGCCATTCTTAACCTCGGCCTCTCGATCCTCTTCGTAAAACGCTTCGGTGTCGTCGGAGCGGTTATGGGAACGATCGTCGCTCAACTGGTTTTTCAGGTAATTCCGCTTACCATGGCTACAAAATCGGCTTTCACCCGCCTTCGCAAAGGACGATTGAACCTCGCCGGCCAAACTGAGTAATTCGGCGCAACTCTTGCGGTGGTCCGCCCTCCTCCTGGAGGGCAGGTGCCCCCCCACACACCCGCGCTGGCCGTCTCGCCGTGGCTAGGGTAGACTGAAAGACAGTACAGCAACCGACGGGATGCCAGACAATTGCCATAACCACCCGGCATGCCCGCCTCGCCCCAACGCAAATTGCGGGCATTCGAATCCTCGGAGCATCCGAGAGCCGGTCACTGTGCAAAGCGGCGGCAGTTTGGCATTAAGCCAAATCGGCTGTCCGGCATCACAACTGAATAGCACTCAACCGATTGATTCTTGATTGAGTTGAGGTTTGTGAGAGCTCGTAGCTCAGCTGGTAGAGCAACGCCCTTTTAAGGCGTGGGTCCTGGGTTCGAATCCCAGCGAGCTCACCACCCACCCGTCGCAGTCCACCCCGCCAGCCCTGCCCCGCCTGTCCTGCCCCGCCTGTCCTGAACGGACGCCCAAAGCATGGCCCTATTTCGCCCCACCTACACCACTTGATCGTCCGCCTTTTCCAGATTCGTGTCCTTGGCCGCACGCGACCACCCCAGCCTGAAATCCGTCACCCCGCGCAGCGAAAAATTCCCTTGTGGCGGAGCCGTAATAGCGAAGAAATCCGCGCGGTGCACATCCTCAAGCCAGAACGCGGGGCGCGGATCGGGCCCCGTCGGCGACACCTCCACATGCGACATCTCCAGATTGCGCAGGTGACGTACAAAAAAACCATGCGCCGGCGTGGGGCCAAAGCGCAGAAGCTCAGGATAATCTTCTTCGTTCTCCGGCACCTTGATGGTGCGCCAGTCCGGCATGGGCTCCATCTCATCGCCCCAGCGCACGCGCATCTTTGTCGGCAATCCGGTGTGCCCAAAGAAGCAGTTCGAGAGCTTCACATTCTCAATCAGGTTCGAGGGGATGCCGGAGATGATGGATGACGTCGACGACGCCGAGTTGTGGCTCACCAGGTTTGAGATCGCCACGCGCTTCAGCGTGCCCGGCCGCATCGTATCCTTCGGGCCGCGATTGCGCCGGTTCAGCCGCAGAAACAGCGGAGCGTCCACAATGTCGCGCATCGTGTTGCCCGTAATGGCGATGTCTTCAACATACGCACCATCCGAGGTCTCCAGCGAAATTCCCTTGCAACCCTCCAGAATGTTGCCCGTAATCGTGATGTTGCGGAAGCCTCCATTCGATTCCGTTCCGCATTTGATGCGGCCGTTCCGCGTCACCGGAGCATCGTCCGCATATCTCTTCCACGTGCCGCCGATCACGCTGCCCAGCTCGTAGTAGCCGCTCACGTAGTTGTTCGCAATGGTCAGGTTATCTGTGGAGCGCGCATAACCCAGCGCATAGCTCGACTTCGGACAAATCGCATCGTCCCACGGGCTGTTCACCGTGCAATTTGAAACCCTCACGTTGCGGCAGCAGTCAATGTCCAGCCCATCGCGGTCCGTATCGATCAGCAGATTGTCGACGGTGAGGTTGTCCACTCCCGTAGCCAGCAGGACAAAGTGCCCGCCCTTGAGCACGCTAAAATCGCGCAGCAGCACATTGCGGCAGTTCTTGAGCGCAATCGTCTTGTTGCCTACACCCGCCTGCTCTGCAATAAAAACCGTGTAGCCGCCTCGCACGCCTTTCCCTGCGCCGTGCGAAAGCCCTTTGCCGAAGATCAGGCCGGGACCAACGATCGCGAAGTCATGCTCGTTCTCCGCAAAGAACAGCGAATTGCGCCAGTGATTGTGGCCGTAATCCTGGTAAGGCGTCCACGGATCGTTCGGTTCAGCTGCATCGTAAGTCCCGCCGTTGTAGCCGGTCGTCTCGCCGGGCCTTGGCGAATCCGCCGCCAAAATGGTGCAGCCATGCGAGAGATAAAGATCGACATGCGACTTCAAATGAATCGTGAAGCTCAGGTAGGTTCCCGCTGGAAACATCAGCGTGCCGCCGCCCTTCGCGGCGATGCTCTCAATCGCCTTATTGATCGCCGGCGTATCCACCGTCTTGCCGTCGCCCACCGCGCCAAAGTCGCGTACGTTGTACACAGCTTCAGCAGAATGCGCGCTCGTCTGTGCGGAAGCTAGCGAAACATGGCCGACTGCGGCCCCGAGAGCGAGAGGTGAAACCTTGAGCAGATCGCGTCTATGCATGGCGCACAAAGCATAACAGCCCCGCGCGCCGCAGAAAAGCATCGCCGTCGGCCGCGCCTCAGGTTTCAATAGGCAAGCAGGCCGTGCAACCGCGCCGCCCGCTCAGGAAAGGCTTCGCTCCGCTGCAGAGGACGCCGACAGTTCTCCCTCGAACCGTGCGGCGTAGTCGTCGATCAGCTTCTGCACCCGCCCAGCTTCGCCCGCCCGCACAATCAGCCCACTCTCATGTTCCCCCTGGATGCGAGTTACAACCGCCGGGTCGGCAAGGTCGCGAATGTCGGGCCCCGCTCCCTGCGAAACCCAAACCACGCCTCCCGCATATCCATCGCGCGCATCGGGAGCCGCATACGGCGTCCGGCGCAGCTCGCCCACTTCAAGCTTTGCCCACTCGCGCCACAGGTTCACGCCGGTGGCCGCATCCACAACCTGGTCGACGAACGCACCGCCCACCCGCGCTCCAATCTCAAGAAAGTAGTAACTGCCGTCCGCATGCGAACGCAGAAATCGCGCATGAGTCACTCCGCGAACCAGGCCAAGCGACGGCGCCAGCTCGCGATTGATTGCATTCAGTTGCTTCGCATCGCGGCCATTGCGATCGACCATATGCGTAGTAAAAATCTCATCCGTTCCCTGCAGTTCGAGCGGCAACACCCTGCTCTGCGACACCACTGAAAACTTAACTTCGCCCTCGTTCACAATCGAATCCACGTGGAAAGTATCGCCGTGCACCATCTTCTCGAGGATGAAGCGGCTCTGCGCATCGCCAAGTTCTTCCAGCGCGCGCCACAACTGCTTCTCCTCGTCAATTCCGCGGCCGGTCGCAAACGCGGCATTCGTGCGTGGCTTCAGCAGCCATGGCCCGGGAACGCGAGCAATGAAATCGCGAATCTCATCGTAGTTCAGCACCCGGCAAAATTCGGGAACCTGATACCCGAATGCGCGGGCAATCACCCTCTGCGCCAGCTTGTCGCGATAACAACCGGCGGTCGTGGTTCCCATGCCGGGCACGCGCATGTGCTCGCGAATCTGCGCAGCCGTTTCCAAATCGAACTCGTGCAGCGCAATCACGCGATCGAAGCGTCTGCCGCGCGCCATCCACGAAACCGTGTTCAGAATCTGCTCGCGGTTAAGCCCTGTGGGCATCGTCGCCAGCTCCTCAAGCGACTCGTGCGGCCACGCACCGTCGCGATGCTCGTCGAGAGTGAGCACAGTAACCCTGATGCCCATCTCGGCGCATTGGCGCACAAAGTCATGACCCCTCTCGTAACTTGCCAGGCAAAGAAACCGCTCAACCGGACCCATGATCGGCCTCCGTTTCAATCGTTTGGATGGAGTCTATCTTCAGCGGCCGGCTCTCGAATCAGCCTGAGTAAAGCTGCCGGCCTCCTGAATTAGGATAGTTCTACCACAGATCATGCAATGTGACCGGGCTCGCATAGCCGGCCCCGTTGCACATCTTCTTGTGCTGGATCTTTTGATGCTCTCAGCAGACGCAATCGTAAAGTTGCACGATGAACGAACCCGCGATTGGCACCTCGCTCAGATCTCCGGCGAAGAGACGCCCGCTCCCGGCGATGCGGTCGAGGCATGGTTGCGGGCCGTCGCGCGCCAGCATCGAGCCAACTTCGACCTGTGGCACATTGAAGATGAAGCACGCACACCCGGTGCATCGGATGCCGATCTGGCCAGGGTAAAGCGCAATATCGACCGCACCAATCAACTGCGCAACGATCTAGCCGAAGAGCTGGACCGCGCACTGCTCAACTGGCTTGAGCCGCAAGGTCTGCCCAACACTAGCGCACCGCTCAACTCGGAGTCGCCCGGCCTCATGATCGATCGCCTCTCCATTCTGGCTCTGAAGATTTACCATACGAATGAAGAAGCGCGGCGGTCCGATGCAGAACAGGGACACGTGCAGCGCAACCTCAACCGGCTCGATATTCTCAAAGGCCAGCGTGATGACCTTGCAGGATGTCTTGAGGCTTTATGGCGCGAGACCCTCGCCGGAACGCGGCAGTTCAAGCTCTATCGGCAGTTGAAGATGTATAACGATCCGGCGTTGAACCCTTCTGTCTATCGAAATCTTACCGGCCGCAATGCGGACCGGTAAGCCCGGTAAACTTCCCCTGCGCACGGCCACCCATTGACGTATTGAGGGGTTATGCGTATAAAAAGGGCCTGAGAAACGTTGAACTCAAATGAAGTCTGCAACGGATCTCATTGGGCCCGAAACAGATTCCGGCAATACGATCAGTTGGCATAAACATGATGCAAGAGTTGAATGCAGCGGCCGCCGGCCGCAAAAAAAATACGCCCACGGCCGCCAAATCCGACGGTCACTCCGGTGCTGTGTTCCAGCACTATCAGTCTGCCGTGCAACTGCTTCAGCAGGGCAAATTCGATCGCGCACTGGTTGCTTTCGAAAAGCTCCTGCCTGAGGCTCCCATGGAAATTGGGGAGCGCTGCAGGGTTTATATCGTCACCTGCCGGCGGCAAATTGAAAAACCGCCATTGGATTTTGCCACGCCCGAGGAACATTACGATTTCGCTGTGGCGCAACTGAACAACGGCTACTACGAAGAAGCGCGCGAGCACTTCGACAAAATTTTGTCTCAGGTTCCCAGTGCCGATTATGTTTTCTACGGCCTGGCGCTGTTGAACGCCGTTACCGGCGAGACGCAGGACTGCCTGACAAACCTGGCGCATGCCATCGAGCTGAATCCAAAAAACCGGTTGCAGGCTCGTGTCGATAACGACTTCCAGAATATGGCGGATGATCCGCGCTTTACTGAACTGCTGTATCCTGAGGTTCCGTAAGGCTTACACTTCCAGTAAGGCTGCAGCTTACATCTTTCGTAAGGCCGAAATTGACTCCCTCGAACTCCGCTAACGGCAAACTCGCTCCAGGTTTGTCTGGTGACACTCCATCCGTCACACACCCCTTGCGTGTGGTGGCCATTGGAGGCGGCACCGGGCTCTCCACGCTGCTCCGCGGACTGCGCCGCCACGTCCTCGCGCCCGGAAGCACTGGAGCGGCCGACGCCACCATCGCCGATCTGGCAGCCGTGGTCACTGTTACCGACGACGGCGGTTCCTCGGGCCGATTGCGCACCGGCTTCAAGATGCTGCCGCCGGGCGATCTGCGCAACTGCATGGTCGCGCTCAGCGAAGACGAAGCGCTGCTGGTTCGCCTCTTTAACCATCGCTTCGTTGGGGGCGACGCGCTCAAGGGGCACAACTTCGGCAATCTTTTTGTTGCGGCGCTTACTGAAATCACCGGCGACTTTGCGCTCGCAGTGCAGCTCGCCTCAAAAATTCTTGCAACGCGCGGACGCATCTACCCGGTCACCACGGCCAACACCACGCTGGTGGCCGAGATGGAAGATGGTTCCTTCGTCCGCGGCGAAACCAACATCTCCGCCAGCCACAGCCGCATCGTCGAACTCACCCTCGACCCTCCCGGCCCCGCTCCGCTCCCTGAAACACTTGAGGCTATCGAACGAGCAGATCTCATCACCGTTGGACCCGGCTCGCTCTACACTTCGCTCATTACCAACCTGCTCGTCGCAGGCGTTCCAGAGGCGCTCGAGAACGCGCGCGGTCTGTGCGTCTTCGTCTGCAACCTGATGAGCCAGGCAAATGAAAGCCTCGGACTTACAGCAGCGGAACATATTGAGAAAATCTACGACCATACGCGCGCCCCCGTCTTCGATTGCGCGCTGGTGAACACCGCGCCGTTTTCTCCAGACACGCTGGCCCGCTACAAAGCCGAGGGCGCTGCGCCCATTGTCACGGATGTGGAGCGCATTCAGGCCCTGGGTGTCCGCTGCATTACAGGTAACTTTGCAATTGAAGAGAAAGTCGTGCGTCACGCAACCGATCGCGTAGCTGAGGCCCTGCTCTCGCTGGGCCGCGCCGCTACACTGCAAAACGCGTAGATGAATTACTTTGCCATTGGCACTAGTTGCTCGGAATAGGTCTGAGCGCTCGGATTCGCGCGAACAATCGAAAAGGAGAGATGATGAGAAAGGCTTCGGTCCTTATTGCCATTTCGTGTTTCGTTGCTCTTGCCGCCCTCGCATGGGCGCAATCAAGCCAAAAGCCAGGTCTGTGGGAGGTCACCAGTACCATGACTTGGCAAAAGTCCCCTCTGCCTCCGGGAATGACGATGCCCGCCGCAGCACGCTCGCCCTTTGCCGGCGGCGCGCACACCACCAAGGTCTGCATCACCCAGGCGATGATCGACAAATACGGCACCACGCCTCCGCAAAGCCAAGGTGAGTGCCGGCTCGGCAACATTTCAAAGAAACCCAACGGCATGAGCGGCGATTGGGTCTGCACCGGCAGAATGGCAGGCAAAGGCACCGTTGAAGCGTCGTGGACCGATCCCGATCACTCAACCAGCAAAATCCACTTTGTCGGCAGCATGCAGATGGGTCCCAACGCAACGCCGGTCGAATACACCATTGAGGCGTCATCCGTATTCAAAGGCGCCGACTGCGGCAGCGTAAAGCCAATCGAGATACCAAAAAACTAGAGCTGGTTGCATAAATATGGTTTTGAAAGGGCACGGCTTTAGCCGTGCCGCGAAGAGTTCATAATATTGGGCTTTAGCCCCTGAGGGATGTTTCCTCAACGATTCATGCCATTTATGCAATCAATTCTGGCCGCGCGACTTTCGCGCCGTCTGAACGCCGCCATACCAGGCTCTCCGCGCCCATTCCCAGCCTAAATCTTCAATGCGCCCGGGATGGACGAGGAGATATTGCCCTTGCCCCACAAGCTTCACCCCGACCGCTCACCGTGTACTGCTTTATCCCACCGAATGTGCTCCCCTGCGATCTTGTATGGTATCTTTTGTGGTACCATAAGTAAGTGATCGAAATCCGTCAGTACGTTGACCGGCTTGGACGGAATCCCTTTGAACGATGGTTTGATAAATTGAATGACACTGCCCAGGCAAAAGTTACGGTTTCACTCGATCGCCTTGAACGGGGCAATCTTTCGTCCATAAAAAGTGTTGGTGGAGGCGTTCAGGAGTTGCGCATCGATTCCGGCCCGGGCTACCGCATTTATTTCGGCTGGGATGGAGAAAGGCTCGTCATCCTTTTGGGCGGCAGTACGAAGAGCCGGCAGCAAGTTGAGATTTCAAACGCCAAGGTCCTTTGGCAAGAATACAAACATCGCAAACAGGAGTACGCATGGCGCTCACAAAAGCTTTCAATGAAACAGTAAAAGCCAGACTCTCAAAGAGTGCGGGCTATCGCCGTGCGCTCTTGAAAGAAGCCGTCGACGCAATGATCTCCGGAGACCTGGACACAGGCAAATCCATCCTGCGCAAGTACATCAACGGAACCATCGGTTTTGTGAAGTTGGGAGAAGACCTCGGCCATTCGCCAAAAGCGCTCATGCGCATGTTCAGCGCCACCGGCAATCCGCAGGCCAGAAATCTCCTTGAAATTGTCGCATATCTTCAAAAAGTCGAAGGCGCAGTGCTCAAGGTAGTCAATCGCGCTGCATAAACGCCCCTCAGCCGCCTCGCGGATGCACTCGCAAGAAATCCCGCCGGCACTACCCTTCCACAGTCCGCTTCAACTGTCCGCAAGCCGCGTAGATATCCAGCCCTCGCGGCTTGCGCACATATGCCGGAATACCCGCCGCGGCCAGCGCCGATCGGAAATCCTCGACCCGCTCTGCCTGCGGTGTCGAATATACAATTCCGGGCCCGGGATTCCACGCAATTAGATTCACCTTCACCGGAAGCCCGGTCCGCTTCGCCAGCCGCGCCACTTCGGCCGCATGCTCGGCTTGATCGGTCACGCCGCCCAGCAAAACATATTCGAACGTCACTCGCTCGCGCGGCCGCAGCTTCACCATGCGCACCGCATCCACCACCGCTCCGATATTCCACTTGCGATTGATGGGCATCACCTCCGCGCGCACTTCGTCGTTAGGAGCATTCAGGCTGATAGCCAGCTTCGGCCTCAGCTCCGCCGGCTCATGCGCAAAGCGCTCGATCCCCGGCACAATGCCCGACGTCGACACCGTCATCCGTTGCGGGCTGATACCAACTTCCTCCACCAGCAAACGAACCGCAGCCATAAAGTTGTCGTAGTTCAAAAACGGCTCGCCCATACCCATGAACACAAGATTCAGCCGGTTGCGCCCGATCTCCACGCCGTGCCGCGCCAGAACCGAAACCACCTGCCCCGCAATCTCGCCCGCGCTCAGATTCCGCTGAAACCCCAGCTTCGCCGTCAGGCAGAACTGGCAATTCACCGCACATCCCACCTGGCTCGAGACGCAGATCGTAGCCCGGCTACGCGCCGCGGCTAGGCCAATGCCCTCATGCTCGCCATCGCGATCACTCCCGCTGCCGTCGCCGGCCTCGCCGCCGTCCCCTTCCGGCATCCACACCGACTCAACCGTCTCGCCCGCGCCCCCGCTGCCCTGCACCAGGAACCGCTCCGTTCCATCAGCCGACTGAAATACCTGCGCAATCCCCGGCCGGCCAACCTCCCATCCAGCGGCCTCCAGCCTCTCGCGCAGAGATTTCGGCAGCGTCGTAATTTCAGCCAGTTTGCTATTCCGCTGGCGATAGAGCGCCTCCGCCAGTTGACGCCCGCGCCACGCCGGCTCTCCCATAGCCACCATCACCGCCGCCAGCTCAGCCGCATTCAGACCAAAGAGCGGCTGCCGGCTCCCCTTCTCGGGAACCCCGTCCTCAATGCGAACCAGATGTATGGATTTATCAGCCACGAAAAAACTCAGCCCCTAGAGCCTGTTATGAACTTTCGCGCGGGCGGCGCTGGGCGCCAATTTTTCCGAGTTCAAGAAGGGAGGAGCGACGGATACCGGGTGTCTCCTAGCGACAACCGACGCAGAAATCGGGAAAATTGACCCCAGCCCTTCGGGTTGCAGAGAAAATCCCGCCATACTTCGTTGTCGTCCTCGCCTTGGAATAGCCAAAGTCTTCGTCCTCCGCCTCGTCTGGCGTGATTTTCTCCTGCAACGCCGTCCACGGGAAAGTTAATAACAGGCTCTAGTATTTCACCTCCTGAGACGCCCTGAGCATCCTCATCCTCCTATTCCACCTCTAAGTCCCATGAAATGCGAAACTCCGCCGATTGCCCTAAAATTGTCTCTAGCTTGTAAATGATGACGACGACTGAGCGAAATCTTCGCCGTACCGTTCTCCCCAACGGCCTGATCGTGCTGACCGAGAGAATGGACCACCTGCACTCCGTGGCTATGGGGGTCTGGATCAAGTCCGGCTCCCGTTGCGAGCCCGTGGAGATCAACGGCATCTCCCACTTTGTTGAGCACATGCTCTTCAAAGGCACACGCTCGCGCTCCGCCCAGGCCATCGCCCGCGAAATGGACGCCATCGGCGGCAATCTCGACGCCTTCACCGGCAAAGAGACCATCTGCTTCAACGTCAAGTCGCTCTCTGACCACGTCCCCGTCGCACTCGACATCCTCAGCGACCTCGTGCTCAACCCCGTCTTCGCTCCGCCCGACATCGAGCGCGAGCGCGGCGTCATCCTCGAAGAAATCAAGATCGACGAAGACAATCCCGACCTGCTCGTCCAGGAACTCTTCATGCAGAGCTTCTGGAAAGGCCATCCCCTCGGAATGCCCATCCTCGGCACCACCGAAACCGTCGGCCGCCTCAGCCAGAACCAGCTCTTCGACTACCACGGTGACCGCTTCCATGCCGGCAACATCGTCTTTTCCGCCGCCGGCCAGCTCGAACACGACAGCTTCGTTGAAGCCGTCGCCGCCAAGTTCTCATCGCTTTCCATGGGCCTGCCGCTGGCCGAACCCACTGCGCCGCAGCCCAGTGCGCGCATCGTGATGCGCAACAAAAAAGCGCTCGAGCAGGTGCAGATCTGCATGGGCGTGCCCGCGCCGCCTATCACCGACGAGGATCGCTACTCCGCGCTCGTGCTCAACACCGTGCTCGGTGGCGGCATGAGCTCGCGCCTCTTCCAAACCATCCGCGAAGAGCGCGGCATGGTCTACTCCATCTTCAGCGACCTCAGCCCCTACCGCGACACCGGCGCGCTCTGCGTCTATGCCGGAACCTCCGCCGGCAAGGCCCTCGAAGTCATCAGCCTCGTCCTGTCCGAGTTCCGCAGCCTCAAAGAAATTCCGCTCTCTGAAGAAGAACTCAAGCGCGCTAAGGATCAGCTCAAAGGCAACCTGCTGCTCGGTCTTGAAAGCTCCAACGCCCGCATGGCCAACCTCGCCCGCCAGGAGATGTACTTCCACAAGTTCTTCACCATGGACGAGCTCATCGCCCGCGTCGACGCCGTCGATTCAGCCAATGTGCAGACCATGGCCCAGCAACTCTTCGACCCCGCCCGCATAGCCGTAACCCTGTTAGGCCGCCTCAACGGCGTAAAGCTGACCCACAGCCAATTAGCCTGCTAAGCAGCAGCTCTCAGCCCGTTTCAGCTTGGTGGCGAACCCTTAGCCTTGAAAGGGCACGGATTCATCCGTGCCGAAATTGATCAATCACACATGAAGGGTACGGCCTTTAGGCCGTACATAACATTCTCAAAATCGGTCGGCCTTCAGGCCCTGAGGGAATGCTCTTTCACTTTGTCAACAATCTCGCCCAGGGTCTAATCCCGGCTATGCATTCGTCTTTCGAAATCCAGAACTCCACGCACCAAAGCCGCGCCAGGTTGTTCACGAACCCTGCTGTTTTTGAAAGGGCACGGATTCATCCGTGCCGCAAACGCTGCTGAATCAGCTTGCGCTTCAGCCCCGGAAAGATTGCCTCACCTTCGTTAGCAGTCTGAATCACCAAATCCGCGCTCAAATCCACACCCTTGCCAATTACCCCCTCCCCAGCGTTGCTCATTGGCCGTAGTGTCAGTTACTCGCCCATCATGAGTGATAACTAGCCCGTTTGTCGATACCTGTCCTCGCGTGGCAATCCAAGTCGGGTCCAATGAGTGATTTGGTTTGATGTCAACAACTGAGGCAATTCGGATATAGGCCACGGTCTGCGGCACAACTTCAAAAAGCAACGCTCTCCGTCTCCAAGAAGATTGACGTCGATTCCATGCTTGGTTATATTTTTCCTATGGATATTCGGATTATCCCGGCTGTGAGCGGTGCATGTTGTTGTGTGCCGTACCGGCTGTGTGGGTGAATCCGCAAAGATTCAACTAATCTCTACACGGCCGCGAATCAGCCTTTGCTGACGCGGTCTTTCTTCTTTCAGATTTATTCAAGATCACACTTTCGCTTATGGCGTATCCGGGCACAATGATTATCGCCGCTTTCAATTATGGGCCAAGCACATCCGCTCTCAAGCGGAGCGGTTGTTGTTGTCGCCGCTAGTTCTCGCTCGCCACAGACCATCAGGACAATCAGCGCACTGAACCCGGCAAATCGCCAGGCGGTGCCTTTTCTCGTGAGATGGTCCTTCGACCTGCAATTCATTCTGCTTACTTCCTCAGGAGGCACCGTGATTTTCTCTGCAAAGCTGTATCGACTTTTCACCGTTCTACTTCTTGTGATTTCAACGACCGCGTACGCCCAGATTGTGGGCGGCACAATCAGCGGTACTGTACGTGACACTTCTGGTGCGTCGCTGACTGGTGCAACAGTAACAGTACGCCAAATCGAGACTGGCGCAACCCGCACGCTTACGACCAACGGCGACGGCCGCTTCAATGCCCCTTCCGTTCCGGTCGGCAACTATCTGGTCACGATAGCCCATGACGGATTCGAGACCGATCAGCAAAGCGGCATTTCCCTCACCATTGGGCAAAGTCTGCAGTTAAACTTCGTGCTCGGCATTGAAAAGGTCCAACAACAGATCGTGGTCGACGCGGTGCAAAATAGCGTCAACACAAGCACGCAACAGACAGCAGGGTTGATCAACGAACGCGAAGTAAAAGAGCTTCCGCTCAACGGTCGCAGTTTTGATGGACTGCTCACCCTCAATCCGGCAACGGTGAATTACACCAACCAGCGCTCCGGCGGCACCGGCACCTCAAATTCCTCTGTCGGAAACATGTTCTCCGTCAGTGGCCGCCGCCCCCAGGACAATCTCTTCCTGCTGAACGGCGTTGAATACACTGGAGCATCGCTCATCAATGTCACGCCTGGCGGAACAAGCGGCCAATTGCTGGGCGTAGACGCAGTGCGCGAGTTTAATGTGGCAACCGACACCTATGGCGCGGCATTCGGCAAACGCGACGGTGCGCAGATCAGCATTGTCACATCATCCGGGACTAATAAGTTGCGTGGCTCGGCGTTTGAATTCATTCGCAACAGTGCGCTTGATGCGAGGAACTATTTCGATCAGGGGAAAATTCCAGAGTTCCAGCGCAACCAGTTTGGCGGATCGCTGGGCGGGCCCATCCGCAAGGATAAGCTATTCCTGTTTGGCAACTACGAGGGCTTCCGGCAGAACTGGGGCCTGAGCGCGGTTACGCTGGTGCCTGACGACCAAGCCCGGCAAGGGTATTTGCCTGACTCGGCGGACGTGGAACAGTATGTCGGCGTCAACCCCGCCGTCGAGCCATTGTTCGCATTGTGGCCGGTTGCAAACGGTCCTGAACTTGGCAAAGGCATTGCCGAAGCCTTCAGCCACCCAAAGCAGACGATTCGAGAAGACTTCGGCACAATCAGATTCGACGAAAATCTTACCTCCAGAGATCTGCTATTTGCCGTTTATACGGTCGACGACAGCACTGCCAACACACCCTCACAGAATCCCCTGAGCCTGATCAATGAGAGTCTGCGAGAGCAGGTGGCCAGCATTCAGGAGCAGCATGTCTTCTCTCCGTCGCTTCTGAACACGGCGCGGTTTGGCTACTCACGCGCCAGCTTCTTCTTTACTGGATACTCACCAGTCGATCTGCCTGGTTGGGTTACCGGCAGGCCCATCGGTGCCATCGTCATCAGCGGCAGCACCGCCTCCAACGGATCATCGGCGATTTCAGGAGCCGGCGCGAACACCGGAAGCAACAATAGCTCGACACGCAATCTGTTTACGGTTGACGATCATATCTACTGGTCGCATGGCAAGCACCAGATCGAAGCAGGTGTCTGGCTTCAGCGCATCCAGTCCAACGACTTGTTGGCTCAGTATCAATACGGGCAGGCATCTTTCAGCACCCTGGCCACTTTTCTGCAAGGCACGGTGAAGACCTTCACTGTCGTTCCGTCGCCAACCGAGCTCGGATGGCGCTCACTGGAGGGCGCAGGCTTCGTCGAGGACACAATCAAGTTGACTCCGAGGCTCGAAGTGCGCGCTGGCTTCCGCTCGGAATCTACCAACGGCTGGAATGAGGCTCAGGGACGTGCGGCGAACTATGCGATCGTCAATGGCGTTCTGCAGACCGATCCTTTTGTGGGCAGTTCTGCCCTGACTGTCAACCGTGCAAAATTCCTTCCGGCGCCTCGCGTGGGCTTTGCGTGGGACATCTGGGGCAACGGCGGGACCGCGATCCGCGGCGGCTTTGGTCTCTACCATGGTCTGCTCGACACGCTCGACTACCGCCTCAGCCAGACCGCGCCCTTCAATACGGCGGAATCTCTCAATAACACTCCAGTCTCAAGCCTCTCCTTCACGCCGGGAACGCCGCCGCCCGCGGGTGCCAAGGTCTCACCCAGCAACGTGCAACCCGACATTGCCACGCCCGCCGTGCTCGAATGGAGCCTGCGCATAGAGCAGCAGATTGCGCCCAACACCTCGTTTACCGTCGGCTATGTAGGCTCACACAGCTATCACCAGATTCTCTCTGAAGACATGAATGAACCGGTGCCGACTTATCTACCCGATGGAACGGTCTTCTATCCCGCGGGCGCACCGTACGCGAATCCGGACCTTTCGCACACGACCTCATGGGTTTCTCAGGGGGTGGGCCTTTACAACGCTCTCGAAGTCGACGTCCGGCGTACATTCACCAACGGATTCCAGTTCCGCGGCAATTACACCTGGTCAAAGAACCTCGACGACGGCTCGGCGTGGAATACCAGTGTCAGCGGCAACACCCCCGCCTATGTATCTTTCCCGCTGAATCCAAAACTGGATTGGGGCCCTGCAGCTACCGACGTTCGCCACGCAGCCTCGATCAATGCCACCTATGAGCTCCCCTTCGGACCGCATCGTCACTTTTTGAGTCACGCATCCCGGCCGGTAAACTTCGCAGCCGCAGGCTGGACAGCCAGTGCCATCGTCACTGTGCAATCCGGATTTCCCTTTTCACCTCAGCTCGGATACAACCCCACAGGCAGTGGCGACACGCGTAATCCGGTGCGGCCGAATTGGAACCCAACCTTCCACGGAACCCTCTATCCGCGCACGGTCGCCCAATACTTTAACCCCGCAGCGTTTCTGCCGCCGGCAACTGGAACTTTGGGCAATGTCTCGCGCGATGCGCTGACCGGTCCAGCTCTGTCGGAGCTGGATTTCTCTGCGACCAAGAATTCTCGAATTACTGAGCGTTTGGGATTGCAATTCCGCGCTGAATTCTTCAACATCCTCAACCACACGAATTACCTGACGCCAAACGCGGTGGTGTATACTTCGGCGACTTCCGGCATTTCACCGACAGCCGGAGTGGTCACTGCAACATCGACAACGTCACGGCAGATTCAGTTTGGTGCGAAGTTGTTGTTTTAATGGACGGCCGGAGAGAATTACCTGCATGGATGGCCCCTTCGCGTGGAATGGGCCATCCGCGCAGGAAGACACATTCCGTTTTCAGCTTCCGTGGACCTCACGTATGATCACTCGTCGAACCTTGCTCAATGGCTGCTAACTTGGAAACCGCCTGGGACACCTGCCTTTGATGAGTGCATCATCGCCAAATCAACCACTGGGCGTGGATCGGTAACCTCAAGTCGGCTTAACAGAAGAAATCAAATCCGCAATGCCCGCCGGTATTGCCGTTCCGGCACCGTCACCGCCCTGCGACAACCACCGTCGCCCTCACAGGCACCCAAAAGCTGAAAGCTGAAGGCTGAGAGCTGAGAGCTGAAAGCTGGCAGTTGAAAGCTGCTTCTTCACAAACCGATGTACCAGTTTTTCCCGTTTCAGCTATCGGTAAATGCATAGCCCAAATGCACCCAATACCGGCGTCGGAGACTAAGAGCTAACAGCTAACAGCTAATAGCTAATAGCTAAAAGCTGTCTTTCGAGCGTTCCATTTCCCTTTCGCGTCTGTACGTTGTAGCATTTCTTCGAAAGGGCCGGCGGTTCTCGGCCTGTTCTGTGAGGCTCGGATACCCATGAACTGTTCGTCAAAGCGCTCGATCCGCCGTACTTATCCCCCTAACGCTCAACAAGACCGGCAGCAGAACGGCTTTACGCTGATGGAACTGCTGATCGTCATCGCCATCATCCTCATCCTCATGCTCATGGCGATCCCAACCATCGGCAGCTTGACGAAAAAGGGCAACGAAACCTCGGCCATCAACTCCGTTCAGACCGTCGTCAAGGCGGAATTGCAGTATCAATCCTCCTATCCGGCCAACGGCTACGCATGCACTTTGGCTGCACTTGGCGGCGATCCAAACTCCGGCCCACCCACCCCCGGCAGCGCTCAAATCCTTCAGGGAGACCTCATCTCAGGCTACAAATCGGGCTATACGTTTACCCTCACCTGCAAGGACAAGGTAACCATCAACGGCACTGACCGGTCGAATGGATACACCATTACCGCCGTGCCGCAAACCGTTGGAAAGACAGGCGATCGCGGCTTCTGCGCCGATCAGTTCGGCAGCATCAAATACGATCCGGTGGGTGGAGTCAACTGCACACAGAATCTGCAATGAACATCCGCCCAATGCTAAGGCGCGGCTCAACCATCGCGGTCGCCGCGCTGCTCTCAGCCTGCCTCTGCGCCCAGCGGAAGGCGCCGTCTGCGCACGATATCGCCCAGCGCGTAGACCGTCACTACAACCAACTACACACGCTTAAAGCACAGTTCAGCGAAACCTACGAAGGCATGGGCATGAAGCGCACCGAGAACGGAACGCTTCTGCTTCAAAAACCCGGCCGCATGAAGTGGGCCTACAGCTCGCCTGCGGGAAAAATCTTCCTGCTCGACGGAAAATACGCCTGGTTCTACACCGCGGGCGACGCGCGCGTGCAGCGCACTTCCGCCAAAAAGCTCGACGACTTGCGCTCTCCGCTTCGCTTTCTGCTGGGCCACACCCAGCTCGAAAAAGAAATCGATCACCTGACGCTTTCTCCTGGACCGCACGATACGTTTACGCTTTCAGGCCAGCCAAAGGGAATGGAAAATCGCGTCCGCCGCCTCTCGCTCACCGTCACCACTGACGGTGTGATCAGGACGATTGAGGTGGAAGAGACAAATGGAGCGCTGACGCTATTTACCTTCAGCGATGAGCAGACCGACGTTGCCATCCCGTCTGCGACGTTCAAGTTCACTCCGCCGCAGGGCATACCGGTGGTTGACGCTATGCCTTCTAATTGAGCCCCGCTTCCCGCCAAACAATCAATTGTGCGGCTCCGCACATCGCCGGCAGCCATCTATGGGTGTATGTATGAAGTACAAGAATTCAATACACGGAGCAGAACCTGATGAGCGAACCGGCAGAGACAGTTGCGCAGGCATTTATCAGGGCCATCAACCGGCAGAATGTGGATGAGATCACGAGGCTGATGACCGAACAGCACCGGTTCATTGACGGGCTCGGCCAGGTCTTCGAAGGCCGCGAGACCTTGCGCCGCGGGTGGACTAAATATTTCGAAATGGTTCCCGACTACACCGTAGCCATTGAAGAAACGATGTGCGACGGCCCGATCGTGGTGATGCTGGGCGTTGCCGAGGGCACCTACGCGCCAAACGGCAACCTGAAGCCGGAGAATCGCTGGACCACGCCGACGGCATTCCGCGCCTTCATCGAAGACGGCAAAGTAGCAGAGTGGCGAGTCTACTGCGACAACGACCCCATCCGCCAGCGGATTGCAAAGACGAACTAGGCGAGACCTTTGTCAGTTGTCAGCCTCTAGCTTCTAGCAATCTGACGCCGAGTGGGCAGGGCTTTCCCGTTACATTGTGGCAGACCATTTGGAGTTGAAACATCGCACTGCCAATCAGTCACCTTCGCATCTTCTATTGACCATCTACACATAGATAGACTATATGTAGACGCATGGCTAAGAAGTCCGACCTTCTTCCCGGCACGCTCGACATGCTTATCCTCAAGACATTGGCGCGCGCCCCTTTACATGGCTATGGCATTGCACAGTCCATCAAGCGACACTCTGACGAAGTGCTCACGGTCGAGGAAGGTTCGCTTTACCCGGCGCTCCAGCGTCTTCTGCTAGCCGGGTTGGTTAAAGCCCAATGGAAGATATCGGAAACCAACCGCCGCGCGCGTTACTACACGCTTACGCGATCAGGAAAGAAGCAACTCAACGTTGAAATCTCGCAATTCGAGCAGACAATTGTCGCCATCAGCCGCGTGCTGGCGGCACCCGAGGAGGCATAATTCAATGCTCGGCGCCCTCCTCCGCAAACTCGGATTCCTTGTCAATCGCGATAGCTTTCGCAGAGACCTGGACGAAGAAATTACCTTTCACCGCGAGCAGACCGAGCTAGAACTCCGGAACAAGGGCATGGCCAAAGAAGATGCGCATTATGCTGCGGTACGTCAGTTTGGCAACGCAACCAGACTCCGTGAGCAAAGTGAGCAAATTGTGGGCTTTCGCCTCGAGTCAGTGTTGCAGGATTTGCATTTTGCCATACGTCAGTTGTGGCGCGCCCCTGGAATCGGCCTAGCAGCGATTCTCATCCTCGCTTTCGGCTCCGGGGCCGCCGTGGCGATATTCGGTTTTGTAGATGCGGCGCTCTTTCGGCCAATCCCATATCCTCACCCGAACCGGTTAGTGGAAGTACATGAGGTAACAGCCCAGTTGTCGAACTCGGGAATCTCACGGCCGGACTACGAGGACTTGAAGCGGGAAAACACGACACTAAGTTCCCTCGATGTCTGGACTTACACATCGCACCTGCTGCGCCGCGGGGAAACCACGGAGCGTGTATCCACAGCAACAACGAGCGCTGGCTTCTTCCGTACACTTGGTGTCCAGCCGATTCTCGGCCGCGATTTTCGTCCCGGTGAAGATCGCCCCGGCTCCGCAAAGGTTGTGATTCTGACGTATGCGACCTGGCAAAAGCGTTTTGGTAGCCGCGCCGATGTCATCGGCCAATCCGTCAATCTGAGCGGCACCAACTACACAATCATCGGGGTACTTCCCAGGGATTCTGTCTTTGCTCCGCGCGGCAACGGCGAGTTTTGGATGCCGCTCGGTGACAGTGGTGAATGCGAAAAGATGCGTGAATGCCGCTTTCTTCTGGGAGTGGGCCGCCTGCGCGATGGCGTAACAGTGGCACAGGCGCAGGCCGACCTCAAGCATATTGCGGCTCAGTTGGCATCACAGTATTCGGAATCGAACAGAGGACAGAGTGCCGGCGTACGGCTGCTCTCGGAGTCCTTTATCGGCGACTTTCGTCCATTTTTGCTCACGCTCCTCGGTGGCGCATTGTTGTTGCTCCTGATCGCATTCGTGAACGTCGCGAGCCTTTTGCTAGTGCGCTCCGAAAGCCGACGGCGAGAGATGGCCGTGCGCGGCGCATTGGGGGCAACGCGGTCGCGCCTGATTCGCCAACTGATAACCGAGGGCGCATTGCTGGCGGCTACGGGCTGTGCGATGGGAGTCGCGATTGCAGGTTGGGCAATGCCTCTGCTTGCCAAGCAGGTACCAACACAAATGGCGGGTGGAATGCCGTTCCTGCAAAAAGTTGGACTCAACGCCCATACAGAACTCTTGGCGTCAGGCGTTGCCCTTTTGGCGATCCTTTTCCTATCAACAGCGCCGACATTGCGGCTTGCTGGCGCGAATATGCGCGACGGGTTATTTGAAGCCGGACGCGGTGCGACGGGAAGATTTTGGCAGAAATTAGGCGCGAACCTTGTGGTAATGGAAATCTTAGTCGCTGTAGTCTTGCTTGCCGGGGCTGGTCTTTTCATCAAGAGTCTCTACAGGCTTCTCCACATAGAGACTGGATTTGACGCCTCTCACTTGGCGACGGTGATGATCCAGGCTCCGGGCAGCCGTTATGCCAATAATCAGCAAACTCTGCAACTTTACCACCAGATAGAGCGTCGGCTCGGCGCACTACCCGGCGTCATCTCCGTTGGTATTGCATCTGATCTGCCACTTCAGTGCAACTGTGACACGGACAGGATTCGCATTCCCGGCAGGACGTATAACGGTGAACATAATGAGGTTATTTCGCGCGCAGTGAGTCCAGATTATATGGCAACGCTGAAGGCAAAGTTGAT
Source organism: uncultured Acidobacteriaceae bacterium (assembly GCA_963843655.1). GTDB lineage: Bacteria > Acidobacteriota > Terriglobia > Terriglobales > Acidobacteriaceae > Telmatobacter. Next base: position 87,607 of record CAWJLD010000001.1, on the reverse strand, counting down.
TAGCGGCCGCATGCTGACGGAAGAAGATGACCGGCCCAAACCGATGGCCATCGTGATCAATGAGTCCCTGGCGAAGAAATACTTTTCCGGTGAGAATCCCCTCGGCGAGAAAATCGGTAACCTCGAACTTTCGCCTGATTCTATTCGTGAAGTGGTAGGCGTTATTGCCGATATCCACGAGAGCAGTCTCGAAGAAGAGGTTTGGCCCGCAGAGTACTGGTCAATCCATCACACTGCATCTACGGGTTTTGAAGTTGCCATGCGGGTTGCTGGCAACGACAAGGCGATTCTACCTGGGATGGTGCATTCACTGCATCAGATCGATCCCGGCCTCGGCGTCTTCCATGAAGCGACAATGCAAGAGCGGATTGCCGCGAATCCGGTCGTAGTTCTGCATCGCGCATCGGCATGGCTCATCGGCGTATTCGCAGCGATGGCGCTATCCTTGAGTATTGTGGGACTCTACGGTGTCACCTCATATACCGTAAGTCAGCGGACGCGCGAAATCGGCGTACGCATGGCTCTGGGCGCGCCGCGCAGTTCGGTCTACGCACTGGTGATGAAACAGGCTCTCGCGCTTGCGGCCTCAGGTCTCGGGCTCGGATTAATAGGCGTCGTCTTCGTTTTTACATTTCTGCACAACCTGATCATCGGTGAGTTGTTCGAAGTGGGCGTGTGGGATCTACCCACTCTCTTCGCTGTCATGTCGACAGTTGGTGTTGCTACATTAGTAGCGAGTTTCGTACCCGCGCGTCGCGCTGTATCCATAAATCCAACAGACGCATTGCGCACCGAATAGCGCCCGACACCCCTTCCACGAACAAAGAATAGAGACTCCACGCAGCGCAACTGTATGGCATCACCGATATTGCCCTACACGGGCGATAGAACAGTTCCAACGACTCCTGAATTTCCATACCTCCTGCAATAAACCACTATCAATCAGCGTTTTAACAATTGTCCGGTTGCGCTTTTGCCGTTCTTGAGGTATTTTACTAACTGGTTAGTTAACCATGACCACAATCACTGCCCCCCGCACACAATCCGAGCGCGCCGGTCATACCCGGTCACGCATCCTTGACGCTGCCATCAGCGAATTCAGTGAGAACGGCCTGGCCGGCGCGCGCACAGAGCAGATTGCCGAGATAGCCGGCGTGAACAAGGCGCTGCTCTATTACTACTTCAAGAGCAAGGAGGCGCTGTACAAGGCCGCCCTTGAGGCGGTGGCGCAGCGCGTTCTTAATAACAGCCTGGCGGCGCTGTTGCCGGACAGCTCACCTGGGGAGCAGCTTCTCCGCTTCGCGCTGAACCACTTTGACCGTATTCACTCCCAGCGCGCCTTCCAGAGCCTGATGCAGCAGGAGATGGTTCGCCTCCACCAGGGCGAAGAGAACGCGCTTTCCAATATCGTGGAAAAGGTGTTTCGTCCACACATGACGCGGCTCCGCGACGTACTGATTGAAGGCAAGCGGAGCGGCGAAATCGTGAATGCCGATGAGCGGCAGATCATGTATGCGGCGCTCGGGGCGAACGTCTTCTATTTTCTATCGGCTCCGGTCACGGGGATTTTGACCGGCGCGAATCCATTGACACGCAGCGCCATGCAACTTCGGCGCAAGGCAGCAATCGAGTACCTGGGCCTGGCGATCTTCACGGATCGCAAACGCGGAGAGGAGGTCGCCGCAAGAGTACTGGCTTCCACCCCGATGCCGGAGAGCGGCGAATTCAAAATGTTTGAGAGGAAAGCCAAGTGAGTGCACGCAATCGAGTCTTTGTCATTTTGGCGCTGCTGACGATCGGGTCGCTGATCTGGTATCTGGCCACGGTAAGGCCCTCCGGCGATCTGCAACTGATCGGCACCGTGGACGCCAATGAAGTCCTGGTGAACTCGCGCATTGCAGGACGCGTTGAAAAGCTCACTGTAAAAGAAGGCGACTACGTAAAGGCCGGCCAGTTAATCGCCGTGATTGAGAGCGACGATCTGGACGCGGCCCTGAAGGCCGCCGAGGCGACAACCGCGAGCCAGAGATCGAAACTGAACAGCAGCGTGGAAACAGAAAAACAGAACACCGGCGAGACGCAAAGCGCCGCCGCAAGCGCTGAAGCACAGGTAAAAGTCGCCGAGGCATCGCTGGCGCAGGCAAAGGCGAATCTGGAACACCAGCAAGCCGATACAACGCGAACCGTTGCGTTGGCAAAACAAGGCATTATGAGCGCGCAGGCGCGGGATGAGGCGGCGACGGCGCTGCAGGCCTCGCAGGCCGCGGTTACTGCGGCGGAGAGCAACCTTTCGGCCGCGCAGGCAACGCTGCGCCAGGCACGCGCGCACGAGTTGCTCGCCACCGTCTCGGCGCGCAACGTGGCGTCGTCTCGTGCCGACGTGGCCAATGCCCGCGCCATGGCTGACCAGGCACGTATTGAAAGAAGCTACGCGGAAATTGTTGCCCCGGTAAGCGGAAGAATTGCCGTGTGGGCTGCACGCGAAGGCGAAGTTGTCACCATGGGAGAAGCCATCGTCAGCATCATGGACCTGACCCAGACATGGGTTTACGCGCCGTTGCCTGAGACGCAGGCAGACAGCGTGAAGCTTGGTGACACGTTGCGGGTCGTGATGCCAAGCGGCGGAACCATCCAGGGAAAGATCATCAACAAATCCGCTGAGGCCGACTTTGCTACGCAGCGCGACGTAAGCAGCCGCAAGCGCGACATCAAGACGATTCAATTGAAACTGCTTATCGACAATCCCGATGAAAAGTACGTCCCTGGAATGACGGCAGAGGTCTACATTCCCAAAGACAAGCTGGTGAAGCAATGAGTACGGCGTTGAATGGAGGAGTCCAGGACGCACAAGCTGCTATCCGAGTGGAGCATGCTGTAAAGCGCTACGGCGACTTTGAAGCGGTAAAGGACGTGAGCTTCACCGTAAACGAAGGCGAGATCTTCGGCCTGCTTGGTCCCAACGGCGCGGGTAAAAGCACTCTCATTCGCATGATGACGACGCTCATTCCGCTCACCGGCGGCAAGGCTTTCGTCGCCGGGCACGACGTGGCAAAGCTTCCTGACGATGTGCGCCGCGCCATCGGCGTAATTCCGCAGGCGCTCACCAGCGACCCCGACCTGACAGTCGAAGAAAACCTGATTATCTACGCCAAGCTCTACAGCGTGCCGCGCGCGCAGCGCACGAAGAATATCAACGACGTTCTTGAAGCAGTCGACCTGCTGAAGTGGCGTGACGCCCCAACCAAAACGCTCTCTGGCGGAATGCGGCGTCGCCTCGAAATTGCTCGCGGCCTCGTCCACAATCCACGCATCTTTTTTCTCGATGAACCGACCACCGGGCTGGATCCGGTTTCGCGCATCGCCGTGTGGGAGATGCTCGACAACCTGCGCAAGACGCGGCAACTGACCATGCTGCTGACAACGCACTACATGGAAGAGGCAGACAAGCTGTGTGACCGCATCGCCATTGTCGATCATGGAAAGCTCGTCGCCCTGGGCACGCCCATCGAGCTCAAACACAATGTACCCGGAGCCAACGTTGTCGAAGTGCACTTTGAAAAAGATTCGGAGGCGTGGAAGGAGCGGCTTGAGAAGCTTGACGGCGTGACCAGCGTGCAACCGGAGAGCGCGGGCTTCTATCGGGTGCTCACGTCGTCGGGATCGAAGACCACTACGCAGCTAGTCGAAATGGCGACTTCATACGGCGAGGCCCTCACCTCACTCAGCGTGCAGAACACAACACTGGACGATGTTTTCGTACACTACACGGGCCGTCAGCTTCGCGACGAGCAGGTGAAGCCTCCGGCCTTTACCTTGCCGCCTCGCCCAGGAGCACAACCATGAACAGAATGATGGCGATTATTGAACGTGAGATGCGGAAGTTTTTCCGCTCGCCAATGCTGATGATTATGTCGTTGATGATGCCGGTGCTGCAGCTCATCATCATGGGCAATTCGTTTGGCGGCAAGATTAAGGGCGCGCACGTGGCGGTCGTCGACTACGATCACGGCCCTGAAGCTGTGAAGCTCCGTGAGGGGTTTGACTCCGTCGCGGCCAACATCAAGACCTTTACCACCGTCAACTACCAGGATGAAGTGCAGGCGCGCGAAGATGTGCGCACCGGCAAAGTCGACGGCGCAGTTATCATTCCCGCGCAGTACTCGCGGCGTGTCTACGCAAAAGATGCTCCGAAGGTCGGCTTTGTGGTGGATAACACCGATCAGTTCACCGCGGGCAGCATCTCCGCTGAGATGCAGGCGCTGGTGACGGCGCTCAATTCTCCAGTCATCCAACCGCGCCTGGCAAGCAGCATTGCCCTGAACATCGTGGAACTGTACCCGTACGTGGGATACATGAAGTTCCTGCTTCCGGCAGCCATCGCGCTCTCCATGTACGTTTCCGTGATGATCGGCGGCGGAATGCTCTACATCGACGACAAAGCTCGAGGTGTACACGAAGGCTACCTGGTCACGCCGATCACGCGCCTTGAATTGGTCTTCGGCCTCAACATCGCAGGATCGATCAAGGCTGTCATGAGCGGCATTTGTTTAACAGTAATTGGATCGCTGATGGCAGGGCTCGGAATCATCTTCCATCCCGTCATTATGCTGCAGACGTTCGCCATGATCCTGGTAACGGCGTTGGCATTCAACGGCATGATGTTTCTGATGATGGTGCGCGTTGACGACCCGCTGGTGCCGCGCGCGATGTTCGGCGTACTCAACCTGCTGTTATTCTATCCATCGGGCGCCATGTATCCCATTACGGCGTTTCCGGCGTGGCTCCGCGCATTGTCGGTCATCGATCCGTTCACCTATGCCATTCACGGGTTCAAGTCGATTGTGCTTAAGGATGGGGGCTGGGCTGCGATTCAGTTTGACCTGCTATCGCTGTTCGTTTTTGGAGTGGGCACGCTTTTGATTGCGACACCTCTGTTCAAGCGAACGCTGTAGGCGGAAATTCTCACGCGAAGAGATCGACGGTTGGGCCGGAGTCCTCGCTGGACATTTCCTGCGGCGACTCCGCCTGCTCCGCGGAATCGGCCGGATCGTCATCCTGCCCGCCTGCCAGAGTCTTTCCGTTTTGCTCCGAGGTCTCGTCGAGCGGTCCTGATGAGTTTTCGAGGTCGAAGATGGCCGAGATCTCCTGTTCCGTCCTGCGTGTCTTGATTACGGGCAGCACGCGAATTCCAGCGATCGGGCCAATCTCCATTTCGATCCCCCAGAATGTTTCTCTGAGGGGGAGATCGGCGAGGAACTGAAGAACTTTAGTTGTCTTTGCCCCTGATTGCTCATCGTTTCGCCTGCGGCCATCGGCATTGCGCCGCCGATCAATGGCGGAAAGCCATTGCTTCCGTTGGCGTGGCTGACCTCAAAGCATTGATAGCAACTTCTGGCTCTTCTGCGCCGTTGTTGCCCCTTTCCAGCAGTTGGACTCCGCGCGAGAGAGTTGTGCCGGCAGGAACGCGAACAAAATCTTCGCGGATTTCGCTTGTCTCCTTCGCAATCGTTTTCATCATCAGAGCGCGCGCGTTCATGTGAATCTCCAGCCGGGCGGTCTTCCATTCCGTAGGACTCACTTGCGTGCGCTGTAAGAGAAACCAGCCGCCCCTGTAAACCCGCCCGAGAATTCCGAAACCGAAGTCCACATTACTGTCGACGCGCCCTTCGAGCTTCGCCAGGTGCTTTGCACGCCTGTCGATCCACAAGGTGCCGCTCATGGCGTGGAAGATGCGCGCTTCGACTGCGGATGACGAGTAGTCGGGGTTGGGATGGAAGCGCAAGCGATAGCAGCCGTCTTCCTGGCCGTCATAATCAAACAGAAATGCCTGCGGGAGCAACGAAAGGATGTGGGTAATGCGTTGTTCATCCTGCCGGTGCTGCCGCCGAAGCTGCTCCTGCTCGCTTGGCGAGCCTAAAAGATGAAGCAGGCGCGCTTCCTCATCCCGATCATCCTGTGGAGACAGCGGGTGACCATCGGCAAGAGCGATCCTCGATACGGGACCATCGATGGTCTCAACCTGATCGGACACAAGCGTCTTATTGTGCATGTGGGTCGTCACATGGAAACGCCAATAACCGTGTGTTGAGTGGTCATGGAGTTCGTTGTAGACGACTTCGCGCACAAGTTGAAGGGGGGTGGCCTGGGAAAGAGCAGTTTGAGCCGGCACCTGAGCAACACTGGTCATAAAGAATCCAATTGCCATGAAGATAGCAGGAATTCGCATCGCACAATCCTCCGCAACGAGTGCTTGCCAATTGTGCAAAGTATGAGTGGCTGCCGGTGAAGGCGCGGAAACAATAAGGTAAATACCCCAAGAAATGCCAAGAGGGACCTAAGTTGTCATCAGAGCGCATAGAATGGAGCTCGCATAACGCAAGTGTGCCCGGCTTGCTACACTGGGGCCATGTTGGATGAAACCGAATTCCGCCGTCATGCAGAGCAGGCCCTTGAAGCTCTGAAGCAGCATCTCATCGAGCGCGAAGAGGCTGACGAAGCCGGATTTGAGGTGGAAGAGCAGAACGGCGTCTTGAATGTTCTGTTTGACGAGCCGCCCGGTAAGTTTGTAATCACACCGAATGCGCCGGTGCGCCAGATCTGGATTTCGGCGCTTTCCACCAGCTTCAAGCTGGATTGGGATGCGGTGGGATCGGCATTTGTATTACCGAGAACTGGCGAGGTACTCACACCGCTCGTTGATCGCCTCATCGGCGAACACCTGGGCAATTAGTTCACTGAACAAATCGAAATAACCGATGGTCCGGTAGTGTGCCGAACCATCGGTCGTGCGATCTACGGAAGTGCGTAGATGGTCTTGAGGACTTTTTCCTGGACGTTGCTCGGCAGCGGAGCATAGGAAAGCTGCGAGGCCTCTACCTCACCCGACTTCACGATCCAGCTCAACATATCCTTCAGCGTGGCTTCGTTTGCCGGATTGATCGGCGTAGCCGGAATCAACAGGTAGGTAAAGCTCGAGATCGGGTAGGAATTCTGTCCCTGAGCGTTCGTGATGGAGACGCGATAGTCGGCCGGCATATCCTTGACGCTGGCGGCCGCATCTGTCACACCCTGGATGGACGCCTTTACCCAGTTGCCGTCGGCGTTCTTAACCGCACCATAGTCGATCTTGTTCTGGAGCGCGTAGATCAGCTCAACGTAACCGATGGCGCCGGGGAGCTGGCGGACCAGTCCGGCAACACCTTCGTTGCCCTTGCCGCCAACGCCTGTTGGCCAGCCTGGAGAGGTGCTCTTGCTGGGACCGTTTGCCCATTCATTGCTGACCTTACACAAATAATCGGCCCAGATGAAGCTCGTGCCGCTACCGTCTGAACGATGCACCACGATGATCTTCTGGCTAGGCAGTTTGACGCCCGGATTTTCCTTGGCAATGGCTGCGTCGTCCCAGCTTGTGATCTTGCCCAGGTAGATGTTAGCCAGCGTTGGACCGCTGAACCGAAGTTCGCCACTGATGCCGGGCACGTTGTAGACAGGAACAACGGCACCGAGCACGGTGGGAATGTGAATGAGCTTGATCTTTGAGGCTGCGAGCGCCTTGTCATCCATGGGCATGTCGGAAGCGCCGAAGTCCACAAGGCCCGAGGTCACCTGGCGGATTCCGCCTCCCGAACCGATCGATTGGTAGTTAACCTCAACGCCGGGATGAGCCGCACTGTATTCACTAAACCATTTCGAATAGATCGGGTAAGGGAAGGTTGCTCCCGCACCTGTCAGCTTCTGAGCATGAGCCGCACTGAGGGCGAACGCCACCAACGCAACGGCAACTAGTGTCTTTTTCACATTGAACTCCATCGCGAAAATTTACTGCCGTAACTCATTCTCTAGAGCCAATGTTAAGGGGAGTTGAATCTACGCGATTTTTAACGCATTAACCTATGCTCTCAGCCAATATTAACGTAGTATTACAGGCGCTGGAGCGATCTTCGAATCAAACCTAAAGCAAGTGATTGCTTGATATTGCCAACAAAGCTCTGAGTTTGGAGTTCTGGAAATCTCGAAGCAGCGCGCGCTGAATCGGCCTGCAAATCTTTATTGGCTGACCGGATCGGGATGGACCGTCGGCAATTCCGTTTTGACTAACGGCAGTGTGAAATGGAACGCGACTCCCTTGCCGAGTTCGCTCTCAGCCCAGATACGCCCGCCATGCGCCTGGACGATATGCTTAACGATCGCCAGCCCAAGACCGGTGCCGCCCGACTCGCGTGAACGCGCCTTATCAATTCTGTAGAAGCGCTCGAAGATGCGCTCCAGATGTTCCGATGCAATACCGGGGCCAAAATCCTGCACAATGAACTCAACTTCGTTCTCCAGAGCACGAGCGCCCACGCATATGCGCTTTCCTTCTTTGGCATATTTGAGCGAGTTCTCAATCAGGTTGCCGAACACCTGGTTCATCGCATCTGGGTCCGCCATCACCACAAGTTCCGGCGCGCCGGCCGATTGCAGCTTGACACCTGAATCAACCACGATGCCGCCCAGCGATTCAATCGCGTCCTGTAATAGTGCGTCGGCCCGCGCCGGCTGCATGGCCAGCTTGTAGTCGGGACTTTCAACACCGGCCAGAGCAAGCAAATCCTCGGTCAGGCGGTTCATGCGCGTTGCGTTCTTCAGAATTACGCCAAGAAATTCGCGCGTCGTATCGGAATTCGGATTTGGATCTTCAATCAGCGTTTCAACGTAACCCTGGATCGAAGTGAGCGGCGTGCGCAGTTCATGGCTCACGTTTGCCACAAATTCGCGGCGCGATTTCTGTGCATCTTCAACGCTGGTTACATCGTGTAAAACAGCGAGCGCACCGCCGCTGGGCAGCGGAGCCGCATGCACTTCAAAGACATGTCCGGGAGCAAGCACTGTAGCTCGTCCCGACCTGACTTCATGGTTATCGAGCGCGCCTTTTACGCAAGCAAGGAGCTCGGGGTCGCGGACCGAATGCGCCAGCGGACGCCCCGGGTAGATTTGCGAACCCGCCATACGCTGCATCACGGCGTTCGACCAGCGAATGTTTCCCTCGGGCGTAATGGCAACCACCGCCTCCTGCATCGAATCCAGAATCGCGGCAAGCTCCTGGCGTCGGCTTTCGAGCTCGGCAAAGTTCTTACCAAGGCGCTCGGCCGTCCGGTTGAGCGCAGACTCCATTGTGGAAAGCTCGTCGTTGCCGCCTTCTTCAAAGCGAGCCGTCCAATCGCCTTCCGCAATGCGGTGCACAAACGACACAACGGTCTCTACCCGCGCGGTGATTCGGCTTGCCATCCATGCCGACAGCGGGATCGCCACGGCCAGTGCAATCAGCCCTGACCAGATGGCCTCGCTGCCCGGCAGATGGAACACACCTGTCTGCCGCAACAAACCATGAAGAACCAACTCCATGATCAGTGTTTGAAACAGGAGCAGCAGAACAAAAAGCGCCAGGAGTTTGGTGAAAAACTTATGCTTCAATGAAGTGACTCAATGTCTATTCGCCTTTAGGCATCTCGAACCTGTAACCGGCCCCGCGAACTGTCTTCAAGTATCGCGGATCTTCAGGGTCGATTTCGATCTTCTCACGAATCCTGCGCACATAGACATCCACTGAGCGCGGAGTGACAAAGCGGGCGTCGCCCCACACCGCATCCAGCAGGTGATCGCGGCTGAATACCCTGCCCGGATGGCGGGCAAGATAGTCCAGCAGGCGAAACTCGGTCGCCGTCGTCGTGGTCAATGCTCCACGCACTTTCAACTGCATCGCGCCGGCATCGACGATGACATCCTCAAAGGTGATGACCGACGGCGAAGTCGGCCGCTCAAACCGGCGCAGCACGGCTTTGACGCGCGCAACCAGTTCCCGCGTTGAAAAGGGCTTGGTGATGTAGTCGTCCGCGCCCAGTTCCAGACCAAGAACGCGGTCGTTCTCTCCCGCACGAGCGGTGAGGAAAATAATGGGTATCGTGGAAAGTCCCTGGTGATTGCGCAGGCGCCGGCAAACATCGAGACCGTCGCCGCCGGGCACCATAATATCGAGCAAGAACAACACCGGCGATTTGCGCTCGGCATCCGGTATGAGATTGGTGGGGGTGGTGTAGAGGCGAGCATCAAAGCCAGCCGCTTCAAGATGATGCTGCACCAGCCGCGCTATGTCCGATTCGTCTTCCAATACAAAAATGGTTTGGCTCAAACGGTCTGCCCTCGTCCGGCGGCCGTATTCGCTGCAGCCTGCGCATGCCGCGCGGAACCATTAACAGACTAATTCAGCCAGGCAAACATATTGCAAACGTTTGGTTAATTTGATTGTTCGCGGAGGAAGTGTCTGAACTGTCGAAACCAAGCTCGCATCGCCTCCTGAAAAGCGGAGATTCGCCAAGTCAAAGACGCGCACAAACACCTTTGTACATTGGCATTTCCGCCGGAAACGCCGGAATCGGAAGGCTCTTTTCACTTGACGTTCTATTCCGCGATCTGCAACACTCCGTGCGCGTATTCCCTGACATTGAACTCGCTGCCAGCCTTCCCCGGCAGAACAACGCCCTGAAGGTTCCATCCTGCGTTGCAGAAATCCAGCGGCAAAAGCGAGACATGTGCCTCTATCGATACGCAGGAGGAACCATGAAGAAGTACTTTGCAGAACTCGTTGGCACATTCATCCTGGTGCTATTTGGCTGTGGAACCGCCGTCGTGGCGGGCGACAAAGTCGGCATTCTGGGCATCGCCTTCGCATTCGGGTTGGCACTGATAGGCGCCGCATACGGCATAGGCGCCATCTCGGGATGCCACATCAACCCGGCCGTTAGCCTGGGCGTCTTCGTTGCCGGGCGCATGACCGTGAAAGACATGATCGGCTACTGGATTGGACAGTTCATTGGCGCCATTCTGGCTGCCCACATTCTTTATACGATTGCGGCGGGTGTTGGCGGCGGATACAACCTTGCGGCCAATGGCCTTGGCCAGAACGGCTGGGGACCCGGCTACCAGGGCGGATATGGATTGCATTCGGCAATCCTGTTCGAGCTGATCGCCACCATGATCTTTGTCATCGTGATCCTTGGCTCAACGCATGGAAAAGCTCCCACAGGCTTTGCAGGACTGGCGATCGGCCTCACGCTGGTCGTGATCCACATCTTCGGAATCCACATCACGGGCGTGAGCGTAAATCCGGCACGGAGCCTAGGGCCGGCGCTTGTAGTGGGCGGACAAGCATTGTCGCAGTTGTGGCTCTTCCTGCTGATACCGTGCGTGGGTGGAGCAATTGCGGGCCTGCTTTTCCGCTTCAAGGCACTCGAAGCAGATTAGACTCCAATCCAGCATCAGAACCTTTGCAGGCGTGAGCCATTTGGAGGTGGGGATGGCTCACGCGCTGAATCTCGTCTTCTCATCCGATTAAGCGCGAGTCTCGATCCGCTATCGATTCACGCCCGAGCCAGCAGACGCAGCCGAACATAATCCGCCGTCCAGTTCCCTTCCTCATCGCAAAGTACGGGCTTCAGCAGCCTGGTCGCCTCTTCCACGATCTTCTCGCGCACCTCTTCAGGCATCGATTCCAGCACACCCCGGCGGAAAGTTCTGATCCATCCGCTCATGCCGCCTTCAGGCAACAGCGTGGGCCGCGGGATGAGCGCGATTTGCTCGACCGTGAAGCCATGCTGCTCCAGACGCCGAGCATAAATCTGCGGCGTGGGATAGTAATTGACATCGTCTTTGCTGCCGTCGAAGCCGAACCGCTCAATTGCCGTGCGCATGGCCACGCGAATCGCCGCGATATTGCCAAAGCCGCCGAACTCCGCTGCAAATCTACCACCCGGCTTGAGCACGCGCTTCACGCCGCTGAGCATGGCATCGTGATTGCGGACCCAATGCAGAGCCGCATTCGAAAATACTGCGTCGAAGCTCCGTGCCTCAAACGGAATCGCTTCGGCGTCACCCAACGTGACATCTAGGCCAATCGCCTGCGCGGCAGCCACCATCTGCGGTGAAGCGTCGAGGCCCACCACGGCAGCTCCGGTTGTAGCGATCCGCTTGGTAAGTTGCCCATCGCCACAGCCGAGGTCGAGAATCCGCTCCCCCGGTTGCGGTGCGAGCCATTCAAGCACTCCTCCCGCCAGCCCGTGAACAAATGCGCCATTCAGCTCATACTGCTGCGGATCCCAAGTCTGCCTCACCAGTCATCTCCTGACACCAGTGTCGCGAATCGGGGCATATAAAACAAAGTTATTCTATTTTGGAGTTCAATAAAGAATTGTTATAGACGGAAATCCGGCGAGATGCCGGCTGCGCGGACCCAATACCCCGTCCTCTCGCACGGAGTTGGCGCCACTTAACGCGGGTTGTAAATCAGCTCCAGCGTCACGCCGCCATACGGCTCCGTATCCACATACACGGCGCGGCCTTTGCCCTTAGCCGTCTTCCACGCAGCGGACTGCGAGGGAGGCGCGCCACGTGCCGTCATCTGCTCGATGGCCGCGTCCATGTCCGTCACCGTCAGGCCCAGGTGGTGAAAGCCTTCTCCGTGCTTCTTTCCGTATTCCACGTAAATGTCCGGCCCCGTTATCTGCTGGACCCACTCTCGCGGTGCGTCCCCCGTGCGATCCCACCCCAGCCACATCTCATACGTGCCCGGCTCACCGCGATAGATGCGGTCAAGCATCTTCGCGTGATCTATCGCTGCAAACGGCTTGAAACCTAGGCTCGTGTAGTACCCGTCCACTTTGCGCACATCGTTCACCACCCAGGCAAAATGGTCCACCTTGCCCAGGGGATAATCGTTGGCCACACTCTCCGTCGCCTCCGTAGCCTGATCCGGGTTCGGGTTATAGATCAGTCCCAGCGTGTTGCCGCCGCCCTCTTTGGCTGTGTCAAGATAAGCCGCCCGCCCCTCTCCCTTGCTTCCCTGCCAGCTATCCTCCACCACCACGCCCACGCCCTTCTGGCGAAAGTACGCAACTTGCTCATTAAACTCCTTTGGCGACTTCACCTCGTAGCTCAGTACGCGAATCCCGTCTCCGTGCGCACGCAGCCCATCCCGCCAGAACCGGCCTCCGCGCACCGGCTCAATCCATCTGATTTCCAGACTGCCAATGTGGCCGGTCACCTGCTTCACCGTTGCCGGGTCGGGCTTGCCGCGATACGTCAGGTTCTTGTAATGCACCACTCCGTCGCGATGAATGTCCCGCACTCCCAGGCGCTCCCAATAGTCCACCACACGGTCCAGATCCTTGACTACCCACACCACCTGTGCCACGTGACGGAAAACATCCTGATCCAGCGTCGGCTGAGCAGTCGCAGGCTCTTCACCCCGCGCGCCCAACGTCAATGGCAATAAAAGCATCATTCCTAAAAGCAATCTCAAAGCACGCACTGGATTCACGCCACTCCCCTGACTTTCAACCAAGCATGAGGTTATTCCTGACAAACAACGCTTGGCAACTCCGCTGTCTATCACTGATCGCTTCCAATCAATTGTGTATTTATTAGCCGCATCGAGAACGGTGAAGGCATCAGATCGACTGCACAGGCAGCAGCGTGAGGTCGTCGACCAGTCCGACCTCTTTCTGGACAAACGGCTCGCCGTAGCGCACGCCGGCCAGCAGGCCATAGTGCCGAGCCTCCGCGAACGTCCGTTCGCGTATCTCCTCTTCAGGCACAAAGAGACCGCTGCCGGTGGACTGGTTCTTGTATTGCGACTTGTAGGCCATGAGAGCGGCGTGGCGCTGCTCAATGAACGGAGTGACATCGACGACGAAGCTCGGGCGCACATCGGCGTACAGGCTCGCGTAGACGATCTTGAACGGCCGATGCGGCGGAGCGCCGGTCTCCACCTTGGCAAGGCCTGCAACAAAACACGCGTCATAACCCAGCGTACCCGTGATGGCGTGATCTGGATGCCGAGCCTGCCAGTAAGGCAGAATCACAACACGTGGCCTTACCAGGCGAAGCACCCGTGCAATTTCAATCCGGTTTGCCACTGTATTTTCAACTGCGCCGTCAGGCAAGTTGAGCGCCTGGCGCCAGCCAACACCTAAAAGCCGGGCCGCCTCAGCCGCCTCATTGGCGCGATCCTCGGCAGTTCCCCGCGTTCCCGCTTCACCCTGGGTCAAATCGAGTATGGCCGTGCGCAGGCCGCGCGCCGCCATCCGCAACATGGTTCCGCCGCAGGTCTGTTCCACGTCGTCGCGATGGGCAGCAATTGCCAGCACATCGGCGATGGACTCGGTACTCACTGCGGTCTGAACCTCAGTAGACGGTATTGTTGGTGTCGGATGCGGCGTCCATGTATGCAACGTCATAGGCAGTGCCGGTCACCGTTACATACTGGTTGTCGATGGACGTTCCGTCTTTGGTTGAGTGGATGTACACCTGCCCACCCTGTGCGGAATAGATCTTGTGCAGTCCGGTAACCGCCGCAATGCCGGTAGCGTCGCCCGCGTACGGCTCCAGCAGAACCACCTGATTGCTGGATGTGTTGTACATGGTCAGGCAACCGAACGGCTGATTATTGTTGAGCCGCTCTCCCTGATTGCACTTGGTCATTCCAATCCACAACGTGTTGTCATCGGCCAGGATCATGCGGCTTGGCCCGCCCGGAATTCCATCGCTGATCGAAACGGGATTCGGCGAGTTGGACGTGGACGCAACAACGGTGTTGCTGGTCAGATCCAGCACGGTAAGAAATCCGCCCCAGTAGTCGTCCGGCATCTGATGCTGGCCCACCACGTACATCGTGGTGTTATTGATGAGCCCATTGCTGGCCCCATAGGGCACAGGAATGGTCTTCATGGGAACCGCGTTCGCATTGGCGCAAGGCGCGGAGTTACAAGGGAGCAATCCCGAAGTCTGGCCCAGCGCGAAGATCAACGGTGAAACCGGAAGCACGGAGACCGACGAACTGGTTCCACCACACTCAGCTCCACAGCTCAACACGTATGCTGTGCCGCCATCCACCGAGAAGAGCGCCTTGACCGGCCGATCAAAAACCAGCGGAGCGCCGTAGAAATTGCCTGTTGCATCGATCTGATCGGGGCTCTGCAACTGGAACAGACACCATCCCGGCGCATTTTGCGGCACGCAATCCACGGCGGCCTTGGGCCAGTTTGACGGACCGCCAGAGTACTGCACAGACTGCGCCGCGGTAAGCTCGCGCGGGTAGTAGGCGTAATTAGAGTTCCGCACAAAGGCCAGCGCCATTGAACCGCCCGGGTTTACGCTTACGCTATAGACTCCCGGAAGGTTGAGCGGATAACTACTTCCTTTGGACATATCCACGATCGTCAAGACCCGCGATTGCTCGCTGGCGGCAATCACATACTTGCGAGACCGGGTCATAAATACACTGGACGAAAGACCGTTCAGGCCGGATAAGTTCGATCCGGTTTTTTCGCCGCCGTAATCCACCGGTACCAGGCTGCCGTCTCCCGAGCCATAGACGACGCCAAGCTGCTCTTCAGGCATGTTCTGGATGGTGATTGGAAGTTTGCCGCCATAGCCGGTAATAAAGAAAGAAGTCGGCTCGCCCCTGTAGCCGCTGCGAATGTCGTAGTAGGCATCCACAAACTGCAGTTCGCCCGTTACAAACGCGCCGGGGTTCTGAATCGCAATCAGAACGCGGTTCTGCAACTTGCTTGGCGGCAAGCCGCGCCCTGCAAAGTAATCGGTGGTTCCACAACCTGCAAGCAGAAACGCAACCAAAAGGGCCGCGCAGGCGCTAATCCAAAGACTGCTCTTCTTCAAAATCTCTTCCCTCAATCGATTGCGCGGGACTCCCGCGATTGCGCGGTACAGTCCGCGGATAATGGCGATGCCGGGATCACAGGCGCCGCAAAGTTCCTCAAACAGGGTTCTTTAATCGGCTGGGAAACCGCAAAAACCAGCTCCTCGGACCCCATTTCTGCCCAGCTTATGACTCCCGAAGTATAACAAAGCAGGCCAGTCCTCTGGCGCGGTGGGCCGGCCTGGCTTACGGCAATTCCTGAGTCGTAATTACACCCTTGGATTTCGTGTTGCTCCGCTGCTCCCTGGAGGGCGCTCCGGCCCGGGATCTGATGCTTCGAAACGCAGTCGCTCAGAAATTGCGATAGCATTGCAAGTGAATGACCCAGCTTGCCGAGATTCTCGCTAACCGCCCCCTGCTCGCCGACGGTGCGATGGGTACCGTTCTGTACTCGCGCGGCATCTTTATAAACCGCTGCTACGACGAACTGAACCTTTCGGATCCGAGGCTGATTCTCGCGGTCCACGAGGAGTACCTGCAAGCCGGGGCGGAGATTCTTGAGACCAACACCTTCGGCGCAAACCGCATTCGCCTTGCCCGTTATGGGTTGGCCGGCAAAATGGCCGAGATCAACGCGGCCGGAGCGGAACTGGCGCGAAAGGCCGTTACCAACCTCAAAGAGAAACAGGACTGCGAAGCCTGGGTTGCCGGCTCCGTTGGACCGCTTACCGTGCGCCTCGAGCCGCTTGGCAAAACCAGCCTCGACGAAGCCCGCGCCGCATTCGCTGAACAGATGCGGATTCTGGTGGACGGCGGCGTGGATCTGCTGATTATTGAAACCATGCCCACCCTGAATGAGGCTCACCAGGCGCTCATGGCCGCGCAGGAAGTCGCGCCCAACCTGCCTGTAGCCGTCATGATGACGGTGGATGACGAGAGCACCTGCCTTGACGGCGCTTCGCCGCAGCAGGCCGCCGCCTTGTTGACCGAGTGGGGCGCCAGCATCGTCGGCGTCAACTGCTCCACCGGCCCCACCACGGTGCTGACCGCCGTTGAAGCCATGCGGCCCGCGACCCGGCTGCCCCTGATGGCAATGCCCAATGCCGGAGTGCCTCGCGCCGTAGGAGGCCGCAACATTTACCTCTGCTCGCCCGAATACATGGCCAGCTTTGCCCGCAAGGCAGTTTGCGCCGGAGTCCGAATAGTAGGCGGATGCTGCGGAACCACTCCAAACCACATCCGCGCCATGCGGTCGGCCATCCGCACCATGGACGAACAGGAACTCATTGAAGTACTGGGCACGGTTGAGGTTGAGAATCCTGAAACTCCCGCCGCGCCTCTCGCCGAGCGTTCGCGGGTGGGTGCCCTTCTCGCTTCGGGCGAGTTCCTCAAACTGATTGAGATCGTCCCACCCAAGGGCATCGACTGCTCGAAGGAAATTGAAGGCTCGTCGTCGATGGCACAGTTGGGCGTTCACGCCATCAACGTGTACGATTCGCCCCACGCCTCGGCGCGCATGAGCGCCCAGAGCCTTTGCATTCAGATTCAGCAGCACACCGGGATCGAAACTGTCCTCAACTACATTTGCCGTGACCGGAATATCTTCTCCATTCAGTCGGACCTGCTGGGCGCTTCGTCCATCGGCCTGCGCAATGTTCTTTGCGTCACCGGCGACCCGCTCAAGCTGGGAAATTATCCTGATGCCACTGCTGTATTTGACGTTGACTCCATCGGTCTCGTCAACATCGTTCACAGCCTGAATCGGGGACTGGATATTGGAGCCAACTCCATCGGCGTAAGCACCAACTTCACCATCGGCGTGGCCGCCAATCCCGGAGCGCCTGACCTCGAAAACGAGCTGCAACGCTTTGCTTACAAAGTTGAAGCCGGCGCAGAATACGCCATCACCCAGCCAGTCTTTGACCTGGGCCTGCTCGAGCGCTTCCTCGAACGCATCAAGGACCACAAGATTCCCGTGATCGCTGGCATCTGGCCGCTCATCAGCCTGCGCAACGCCGAATACATGAAGAACGATCTGCGCATCGCCATGCCCGAAGAGATCATGCTGCGCATGGCACAGGCCGACACGGCGGAAGCAGCCCGTGAAGAAGGCACAAAGATCGCCCAGGAGATGCTGAAGGCCGTGCGCCCCTACGTACAGGGTGTGCAGGTAAGCGCACCGTTCGGCATGTTCAACGTGGCCGCCGACGTGATTGCCAGCGCGTTGCCGACCGGTAAAAACACGATTCCAGGAATGATGTAACCCATGACGGCCCAAACCAAATCGCACAAATCGCCGCAAGCCGATGGAGCAGAAGCAATGCCCTCGTTTGAAGAATCGCTCAAGAGACTCGAAACCGTCGTCGACCAGCTTGAAAAGGGCGAGCTGACGCTCGAAGAGTCTCTCAAGCTCTTCGAAGAAGGCGTGAACCTGACCGCCAACTGCAAAAAAGAACTAGACGCCGCTGAGGGCAAGGTCCAGATGCTGGTAAAGCAGCGCGACGGCTCACTAAGAGCCGAGCCGTTCGAAACCGCGTAGCCGGCAGCTTTGCCGCCCGATATTTTGCGGTCGGCGTGAGCGCATTCATCCAACTATTTAGGCTGTCGCCGTCGTTGACACAAAAAGCAGGAAGCGCAATATGCGCTCCCATGCTCTGACGTCTTCCCATCCGCCGAGCTTTCAACAGGCGGCGCGGACTGGTAGATGACCGCAGGAATAATCGCTTAACTGCAGCAATGCGGCGTACTCGCAAATCCGGCAACGGCATCTATGTATGCCAATCCGTTGCACATAAAGCACAGTCACGGGTGTAATATGCAACGGGGGGATTTTCGCTTCCCCAGAAATCCCACTGCAATATTTGAAAATCTCTGATGGCGACAGGCGCTCCCAAAATTCCCGAAGGCACGAAGGGATGAGGGCGGCCAGTCTACGCAGTCGCGCTATGAAGAACTTTCAACCTTGGTTCGGGCGAAACCCGGCCTTTATGCGGATAGGAAAAATCATGCATGCCAAACGTCTTTTGATATCAGTAGCTGCTGTGCTGCTTTGTACGGCACCAGTCTTTGCGGGAGGACCGTCATTTACCCCCGATATCACTTTTCATGGTTCGAGCCTGACCGGCTTTCATACCCTCGGCCAGGCAAGCTGGCGAGCCGAGAATGGTGAGTTAATGGGAACCCCGGAAAACGGCGAGGGTGGATGGCTGATGTCGGACCGTTCCTATCAGGACGTGGGCCTCTTTGCTGATTTCCGCTGTAAAGGTGGCTGCGAAGCTGGCGCGCTGTTCCGAATTGAAAAATCCGATGACAGCTACAAAGGAATTTTTGTTTCTCTGACCGAACCTGACACGCCCTCGTATGCAGTTACTCTTGATGCGCAGGGCAAGATACTCACGCGCGAAAGGCTCCGCCGCGGAGGCGGCCTCGTTCGGGTCGCTCCTCCGGCCGAACCCGAAGCACCGGCACCCCGTGCCGGAATCCCGCGCTACAACGTGAAGCTCCCCTTCTCTGCTCCCGATACGGCGCTGAAACCGAATGATTGGAACGAAATCGAGTTCCTATTCGATGCCAATATCATCCGCATCGTCCTCAACAGTGGCCGCGAGGCCGGCGGCGTGGGCGACGAGGGATACGGGCCGTTCGCGCTCTATGTCGGTGGTACCGGCGAAGTACGCTTTAAGGACGTTGCCTACAAAGATCTCGGCCTGAAAATTCGTGTCCCGGACCAAACATCGCCCGATTTCCGTAGGCAGCAGATCAGCGATTTCTACTATTCTATGACTGCCGCAGCGGCCGACTTTAACCACGACGGCTCTTTGGATATTGTTTCAGGGCCTTACATCTACTACGGGCCCGACTACACCAAGAGAAGAGAGATCGCCATTGCGGAAACGACTAGCCCCGGCACATCCTTCAACAGTTGGTGGGTGGAGTATGCGGAAGATTTTACCGGCGACGGCTGGCCCGATGTCATCAACGTCACCTATGGCGGGCCCAATAGCGGTGTTTATCTCTATGTCAACCCTAAGGGAGAAAACCGCCGTTGGGATGTGCATAAGGTGGTGTCCAACGTCCAGAGTGAGATCGCTACTGTTGCCGACGTCGATGGCAGTGGCAAGCCTGCGGTGGTCTTCATGGGTGACGGATACGTCAGCTATGCAAAACCGGATCCGGCAAACCCGGCCGGACCCTGGATCGTCCATCATGTTTCCGAGCAAGGTTATGGCACGGCACATGGCATCGGCGTCGGCGATATCAATGGCGACGGGCGCATGGACATTCTCAACGTTGACGGCTGGTGGGAACAGCCTCCCGTAGGCAGCAATCAGCCTTGGAAGTATCACTCCCAGGCATTCGGCCGTTTTGGGCACGGTGGCGCACTGATGGCTGTCTACGATGTGAACGGCGACGGCTTGAACGATGTGGTCACTTCGCTGAACGCGCATGGATGGGGCATGGCGTGGTATGAACAGAAACGCGACGCTCAGGGCAATATCTCATTTGTGCAGCACATCATCATGGATGATCTCGGAACTCCGAAGGAGAACGCGGGAGGAGTCGTTTTCTCAGAGCTGCATGGAACTACTTCTGCGGATATAAACGGAGATGGCATTCCAGACTTCGTGGTTGGCAAGCGGTACTGGTCGCATAACGCCGACTACGTTGATCCCAATCCTTTCGGCTCGCCGGTTCTCTACTGGTACAAGACTGTCCGCGATCCAAAGGTGCCCGGAGGCGCACGTTTCGAACCGGAATTGATTGACAACAGATCGGGCGCCGGCTCAACCTTACTCGCCGTGGACCTGAACAAAGACGGCGCCATTGACGTAGCGACCGGCACCAAGCTGGGAACGTTCATCTTCTGGGGCAAATCACCCCACTGAGGAAACACTGGCAAAGAGCATTAGACGCCAAAAGCTGAATTGAAAGTGCTGCGCTGGAGTAAGTATCCACCGGCAGAACCGGTGGCTTTACGGTTGCTGGCCCATCAAAAGGCCGCAACCGTCCCAAGCAAAAGCAAGAACAAAAGCAAAGGCCTCGTACTGCTGTCTTCACTTCCGCAGCACGGACAATTCGAGCGATGACATACTCCCGGAATTCTCAAAGTACTACTCACAGGTGTCCCAGCTGCAGCTCCGGAGCGCAGCGCAGGACGGGCACTTGGGATAGGACAAATCTCCCGTACACCACGGCTATTTGAAGTGCTGCAGCCGTTCGGCCCATTCTCCCGACGAGAAGAACCGTGGCCCTACTTCGATCAGTCGCGGAATCATCTGGAAGACGGCCACTCGATTCCACGGCTGCCCGCTCCTCATTCGGTAGCCTTTTTCATTCAACGCCGCAACAATGTCCGCATACGAGAAGTCCTGCGTCACCAGGTCCATCATCAGCATCAACGCCTCGCGCTCAGTCGGGTCAGACTCCAACCGCTTGCAGTCGTCTGAGACGCGCAGACCGTAAGGAACATCTTCGTCGAACTCGCTCTTGGTTGGCGCCTCCACATCAGGCAGTTCGCGCCGCCACTCAATTGCCACCATCTGCCACCCGGCGCCCGTGCGCTGCCGGATCACCTCGGAACTGAACGGTTCGGAAATCACATCGCGCATCCGCTCAAAATAGGCCATAGCTCCCCCTTGCTAAACTAAGCTTCACCTGGGACCGAGCAATTCAGATGCCAGAGATCCAGAGCCACCCAACGGATTCAAGTTCAAACAAAGACAGGCGATAGCCCGATCTGCACCCGTCTGACACTCCCGGCAACTTGTCCGTAAACGCAAATTCCTGTCCACTTCCGGACAGGTTGTATGGGCAGCGATTCACTGCCGCGGACATTCCCCAAGGGTCATTCGGATGCTATTAATAGCTGCGAATTCGCCCTCATGTGGTGCGACAAAGAATGGATATATGTCTGAAGCATAAAAAATTGCAGCCGCAAATGAAGCGGCCTCGGGCGTTGAACCATGGAGATTCGGAATCCAAGCATCAAGGATGCGATTTTGCAGGTGTTGGCACATTTTGCGGCTGGCTCAGACTGGGGTGAGTCTGCATGGTAGCTCCTGGGGCCGCGATTCCCGACTGTGCATTGTACGCAGAAATCAGCGCGTTCGTTATATCGATATCCTGTGCCGCGTACCAGACTACGGGCGCACTATCGTTCCCTCGATCAATCACAGCGGAGAGCCCTCGCTGTTTCGCATAATCCTGGAGGAATTCAAAGACCTTCTGGGCGACCAACTGAAATGCTGTTTGGCCTTCCGACTGTGAATCATTGCGATAATCCTCTTCGGCGCGCTGAAGCTGCTTTTCTTTGTCCGCGAGTGATTGTATCCGAGCATTTCGTTCGGAGGTACCAAGCTTTTCGCCCGAATCGTTCAGCACCTTCTGCAATTCCTGGACCTCCTTATTCAGTCCCTCGATCCGCGCTTGTCGGGGTGCGAACTTTGATTGCAGTGCAGCAAAATCATGTTGCGCTTCATTCGTCTGCATCACTGCCTGGGTAAAGCTCACCGTAACAATCTTCGGCAATGGAGACTGCGCCAATATGATTGATGCCGGTAAAAACGATGCCATTGCCAACAGGGACTTCACTGAACGCAGGTACATGCGTACATTCCTTGCAAGATTGCACATTCTAAGATCTCCGCTGAGGATGATTAAGTTACGGCGCTGCATTGGCAAAACTATCGCTGGGACCGCGCTGCCTGTCTTATCGGGCAAAAAATGCAAATTCAGGATTGAAACAGAAATTTCGCTGAATGGAATTCAATCCATGACCTTCAGCCTCTGAACAAACTGAACTCGCTGCCGTGTTTAGCTGGAATTGAGCCGGTCGCATCACTGCGTGCGCATCCGACTTACGGAACCATTCAGACAATGGACCATTCGACTTTGGAAATCCAAAGACGATCTGGGAAACTTTCGAAGGATCTCTATCGAAAATACTGCTCGACACCGCACTTTGCGTTGTTTCTACCCGAATGCGCTGAAATTCCGGCGTCAATGCCTGCGCGGTACGGTCAGATTCGTTGAGCAGACTATGCGGTTTCACCTGAAAGGAGGATACTTTAGCCACCGACGCGACATGCCTGACGGTAGCCGGCGCCGAGTACTCAAGGCTCGGATGGGCGTCGGACTCATTTGGGGGATCTGGATAAAGCCTCGTTCCCTCTTGAGTCGGATGGTTGAACAAGGAACCAACGAATACTGGGAAGCCGAAACCGGCCAGTACGATCGTTAGGAAACATGCAACGGCAAATCGAAGATTAATGCCAATTCGCGGATACGACGCCCTCAACTTGATGGGAATACCTTCCCTGCGCGCTCTTTCCGCAAAACGCTCATCGCTTGCATCGGGCATTTTGTGCCTCAGCTTCTTGGGGTTGAGAGTATCGACGAGTTGGCTATTTACATTACACATCTGCAGTACTCGCCCCGCACAATCTTTGCATTTTTCGAGGTGGTTCTCGAGTTCGCGCAATTCAGATTCGGTGAGTTGGCCACAGCTCGCGAGCAAACATTGAATTTCGAAATGGTGGTGTCGATTCATTTGGTGCGCCCTTATTGACCATTCCCTGGTTTCGCGGACTCCTGATCGCAGATGAATCTGCGAAGCTTCTCTAAGCCGCGATAGAGATTATGTCGAACGACGCGCACTGTCTCGCCGGTGCGCTTCGAGATCTCCACTGCAGTCATGCCGTTAAAGTAGACGAGTTCGATCGTTCGCCGTTCACGCTCCGGCAACGATTCCAGTATTTGGCGAATTAAAATCCGCGCTTCCTCTGCCTTTAAGGTGCCCCGTTGGCTTGGGATTGCAGAGGCCGATAGTGATTCATCAAGCGGATCGGACACGAAGAACCCAGCAGCATTCAATGCGCGACGATGATTCAATGTCCGCTGATAGGCAAACATGATTAACCATGTTTTGAATGAGCCCTTGTCAGGGCGAAACAGATGAATGGAACGAAACACATCAAGAAAAACCTGCTGCGCAACGTCCTCGGCTTCTCCGTCTCCATGGAGAATGCGGCGAGCTACATTAAAAA
This sequence comes from uncultured Acidobacteriaceae bacterium, assembly GCA_963843655.1. Lineage (GTDB taxonomy): Bacteria > Acidobacteriota > Terriglobia > Terriglobales > Acidobacteriaceae > Telmatobacter. The sequence continues at coordinate 63,871 of CAWJLD010000001.1, read as the reverse complement.
CGAGTCTGCAATGCCGCCGGTAAAGTTCTGAGAGAGCCTCAGCCTCCCCGCCTTGAAGGTCCAGCGCGAGTCTTTCGTCGGATCTGAATCTATGCAGGAGATGTTTCAGCAAGGGTGCGTCGGGTAATTCAGAAACCGGCGCAATCTCTTGAGTGCATACGGCTTCCGCCGCCACGGATGGCGAGTCAAACGTAAGCTTCGATACCCCTTTGGGCATGTGCACCCCTCGAGTAGCTCGATGGCTGCGGACCGCGACCTTAAGCCCTCATACATTCTTCTATCTACGTATGCACGGCAAATCCGGAAATTTCCCCAATCTCGCTTTAAATTTGGCCTTCAATTCAGAGGCAGGATTACAACCTTGAAACTCTAACCAACGGCCCTTGTGTTCCATGCTAGCCCGTCACCTTGCGCAAAATTAGCGTATAGCCCGGCACAATAAAGCTATGCGCAATCCACAAACGAAGCTACGGTTTCTCGGTTTCAGCAATGCCCACCCGGTCCGTACCTCCCCACGCACCCCCTACCCCCTCCCCCAACCAAGTGCTGCGATTTTGGTGCAGTCTCGCAGAAAGAGCATTCATTTTAAATGGCTTACACGGATGGTTACCGTAACCATCCGGTAAACATCAACCTCAAAAAACGACCTGATTCATGCAAAAAGGCGCGCATTTATGTCGAAATGCGCGCCCTTTTCACGTGATTCCGGGCATGTCCTCGTTCTCAGGAAGACAGCCTGCACTGGAGGATTCTTTACCCAAGCCACTTGGGATTCGCGATCGTGCCGTCGAAGTGCGGCGAAATCTTGTAGAGCTCAAACTTGCCGCCCTGCGCGGCTTCGCGGGTCCGGTCGAGCAATTGCGCCACTTGCGATTCAGACATTGGCTTGAACGTCTTCACCGCTTCGAAGGCTTGGTCGAGAACCTTCTGGCTATCAATACCGGCGATTTGTACAGCGATCGGCAGGTTGAGGCAGTAATGCAGTCCTTCGATGGGCGTCACCGTCTTGCTTTCGAGGACGAAGTGATCGCCGAAGGCTTTCATACCCAGCGGAGCAATGCCCTCGCGCACCAGCACCGGAAGCACATCGTGCGCAAAGCTGCGGAAGTGTGCATCCATTACGTTGAGCGGCATCTGCACCGTATCAAAGTGGACGTTGTGCTGCCGCGCTTCGTTGAGCATGCGCAGCAGAACGAAAGGATCCTTGTGACCGGTGAAACCGATATGACGAACCTTGCCTGCCTTCTTGGCGTCATCAAGTGCCTCCATAGCTCCGCCCTCGGCAAACACGCGGTCGGGATCGTCGAGCCGGATGACCTCGTGAATCTGCATCAGGTCGATGTGATCGGTGCCCAGGCGCTGCAGGCTCTCGTCTATCTGGCGCGCGGCTTCGACCTTGGTGCGTCCGTCGAACTTGGTCATGAGAAAAACCTTGCTGCGATAGCCTCCGGCGAGTGCCTTGCCCATGCGGTCTTCGCTCACGCCGCCGTTGTAGTCCCAGCAGTTGTCCATGAAGTTGATGCCGCGATCGATCGCCTCATGCATCAACCGGATCGACTCCTGCTCACTGAGCGCGCTCTGGCCAAGATGATAGCCGCCCAGTCCAATAGCAGAGACGCGTTCGCCCCTGCCACCGAGCTTGCGGTAGATCATGCCGTTCGAAGCCGGTGTGGTCTCTTCAGCTGGGAGCAAAGATGCGAGCGCAGCAAGGCTGGCAGCGGCAGCAGCAGATTTTACGAATTCACGGCGTTGCATAATGTACCTCCGGTGACGAACTTAAGGTTGACGAACTTGAAGCGAGAACCGGCAAACCCTGAGCTCCAAGAAGCTCCGAGCCGCGCCGCAGGCTCCGCCTACCATTATGCGTGAACAAGATGCAGAGAAGCTGTGATGTGGATAAATTGATGCCGAAGCGATCCGCGCCTTATCGCGATCTGTATTGCCCGCGCTTGGAAGGCAGGATACGGATTTCGTCGTCGTTGCCGGATTCCGCGCGTGAAGTTCCGTTCGAATTGGGGTGCGAGTCTTGAGACGAAATGAATTCCCTGGGCAAGAGAACCTCGGGTTTAGCTACGGCTTGCGTCGCCGGTTGCGTGGCGGCCTTCACTTCGGTTTCTACCGTTGTCGGCTTCGTATCCGTGACAGATGCAGACACACTAACGGGCATCGCAGCCGGTTCGGGGACTGGCCGCCTTGTCTGTGGCTGAGGCTCTTCCACCGGCTGAGCCGCAGGGTTCCGGCTCAGCTCTGACAGCCCACTATCCGTGAATAATCTGCGTATGCGGTCCATGCGCGACTCGGTATTGGGAGGCGCCGGTTCCTGGGTCTGCTCCGTCACTTCACTCACAGGAAGATGCATAAAGTCGCCCGATCCACCAGAGCCACGTTCCCAGAACCAGTCAGGAAGTATAGGAGGTTGGATGCGCGGCGGAACTGTTGCTGGATAATCTCTCGCGATAGGTTCTGTGGCACAGGCAGGCACGTCAGCTTCTGGATCACGAGCAGAGGACGAGAGCCGCCATGACTCCTGCCCACCCTTAGGCGGTACAGCCTTTGGCTGCGCAACTCGCGCGAATGCAGGTTGCGGCCACTCATATGTTTCAACGGTATCTCTTCGGGCCGCAGGCTCCACAGCGGTCCTCGCTTGCGCAGGCAGCGCATTCCCACCGCCAGTAAAGTTCGGCTTTGGTTTAGGCTTTTCGATAATCCCGTGCCAACTTACAGGCCACATGGAACCGGAGGCGCCCTGGCTGAAGAGATGCTTTTCCATGTCGTGTAGGGACTGTCGGAACAAGGGATCGGCCTTTGCCTGCTTCACCCTGTTCAATACAAATCCTACCGCACCAATTTCCAGCCTCTGCAACGTATTGATTGCGGCAAACAATTGTGCCCGAGTGGTAACTCCCGACTCAACCACAACAATCGCACCATCAACGGAGCGCGCCAGGTATTCCGTCTCAGCAGAGAGCATCAATGGCGCGGTATCCAAAAGCACAAGCGTGTCGGGCGCCAGTTCTGCCCGCGCTGAGGACTTCTGCTGCAGCGCAATGACCTCTGATGCGCGATTATCACGGAGAGTATTGCCGCGGGCATCCAGGAGAACCGCCCTCCTGCCCATGATGGCCAGATGATCCCTCACGCGCTCTGCCACCGTGGTCACTCCGGTGTAGCGCGAAGTTCCGGTAAAGATGCAGGTTTGCAGATGGCCTTTCCTGCCGGCGTGATCGATGGCCGCAGCCAGCCTCAGCAGGTGTTCGGTAGCCGCTGCCTCAGAGACCTCACTAAAATCCGGCAGCACTGCCATGGGTGCTGAACCCAGCGCCTCCTCAACGTCGGCGGCGATGTAGACGCGCGGATCGAGTTTATTGGCAATAACAGCGGCCAGCAAACCGAGGAGAAATCCGCCGAGCGCCAGAGGCAACACCCCCTTCAAGAGCTTTCCAAAGCTGGGATGCAATGGAGGAGCCGCGGCAACTGAAATGTGAACCGCGCCGGGCACGCTGTCTTCGAGCAGAAAATTGTGCAACTGCTCATCGACCTGCGAATAGCGATTGCGCAGCCTGACGATATCATTCGCCAGATCGTTGACCCGCTGCAGCTTGGGAGTGGCGCCGGCAGCCTCATGCGCGAGTTGGCGCAGGTGGCCGTTCAACTGATCTTCAACCCGCGCTGTGCGCTCCAGATTGGTGCGCAGTTTCTGCTGAATGCGCGCTGCAGCCTTCGAGCGCAGGTCGTTCATCATGGCGTCGAGGCTCGTGTTGATCTTGCCCAGTTCATCGGCGGCCAGCTTGTACGCCGGATTGTCCGGGGTAAGGTTGGCCATCTGCGTAATGAGTACGGCGCGGCGCTGATTGAGCGAGGTCTTCATACTGCTCAGGCCGGGATCGGCCGCAATTATGTCGTCGGCTTCGGCATCGAGCGCTGCGGACGAGCCTCTCTGCCCGGCCCTCAAAGTGCTGAACTTCGCCTCCGCCTGATCGTGGTCGGTCTGCGCCTTGATCAGCTCTTCGCGCGTCTTCGCAATCTGGTCGTCGATCATGTCAGGCGGCGCGGTGCCTACGGACGCCATGCCGAGTTGCCTGTTCAGATCGTCTTGCTCTGCGTAGTCGCTCTTGAGCTCATTTTGAATTCGATCGCGCTCTTCGCGCAGAACCGCAATCCGCTGAGAGTCACCTGCGTTCCCTTCGCCCGATGCCTTTTCCGCAATGCTGTCGGCAACAGCATTGGCGATTTTCGCAGCCAACACCGGATCGGAAGCATGTGCGGTGATTGCCACCTCGTAGCCTGTGCCTATGCGCGCCGCTTCAACCGCGTGGCCGAGCCGCTCGGCTGCTGCCGCTTCGCTTTCGTTTTCATGCTGCCAGGCACCGGGCCCGAGCGCCTTCATCGCACTCAAAAGTACCGAGGTGTTCGAAGCGCCTTGTACCTGCTGTTGAATGTAGGCGTCGTAGGCCGCTGCGTTGACCGAGGAGTTCTGCTCGCTGCCCGGAGTCATCACCTTGGGCTGCACGGGCTGCACGTAGATCTGACTCTTGGCGGTGTACACCGGCCACGTGATGATGGCATACACCAGCGCAAGCAAAACACCGGCAACGGCAAAGCCCAGCGCGAGACGCCGATGCAACTGGAGTGCGCGCAGAAGATTCAGGTGAATGAATTGTTCATCGCGGTTGGAAGGTGCACCTCCCGGATGGGCAGCGGCGTGGGTCACCGAATCACCAAGACCAACCGGCGGAAACGAGCCTGTGGGCCCACGCCGCAACTTCATAGCACCCCCGCGTAGAGTGCGATGGAAGCAACCGTGACCAGAGGATTGAAGCGTTCCAGAATGTAGGTGCCACGATAGAAGCCGCTCTTTGGAACGTAGATGATGTCGCCTGGGTGCAGAGTAACTTCGAGCGACTTGGCAGGATCGATCAATTGTTTCAAGGTGAGCACGCGCGAGTTCCCGCTGGAAGTATCCACAATCTGAATATGCGCGTTGTTGCCGGCATGATCAGTAAGACCGCCCGCCTGTGCAAGCATGCTGGCTACCGTCGAGTTGTATGCCAGCGGAATCGCACCGGGATGCTGCACTTCTCCAAGAACTGAAACAAACCGCTCAGAGACGCTTGGTACGTACACAACGTCGTCGCGACGAAGCCGAAGGTCGGCAAGAGCGCTGCCTTGCTCCATGAGCTTTCTGAGTTGAACCCATACAACCTCGTCGCTGCCGCGATAGATGGCGCAGCGTTCGGGAATCTGATTGACTTCAGGGATCTGGCCTGAGCGATTCGGTCCGGCTTCGACTCCGCCGCGAGCCATAAGCTCAAGCAGCGTTGGCGTTCCGTCAAAGGTGTAAACGCCGGGATGATCGACAGCACCCACCAGTACAACGCGGTTGGCCGTGTACTTGGTAATGGTCACCTGGGCAACAAGGTTGGAATAGTATTTGGATAGCGCCGCATCGATGGCCTTGGCAGCTTCACCGCGCGTAAGATCCGCTATCGTGATGCCGCCCGCCAGCGGCAAAGTGATTCGACCGTCAGGACCTACCACCACTTTGGCCTGAATTTCCGGCCGGCCGGCAAAGTCGATTGTCATCTCATCACCTTTGCCGATGCGATACTCCTCATCTTTTGCCGGTTCGAAGTTGCGCAATGTGTCGAGCGGATTTGGTTTCAGCTCAGGCGTGGTCTGCGCAGGGGCCTGATCGGAAGCAGCGGGCATCCCCGTTGCCTGCGCGGAATTAGCTTGCTGTGCGGTGAGCATGAAACTTCCAGAGAGAATCAGAAGCACGCAGATCAATCCGAATTGGCACTTCATGGTGTTGCCTCTCCGCCGCAGCAAACTGCCGGCGCGAGCATCAGAGAGCTCGCTCCGAACCTGCGAATTGGCCTGATCCTTAATCACTCAATCTCATTTTAGACACGTTGCGTGAAATCACGGCCAATCGACCTGATGCTGCTCCATACATCAGGATAGGCCCTCAGTGATATCGCCTGAATCCCACAAACATAGCCAAGACCAAGTGGCTCACTAGTAATCGGAAGCAGCACTGGTCACTCAAAAATCGGTTACCAAAGAGCTAAAGTTCAAGGCGGTAGAACCTTCGTGCCGAGCTTCTCGATTGCACGCAAAAACTCGCTCGTAATTGTTTGACTTGCCGTTACGTTGTCCGGGTGCAGCAGCAGCACTACATCTCTTTCGCTCGCTTCACGCAAGAGCCAATCGATCGGGAACCGATTCACATCGCGCCAGGAAGGTTCAAGCCAGAAAGCCGAGGGATAAATGGCCAGTGGGCCCTCCTGCTCCGGCCTCAGTTCAGGATCCTCAAGATTCCCGAGGAAGTACTTCATACCGGCAGCCTGAGCCCAGGGCAAATACCGCTCCGGCTCATAAGGAGCATAGTGATGCCATCCATATCGCATGCGCCCGGAACCGTGCTTGGAGAATGCTGTTACCCGGTGATTGAGCCACTGCTCGAGTGCACTCAGTTCCTGCTGAAATGTCTGAGCGGAGCGGGAGTTTTCAAGATGGAGGCCGTATTGATGGCCGCCCTTCTGCATCAGGCTGCGGATTGCCGGCGTTGGGTAGGTGCATCGTCTGAAGAACACATATGCCGGCTTGCCGCGTTCATTCAGAATCTTGAGGATCACTTCAAGATCGTAAAGGTAACCAAGCCCATCGACACGCGGCAGATAGTAATCCGAAGCAACGCGGCTGGCAACATGGCGCAGTAATCCCTGCCTTCCGTAGGGGCGGTCCACGTCAATCCTCAAGATTAGCGCCATCTCTCAAGCCTTTCGAATCAGCCGTCGGAATCTAGGCGTCGACAACTTTGAACAAATCCTCTTTAAACATTTCCCAATTGAAGCTCTCGGCGAAGGCCATGCTGTGCCGCGCAAGTGCATCGCGTTCCACCGGGTTCAAATAAAGCCGCCGGATGCACGCCGCCAGTTCGCCGGCGTTGCCGGGTTCGTAATACGCCACCTGATCCTCGGTGAAGTAATATTCGATCGTGCGCAGCCGCGGAGCAATTACCGGAATTCCCAAGTGAACATATTCGAGCAGTTTCACCGGCAGCATCAGATCGGTGGCAACATCGCGCAAGTTGGGAATGATGCCAACGGAAGCGCCTTGAATCATCTGTGCAATGGCCTCCACTCGGAACATTTTCCTGCTGAAACTGATCTTGTTCTGTACGGGAGAGGCCGCGATCTGTACCCCCAGCGCATCTGCAGCATCGCCATCACCGAAAATTTCCAGTCTTGCACAAGGACAAGATCCGGAAGCACTCTCGAAGGCTTTCACTGCAAGCTCAAGACCAAGCCTCCGTGCGATGGTTCCGTGAAATACGATCCTGAATGCTCCGCCCGTTTTTTGCGCGGTGCCGCCGTTGATCATGATTGAAGGATCGGGGACATTCGGCAGCACCGTGATCTTTTTGATTGGCACGCCGCGGCTTATGAGCACATCGCGATGAGGATGATGAACGCACACCACCTTGTCGGCGAGGCGAATGCTGCACTGTTCCTCAAGAGCCAGCAAGCGCACCAGCCAATGTCTCCGGGGGATTCCGAACTTTGACATGTACAGTTCCGGCATCATGTCGTGGATATTCAATACGACTTTTGCGCCGAGCATTTTCGGAATCAGCCCAGCGAAAACCAACAGGTCCGGCATGGTATGCACGTAAATAACGTCGTACCGCTCGTGCCAAAACGAACGTAATACTTTGAAACTGCTCGCGGCGATGAAGCGCAGATAACCGCCTACATATCGCAGTCCGCTGCTGCCGCGGTAACGATGCTGCTTGAGCCGCAGGAGTCTCACGCCGTTGACGTTTTCGACTGTGGCATCTGAATCATCTGCCAGCGCGATAAAGTCCACACGATCGCCTCTGCGTGCAAGCGTCTCCGCCTCTCGGCGCGGGCGCGCATCAGAGAGGTAGTTTGTGTAGGCGACCATGCAAATCTTCTTCATCGATGGGTCGAAGGATTCATTCTCTGTTCTCTACTTCAGCGCAATCGGCTGCGGGCTATTTACAGCCGATTGCTGTTCACTAACTTCAAGTTCGAGCTGCCGCTTCTCATTCGAAGCTTTGATCGCGGTCAGGAAATCTGAATTGAAACGTTGCTGGAGCAATTCGATGTTCGGCATGACACAGTGGCCGCCTATGTGACCAGGCTGAAACAAGACGGCGGGCAGATAAGCAATTTCGCGAAAGAATCTGCCCATCTCCAGATAGTCCGTATTCACATCTTTCGCAAAGCGGTTCATCTCCTGCGCCCATGCAATCAGCAAACCGAAGTAGGTTGTCTCAAGCAGCTTTGACAACTCCAGCGCTTCCGGAGTAGACATCGCCTCGGCTTGCAGACCTGCTGCCTTGAAGTGCTCGGCCACCCGCTCTACCGCTCGAGGGTCTGCGCCGGCTACAAACTTGACATATTTATAGAGATCATCTGCCATCCGCGTGTGCTTGCCGCGAATCGGACTGTAGACACATGGAATTCCACAGTCCGACCCGATTGTACGCGTGGTTCCCGGAACAACAGTGCTGTTGATGACGATGACTTCAGGTGAATGGCGTTTGGCGTACGCGATAACCAGACTTTGGAATTTTGCCGGATCCTCACATGAAATGCAGATATGCATGATACCGATCGGCGCATCGACCGATACCGGCTTAATGTCTATGCCGATTGTGTCCGGTTCGCTCTGCATCAGCACTTGCAGAAGCGGCCCGCCAACTTCACCCATACCAACTACTAATGTCGTCTTCTTCATAAGATCTATCACTTGGATTTTCCTGTCCTGTTCATTGCGCCGTAGCATTCATCGGGATCGAATACGAGCGGGCTTCCCTCTCCGCCGTCCACGCCATGCATCAAGTTGAAGTAGCATACCTGCGCAGGATTGCCGTAGCTATGCCCGCCCGGCCCAGATCCTCCACTCACATCAGGACCGGCGGCAGGAAATGGGATCGCCCCCCACCACTCCGGTTTCGATTTGAGATAGAAGGACGCAGGCAGATGCTCGGACGCGCCTGATGCCCACGTAACTGCATTCGTGATGTTGGAGTAGTTCCCTTGTAAAAAGTCTGTGGAAGCTACGCCTGTGCGGTGGCACGGTGAAGTGCCTCCGCCACAGCCGGTACCGCCGCCATCGTCGCTTGTGCTGCCGTACCCGAACGACCATCCATACGCAACGGCATCGTAATTTCGCTGCGCTGGAAACTCGATTGAATCCCTTTGCTCGAGCGGCGCATTGTATCCCTTCAACGACTGCATCTGCGCTGAGCCCACAACGTTTGCCACATAGCTGTCCGCGGAGGCGAGATAGGAAATATCTATTGCCCGTGCTGCCTGGAAACCGTAATGTCCGTTGTTGCCCGAGCAAGACACTGCCCCTCGTCCAACTGCCGGCGTGCAGATTCGATTGGCGCCCAAAATCCAGTTGCGAAATCCTGTCGTGTGGCTCGAGCTGCCCCACACTGGGTCTTCCTCGATCTTTGTTACTACGTTGCCCTCAAGCAAGTTGAATTGTGGGTGCGCTCCGTGAAAGATGATCCCGCCAATATCGAGATTGAGTGCGCCGCTGTCGAACTCTCCGGTGGTGTAGTTGTATGCAACCACATTTCCCGCAGCTCCCCATTCCAGCATGATGGCAGCATGGGTACGATCGACGATATTGTTCTCAATGAGAGTTGCCGTTGTCTTGTATCCAACCTGGATATCGGAGTCATGTGTTCCAGGGCCATGCAGATATGCATTTGAAAAGTAACTGTCACGGACCTCGTCATGATAACCCCAGTAGATTTCAACATGATCGCCGTCAGCATAGTTTGATTCCACACCCTTGATCCAGCAGTACGCGCACATATGCATCCCAAAGTTGGCGCCGTAGCCCGAGTTAGTCGCATAGACCTGAAGGTCCTCAACGCCGGCATGTTCCGCCGACATTTCAAATGGAACCGCTCCCGGTGCATGTTTGTATGTACTGTAAAGGGCCGGAGCAATCGACACTTTATTGCCGGAAACATCGGTCACATCAACGATCTGACCACGCGCAATTCTTCCGGTATCGCTCCATCCACCGTCACACCAATTGCAATTGCCGCCGCTCCCTGCCGAAGTTACAAATCTGGGATCGTTGGTCTCCGCAATTACAAGTTGCATGCCCGGCTTAATTCGCGATGCGTTGGTTAGTACGATCTCCCGAGAGCCCGCCTCAGAGCCACTCAATATTCCGCAGGGATCGTATTGAACTGCACCCGAACCCATGCTGATTACATCGCCTCCGCCCTTTCCGATTGCCTTCAGGATCGTTCGCTTTGCGCCTGCGCCGCGCAGTGTGACATTCGAAGGAATTTGAATCGTGCCATCAATCGTGTAAACGCCGGGCTCGAGAAGAACAGCTTGCCCGTCGCCACAGGTGTTCAGCGCAAAATTGATCTCATCCACGTCGGCCTTTGGCTTCAAGCGCGCGCAAGCCTTTGTGCGCGCCGGAATTTTGCCCGCGCCCGCCGTGGTCCAGTCAATTCCGCTTCCTGCAGGAAGAATTGACTGCCAACTTTGGCTCCAACCGGGCACAGCAACTCCGAATGCCAGAGCCAACATTGTTTTTGTCACGAATCCCCTCATCTTATGCGGATACCTGCTCCTCCTGTCGAAGCGAGATCATTTCCCTAATCAGTCGTGCCATCCGCCGGATGGGTGCAAAGCCACGGTGAAGCACAATGACCGCGCCAAGATAAAGCGCAGTATAGGTCAGAGACACGAGTGCGATCCGCAATGCTGCAGGGGCGATGCCCGCCGATGAGATCGCGTCAGTTACAATTTGTGCGGCGAAAAAGCTCGCCGTCCCCGCCACCAGCGCCGCCGCAACGTAACGCCATGCAATCGCGGCCACATCGCCTGCACCAAACCCGATGGGCACGCCGGCAAACCAAATTGCCGGCAATGTGAGTACCCAGAATGAAATACACCAAGCAGCCGCTATGCCGCGCGGTCCCCAAGGCATGGCAACGAGGAACAGCAGAATCGTAACGGTCCACTCAATCAGTCCCCAGCGCAGCCAGCGATCGGCGCGTCCAATCGAAAGATGAATCCATCCATGCGTTCCGTACAACATCATGGCGCCGATTCCCGGAGCGAACCAGACAAAGATACTGCCGGCCTCTCCCCACCGCGGACCCAGTAAGACCAGGATGAGATCCTTCCCGATCAAGGTAAGGTCTCCTGCGATCCACATGCCGAGGAAAGTCGTCACAGCCATGGCCCCTGACAGGTACCGGCGAAATTGCGCGCTGTTACTTCGCACGCGGCTCAGGGCCGCTACCGCGACGATCGAAATAGACGACACCAGTTGCGATGCCGAGAGCGAAAACAGATCGTAGGCCTTTTTGTAAAACCCCAGCGCAGGCGCACCGAAGCGCCAGCCAACCAGCAGATTGTCTGCGTTGCGCGCAAAGTAATTCACGCTGAACCGGCCATAGGTGAACATGGCAAACTTTGTCATGGCGGCAGTCGCTTGAGCGCGCCGCGGTAGCCCCGGCACCCAGCGGCAAAGTACAAACGCGCCAATGGATGAACTCAGCGGCAAGGCGCAAAGGCCCGCAACCAGGGCCCAGTATCCCCACCCGTTCAAGCCAAGCGCTATCGAAGTCGCAACCGATACTGCCTTCGCCACAATGTCGTTTGCCGCCAGGGCCGGGAAGCACATTGCGCGCTTCAACAGCGCCAGGTGAACTACCGAGATGCTTGTGAGCAGAATTGCAACTGCAACACCGCGAGCTGCCGACGCAACCAGCGGCTCGGAGTAGAATCGCGCCAGAATAGAACCGGCCGCACCAAATCCTACTGTTAGAAGAATTCCTCCACTGAGGGCCATCCAGAACAAGTTGCTTGCCTGCGCGTGATCAAGCTTCTCTTGCTGAACCACTGCCTCAGTAATGCCGTTGATTCCGAAGTTTGAGAACAGCAGACTGAACGTAGTGACCATAGCGACTATACCAAAATCTTTGGGAGTAAGAATGCGTACCAGCACCACCGTTGCAGCCATCTGGATGGTAAGTGAAGATGCGCTCGAAAACACGGTCATGCTCGCGCCTCGCACCGCAAGCTGACGCAGCGCGGACTCACTCTGCGTCGCTCCATCGACAAACACTCCGCTTGTGTCAAATGGCCTCAACATGACTCCCGTATAAGCTGCCCACTAACATCCGCTTACTTCCACTTGCTTCTCGTCCCGCACTTCATCGAAGAATTCTTAACGGTTTTGGCTGCACCCTGCGCATCCAGGAAAGTCCCGGAATCATCTTTGTTTCTCTGACATTCGACATCTCCGGGCTTTCTGAAGCTGCGAGCAAAAACGCGATCCACATCAAACTCAACATGCGGAAGCCCGCTTCTGTCATGCTGAAAATCAAAGCTGCCGTCATAAGTGCGACACGCAGTCTGCCTTCCTGCCGGTCGTGTCGAAGTTCGCTTATCGCGCGATTAAGCCCCGCAAAGATGACGCTGCCTAACAGCACAATTCCAATCCAGCCCAGGTTCAGATAGATTTCGAGGTAGCCGTTATGTGCCTCCTGAATTCCGTTAACACTCATGTGCCACACCTCTTGCAGGCGGTTTCCAAGCCAGAAGCTTTCAAAACCCGTACCAATCCACGGATTCGTATGCAATGCCAACGCGGCCTGCCAAATCAGCGTGCGATCGGTAAGTGTAGCGTTGCGGCCCACCGCGTGCAGAATACCTCCAAACGTACTCACAAATAGTGCCGACAATGGAAGGAGCACGGTGACGGAGATGGCCAGCGGAACCCCTGCAGGCAAGCGCAATACATTTCTCTCTCCCGCTAACACCATCACCGCACCGGCAAGAACCATGCAGGCCAGCGAAGTCATAGAGTCCGCTTTCACGATCAGCCAGGAAGCGACCAGAAAGACGACGCTGTGTGCAATGATGTGGCGGTGGCGATTCTCCATTCCTCGATCTTCGATTGCGCAGATGGCAGCCCAGAGTGAAAACAAGCCGCATATCATCGCGAGCACACCAAGCAGATTCTTGAAGGTTGTCACGCCGAAATACATTACCGCTCCATCGCCTGGGCTATAACCTCTCCCGAGATCCGGATAGCAGATAATGAACAGCACCGATAGCGGAAGAAGCACAAAGGCGATTCGCTTTAACAAATGCTGAACGGCCTGCCAGGGCCGCGGATCAGTGAGCACGATCATGACCATCACCAGATCACCAATCGATTTGGTCCAACGCTTGAATGCGATGAACGGAAAGTCGGACCACAGAACACTGAGCAGGCAATAAGCAAAAAACAGAATTAGCGGCAGGTTCTGCCGCAGGAATCCCCTTACCCGCAACCAACGAACATTGAGAATCACCAGACCCACAGCGATCAGGCATGCGTAAAATACCGCATCAATCGGACTAGACTCTGAATACTGCTGCGCAAGGGTGACGACGGGCCTCAGTGCCAGCCATTCGGTAATCGAGCGGGACCCGGAGACGAATAGCCACAACGTAGGTATCCACAAAGCAGGCGAGGGCTTCGCGTCCGGCTCGCGGTCGAGATAGAAGAGCCATGCGATTCCTGCCAAACAAGCGATGGTGCCAAGCAATTGCGTCATCTTCAGTCAATGAACAGCCGGTGAATGTGCTCCAGTGTGAGTAGTTTGTGAATCGCGTCCGTGTGGTTCCGACTGCCCGCGCAATGCTCCGCTACGATGCGCTGTACAGCACCGCGCTCCAGGTAGGGCCGTGAAAGCGCTCGCGCATCCAGCAACATCTCGCGAACATAGGGATTCAGCTCATCGCGATACCACACGCGAAAATGTGTGAACTTGTGCCGCCCGAGAAACAGCCGCTCAAGATGTAGCCGTTTCATTGCTTGATCCGCCCGCACTACGCTATCGGGCATGCCGTAGTCCCACGCGTACTCGGCCTTGAATGTTGTTTCGAAATACGCCTGCTGCAGAGCCGAAGCCCAGCCGGGCAAGCTTCCTCCTAGGCCGCGATCGGTTCTAATCGATCTCAGTTTCTTGTTTGCATCGGCGATCAGGCAGAGTGAAGTGCCGTCGTTGTTCAGAGAGGATTTTGGCGCGCGATATGCTGCTTGAATAATTTTATTGTCCAGAAATGGTGAGCGAATCTTCTGCTGCGTCTGCTCAAGCGCCAGCAGCCCATGCTGTCGCCACGGGGCTTGATAAAAAACAGCAAACGAGAGCGGGTGCTCCGCGAGCAGACCAGAATAGATTTCTTTTGCTTCGCGCACGGCGCCATCCATGCTTGACGTAAATATTCCTGGAGATGGGGAGGCAAGCTTGAACGCACGCACCTGGCGCAGCACTTCACCACCGTAGTTGCCAGTTACCCGCACCGCCGCGATACATGCCGCGCGCTCGCTCACGTAAAGATCTGGAGCATGCTTCACTACAGCACAGCCGTCCGTCAACAACACGGTTTGCTCGGCATAGCGAGGAAAGCCTTCAAGAAACTCGCGGCCGACGTTGATGACTTCATGCTTCTGCCCGTATGCTTGGGAGACCCGCCGTGCAATCTTCACATCTTGCGACTCGCGATATACACCACCAAAAGTGTAACTTCGCAAAGTCCCGGGCGCTGCTCTTGACCAGGACATGAGCATTCTCGAATCGAGTCCGCCCGTAAGCGAAACACTGACCTGCTCAGATCCTTCAAAATAACGGGGGACTCTCTCTGCAAATACCGTTTTGAGTTGCTGATAGTAGGATTCCGCGTCGAGCGGCTGCTGATCTTCCCATTCCGTGGGGCTGAAATATCTACCCTTCAGTGTAAGGATGCCCGCTCGAAACACCCACGCGCTTGCACCTGGCAGAACAGAAATGCCCTTGAAAATCGTGCCGTTTTCGAGCGTGCATCCACAGGTGATGAACTGCGCAAGCCCACTTGCATCGATTGATCGTGTCTCCGCGTCGACCGCGAGTATCGCCTTGGCTTCAGCTGCAAACAGGAACGTGTCTGCTGTTTCGCGGTAATAGAGTCGATGCATCCCATAGCGATCATTGAACAGAATGACCCGTCTGTCCCTTTTATCAGACAGTATGCCGTGAAAAAGACCGTTGAGACGTTTTGGAAAGCACGGATCGTTCTCCGCGGCCTGGATGAGCTGCGATGGCTGTCCCGGACAGGCATCGGACTCCGGGAAAACTTCGCCCGAAATCAGCAGCGCTAAATCTCTGCTCTCATTGTGCATGGGCACATTTTTTGAAGACACGTCTCCATGTTCCACCCAACCTGCGTAGATACCCAGATCCTCATTACGCCATGTGCCTGACACATCAGTGGTCCCACGACGAAGGGCCGCAACCATGCGAAGCAGTTTTGCTTCGGCGTCGTGTCGCGGCAACCTCGTTATGAGACCAACTAATCCCAGCATCGTGTCTCTCTATTCCCAATAGCCCCGCAATACCGGATCACGCACTATCGTCTGCGAAGGAACCTTTCGTTTCTCGCGTAGATCGGGACTTATCTGTAGCATTTCGAACCTTGCTATTCCTGAACGCATAGTCGTACCACCTGCGCCTCAATTCGAGTCCTGCACTGATGAGACTGCCGGGCAGAATTCCGAATCGCCCGCGATAGAGCTTCGTCTTTACGCAGAACAAACCCCATGGCGTGAGCGGCACATAGTAGCTTGGCACCAACATCTCCTCGAATCCATTGCGAAGCTTGAAATCGCGAAGCGAGCTACCGCGCTTGTTCCAAAGGCTGAGATCTCCATAAACCAGATACGAAACTCCTTTAGAAGCGCACAGCTCCGCGGCCTTTTCGAGCAGTGCGTTCGTAGGACGCTTTTGCTGACATGCCAGCTTCGAGTTGAGTTGCATGATTGTCGCGGTATCGCCTCGATAAATCAGTTTGAGAAACCCAATCAGTTCCTTGCCTACGTAAGCGCAAATGAAGTCACACGAGTCGAGAAACGACCCGTGATCGCGCTTCACCTGCTCGAACGGTTTGCCGTAGTGATAGAAACGTCTTCCCTGCCTAATCGGACTTTCATTCTGGATGTCGATAATTCCGCGGATCAGATCGTCATTGAAAACTTGTACCCTGACTTCGACACCGCGCTTCTTCGCCTGCCGAACATTGCATTTTGTTCCGTGAGATACCTTTCGCCACCAAGCGTCACAACTAGAGACATTTGCAACAGCCAGGCTGCGCAACTCAACGGGAAATTCGTAGTGGGGTTGGACATCGGGTTCTCTTTGCGAGAAATAGAAGATATCTGCACTGATGCCGGTCCGCTGTTCTTTCAATACCCGAACGCATTCTGCAGGATCGATAACACCTTGAGTGAGATAGTCTTCATCATACAAGCTTGCGATCCTAATTTGCTTTCCGTGCACAACAAATGTTTGCTTATTGATGTCAATGGCGGGGACGTTCACCCACTTACCTCGCACACTGACCTCAATGGTTCGAGGCTCAACTGGAACCTTGGGCGCCGATGCAACCGCGTCAGTCATCGGCATCCCTGCTTGGCCGCCCTCAGACTAATCCGAAACATATTCCTCCCGAATCGGACTGATCCCCACTCGCATCAACACTTTCCCAAGATGATCCGATATCTTCACCATCAGCCGCATGAAATATTGCTGGCCAAAAAGCAGAGTAATTGGCAGAACCAGCAAATAGAGCGGAATGGCGACAAGAGACTTCATGATGTTGAGAATTGTGCAGTTTGGCTGCAACGCTGCTGTTGCTCCCTGCAACATGGCCTTGCGCAAAATGTAACTACGTTTCCAACGCGCCGGAGGAATGGTTTCAGACACAACCGCCTCTGCCGACCAAATAAACCTGTACCCTGCTTCAATCTTTCGACGGAAGAAATCCTGATCCTCGCCCGCGCGAAACTTAGCTCGAAACGGCTCCGGATCGCAGATAAACATCCCGCGCTTCAGCAATGCGTTGCCCGAGCGCGACTCCTTCCAGCGAACAACCGTGCCGGTTGGATTGACTTTGCGGGAGTAGATACCACTCTTGCTAAACCAGGCCGGCGGGACTTCTTCAAAATGCCGCTTAACCACTCCTAAAACTCCATCTACCCTGTACTCACAGAGATTCTGATAAAGAGTCAGTAGCCATGTTGGCTCGGGAAATTCGTCGTCGTCAATGAGTGCGATGAATGCGCCTTCAGCATGCGCAACGGCTCTATTTCTGGCGAGAGCGATGTTCCTCCGTGGTTCCACGCAGTACCGGATCGGCACTTTACACACCGAACCCATCTTCGTGACCACAGAGCCGCCCGATCTCTCAATATCGTTGTCGGCAACAACGATCGAGTAAGTAAACAGATCCTCAGTCTCCTGCTCATTCAACTTGAGCAAGAGCCGTCTCAGCATCCTGGGCCGCCGAAAACTGCAAATACAAACCGTAATATGAGGCAGCGCATTCCTTCTCGTTGGGCCAAGCCAGCCCAGATCGAGTGGGATCGCTACACCGTCCATATTGGCCTCCATTCGGCTCATGCCCGAGTTTCCTCGGTGTGGACCGGCAGGTGCTTCCGCAGCACATAGCCGTCTGCAACTCGCGCTGCTCCCGCGCAGCGATGTAGATCTCCGCTTATCAAAAACCTGTACTCCTCTTCACGGATTGGATGCGTTTCAACTTCGACATTGAAATTCCTGCCCAGCGCAAAGATCCGCTCAAGACGCGAGCCCGGCTCCACCGGCTGCATGTCGAAGAAATAGTCCGCCAGTCGATGCCGTTGCGCCAATCTCCGATCCTGAATTCGCCGATAAAGTCTGTTCACTACACGCTTTTCTCCGGGGCCGAAAGAAAGATTCCTGCGCACCATGCTCCCGGTCGGCAACAACTTCTGGCAAACCACATTGGCGCAGAGATGCATATGATGATGGCCGTCGAACCGATCAGGAACACCGCCGTAAATCCGGACGAATTCCTCAAGCTGCGCTTTCACGACGTATTCAAATGACGCAGTAAGTCTGGGATGGTAAAGCGCCTGTGCAAGCCGGTTCTTATTAAGCGTGCGCGCAATTTCCCGTTGATGCTCCACGAGCCGCAAAGGAACTTGCCCTGCAGAAAACTCCGTAGTGAAATTCAAATGAAGCCCGGAGTCAATATTTTCCCGACGAGCAACCATTGCGGCTCTCTCAGAGTCTTCCATGAACACCATGGCGCTAACGGACGAAACCGATTCGGCACGATAGCAATCGAGAATCCTATTCGTAGTTTCGCAATCGCGGCCCCAGTCATCGGCATTTACGATCACCTCCGCGGGGCAATCTTCAATACCGTCCGCCATGCGCGCAAAGGTCTGCGCAGTAGCGATGTTGGCATCGCCACTCTGCCGAATTGATAGCCCTTTGCTCAATACGCTCATAATCAATTGTGTCTTACCAAACCATCTTGCCGATGGCTCGCCAGGACCCTTCCCAGCGACGCCCCGACGTCTAGCGAACTTCTCCAAACCCTATCGGAGCAACAGGGCCTTTAGGGCCGGTGCTTCTCTTCCATCCAAATTTCACTTTCAAGCGATCCATCTGTTCGCGCCTATGAAAGCTGATGAACTCGCGTGACACGGGACGTTGCTGACGCCGCATCGCCGCGCCCAGAAATCCTAGCCCAACCGCAATCCCGCGCGACAGGTACGGTTTCTGGGTTAGCTGATAGAGCGTTCGAAAGAACTGCCATACCGGATGGTTGCCCATCGAGTAATCCATCGCACCGGTCTTGATGCCGGCCTGCCACACGCTCTGCTCTGCTGTTCCAGTCTTCCGGTGGTGGACGCATACCTTCTCGGTGAACGTGCGGGTCTTCCAGCCTTTCATCCTGGCGCTGATCACCGCGATGCAATCGATGGTGCCGAGCTTTACCGGCGCATATCCTCCGATGGACTCAAAGCATTCGCGCCGAAACATCTGACATGCTCCCGAAACATGATCGAGACTCGTGAATCTGAAATCGTATATCTCTCCGTTCGCGTCCACATGGGGCGTCCCTACTACTCCAAGCTCCGCATCGCCGGAAAGTTTCTCCAGCAGGAACGCAAAGTAGTCGCGTTCGAAGGTGACATCGGCATCCAGATTGACGATCACGTCGTAAGCCAGATCCTTAACCCGCACGCTGCCCGCCTTGAACGCAAACGCCTTGCCTGCAAAGTGCCGCTCGGTGCGCTCAGGCATGCGGACAAACTCAATCCATTCATACTCACTTGCATAGCACCGTGCTATCTCGTTGGTGCCGTCCGTGGATCCGTCGCTGACGATGATCCAGCGCATTGGATGCACTGTCTGCGCAAGAACCGACTGAATGACCGATTCGATGAACTGCTCCTCATTACGCGCAGGCGTAATCAACACATAACCTGGAAGTGCGTGCGACAATGATCCTCCCTTCTGCGCTATCTAACTCCACCACCGCTTACATCAGGGCCTGAGCGCGTTTTTCACCTGTGAGACAAATGCGAGGGCCTCCTCAGCGACTCGCAATTGCTGATCTCTGTTAAGGTGCGGGTACATCGGCAACGAAACCACTTCCGCACAGAGCCGCTCGGCAACCGGAAAATCGGCGCGGCTGTATTTCAACTCGGAATATGCCGGCTGCAGATGCAGCGGGATCGGGTAATGAATTCCGGTGCTGATACCCGCCATCTTCAGATGATTCATCAAACCCGATCGATCATGGGAGCGAATCGCATAGATGTGATACACCGCGCGCGAAGAGGAATGCTCATTCAGCAGAATGAAGCCGTCGTGATCCGCTAAGAGTCGGCTGTATTCGGCGGCGCGTTGACGGCGCTGTTCGTTCCAGCCTTCGAGGTGCGGAAGCTTGGTACGCAGCACGCCGGCCTGAATGGCATCGAGCCGTCCGTTATAACCTTCGAACTCGTGACGATATTTCCTCACCTGGCCGTGATCGCGCAGCATTCTTACCTGGCGGGCCACCAGCGAGCTGTCGGTTGTAACCGCTCCACCTTCTCCACACCCACCCAGATTCTTGCCGGGATAAAAACTGAAGGCGGCCGCATGTCCCATGGAACCTGCCTTCATCCATCGGCTGTTTTCGCGGGAGAAATACTCTGCGCCGTGCGCCTGGCAGGCATCTTCAACAACAACCAGCTCGTTTGCGCGGGCTAATTGCAGAATTGCATCCATGTCGGCCATCTGGCCATATAAGTGGACCGGAACAACTGCCGTAACCGGCCGTCCGGTACGGCGGCTGATGGGCCTGCCGGACATGTCGCGCACGCATTTCTTTTCCAGGAAGTGCTGCAGCTTTTCGACCGACATATTCGCGGTCCGCTCGTCTACATCCACGAATTCAGGAACGCCTCCCGCCTGCGTGATTGCCTCCGCCGTGGCAATGAAGGTATTGGGGACAGTAACCACGGAGTCCCCAGACTTCACTCCTGCCGCCATCAGCGCGAAGCGCAATGCATCGGTCCCACTGCTCACGCCGATGCAGTTCGATACTCCGCAGAATGACGCGAAGTCCTTCTCGAAGCCCTCTACCATTGGTCCGCCGACAAATGTCGCCTCGCGCAGGCTTTCGCGAAACACGTTTATCAATTCACGCTCGAGTTCGCGATGAGGCGTCGTGAGGTCGAGGAACGGAATGCCTGTCTCCGCAGCACGTCTTCCGGCAGACTCGAGCGTGCGAATCACTCGAGCTGGATTTCCGGCCACAATCGTGTTTGCCGGCACATCCCTGGTAACAACGCTGCCTGCGCCAACCAGCGCATTCTCTCCAATGGTTAGGTTGCATAGGATAGTAGACCCCGACCCTATCGATGCTCCTGTTTTTACGGTTGTCGGCTGCACAACCCAATCTGCTTCAGCCTGCAGTGTCCCATCCTTGTTGGTTGCACGAGGGAACAGATCGTTCGTAAACTTCACACCATGTCCGACAAATACGCGATCTTCAATCTCCACACCCTCGCAAATGAAAGAATGGCTTGAGATCTTGCACCGGGCTCCAACGCGGGCATTCTTCTGAATCTCGACGAACGCGCCGATCTTGGTCTCGTCTCCGATCTCGCATCCATATAGATTGATGAAACGGGAGAGACGAACATCCTTGCCCAGTTTCACATCGCTCGCAATTGAGTTGTAGTTGCTCATAGATAAATCAGTGCGCCTCGCTTTTCAAGCGATTCGCTGGCAGCCTCCAGCATCCTGACCACGCGCAACCCGGAACACCCGTCGTTAAAGGGCTCCTTGCCGCTCTCGATGCATTCAATAAAGTAGATAAGCTCACGGCGCAATGCTTCGCCCTGCTCCACCTTGGGCGCCCACATGTCGCCGGACCGATAGTGGACGAGCAGGTTGTACAAGCCTTCATTGCTGGTGATATTCACGCCTCGGTCGTAGACCTTCAATTTTTCGTCGGCTTCAAGATCGTTCCATACCAGCATCTTCTTCTCGCCGCCGATGAGCGTGGTCCTGACCTTTACGGGCGAGAGCCAGTTGACATTGATGTGGGCAATCACCTTGTCAGGGAAATAGACCGTCATGAACGCGATGTCTTCGTGGCCATTCAGATGCTTCTGGCCGGTAGCAACAATCGCTTCGGGAGTGGTCTTGATAAGGTGATTCATGATGGAAAAGTCATGCGGTGCAAGATCCCAAACCACATTGATGTCGTGTTGGAAGAGCCCAAGATTCACGCGCGTTGAATCGTAGTAATAGAGCTTTCCCAAGATCTGCTCGTCCAGCAGTTCCTTGATCTTTTGCACCGCGCCCGTAAACAGGAAGGTGTGATCCACCATGATTTTCAGGTTCTTCTTGCGGGCAAGTTCGATGAGTTTCTCTGCCTGCTCGGTACTGCTTGCAAAAGGCTTTTCCACGAAAACGTGCTTGCCGCTTTCAAGCGCAGTCTTTGCCAGTTCGTAGTGAGTCCACACGGGGGTCACGATCGCAACGGCGTCAATCTCCGATGACGCCAACACCTCCGTTGCATCCGCGCTAACGTTTACATCGGGATATGCCCGATGCGCACGGTCGCGGGCGGAAGAACTCAAATCTGCGATTGTATGGACTCTGGCCTTATCGAGAGACGAAAGATTCCTGACGATATTCGGTCCCCAGTAGCCATATCCGATCACCCCGAAATTCATGTCAGTCCCACCGTTCTCCGGTTATTGCCTACTGCTATCCTTGCGTCGTTCGGTCTCTCTTCAACACTCTGGCCCGAATTGGCCGGGCTCAAAAAGCGCCTGTTCCGCGAATGACCGCGAACGGCGTTTGCAAAAGTATCTTCAAATCGAGCCATAGCGACCACGCCATGGCATATCGCAAATCCATACGGACCATTTCGTCGAACTTAACGCGGCTGCGCCCGGTCACCTGCCAAATTCCGGTGATCCCCGGCTTGGCCGAAAGCACGCGATGCCGGTGCCACGTTTGATAAACCTCAACTTCGTACGGAATCGCCGGACGGGGCCCCACAAGCGACATCTCGCCTTTGAGCACATTCAGTAATTGAGGCAGCTCATCAAGGCTAGTCCTGCGCAGAAGTCTCCCCACTCTCGTAATTCTCGCGTCGTCTTTGATCTTGTATTGGCTCTCACTCTCGATATCCACCACATCCTCGCTATCCGGCGCAGCATAGCGAGAGCTATCGGTAATTAGATTTGTCACGAATTTCTTGTGAACGTGCTCATTGCTTCCGGCATACATCGAACGGAATTTCAAAAAGATGAATTGCCTGCCATGTTGTCCAATTCGTTTCTGCCTGTAGAAGACCGGTCCCTTTGAAGTTGCCTTGATGGCAAGCGCAATCAGCAAAAACAGCGGCGAGCAAACAGCCAGCACAAGAGCGCTGATCGTGAAGTCGATGATTCTTTTGAGGGCGAGGAAGGTCTTCTTGCGCTTCGCCTCGAGAGTGAGGTCTATGTACAAGACGGAATCGCCGGGATGCTCAGAACCTGTGAGATCCCAATGGTCAGGAAAGAGGTGAAACCCAAGTCGAACCTGCCTCCATTCATCCGGGGTTAGATTGCTCTCGAGCAGCGTGCGCATCCGGCTCGCGACTGTGCCGAGTACGGAATTGCGCTGATTCGCTTCCAGTCCAGTGAAAAGCGCACCAAGAATTATGCCTTCCTGGTACCAGCCGATAATGTCCGTATCGCGGCTGTGCTGCAGCAAGGTAGTTCCGATGGCTTCGAGCATCGTGGAATCCGCGTCTTGAATTCCGGAATCGCCGCAATCTGCAAGCATCAATAGAAAGGGAGCATCGGTGCGTTCAGACCTTTTTCTCTCGATCGCCAGCATCCGCCTGAACTCGTTCTCGCTCAGCAGGCAGTTTTCCTTTTTTTGAAGCGGAAGGATTTCCCGAAAGTTCTTTGCTTCTTCCCTATTGGCGAAAGCAGAAGACACCGGTACTCCTCCTCACAAATAGTGTATTGATACTCGCTACGGCTCTTCCTATGCTCGTTTGTCGGCTAAATCCTTATCAATCAACCGTTAGAGCTAGCTTTCAGTGGCGCTCAAGTAACTGAACCGCCGTTACCAGAAACAAGAATTCGGTGACCTTCGGCAAAATCAACTTTACGATCTGAATCAATCGGCCTTCATGGTCTTGAAAAGGTCCTTTTGTTCGCGCGAAGAACAATCCTCAGTTCCGCCATCGAGCATCATCGATAGCATCCTTGAACCGGCAGCAAGTTGAAAGGCGGAACCAGCCAGACAAGATAGACTTGGTTTCAAATCATGACCGCTTCAAATGGGGCTCGATGAAGTCCCGCTGTTCAGCCGGTCGGCCACGAGCGACGCCGGAGTTCTTATTGTGAATCAAATAGTACTTGCCCCTGCTGCAAAACAACTTGAACTTATCCACAGCGGGAAAATCTCCGTGCCTGAGTTGGCGGAAGCGCATATTCGCCAGATCGAATGGCTGAATCCCCAGTTAAATGCGCTTGTCGATTTCGATGCCGAACGCGTCCGGGAACAGGCGAGGCAGCTCGGTTCAGCAAAGCATCCGCAAGGGCCGCTGCACGGCCTCCCGGTTACGGTCAAGTCATCCATCGCCACGGCAGGCTACCGGTGCGAGATCGGCAGCACCCTGCACAAAGGCGATGTTCCCACGGAAGACGCCGTCATAGTAGCGCGCCTTCGTGCGGCGGGAGCGCTCATTCTGGGCACCACCAACTGCCCGGAGTTCCTGATGGCCTACGAAACAGACAACCTCCTCCACGGCCAAACCTGCAATCCATGGGACCTAGACCGCTCACCCGGTGGATCGAGTGGCGGTGAATCGGCGGCCATCGCGGCAGGCCTTTCGGCAGCAGGGCTCGGCAGCGACAGCGGCGGTTCTGTGCGGGTGCCGGCGCACTTCACTGGAATATGCGCCCTCAAGCCGACACCGGGCCGCCTCCCCGGGCGCGGACATCTGCCGCCCTGCATCGGGCCATTTTCCATTCTTGGAGCCATTGGCCCCATGGCACGAACCATCGGAGATGTGGACCTGCTTTTCAGGGCGCTTGGGGGACAAGACCCGTACGATCCTGCTAGTCCACCTGTCGCGCCCCGCGTACCTCGTCTTGAAGATCTACGCACACAAACTATCGGGTACTTTGAAGATGATGGATTGATTCCCGTTACGCAGGAGACCCGCATTGCCGTCCAGGCAGCAGCGCAGGCACTGCGCGAGGCGGGTTTTCGCGTCGAGCATTTCCGCCCCAGCCAACTGGAGTCGCTGCGCAAGCTATGGGTCAGGTTCTTCGTTCAATGCGGAGCACTTTTCTACGAACCGGAAATTGCCGGTAAGCGCGACCAACTAAGTCCTATCTTCAGCGAGTTTTTGTCGATCGCGGCCGCCGAAGGCGAGTTAAGCACGCGAGGGCTGCTCTTTGCCTGGGCTGAGCTCGATCTGATCCGCTCCAGGTTTCTGGCCGAAATGGATAACTTTCCCATTCTTCTGTGCCCGGTGGCGAGCATTCCTGCGTTCCGCCACGGCGAGCGGGCGTGGATGATTGACGGCGCCCCGGTTAAGTACCTGGACGCAGTGCGCCACACCCAGTGGTTCAACGCGCTCGCTATGCCTGCAGCCGTAGTGCCGGTTGGAAGCTCTCCCGAGGGTCTCCCGATCGGGGTCCAAATCGTGGCTCGGCCGTTCAAAGACGAAACGGCTCTGGCAGTCGCGGCCATTGTCGATTCCGCTTTCGGATACGAAATCCCGGCAATCTGCAAAAAGTTGGAATCTTAGCTACTTAAAGTCGAGGCGCGAAGATTGTAAATTGTTTCCAAATGGTCGCGTCGCATCACAGATCGACGATTCTTTCTCACACTTAAACCTGGTTAACTATCTAGAATCAAGCATGTTATTCTGCTATCCCCCGAAGGAATCCAACCGCTGACAGCGGCAAAGGGACGAAATATCCTAGGCACAGTAAGTTACTCTATTTCCTCCTCTGCTTGAGCCCCTATACTAGTCCAGACTGGTCAACCATTACGGCGGATGATCATTCAAAATAAAGGAGAAACAAACCTTCTGCGGTTTACCTGCTTACATTATTTCAAGTACAGAAAAAAACATTGCCTATTGTTCAAATTCAGTGCTAAAGTACGGGGCTGTATTTGTACGGATGGATTTTGGCGTACGAACTATTGAGGTTCCGGCCAAAGGTCGACCTAACTAAACCCACGATCCAAGTCAGCGCAGAACCTTTTTTGAGGAGGAGAAGAATCCATGTGGCGTAAACCAATTGTGCTTTCGATCATGATGGTGCTAGTCTTTGCTGCCGGCGCCTTCGCGCAGGGCGGTGGAAACGCTGCCATCACCGGCACAGTGTCCGATCCTTCAGGCGCCGTCATCGCTGGCGCGAAAGTCTCGGTGACGCAGAAAGCAACAGCTTTCAAGCGTGAAGACCTAACCAACAGTGCTGGACAGTTCAACTTCCCGTCACTTCCCCCGGCCACTTACACGGTCAGCGTCGCTGCTCCGGGATTTAAGCAGTATGCCTCGGACATCACTGTGCTGGCGGACCAGACACGCAACGTGGACCTTCACCTGCAGGTAGGCGAAGCGACGCAACAGATTACAGTGGAGGCTTCGAGCGTACAGGTCAACACCACCAGCCCGGTGCTGGGACAGGTGATCGAGCACACTCGGCTCACCGATCTGCCGCTGAACGGAAGAAACGCCGCCGAACTTACTCTGATGGTTCCTGGAGCCATTTCCGCAAGCACCAACAATTCAGGCGCATTGCAGGGCGATACGAAACAAATCCCGGGCGCTGAGGCGATCGCTGTGAACGGAGCGCGCCCTGATCAGATTGGCTACAACCTGGACGGCGCCAACAATGAAGACCTGATGAGTAACGTCAACCTTCCGTTCCCCTTCCCTGATGCACTGCAGGAGTTCAGCGTTCAGACCAACAGCTTTGACGGGCAGTACGGATCCAACGCCGGAGCGGTCGTGAACGTGGTCACCAAGTCGGGCACCAACGAGTGGCACGGCGATCTATTTGAGTTTGTCAGAAACCGCGAATTCAATGCCCGCAACTACTTTGCCAACGCAAAGGATCCACTCAAGCGCAATCAGTTTGGTGGTGTTGTAGGTGGCCCCATCTTCAAGAACCACAGCTTTATCTTTTTCGGATGGCAAAAGACGATTGTCCGCAGCGTCAATAACGCCAGCACCGCGACCGTTCCGATCCCGCAAAACCTGACAGGCGACTTCACCAACTATTTGACAGCGAATCCTGCCAATCCATTGAGCGGTGGACAAACGGTAGTGCTGACAGGCGATCCGTGGACTCACACTCCGTTCGCCCAGCCCAACATGATCCCTTCAAACTTGCTCGACCCGGTGGCTCTCAACATGGCCAAGCTGCTGCCGATTTCCTCTGCGTCGGCAAACGGTTTTGTTACATATGGCACGCCGATCAAGCAAGATTTCAACGAGTACGTCGTGCGCTTTGATCAGACGCTGCGCGGCCAGGACCGGCTGTTCGGCCGCTTCTATTACAACAAGTACACACACGCTCCGACATATGACGGAAAGGACCTCCTTACAGTGGGTCCGGGCTCTACGATTCTGGTGCAGAATTATGCACTCGGCTATACATCGATCCTCACCCCAAACCTCGTCAGCTCGTTGACACTTGACATTGTGCGTTCAGCCTCTGACCGCGGCCAGCAAGGCGGCCCGGGGGGCAATGTTCCAGACATGAGCACGTTTGGTTCAAGCCTCTGGCAATTGCCTGCAGCGGAGAGCGGCATCCGGAATTTCGCCGTCTCGGGCAACTTCACCATAGGTGGCTTCAACGACGCGAAGTTCATCAGAAATTCCGGCAATCTTCGTGAACTGCTTAGCTGGGAACACGGCAAGCACAACTTCACCTTCGGCTACGATCTCGAATTGGATCGGTCGATCATCCGCAATACCGATCTCGAAAACGGCAGCTTCAGCTTCACGAACGATGTGACCGGTCTTGCGCTGGCGGGCTTCATCATGGGATACGAACACACGTTCAGCCAGACTTCAGGTGACTTTTCCGATTCGCATGAGCACCCAATGGGTCTGTACGCCAATGACAAGTGGAGGATTTCGCCGCGCCTGACGTTAAACCTTGGACTGCGCTGGGAGCCACAGTGGGTCATGAAAGAGATCTGGGGCCGCATCGAGCAGTTCCGCCCGGATGCCTATGCTGCCGGCGTTCAATCCTCCGTCATTACCAGTGCGCCTGCCGGCTTGTTCTTTATAGGTGACTCTTATAACGGTATCTCCGTCCCCGATACGGGACAGTCGCCCGACCTGAACAACTTCGCGCCTCGCATCGGCGTGGCTTGGGATCCTTCGGGAACAGGCAAGATGTCGATCCGCGCCGGCGGCGGCCTCTTCTATTCCTCGCGTTTGCCCGGGCTGTTCCTCAACGACGCTGCGATTTCGGCGCCATTCAGTTTGAGGATTGACCTGAACGACAATAATGGCGTCGGAGCGTCGCAGATCGGTTCGCTCTCTAATCCTGTGGTGAACTATCCCTCCTTCTCGAATGGTTTCCCGCAGCGCTATACACTTGCTACTGCTCCCAAGAACGCCACCTTCGTGGCCAACCCGACCGTTTTCGGTCTGCAACCGGGCGTAAAGTGGGTGACACCTGAGATCTACGACTGGAACATCACCTACGAGTACCAGTTGAGGAACGATACGGTGTTGCATGCATCCTACGTCGGGACGCGCGGAACACATCTCAGGCAGGATGTAAACCTTAACCCAGCCGTATATATGCAAGGCAGCGGGCTGGGTACCCAGGCGCGCCGGCCTTACCAGCCGTTTTCAACCATCTACCAGAATCGCAACACCGGCGCCAACGCCTACAACGGAGTGCAAATCGATTTAGAAAAGCGGCCTGCAGGGGGTTCTGGAATCCTGAACCAAATCATGCTGCTTGCCAATTACACGTATTCCAGGGCAACGGATTACGGGTTATCAGAGAATGGTGGAATCACGGACGTTGGCTCGAGCATCGGCTCCGGCATGTCGTTCTATGATCCGCGACAGCATGCGTTCGAAACCGGCCCGGCAACTTATGATCACGCGCACCGTCTCGTCGCTTCGTACGTATGGAATCTTCCCAAGTTGACCGGGTACAACGTGGCAGAGCGGACATTGCTGGGTGGTTGGCAATGGACAGGACTTTATTCCTTCCAGACTGGCGATCCTTTAACTATTACGGCTGGAACCGACAGGTCCCAGACTGCCAATGGGCTGGATCGAATGGACTTCGTTGGATCGGGCTCGCTGGGCCAGAGAAATAACCCAACTGCATGCTCGACCAGTGTCGCGCACTGCGTTCCCTGGCTCGACAAATCAGCCTTCGCACTTCCGGCTTTAGGCACCTATGGCAACTCCGGCAAGGGCAACTGGCGCGGACCGAGCCTATGGGATGTGGACACTGGTTTGCTGAAGACGTTCACGCCAATGACCTCGCGCGAAAGCCTCAACTTCCAGTTTCGCGCAGAGTTTTTCAACCTCTTTAATCATCCACAGTGGGCAGATCCCAACACCAACTTTAGCAACACCGCGTTTGGCACTACCCGTGGAACGATCAACGGCAGTTCAGATTATCGTGTCATCCAGTTCGCTATGAAGATGAACTTCTAGCGCGGCCGGGCGGATTGATTTCCGTCTATTGGTCTACTTTTCTAGTCTCCTGGAATGCGAGGTGGTGAACTGAATCCAAGTTCACCACCTCTTTTCTTCGCTTCCCTCTTTCCGCCAGATCGCGCTTCAAAAGCACCTCAATTAAACTATCCCCTCGCCAGAGTTGCAGCCACACTGGAGACTCTGTGCTTTCTTCGTATAAAGTAGTGCAGAAGCAAAAACAAGCTACGCCATGCGCCAATTGACGGCAATGCGAGGGATAAAGCAATGAACCAATCCGGAAAAGAGAATCTGAATGCTGCTGATACTCGGAAGCCGAAACGTTCCCTTCTCTTTGTGGCACTTGCGAGCCTGATGGCCCTGATGCTGGTGGCAGCAACTTTCACGGTGCTAACGGCCAGCGCTGCAACTCCCGGAGATGCGCAGACATCTCAAGCGGCAGATGCGCAAACAGCTAAGGAATATCAGTCTGACCCTGCGGCCTTGCTGGACGCTTACCGCCATGTTGAAGTGGCCTCGGTCTCCGACGCCATTGAGCAACTGCTCGGTCACCCAATGTTTCTCTCGCACAAAATGCAGGCGATTTTTCCTACGCACTTTGCCGGGTACGCGCTGACGGTACGGCTTGAAAAGCATGAGAATCATGACCCTCATTCGACCGATGAAATGCTCGAGGCTATCGATCAAGGTGCAAAGAACTCTGTCTACGTCATGTCTATTAAAGATGGCGCAGACATCGCCGGCATGGGCGGATTGATGGGGACCGCGATGGCGGCCCGCGATTTCTCCGGTGCAGTCATCGACGGCGCGGTCCGGGATACGGCCTATCTCCGCAAGATTGGCTTCCCCGTTTTCGCAACCGGCGTTGCGCCGTCCACGCTGGTAGGACACTACCGCTTTGCCGGATCGCAGATTCCCGTCGTGATCGACGGCGTCACCATCCACCCCGGCGATATTGTTGCTGCGGACAATGACGGTGTGGTAATCGTTCCGCGGGCGCGTGCGGTCGACGTGTTGCTCCTGGCTCAGCAGATGGACTTCAAGGAACACACCATGTATCCGCTGATTGAGAGGATGAAGGGAATTGTGAAGGTAGTGCAGCAATACGGATGCCTATAGCATTCAGCATATCCTTCGATCAGAATGCGCGGAATGTTCATTCAAGCTGCCTCTTGCGCCTATTTCTCACTTAGCCATGCGGCAACGATTGGATGGCCGACCGTATAAGCGGCGTCCAGCGCGGGCAGATACGCTGTGTAGTTGCCGTGCCGTTCGCTTTCAAGATTCTCGGCGGCCGCAATTCCCGCGGGCGGCATATCGAAGTTGCTCGCAGTGCGCAGCAACAATACGCGATTCCAGTCGGCCTTGCCCTGTAAAGTGAGCGCGTGTAGCGCGAGCAATGTGCCGGTGTCGTTCATCGCCGTTGTGCCCAAGTGCGCCACACCGTCTGTCTCAAACTGAACCCAGCGGTGCGCCCAGGCATCCATCAACTTGCCGTGCCAGAAGATCTCCGTGGCAAGATTTGCTCCCTTCTGCACAATCGGGCCTTTCGCGGTTCCAGCAAAACCCGTATATTGCAGGCGCAGTTTGCGCATCTCAGGACCTTCAGGAAGCGCTGTCTCTTTGGTCAGCCGGTAAGCCCAGTCAAGCAGCGTGAGATTAAGGCGAATCATATTACCGCGGCGATTGGCATGCGCATCGGTTCCAAGCCAAGTGCGTACATCATCTTCCCAGTTGGCGCCGCCCTTTGGATCGGTTTGTGTTTCACCGTCGAGCGAGAGAAAGCCATCGGGCCACGCGGCTGGCTTTTCACGTGGATCAATTTCCTTTGCAAGATCGCCATTGATCACGAAGTCGGTCCACACCGCTGAACCAATCGTTCCATCAGCGGGAGAAATGCCGGCGATTCCGTTCACAAGCCAGTGACTTTCGCGCAGGTCAAAGCGCGGATCGCTGCCAAGCGCCATCAGGTTAACAGCAGGATTGATGTTGCCCGGACCAACGACAACGGCAATCTCGGATCCGTCGGCATTGGCGCGCGCCGGGTGCGACATGCCGGCAACCTCAATTGTCCGGTCAAGATGATCGCGTTCCACCCAGTTCTGCAATTCACCCGGGCGGTCACCTGTGTCCGCGCCGGTTTCAAAATAAGCAACAATCACAACCCTTGGCTGAAGCAGCACCGACTGCGCAAACGAAAATCCTGGCAGCGCCAGACCGCACAGGGCCAGGGCAGGGATTGCATGCTGAAATGACAGGCGAAGATGCATGATCTGACTATAGCTTGCCCTGGCAATATAGCTGGACCTATCTCTGATCGAAAGATATCGTCCGTCAACGCGGCATGATCCAGCAGTCGACGTCGCTCCGCGGATACCCGCGAAACCGCCGAGGTTCGCCGCCGGACATTTGCCGTGGGCATTTCGCAGATCTCCGCCGGAAGCCGCACCGATCCCGGCGGATATAAAGACGGCGAAGGCGATCCTAACGGCAGCCAGTTTCAACTCGGAGATCACCGCTCCGTCGAAGAGGTCGTCACAGACGTCGTCTCGCTTGGTTACACGCCTTCCTTCTGCACCGCGTGCTATCGCCTGAGACGCACGGGACAGGATTTCATGGACCTCGCCAAGCCTGGCGAGATCAAGTACCACTGCCACCCTAACGCGCTCTCCACATTTCTTGAGTACCTATGCGACTACGCAGGACCGGTTGCGAAGTCAGCCGGTGAGAAGCTCATCTCCATCGAACTTCAGCAAATGGACAATCAGCAAACCGCCTGCACTCTGCCGATGCTTAACCAGGTTCAGGACATTACCAAGCCGATCTTTCAGAAGGAACAGATTATCGAGCGTGCGCGCGACGTCATTCAGAAAAACCTGAAGACGGTGCAGCAAATCGCCTACCTGCTGGGCGAGAATGCCGCCGAATCCGAGATCACGCTCGACTCTATCGTGCGCTCCTTTAGCCCTGAAGAGATCAGGGAAAGCAGGAAGAGTTCGAAATGAACGCTCCGGGTGACAACTTCATCGAGATCGACTACTGCCGGCGTGCCAAGTACGGTCAGTTGATCTCCGGTGATGTATTTCTCTCGGAAAAGGTGTAGGAGGAGGGCCGCGTCGTCTCAGTTCTGTCAGACGGACTGGGAAGCGGCGTGAAGGCCGGCGTTCTTGCGACGATGGCATTAAAGTTCGCCGCCAGCTCCATGGAAATTCGTAACTCAGCCGAAGTCATCATGGACACGCTACCCATCTGCAGCGTACGCAAGATCAGCTATTCGACCTTCACCGTGGTTGATATCGCTGAAGGCAGAGAAACACGGATCATCGAGCATGGCAATCCCCCGTTTCTGCTCATCCGCCCTGAAGGCGAAGTCGAGCTTCACAAGACTGAGGTCCGGCCTCAGCGATGGCGCAATCGCGTTATCAACTATGCCAACTTCAATGTACAGCGTGAAGATCGCATCGTCATCTTTTCCGACGGTATCTCGCAAGCCGGCAAGGGCGATTTTCGCACCCCGCTCGGCTGGGGCACCGAATACATCGAGAACTATGTTCGTCAGAGAATCGGGGACCGTCCGCACATATCAGCCCGCGAACTCGCACGCGCTGTAGTAGCGCGGGCAGAAGAAATTGACGGCCTTACCGCGAAAGATGACATCACGTGTGCAGTCGCGTACTTTCGCAGCCCGCGCCAGTCGCTGGTAATGACAGGCGTGCAGTTCAACCGCGCTCACGATAAAGATCTGGCGCATATGACGGAAATAACTCGCGGACGGGAAATCATCTGCGGTGGAACAACTGCAAACATCATTTCACGCCAGCTCAACCGGCCCATCAATATCGACATGAGACAGGCGCACGATTCGCGGATTCCTCCTTCGGCGAAGATGGAGGGCTTTGACCTGGTCACAGAAGGAATCCTCACGCTCAGCGAAGTCCTCCGTTTGCTGGAAGAGGGATTTGCACCTGAGGATATCAAGTCAAATGCTGCCGTGCTCCTTGCCGGAATTCTGATCGATAGTGATGTTGTAAACTTCGCGGTCGGTACTCGCATTAACGAAGCACATCAGGACCCTAATATACCCGTCGAACTGGAACTGCGTCATAACATCGTCAAACACATTGCGAACGCGCTTGAGACGAAGTACATGAAAAGGATAAGCATCGTGTATCTCTAGTGGTACTTAGCCCTGAGCACCCGCAGAACGGTCATGCAGTTCACTTTCCTGGAAGCTCGCCACAGAAGGCTCCACCTTTGGCCCATAAAGTGCCGGCTTCACTATTACATTGGAGAGCACATCCACTGCTATCATGTGGACCGGACACACCTCGGCTTTACAAAGGAAACACCCGAAGTCCGGAAGCCCAGAGCGAATCCGACGACAACCGCCAAAAGTGTTTCGATGCCGAGAATCGGCGGGTTGCATCGTAGCGACGTCCTCCCTGGCGTGAACTCGCGTACGTCAAATATGCCTGCAATTCGAATGAATTGTTCCTAAATATGATCAACTCAATCTTGTCGAGGCTAAGCATCGACCAGGATTATCGTCGATGCGCTGGCATTGTGATCTCCTGCGTGACTGGCTTCCTTGAGGGATGCGGTCTGATTTCCATTCACCCGGAAAGGAACTTCGTTCACCCAAAGAAGCCCATGCAATCGTTTTCTGCTGGTCGATCTTCACATCAATCCTGCAACATGGGCCTGAATCGAGGTGTGACACTCCTTTTTGCAAATGATGGTGGCGTCAGCATCACGGTCAACCACAATACTCTTGTGCGGAACAAGAAATACCTGAATCAGGAGGATGCGATTGGGGATGCTGTCGAAGCACGCCTGATCGCTTCAGATGTGGCGATGGCTCTCCTCGAAGATCGCCGTGGATGTGTGGGAATTCCACTCCAGTATCGCCCACCGGCTCTTCAAGATTGCGGTTTTACCGAGTTTCCAGTTCTAGATTAAGCTGCGTGCTGTTAGCGGTCGTCATCCGCCTCAAGTGTACGCGGCGGCTTATACTCACCAACTCTCGTCGTGAGTAGTGCTATAAGACAGGTGTATTTTGTCCGGCGGCTTTCTTCTGGTTCGACTGCCGTGCCTCACGCGCGGCAAAGAGCATCTTTCGCGTGGCATCGGAACCGGCAATCTGCAAAGGGATCGAACGAGCGCCAATATCCATTTGGAAGACCAAGCCAGGTGGTTCCGACTGTCCTTGGCGGTTGGTACGCCTCGGCCCCCACTCTTCGACAGTAGCTTCAAGAACGCTGTACTGAGAGCAGTCCTGGCCCGCATTCTTGCCATCGAAGCCATTCACAATCATGCTTTGCATTTCAGGGCCGTTCAGAGCGGTGCAGGTGTTGGAGAGCATCTTGGCCGCTTGGCCGGTCACTTGCTGTCCTCCTTCGTCATAAAACCAGAAAAATGTATAGGTGTGAGTAGCGTCCTTAGGCCGGGAATCGGATTCGTGACCGTACTTTGCTCTAAGCGCGGCTACTGTGGCCTCAACCGTCGGGTGGTTGCTCTCGTTGAATTGGAAGTGGCGATATACCTGCGCAACAAGAGGCTGCATAGGCTGGGTGGTCAGTTCGATGGTGATTATCTCAAGTCCGCCGACCTGGATGGAGGTCTGGAACAAAACACGTGAGGTGAATGTCTGATCCGGAACATCGTTCATCTTGAAGCTGTTGGGTTCAATGGAAAGGCGAGGATTATGCGCGTGAATATCGGCGATGGCGGCTTTAGCAGGCATACCAAGGTAAACACCGACGATGTCGAGCTTGTGACCTATCTTCGCAATCTGATCTATCGACACGGCAGAGCCTCCCGGAGCCGTACCGGTCGATCCCGCAGTTGAAGATTTGGAGCCGTACACTGAGTTGAACTGGTCCATTGCGCTTTGCTGCGAATGCGCTGCCGCTGACAAGATGACTGCACTCAAAGCAATGCTGGCAGGAAAGATGTGTTTGGGCATTTTGATCATCCTCTAAAACGTGGCTTTGTTCTGTTGTGCAGTGTTCTTGTCCGCCTGATCTTTCGTCTGCTGTGCCGCAAGATACTGAGCATGCGTTACCTGCGAGGCACTGCGAAGGAGAGAATCGGAAATAGCCGAGACGGCCAGCAGCACTACCAGTTTTTCTCCAGTTGGGCTGCTCTGAGTTCGGAGAATGACATTAAGTACGGTATACGGCGCGCAAGTCTCACCGTGTCTCGCGGCATCAAAGTCCGTCTTGGGTTGGTATCCATTGGCGACGATATGGTTTGCGTCTCGCGCTCTCGCCATCGCATCAGTAGAGTCCGCGCAGTTTCGCGGCATGTCTGCTACCTGAGCGTCTGTGAGCTGTTTGCCTGCGCTGTTGTAAACCCATTGATATTCAGGATTATTGCCTGGGAAGCGAGGCGGGATCGAAGGCTGTCCATAAGCAGAAGTCATGGCCCGCACAGCCTGCTGAAGCGTGGGGCGCTTACCTGCAGGGTAGTAGACGTTCCGTGAGACGGCATCGACAACCGGAGCGTTCGGAGCCATTGTGAAAGCTACGTGAACCTCCTCATGAGTTGCCTTCGAAGAGATAGGCTCATTTGCATCCGCGCCGGTCAACAACTGCTGATTCGGTATGAGCTCGAAGGTGATCGGCAGAGGAGTGGCGGTGAGGATGCTGTTATGTGCTTTTAGGGCGAGCATAGAATCGCGAACAGACATGCCGAGCTTGATATCGGCGACTGAGAACCGGGGCATAGTGGAAGCGAGCTGAGCCATTAGCTCAGGAGTAGCCAGAGGACCTTCCTTGACTGTGTTGCGCTGTGCCGCGGAAGCGGCCGTAGTGGTATGCGCCGCACCGCCAGCAGTTGTTTTAGCGGCTTGGGCGGCTTTTGCGCGTGCTTCGGCTTCGGCAGCCTGTTGCTTGATCTTTTGCCAGATGCTCTGTGCTGGCGCGGCAGCCGGCAGCAAATTCAGAATTACGAGACACGTAGACACTCTCTTGAGGCCCTGCATATATATCTCCGTCAAAGGGTAGGTCGAGGGAGCCGAGTCAGCGGTGTCGCTGTGGCAACCTGGCGCCGATTCCAGCCGGACAAAGCAGATCGCCAATCGCAGAAACGGACAGTCCATTCTCATCGGGCTGGACTATTTTCCCCGATGAATCTCTCCAGCGAGTCCGGCCTTTAGCAAAACCGCCAGGCCAAACACCTGCATAGTGAAAGAGACTTCCGCCTGTATCTGTAACTGTACCGTGAATGCAATCCGCACTCACGCGGTAGACTTTGTGGGCCTCTCCCTTGAGGGTTTCGGCGGCTTCCTTGCTACAGTCGGCATCCGGCGACCAGTTCTCGCAGTAATCCTTCGCCGCTTGAAGAGTGATTCTTCCTTCCGCAACGGCATGCGCAGTACCGATTCCCGATCTCGAAGTGATCGTTGGGCTCAAGCATTTGCCGCAGATCGGAATCCAGTCAATCTTCACGTTTTGCGATTCCGCGAATGGTGCAAGAGACAAAACAGAGATGAGGAGCAGAAAACGGGATAATCTCATCGCAGAGCCTCCTCTAGCCTTCAGCCCGTGCGAGCAGGAACTTCTTCACGCTGGAGAAGGCGAGATAAATCGAGGAAAGGATGGAGATATAAGCTCCCGCTCCCACGGAAATCTGTTTCATGATTTCGGCGCGAGCTGCGTCCATAAACTCAGAGGGCGCTCCGCTTGTCATGCTAGTGAGAGCGTTCCGCACCAGCACCCCGACCAGCAACATGAAAAGCAGTGGCAGAATGCCTCCCAAGGCCGCGCGCTTGTCTTTCCAGACATAGCCGATGAATGGTCCGGCGAGAGAAACAAAGGCAAGCAATCCATAGAAGCCCGCGCTCCCATTCCCCTGCAAAGTTGCCAGGCTTTCAAGCGCATTCTTTGAATTAATGAAAGTGAGAACGCGCCAGAAGGTAAAATCCATCTTTCCGGCAAAGCCCGCATTGACTGAAATTGTGCTGAGGAAGAACCAGCCCACAAAGAGCAGGCCCACTGCAATCAGAGTGGGCAGCCCAAAACGGGCAACGACTGAAGATGCGAGTGCGCCGCTCTTTGCCCTCGCCGCTGCCAGAGCCTGTTCCGCCTGTTCTTTCGCTATTTGCGCTTCCGGCACAGCGGTGATGGAATTGATCTGATTGCTTTCGCCGAGCTCAATATCCACGACGAGCCCAGCACGGGGCGCAATTTCCGATTTCCATACGCCTTCCAGGGCAAACGTGTATTGCTGTCCTTCGGCCATCAATAGACCGGGACCTGCGGATGCATCACGTAAAATCTTGCCTCGTTTTTTCATGGCGATCTCCTTGTTGCGTGCGGTATTTACCGTTCGATGGGGGAGGACTGTTCTGCGGGAGTGCTAGAATTCTCGAAAGCCGGGTAATTTCTTCCTCAAGAATTCACAACACAGCGTTCCTACTTCGCTATGCGTAATCGGGATCAAAGAAACGTCATGCCGATGGAAGATTTTTTGGATAAATCCGGTCCAGAATTCCAAGGCAGCAGAAGTGCGGAAGAACAGCGGCAGTTACTGAACGATATTTTTGCTGCCACATATCAGGAGCTGCGCCGCCTTGCGTCAAAGATCAGGATGGATGATCCGAGAGCGACGTTGAATCCCACGGCTCTCGTCAATGAGGCGTGGTTCAAACTTGCCGACTATCCATTGCCCGTAAAGTCGAAGCTCGAATTTAAACGCATTGCCGCCAATGCCATGCGTCAACTGCTAATTGAGTCGGCGCGCCGCCGCAATGCAGACAAGCGCGGTGGCGGGATGGCATTTGTGACGTTTGACGAGTCCTTGGGGCACGCTCCGACAACCGCGAGAGACCTCCTCGTCCTTGATTCAGCTCTTGACGCATTTGCGAAAATCAGTCCACGGCAGGCCATGATGGTGGAATGCAGGTTCTTTGGCGGATTGGAGATCTCGGAAATTGCCGAGCAGCTCAATGTTTCAGAAGCCACTGTTCTGCGCGACTGGCGGGCGGCTAAAGCTTGGCTCTCAGCAGAACTTCGATCACGCGGTTAGGGAAGCAGGTATGGACACAGCTCGCTGGGACAAAATACAAACGATCTTTCACCAGGCGTTCGATTTGTCCGCGGATCAACGGGCGCCGTATTTGTCTTCTGCCTGTGGCGAGGACAACGCGCTCAAGGAACATGTGGAAGCCATGCTTGCCGAAGACGCCTCTCTGCTTGACCAGAACATTTCTCACGTAGCGCAAGCGCTGTTGTCCCCTACGGCATCGCTCAAGTCCTTTGGACCTTACAAGACACTGAAGCTGCTTGGCGAAGGTGGAATGGGAGTTGTATACCTGGCCGAGAGGGAGGACCTTAAAAACCTGGTCGCCATCAAAGTGCTGCGCGATGCATGGCTGCACCCCTCGCGCCGCGAGCGCTTCGACAGCGAACGCAGGCTGTTAGCACAGCTTAATCACCCCTCCATCGCTCGACTCTATGATGCAGATGCTTTCTCCGATGGGACTCCGTACTTCGTGATGGAATATGTAGAGGGCCTGCCTCTCACGGAATATTGCAAGACACACGGCTGCAGCGTGCCCCGGAAGCTGCATCTCTTCCGTGCCGTATGCGAAGCTGTGCAGTGCGCGCACGAACACGCAATCATTCATCGTGACTTGAAACCCTCAAATGTACTTGTCAAGAAAGACGGATCAATCCGCCTGCTTGACTTCGGAATCGCCAAGCAGTTGGAGAGCTTAGATAATCAGGCGACAGTAACCAGAACTGTTCAGAGAATGATGACGCCGGCGTACGCTTCTCCCGAGCAAATTCGTGGTGGGCGCATCACTATTCAGACGGATGTTTACTCCCTCGGAGTGATTCTTTTTGAACTTCTTGCGGGAGAACTTCCATTTGACCTTACCAATTTGATGCCTGACGAGGCTGTTTCGATTGTTGCCCAGCACGATCCGCCAAGGCCGTCTGTCATGGCGCGCCGCAAGATGAAATACGCACGGCCTTCTAACCGTCCAGACGAGGCCATTGGGAAGTCTCAGTGGGCAGATCTCGATGTGCTATGCCTTACTGCGATGCACCAGGAACCGGATCGGAGGTATCGGTCAGTCGAGGCACTGATTCGCGACATTGATCACTACCTCCAGGAAGAGCCGCTAGACGCCTGTCCGGATGGCATTCTGTACCGCTCCAATAAATTTGTCCGCCGTAACTGGCGGACCTTATCTGCTGCCGCTGTCGTCCTGGCCATGTTTGCTGCTTCCGTTGCCTACTTCGCGATCAATATCACCAGGGCCCGCGATGCCGCACTGGCCGAGTCGGCGCGCACTGCGCGCATTCAGGCGTTCATGATGAACCTCTTCGAGGGTGGAGACGAAACGGCCGGTCCTTCAGACCAGATGCGTGTCATAGATCTGGTGGAGAATGGCATTCAGGAAGCAAATGCCTTGAGCAACGCTCCCAAAATACAAGCGGAGCTATATCAAACACTAGGCAACATCGATAGCAAGCTAGGACATCTTGATGAGGCCAATTCCCTGCTCCAGCACGCCCTGGATCAGCGAAAAGCGCTTTACGGCCAGGAGAGCCAGGAGGTGGCCGAGAGCCTGGTGGCGCTGAGCCAGTTACGGACTGACCAGGCACGCTTTCCGGAGGCAGAACAACTCGCCCGGCAGGCAATCGAAATCGCTACAAGGGTACTACCTGTTAATCACCCGGCTAGGGCCAGGGCCATTTCACAGCTAGGCCTGGTTCTTGAAGACCGTGGCGCTTACGATCAGGCGATACCAGTGCTTGAGAACGCGGTACAGATCCAGTCAACGCCGGAAGGTGTTGAGGCTGATCTTTCATCGAGCTTGACGGAACTTGCTAACTCACATTATTACCTTGGCCATTACGATATTTCAGACCAATTGAATCACCGCGTCCTGGAGCTTGATCGTCGCCTGTACGGCGATAGGCACCCACAAGTGGCAAACGATCTCATTAATCTCGGCGCCATCCAGTTGGATGAAGGTCGCCCCGATCAAGCGGAAAAATATGACCGGGAGGCACTGGATATCATCCAATCTTTTTACGGCAAGGACAACGCGGAAACGGCCTCTGCGATGACTCTATTGGGGCGGGCTCTTGTGACTGGCGGAAAATTCGATGATGCCGCCAAGATGCTCGAGCACGCTCTTATCACTGAAGAGCATATCTACGGACCTGTTCATCCGCGCATTGCATCGACCCTCAATGAGTTGGGTAAGGTCGCTCAAAAGCAGGGAAAGCTTGAACTAGCGGAAGCAGACTTCAAGCGGATGGCCGACATCTACCGCAAAACTTATAGCGGTAAACACTACTACATTGGGATTGCGCTTTCCAACCTCTCCTCCGTGTATGTAGAGCAGAAACGTTATAAGGATGCCGAGCAGCTACTTCGCGAAACCCTGAATCTATTTGCCCAGACTTTGCCAAAAGATCATCTGAACACCGGCATCGCACATATCCGGCTTGGACGTATTCTTCTACAAGAACGACGTTATGCCGATGCTGAAGCTCAGAGTATTGCAGGTTATCAGATCCTGCAGAAGCAGAAGGAGCCTCCCGAAAGCTGGATTCAAGGCGTTCGCGGTGACTTGGCTAAAGAGTACGATTCGCTCAATCAGCCGCAAAAGGCTGCCCAGTTCCGATCAAATCCGAATCCGTCCTGAAAACACCTTTCATTCAACATCGAAACTGGAGTGCCCGGATATTTTGGACCACATCCCGATCTCTTTTTCAATCGAATTTGAGGGATGGAGGGCTGCAAATAGCCCCCACAGCAGGTGAGCGCCGCGAACGGAACGAACGTCACTCTTATTAGAGTAGTCACGAATTAATTCGGGCATATTGTTGGGTATGTCTCGGAAACGCTGACCGTAAATTATTGATTGAAAAAATAGTTTGGCTCCTCAGGTAGGACTCGTTCTCTTTTAAGTCTTTGTAAACTATTGCAAATGGGTAAGTTATTGAAACAAAAGGGCGAAATATTTCGCACATTTCGCAGGTTTCGCTTGTTTCGTAATTCTCTAGCACAGTTTTTAGGACAGAAAATTTTTGAAACGACGGCGTACCAGGCCGCTCAGTTCTTCTCATTCCGTTTGATCGAGCTCTTGATCGTCTCAGCCCAGACACAGCAGTGAATGACTGCGTCGTCCCGTTATCGCAAATCCGGCGCTGTGGCAAAAATCCGACGTGACGATAAGGCAAGGTGGATCGCAGGACCTTGCCCGTAATTGTTTCTGCAGATGTTGCCGACTTTGTAACGCGACGATGGCCGGTCGTACGGGCCCTCGCTGCATTCACTATGTTGGGCCTACATGCAGCACCATCAAATGGTGTGAATCCGGTTATGGGAAGTAGTCGAAAAGTTCTCGCGAGAGCGACGCACAATGAGTGCCTTGCTTGATATTCGTTTGGTCCCAGTCGTCAGGCCTTGGTCCCAGCTCATTCGCGCGCTGATCTCTATTGATAAGGTCCACAAGTTCACCTGATCCAATCACCCAGGGCCCAAGGCTGGATCAACGGTCGGGCGAGGTTATGCATACGCTGCGTCTTTCGTCATAATGTGCTTCGCCGGTTTGCGCCGGCCTGATTTGGCGGTCGGACGCATCTCGATGCTGCTTTGCATCTTGAGTCGATCCGCATAGCCCAGTAATTTCTCGATGCTCACCTTGCTGATCCTCCCATGGAGGAGATTGCTGACGTTGGGTTGGTACTCATCCAGCACGTCCACAAGCTGCCGCTGAGTAAAACCGCGTCGGTCGATTTCCG
Organism: uncultured Acidobacteriaceae bacterium; assembly: GCA_963843655.1. Classification (GTDB taxonomy): domain Bacteria; phylum Acidobacteriota; class Terriglobia; order Terriglobales; family Acidobacteriaceae; genus Telmatobacter. The sequence goes on along the minus strand of CAWJLD010000001.1, from coordinate 21,987 downwards.
TCAGGATCGCTTCTACAATGGAGGCCTTGATCTTCAGCGCCGACGCTTCCGATCTGGAGAATCCCAGGTCGTCAAGAACGTCTCCCGTCGTGATGTGACTTGATTTGCTCATTTTGACCACTCCATAGGCCAATATGCTCTATTTCGCATCCTGCAACCTTTGCCGGACTTCCTTCAACCTGGCCTTCGTTACCTCCAGATCGCGCCGATCCGTCTTTCTACTGTCCTTCTCAAAGCAGTGCAGAATGTGGATCGTATCACCAATTTGCGTCAGGTACATCAGACGATACCAGGTTCGTTCATCACCGTCCTTCAATTCCCAGACGCCTTTCCCGACTGAAGTCATGGGGCGGTGCGAACAGCGAGGGCGATTCCCGTTCTGAATCTGCCGCAACGAAAATCCCAGCGTAGCCTTCACATCATGAGGAAAGCTGCTCAGGATTTCTTTGGAGTCCCCTTCCCATTCGATTTTCGCTGCCTGACCTTCGCGGGGACTCTTCATGACTGAATCGTAGTATATAACATGTTATATACTACGTGCAACCGGAATTACTGCCCGGCTGAAGGTGATTGACCGCACCGTGTTGCCCGCTCTTGAGCGGATCGCGCCGTCTGCTAGTGGTCAGTCAGGTGCTTTGTCACTTTGCACGCTCAATGGCGAAGTATGTTGCACGCTATTTGGTGCAGAACGCGCCGGAAGCGGGAGCGGATGTTTACCATGCTCAAACTGAAGCATCGGCGGTAAACCGCTCGCAACACAGGAACGGCCCCGAGTCTCTATCGGGAACGCGCGATCTAGTGCTGAGCCGTGCCTGGAAACTTATCCAAGTAGTAGGAGAGAAATTGTTGCTGTTGAGGTATTGGATCATAGAACAGAACTTCAACACGGGTGTTCCTGCTGAACCAAACGTATGAGGTGTCATTGTGTGTTTGTAGGACGACGGGCCCGCCGAATGTACGCTGTACACTTGATTGCCAATGCCCCTGAAATCGCAATACCTCATTGCCCCGGTGGAATTCTTCAGTTTGCGTAAACGGCCTTCCGATATGACTCCAAGCCCCGGGTCGCTCTGACCCTCCGGGCCATTGTTGGATATAAACGGCCACGGCCTGCTTCGACGGACTACCGTACCCAGCGGCACAATCCGACCAGCCATTGAAGGGGTTTTGAGATCCACAGTGCCTGTTGTTCATAACGGGCAAGCCCGCAATCGAGTCTGGGAACATGTCAAACGGTGTGCGTTCGTTACCCTCTGAGTTGAAAGGTGTTTGCAGTGCATGACGTTGAGCGACATAAAGCTCCAATTGTTGCAGGCAGGTCGAGGAAATGTCCTTGTGATCTATCTCTCCGCACAGCACCTTGTCTTTTTGCACCTGCTCGTATGTGTCCACGTGTTTGAAAGCTGCCCAGTATGTATTTAACTGCCTACAGTTTTCTTCAATCGAAGCATCTCTGATCTTGCCGCACTGATCTGCGTCCTCCAGCACGGGAATGAGAGGCACTGAGCCTCTCCGCCAAAGCGGTACATAGATGCAGCTCGCTTTCCAAACGTGACTGCAGCCATTGGTACGGAAAGAGACGACTAAGGGAAAATATCGTCTATTGCCGACCTCGACACCCGGCCTTGCGAACATTGGGTTGTACAAGATTTGATTCGCTGCGGAACTTTCCTCTTGACCGGTCGTCTGCCCAGCTTCATTCACCGTATACCAATAGGATCGGAAGATCGGTATTGGCAGTCCCCGCAAGCGAAGCTCTCCAGACAAGAAAAACCCGCCCTGTGGTCCAGTCCAAACGGTGTCGTCCAATTCGCTTCGCACGGACCAGCCCTCATAACGGCTGGTCTCTAAAGTTAGCCGGATTCCTTGAATTGGCTCTCCACTCACAGGGTCAACAACCCGACCCATGAAAGGTAGGATTACTTGAACAACTAGAGCAAGGACTAAAACAACCGGCAATAGGAAGAGCAGAACGATGATCAGGACGCGACGCGAATGCGGATCGGTCTTCAAGTCTTCTCGAATTGGATTGATATCCATGCTGCGATTTCGAACGTCAGGACTGCTTTGCTCCAGCCCAACGGTAGATGGCAGAACCTACTTCTTTCTGACTGCACTAGATGGCAACTGGGCTCTGCCGAGTTCATCAATTGCCCATTGATACATAGCGGTCAAGAGTGGTTGGTCGGCCAACCGGAGATTAGTCTTGCAATACTAGGGCGATCTAGGCGTTAACCCGCGAGTAATTTACAGATTGGCGGTCACCAGAAGGCAGAGACCGACTGAGCGCGGGTCTCGAACATCAGGAACTCGGTGCAAGTTGCCCCACCGCCTGCGTACTCGATTTTCAACTCAGTTCGTCCCGATCTTCTGCATCGTGTCGAGCACGTACTGCTTGCCAATCATCGCGATCGTTACCACTAGACTGATCGATGCCAACCCAATCACCATGCCGAGTGCGGTCAGAACGTAGCGCAGCTTTGCCACTGCCAGCTTGAACATCCCGCTCATCGCGTCGCCTTTCATGTTGGCGATCTTATCACCACACGGGGCCATATCTCATAAACCTAGATTTGTTTGTTAGACGCGCGTACTGCGCAGCGGCTGGAGCAACGGGCTCGGATCGGTGCAATGACTTGCGTAGAGCCGTTCCGAGAATCGTACAACTTCCCGTTTGGCGGTCGTACAGGCCCTTGCCGAATTCACGGCGACCGGTAACCCCAGCAATACTCGCCGCAGGTGCCGCCGTTTAAACTCAAACCAAATGCTCAACCGAGGCTATGCCTACGCCACAATCATCAGCAGCAAATACCATGGACAAACCCTGCTCTCCCACTTGACGCACCTCTACTACCACTCAACCCTAGAAGCCTGGCAAGAAAAACTGAACCACGGCGAAGTAACCCTCGACGGTGTCACCGCCACCGGAAGCGAATCGGTCACTGCAGGCCAAACCCTTGTCTGGAACCGTCCGCCATGGATCGAACCAGACGCTCCTCGGCACTTCGAAGTCCTGTTTGATGATCCCCATTTGTTGGCCGTCAACAAACCCGGCGGGCTGCCTACCCTCCCCGGCGGCGGCTTCATGGAAAGCACGCTCCTGCACCTGGTGCAGAAACATTGCCCCAATGCAAACCCTGTCCACCGGTTGGGCCGAGCCACCAGCGGCATCGTCCTCTTCGCTAAGACAGCGCAGGCCGCCTCGAATCTGGCGGCAAAATGGAACACGCCTGAGATTCAAAAAAGCTATCGAGCGGTGGCTCAAAAGATTGCACTGCAGGACAGCTATGAAATCCTTACACCCATCGGCTTGGTACCGCACTCGCGCATCGGTTCCGTGTGGGCCGCCAGTCCAAATGGCAAGCCGTCAAAGTCAGTGGCCAAGGTGATCTCACGCACCACTGGCACAACGACATTTGCGGTGAGCCTGTATTCGGGCCGTCCTCATCAGATCAGAATCCATCTGGCATCCATAGGACATCCCCTGGTTGGCGATCCTCTGTACGGCTTAACTGGCCAGCCTCTTGAAAAGGATCCCGGCCTTCCCGGCGATGGAGGATACTTCCTGCACGCCCAATTCCTGAAATTCCCACACCCCATAACCGGAGCACAAATCCATCTTGAGGCAGCTTTGCCATCCGGATTCTCATTGCATGAGTAGGCTCACGGCGGAAATCGAATCGGGGTAGCCGATGAAAACTGCGCGATCTCGCAATCCCGAATCCCATCGAAGCGAGTTAAATGACACGCCCATCATGGTGGTTCCGAATCGGCCAGTGTCCCGCGATACGGGCAATCGCTCCGCTTTCCTTTCTGTGGATGTTGCTTACTTTGTAACGCGATGATGGCCGGTTGTCGTTAGCACATAATATGTCCGGTGTTTTTAGCAAGTGAAGTGTCCGCATAACGGGCGGCGAGGATGGAGCCATGCGCGAGAGCATGGCGATCTATCCGCAGACCGCAGCGGAGCGGGCGATGAAGTTGCAGGAAGTGTTGTTACGAGCCACATCGGGCAAGATCAAGTGGTGGCAGGCGGCCGAGCTGATCGGCATCAGCGAGCGGCAGATGCGGCGCTGGCGGAAGCGGCTCGAGGAGCAAGGCCCCCAGGGATTACTCGACCGGAGACGGCGTAAGCCGAGCAGCAGGCGGGTGGCGAAGGAACAGGCCGAACAGGTTCTGAGCTTGTATCGGGACAAGTACTTCGATCTGAACGTGCGGCACTTCCACGAAAAGCTTGTCGAGGATCATCAGATCGGGTTGAGCTACACATGGGTGAAGCAGGCGTTGCAGGCAGCCGGTCTGGTAAGGCGCAAGGCCCGGCGGGGTGTGCATCGCAAGCGGCGGGAGCGGCGCCCGCTGCCGGGGATGATGTTGCACATCGACGGCAGCGATCACCACTGGTTTCAGGATGAGCGCCGGCACGATCTGATCGTGATCCTGGATGACGCGACCAGCGAGATCTATTACGCGCAGCTGGCCGAAGAGGAAACGACCGTCAGTGTAATGGCCGGGCTGCGGGCAGTGATTGAAGAGAAGGGATTGTTTTGTTCACTATATTCCGACCGCGGGGCCCATTTCTGGCTGACGCCGAAGAGCGGCGGCAAGGTCGATTATGAGCGTCCCACACAGGTGGGCCGGGCCATGAAGGAGCTGGGAGTGCATATGATTCCGGCCTACTCTCCGCAGGCGCGAGGCCGCTCGGAACGCAACTTCTCCACCTGGCAGGGACGGCTGCCGCAGGAACTACGCTTACGCGGGATCAGAACACTGGAAGAGGCCAACAGGTTTATCAACGAACACTACATCGCCGAGTTCAACCGACGCTTCACGGTACCGGCAGCCGAGCGCGGAACGGCATTCATCTCCTGCCGGCACAGGAACCTCGAAATGGTCTTCACACAACGATTTGAGCGCACCGTTGATCGCGATAACACCGTGCGCTTTCGCAACCTGGTGATGCAGATCGAACGCGCCGAGTGGCGACCCACTCTGGCCGGATGCAAGGCCATCATCCATCAGCACCTGGACACCACCCTGACACTGATGATCGCTGGACATCGCGTCGGGCATTACAGTGCAGGAGGAAAACTGTTGACGCCGCTGACCAAAAAACAAATCAAGGCCGTGGAAAAGACGTTAAGAGGAAAAGTCAAACAACCGACTTTCCCTCTTAACTTGCAAATCCCGCAAACTACGCGGGATTCGCACTTTACCACCGCCTCTACTACGAGTGATGATTAACCTTTCCGGACACTTCACTTGTTACGAAAAGCGGACATTTTCACTTGCTAACGACACGCGATGATGGCCGGTCATACGTCCGGAGTGCCGAATTTCCGGTAAGAGCCAATTCCCTGCAGCGAAGTCTCCCACTGACGCCGACTGGACAGGAGCCCGCGTGAGACCGCCGCGATGGACAGTCGGCAGCGGCCGGCTTAGAGTGGATTCTCAAATGAGAATCTTTGGCTGGATTCTTCGCAGTTTGCTGGCGGTGGACTTCGCGCTTTTCGTTTTGACTTTCATCCCTGCATTCTCTGGGATTGGCTCGGAGCCCGGACTCGCTGACCGTCTTTTGGGAAACTATCGGTTTGGCGGTTGGAGGGCTGACGTTGTGTGGATGTGCGCATCATCGGTGCTCATAATCGCTACAGGGCTCCCATGGATAAGGGAAAACCGTTCCGCGAAGATCACCAGAATCGCGTGGCTCCTGTGGTTAGCCTGTTTCCCCTTTTACTTGTTCTATGTCGTCATTCACATGTTTGGATGAGTGGCATGAACACACGTCTAGGAGCTGACGTCGTGTAGTTGCCGTATTGTTTGAATGCTAGGTCGAGGAGGAGCACGAGGTGTTACAAGTAGCTGAACTCAGCAGGCCGCTGATTCAGAGAACAACCTCGGAGGCTCCTCAGAGACTATGTATTACATCGGACTTGATGTGCACAAGAAGTCGATCAGCTTTTGTGTGAAGGACGTAGCTGGTCGAGTGTTCAGCGAAGGCAAGATTGGCGCAACCCGGCGTGAGCTGGATGCTTGGCTTGCGACGTTGCCCCAGCCCCGGATGATCGCGATGGAAGCGACGATCTTTACCGGCTGGATCTACGATCACCTGCTTCCCCATGCCGAAAAGGTGAAGGTGGCGCATCCGCTGATGCTGCGTGCGATTGCAGCAGCCAAGCGGAAGAACGACCGTATCGATGCGGCCAAGATCGCCGACTGCCTGCGATGCGATTTCCTGCCCGAGTGCCACATGGCCTCGACCGAGATCCGTGACAGACGCCGGACGCTGCGCTATCGCAGCCTGGTACTGAAGCAGACGGTGCAGATGAAGAACCGCGTCTCGGGACTGCTGATGGAAACCGGAGTCAGCTACAACAAGCAGCGATTGCACGGGGTAGGCTACTTCGAGGAGTTGCTGGCTACCAACGAAGATGTGCATGACAGCATACGGCCGCTGTTGAAGCTGAGCCGGGAGATGATCAGCCGATCGCAGAGGCTTGATTATGCGTTGCTCAGTTCGTTGGAACGCGACCCTCTGTTGAAGGAGCGATTGCGCCGGCTCAGAACCGTGCCTGGAGTAGGACCGATCACCGCACTCACCTGGGCACTGGAGATCGGCGACTATACCCGGTTCACCTCGAACAAGCAGGCCATCAGTTACTGCGGTCTGTGCGGCGACGAGAACAGTTCCGCAGACAAGGTGTTGCGCATGCCGATCTCCAAGCAGCGCAACAAGCACATCCAGCGCGTGCTGATTGAAGCCGCGAAAATGGCCATACGCATATCACCCGAGTTGGCGATGATTCGTGCCAGAGAGTTGGAGCGCGGTAACCGCAATCGGGCTACGCTGGCTGTGGCAAGGAAGCTGGTGATCTACATGCTGGCCGTCGAACGGAGGCAACAGGACTGGGTTTCAAGCGAACAGTTCTGCCGCACGACGGCAGCCTAAAAGCTTTTCCTGATAAATGGAAAGGCAAAAACATCGGGATTCATGAACGCGCAGGCTGCCAGGCCCCGCCGATCGCCGACTGGGCGAAGGAGGAAACTCCAGAGGCCTCACTAAGTATTGTTTCGGGGCTGGCAGAGATCACAAACTCAATCATCGGCGAGAGTTCCAAAGGAGCTCGAGGCCACAAATGGATGTCCGGTCCTGCTGGAAGCAGGGACCACCAGCCGTGAGGCACTCATGCGCATCAGTGCTTCCCGATCAATGCAGCGCACGCTCTCACGAGCGCGCCATCGGACCTCGTGTTTTCTCTTGACAGTTGACCTACATGGACGTCGGCGATCTGGCGATACCGTGAAGCGGATCTCCAGCCCGAACCGCCGCTGCCGCGGCGTTCGGGTATACAGGGAATGTTGATCAGTTGCAAACTGAAGAGCAGCCGGTGATTCGACCGGGATCATTCACAAGTGACACTGCGGCCTTTGTGGTTGCTTTCTCATTTTGGAAAGCCCATGCTCAAATGCTGTTTCAATGGCGACAGCCAACAGCGTTCCCGGAATTGCGAACACAAAGAACCAAGGCAATATACTCGGTTCCTTCAAGACTCCCGAAACAAGCACTTCCGATGCGACAAGCAATGGTCCCGTCACAACTAGCAGCCTGACAAATCGCTGGCCAAATGTACAACCTCGTCGATGCATCAGCTTGTAAATGAAGCTGTCCGGATTCGGCATCCGCTTATTCTCCCGTAGGCGAACGATCCCAATATATCTCGTCTAAGTCGTGTGGTCGCCTACGATTCCCCAACAGTGTGCCAAATCACCGTCGGGAGACGCTTGGCGGTACCCCTCGGTTTACCACCTGCAAACTGAAGACTTGGCGGTTGTCGTTAGCACATAATATGTCCGGTGTTTTTAGCAAATGAAATGTCCGCATTTCGGGCGGCGAGGATGGAACCATGCGCGAGAGCATGGAGATCTATCCGAGGGCCGCGGCGGAGCGGGCGATGAAGCTACAGGAAGTGCTGTTGAGAGCCACGGCGGGGAAGATCAAGTGGTGGCAGGCGGCGGAGTTGATGGGCATCAGCGAGCGGCAGATGCGCCGTTGGCGGAAGCGGCTTGAGGAGCAAGGCCCCAAGGGATTGCTGGACCGGCGGCGAGGTACACCGAGTCACCGTCGCATTCCCAACAAGCAAGCCGAAGAGGTTCTGGGCCTGTACCGGGACAAGTACTTCGATCTGAACGTGCGGCACTTTCATGAGAAGCTCGGCGAGGAACATCAGATCGGATTGAGCTACACATGGGTGAAGCAGGCGCTGCAGGCGGCCGGTTTGGTGAAGCGCAAGGCCAAGCGCGGCGTACACCGCAAGCGGCGTGAGCGTCGTCCTCTGCCCGGCATGCTGCTGCACATCGATGGCAGCCATCACCGGTGGTTTCAGGATGAGCGCTGGCACGATCTGATCGTGATTCTGGATGACGCCACCAGCGAGATCTACTATGCACAACTGTCCAAGGCAGAATCGACCTTCACGGTGATGGCCGGGCTGCGCGCGGTGATCGAGCGGAAGGGATTGTTCTGCGCGCTGTATTCCGATCGTGGAGCCCATTTTTGGCAGACGCCTAAGAGCGGGGGCAAGGTTGATTATGAGCATCCCACGCAGGTAGGCCGGGCCATGAAGGAACTGGGAGTGCAGATGATTCCGGCCTACTCTCCACAGGCACGAGGCCGCTCGGAACGGAACTTCTCCACCTGGCAGGGACGGCTTCCCCAGGAGCTGCGCTTGCGCGGGATCCGAACCCTGGAAGCGGCCAACGAGTTTCTCAACCAGCACTACATCGCCGAGCCCAACCGCCGCTTCACGGTTCCGGCAGCCGAACGAGGTACGGCGTTTATCTCCTGCCGGCACAGAAACCTGGAACTGATCTTCACCCAGCGATACGAGCGCACCGTGGATCGGGACAACACCGTGCGCTTTCAAAACCTGGTCATACAGATTGAGCGTGCTGAGTGGCGCCCCACCCTGGCTGGATGCAAGGCGATCATCCATCAGCATCTGGATACTACCCTGACCCTCATGATCGCAGGACATCGCGTCGGACAGTACAGCGCAGAAGGAAAACTGTTGACGCCGCTGACCAAAAAACAAATCAAGGCCGTGGAAAAGACGTTAAGAGGAAAAGTCAAAGAACAGACTTTCCCTCTTAACTTGCAAATCCCGCAAAACACGCGGGATTCGCACTTTCCCACCGCCTCTACTACTACTGACTGTTAATCAAACTAACCGGACACTTCACTTGCTACCAAATACGGACATTTCTACTTGCTAAAGACACTGAAGACTTGGCGGTCGTACGGGCCCTTGCCGAATTCACGGCGGGCGGTCGTACGGGCCCTTGCCGAATTCACGGCGGGCGGTCGTACGGGCCCTTGCCGGATTTACGGCGCTCGGCCCTCCTTCAGGTCATCTGATAGTGCGATCCCCTTTACCTGAAGCTACAGGCTCTCGCCAAACTGTTAATCAACCTCCGAGGTGCGTAGTGCGGCAAATCCGCACACCACGGTCTTTGGGAGTCGGGGGTGCGAAACTGCGTCCGGCGGCCCGGTGACAAGCGATGCCCTGTGTCAGAAGGGTGTCAGATTTTGGACTGCGGGAAAACCCTTTTGGCACGGCCGAACATCAAGACAGTTCGCGATCCATGTTTGGAAAGGCTCTACAAATCTATTTCTCTATCTATCTGAAAACAAAACGTGAAATTTCTCAAAAAGAGATGTGCCAAAAGGTATAGCTATGGAAACAGGACCATCCGCAGACCGAAAGCTGTCGCGAGGAAGACTTCGCAATCTTGCGGCATTTACACGGACGAATGTAAAAGGATTCTACTTATCGGCCAATCATGGTCAATCTGAGCTTGGTACAAGATCAGAATTGGTAGTGAGTTCTGATCAGTCAGAAATTAGTATTCTTTCGATTCCTCACCAGTGTTTAGCCGGCCGCAGACACTGACACAGAGATTCGGAATCCATTGATCTCAAAGTTGATATCAGGGCCAATTATTCAGCGGATGCTCCATGCAAAGACACCCAGTAGAACCGTCGCCAGCAGAACTTGCAGCGTACAGGGAAGAGCAGGAACCAGCTAAGAAGATAATCGAAAGAACGCAATTCTGCTGCTTTAAATGTGATTGAGTTACAACGTGGACATTTATGCCGAAGCAACGGCAACTGTGGTGCCCATGCAGGCCAAGTCCAATGTGTTTTGGTCATTACTGTTGCTCCTTTCAAGGAGTCCAATGCGTCAGTCAGAGATTGTTTTCATCTTTAGAGCCTGAATTCGCTTCAAGCCAGGAAAGCAGGCAACGGACGCTTCCTGTTGCCAACGCTACACAGGAATCAGCCGCGCCGTAATACATGTTGATAGTGTCTCCGTCAGCAGCGATCGTCTGTCCGCACGGAAACACGACATCGTTCACATCTCCGCCGCGCTCATACGGCGCTTCCGGACCAAACATCCAGGAGTCGCCTCTCTGTAAACAAATCTCCGGTTGTTCGAGATCGAAGAGTGCGAGGCCGAGACGGTATATGTTTCCCGACGCGGTTTGTCTTACTCCGTGATAGATTGTCAGCCAACCCTTTGCCGTTTCTATCGGCGGAGAGCACAGTCCAATCTTATTCGCGTCCCACCATCCACCCCGCCTAGCCTGCAGAATGATCTGGTGACTTCCCCAGTGCCGCAGATCCGGTGAATAAGAGATCCACATATGAGCGCCGAGCGGCGTCATGGGGCGGTGAATCAGGGCCCAGTTGCCGTTGATTCTTCGTGGCAACAAGGCCGCATCCTTGTCCTCTGGCGGCATGATCACGCCGAAGCGCTCAAAACTTCTGAAGTCTTTGGTAAGCGCCAATGAAACTCCGGGGCCGCCACGCGCAAAGGATGTATACGCTATCGCATATTGTTTCAATTCCGGGACGTAGGTGATGCGCGGATCTTCAATGCCCCAGATTTCTTCCGGGAACTCTCGCGGATTTGTCGGGAGTGTCGGCTGCGAATCAATGCGCCATCCATCGATGCCGTTGGCGGAGCGCGCCGCGCAAAGGTGCGAAAGGCCACGTCTGTCTTCCACACGGCATAAAAGGAGAGTTTCTCCATCCGCCAGTTTTACTGCTCCTGCGTTGAAGACACTATTTACCGGATAGGGCCAGTGTTCTCGGCTAAGGATCGGATTGCCGGAGTTACGCGTGAACAGAGGTTGTTCGCTGCAGGCTTGCAGCTTTACCCCCTCCAAAGTATTGATTTCAGCGGTAGATCTGGACGGATTCAATATCTGGCACTCATTTCCTGGTGCGGTTCGCTTGCGCCTGCTGAATTGGCTGCCTGCATATCAAGCAGGGCCATCAGGAACGAAAGCGTTGATTCCGCTCCCTGGTTTTCATTCACGCGGTCGGGATGAAGTCCGTCTCTGCACCCACCTGTCTCCGCATCATAGAGCGGAACTTGCAGATCGTTCTTGCCCAAGAACCATGTGAAGACGCGCTTGGCTTCATCAAGCCAATTGGCTTCGCCGGTAAGCCGGTAAGCCTCTAGGCAAGCAGAAACAGTTGCACAAGCCTCGACCGGTTGCTGGTCAAAACGGGCCTTCTCGGCACCTTCTTTATAGACACTGCTGGAACCGATAGGCACAAAGATATCTTTGTCGCCGTAATGCTGTGTTGCCACAAGCCACTCGAGAGCCTCGGTCCCTGCCGCGATCATCGTTTTGTTGTTACTTCGCCAACCGGCCAGGATGAGCGCCTGTGGCAACCTTGCATTCGAGTATGAAAGGCTCTTCTCGAACCAATGCCAGGTTTCGGAGTGGCAGCGTTCGTAAATGTCGAGCAGGCGATTGGCGAGCGTGTTGCGAAGGCCTTGGATGGCTCTGTCGCCAGGGAACCAATCCAAATATGCCTGCATTCCTAAGATGCAAAACGCCCAGGCACGCGGGCTAGTAAACGATTCAACTGCCGGCACGGCAGCCTGAAAGAGCCGTCCCGCCGCTCCTCGCAATCCCATATTCTTCGAATTGCCAAGTACGTAACCGAGAGCCCACAGCGCTCGCCCATGGCTGTCTTCCGAGCCAACGTCCTCAAGCCATTTGCGGTCGTAGCCTAGAAAATTCCTGAATCGGCCAACATCGGAATTAAACGCCAGCCAGAGAAAGGCTAAGTACCTGCGGGATAGATTAAGTTGTTCAGCGCTGTGCACGGACGCCAGGTTCTCATCCAAACGCGCTGATACCACGAGAGCACGCGCATTATCGTCGGTCGTATAGCCCTCATGCGTATTGGGAACGGAAAAGATTGCGTGTTGCAACATGCCCGTGTCGTCGGTCATGGCCAAAAGGTGCCGCGTGTTGAGATCGGGCAGATGGTTTGCTGAATCCGCCAGGTCGAATGCGGCATCGTCCGGTGGCGCGGCTTTTGGATGCAAGGAGCGCTCGAAGCGTGCACGCTGAAAGCTCGCCATGTAGGCTCTCGCCGTCTTCGGCCATGTCGTCCCGCGGGAGTGAATATAAGCGCGCTTGCGCATGGCGTGGCGTTCCGCGTCGTTTTCGAGTAAATAAATAGCCGATTCCGCGATGACTTGAGGATTGTCAAATGGAACGATCAAACCTCTCTTCTCTGCCAGCAACTCCTTGGCATGCCAGTACGGTGTGGAAATGATTGCCTTGCCTGCTCCTAGCGCAATAGCCAGCGTTCCGGAAACTACCTGCGCCTCCTGCCGATACGGCGTAATGTAGATGTCGGCAGCGCCTACGTGTTCGACAAGCTCCTCGGCACTGACGAAGCGGTTATTCAGGATCAGGTGGGAAGTTACGCCAAGCCTCTCTGCCAGAGCCTGCAACTCTTCACGGTATCGTTCGCCTTCGCGTTTGCGGATATGCGGATGTGTGACGCCCGAAACAATGTAAACCACGTTTGGATGCCGTGCCAGAATCGCAGGCAGGGCGCGAATCACATTTTCAATTCCCTTGTTAGGAGAAAGAAGACCGAATGTGAGCAGAACGGATTTTCCTTCAGTGCCAAAGCGGTCTTTGAAATAGTTCGGGTCCATGAAGTGCATATCCGGCACGCCATGCGGGATCACATCGATCTTGCCGCTCGGTACCGAATACACTTCGCGCAGTAATTCCGCTGCCAGTTCACTCATCACTATCAGGCGATCGGAGAGCTGTGCAATCTCTTCGAGAACAATTCTTTGATTCGGATCAGGCTCGCGAAGAACTGTGTGCAGCGTAGTCACCAGGGGCATTTTCAATCTGCGCAATAAGGCAAGGATGTGGCGTCCTGCGGTGCCACCGTAAATTCCATACTCATGCTGCAGGCAGACAAGGTCATTGCCGTTGTAGTTAAGAAACTCGGCTGCCCGCTCATAGGAGGCAAGATCTTCCTGGGCCAGTTCCAGACGCACTTGTTCAGGATACTTGTAACTCGACTCGGGATCGTTTACAGGAATCGCGAACAGGTGTCCTTCGCCGTACTCAGCAGCGACTGCCGTACACAGATCGGTCGTGAAAGTGGCAATACCGCACTCGCGCGGCAGGTAATTCCCGATGAAAGCAATGCGCGTGGGCAAAGGGAGACTACACGCTTCCAACTCGACGGGCAAGGAGGGTGCTGCAACTGACTCACCAAGTGGTTGCTCGGAAAGCTCTGTATCAAATTTCGACATTGCGTCCTGCTTTCATTCGTTCGCGGGGAGTAAGAGATCTCACAGTGACTTTGTCTGTGTAATTGGCGCCTGGTCTAGCGCTTCGTGCCGGGATAATTGACGAATGATGTGAAACTCTTACCTAAGCATTCACGCATCGACTAGGTCCCAAGCTGCATTTCGCTGAATCCGGCGGGGCTGCAATATCACTCTTGCCATGTGAAAGCCAGGATACCTCTTGACCTGACAGGAATCGAGCTCCGATGCGTTGAAACGCCCTGGGGTTATCTTGAGCGCACGCTCCAGAGCGCGACGGATAGCTCCTTCGCGCGTTCTCCCACATCCGCGACGAGAATTGGAGCCAATTAAACACATGAAGTGCCAGCCTGCACCTCGGATCTTTGCATCGAGGGTGACTGCGGCAAGACCCTCGATGAGCATCCAGCCCAGACAAAACCTCTCTTGCTTAAGAGCGAATCGATCCGGCAAGGTGCAGCCTTCGCGCAGAAAAATCGCATGCTGTTTCACTGTTGCGGGCTTCGTGATACGTCCGGCACCTGAATGACGGTGGCGCCTGTCAAAGGAGCAGTCGGAGCGATGCTTATAACGCGAGACGAATGCTCCACAACGAAGTCTTCTACAAAGACTAATGGTTCTATCTCTTTGTCGCCCAGTTCAGTTACGGAGGCCCCCGTTGTACCCGGTTGGTCCACGGATAAATGAGTCTGGTGCCGCTTCCGCCCGCTGGCAGAGAGATGGTTCTTCACGTCGGTTGTCTTGGTGAGAGTCATAATAACTCCGGTCGTTCGGTTGCTTGCTTGTAAGGTGCTCGTCTGGAGCGAAGCATGGAATGCCGGAGGCGAGAAATGAAGATTGTTACTACTTTAAGTATACACCCACTGTCCTGATCAAGATCGAGATTCTCTTGTGCGAGATACATTTGCAGATCGATAAGAGCAAAGAGTACTTCGGACAACAACAAGGACAAACTCTAGGAACGGCTGGCCAAAATTGGTGGGTGGTGGTGCCATGATCCGGATTGGTGCTGCATCGCGGCGGCGGAAGTCGCTAACTGGTGACTGTTGAAAGAGGGCGGCCCGTTGGAGGACAAACGACGGGGCATACCGCCCCGTCGTTTCGTAATTGCGGGAGCATTTCGGGGATGCGCGGGCTCAAATAGCCGTCACAAGACTACGGAGCATTCGTGTCAATGTCAGGGACCTGGATCCCGCTATCTCTTTCTGGCAGCATCGAAGATGTCACAGCTTCGCACAGCCTGCTGGTCATCACCTGAAAGTGATAACCCATGACTGCGAGAGTCATAGCCGGGCCGACGCAATGGCGATATCGAGTGGCCACAATCAACAAAAACCTCCAGTAGCTCCAGCGGTGGCGGCCGAAGACTCCCTGGCGAATAATCGATGTGACGAAGGCGCGCACATTCCCCCTAGTCAGCCACTTCTGCCTCGTTCTCTTTTCCTCGTTCTTAGAGTAGGTGCGACTCAGATATAGCTTGACGCGTTCATAGTAGGCCTCACACGAGTAGATTCTCTTCAGCACCGACCGATAGCCTTCCACAAGACAGGCCGGGTCCATGTTGGGTAGGAAGTTGAGCTTATCGGCGGTATTGTCGCCGTGGCCCGCATCCAAAATCCGGCCTTCCCTCCAAAGGCGCCGGAAGAGCTGTGTCCCTGGCATGGCTTGCAGCAAACCGACCATGGCAATAGGAATACCGCTCTTCTGGATAAAGTCGACCATGCGGTCGAAGATGTCTTCGCGGTCCGTGTCAAAACCGAGAATGAAACCGCCCATGACCTGCATTCCGTAGCTCTGGATGGTAGCCACACTCTCCAGCAGGCTACGACGCGTATTTTGCAGCTTGTTGCTGGCAATCAGTCCAGATTCATCGGGGGTTTCGATGCCCAGGAAGACAGAGACGAAGCCTGCGTCTTTCATCAGCTGCATCAACTCTGGATCGTCGGCCAGGTTGAGTGAGGCTTCAGTATTGAAGTCGAAGCTGGTCTTGTACTGGCGACGCCATTGGGCGAGTGCCACGCATAGTTCCTTGGCTCGAGCCTTGTTGCCAATAAAATTGTCATCCACGATGAAGACGGCCTCGCGCCAACCGGCCGCACGCAACTGGTCCAGTTCGGCAAGGACCTGGGCTATTGCCTTGGTGCGCGGGCGCCGCCCATAGATCTCAATGATGTCGCAGAATTCGCAGTTGAAAGGGCAGCCGCGCGAGTATTGCACCGCCATGGTTGAGTATCGGTGCAACTTAATGAGACTCAGGTCGGGAAGCGGACTCGTCACCATCTCCGGCCGCTCGGCGGCTTGATAGATGGGCCTTGCCGTCCCCTGCTCCAGATCCCGCGCCAGGGAGCCAATCAGGCTCTCGGCCTCTCCGACGACTACGTGGTCCGCATTCAATTCTTCGGCCGACACACTGCTAGCAATGGGACCCCCCACCACGGTTCGCAAACCGCTCGCGTGACAGTGCTCCACGATGGCCAACAGCGACTCGCGCTGGATGTGCATCGCGCTCAAGAAGACCACGTCCGCCCAGGCCAGGTCACGGTCGCGGAGTTGTTCGACGTTGGTATCCACTAGCCGCTTATTCCAAGTCCTCGGAAGCAACGCGGCGACCGTCATCAGCCCCAGCGGAGGCTGTGCAGCCCGCTTGCCCAGAAACTTGAGTGCGTGTTTGAAACTCCAAAAAGTCTCAGGGAATTCCGGATAGATCAACAGGGCATTCATGGTCACTTCTCAGTGAGGAAGCGCGCCGCGCACAAATCTACAGTGGGGGCTGCAGCTGGTTCAACGCATCGCGAGCTGGCGCGGCTGCGCTCCGGCGCACTTCCTCCTGAACAGATTGCGCTGCAGAACCACCGTAAAGCTGTATAAAAGTGGACACTTTGTGGGCAATAGCTGGATCTTCACGCTCAAGCCACACTTAATCTGGATTCATCAACACTCACAAGCTCCGCACAGCTTTAGAAGGGCCTTGCCGCGACCGATGAACGAATTGAAACACAGGAGGATCTGGGCAGCTACGAGCAGAACATGAATCAGACTCCCGGCGATGTGGAAACTGAAACCCAGAAGCCACAAAACCCGAACGAAGACAGGTGCTCTCCAATGCATACCATTGCCTCCGCATCACGTGCCAAGCTGTGCGGATCTGCCACACCAACTCACTATAACCGAAGGCTGGGATCTGGAATGTTGCTTTCAGGAGTTCTGCGCACCCAAGGCTCCCCGAGTCCTGTGGCAACCGCTCGGAGCCGGCAAAGGCCTTGCCTAAGCTCCTCTCTTTGCTTGGGATTGAGGGGATAACCATTTAAAAATGGCGGTTGAAAAACCAGAATAGTGTGCAGAATTGATCTGATCGAATACCCCGTACGGTGAGAAGATTGCATACGGAGAGTTGTACCGGTTTCCCAGAAGCTCGTGTGATTGAGCGCTTTGTGGCAGGATAGTGCGCTGCTGACTATCGATGAATTTCGATTGACATCTTTATTTCTGCTCTTCATCCTTGGAAACTGCGTGGTTGTGCCCCACCTGCGCTTGTTATGCCGGGATCGCATCCGGAAAGAAGCACTGCTATGACTGAGCTGAGAAAACCCGCATTTGATGTTGCTGCCTTCTTGATGAGCGCAGGACTGGGGCGAAGAATAGTTGAGTTGGCACCCAAAGAATCCTTCTTTTCGCAGGGAGACCCGGCGGATTCTGTTTTCTATCTTCAGAAGGGCCGCGCAAAGGTTACAGTCGTTTCGCACGCAGGCAAGGAAGCCACCATCACAATCGTCTCCGCACGCGATTTTGTTGGCGAGAGTGCGCTCGCGGCAGTGCCGGGGCTGCGTTTGTCCACCGCCACTGCCATTACTGCCTGCTCCGCGCTCAAGATTACGCGAGAAGAGATGATTCGCGTCATGCACGACCAGCACGACTTCTCCGACTTATTTATGAAGTTTCTGCTGGAGAGGAGCATGCGCATCCAAGCCGATCTTGTCGATCAACTTTTCAACTCAAGCGAAAAGCGCTTGGCGCGAATTCTTCTGTTAATGGCAGAGTACGGAAAACCGGGCGAACCGGAAACATTGCTTCCAAAGATCTCGCAGGAGACTCTCGCAGAGATGATTGGCACCACGCGGTCTCGCGTCAGCTTTTTTATGAATCGTTTCCGCAATCTGGGATTTATCGATTACACCGACCGTATACGGGTCCATAAATCTCTGCTGAACGTGGTCCTGCACGATCAGCTGCCCGGCGATAATCCTGAAGAGCTGTCTTTATCCGATCCACAAGCCGAGTAACATCGATCCATCCATAGAAGCCGCCATATCCTGTACAAAACTGAACAGCTTTGCGATTCGGTGCATGGAATACTCACCTCAGTCCTGCCTTTGGAAAGCAGTGATATCCAAGAGGTGAAACATGCCAGATACAAGGCTGCGACTGCTTGTCGTGGACGACGAGCCTTCACTCCGAACGTCACTCAGTCTCGTACTAAGTGAACTTGGGTACGATGTGCGCGCTGCCGAAAACGGCTTCTCCGCATTGTCTGAAATCCGTCATGCGCTCCCGGACATCATTATTTCCGACCTGAATATGCCGGGCATGTCAGGCTTCGAATTACTTTCGGTGATCCGGCGGCGCTTCCCTGCGATCCCAGTGATCGCCATGAGCGGCGCATTCGTGGATAGCACGATACCTGATGGCATTCCCGCTGACGGCTTCTATCAAAAAGGCGGCGGCCTGGATCATTTACTTAGAACCCTGAAGACCATTGCCCAAACTGAAGTACCGAGCCGCGAGCAAGCCCCCATTTGGTTTTCGCAGAACGGGCACGACCCTTCCGGAGTGCCATACGTCACAATCACCTGCCCCGAGTGCCTGCGGGCATATCCTCTCGCGCTCTGCGGCCCGATCAGTGCTTTGAATACGACAGAGTGCATTTACTGCGGAGTTTCGATTCAGTATGCAGTCGCTTCCGCGCACTTCGTCTGACGTAACCCATAGTTGCTCCGGAGGGAAGTAAAAGGCGTCCTGGTGCCTACCATCTCAGAACTCAATGTATTTGTCAGGCATTGTGCTGATCCTTTCCATTCTTCATCTGGCCTTGCAAGTTCGGGAAAGGATCCTTTGCGACTTCGAGCTCTTCCGCAAGAGATGGCGAGAGATCTGGCTGCAATGCACTACCAGCCCAAGAGTCAATTCCGCGCATGCTCGGTGCTGCTCGAAAACGGAACCAATTCGATCGCGACACACAACATGGTGATTCCAATTCATGACTGAACAACGGAGAACTTTTCGAACGCGTACGTTCGTGCTGATTCTTGCCGCGGTGGCCTTTTGTGGGACTCTGTATGCCTATTCCGTTTTGACACACGAGGAAATTGTCGACCTGGTTTGGACTTCCGAGATTCGGCCGCTGCTGTTACAGCGCTTTCCTGATCTAACTGAAGAGCAGATCACAGAGGCCCATGCCTACGCATACGGAGGCTCGGTCATTCAGGATCTTGGTTACTATCCCTTCGGCAGCAAAGTGTTCAGCGAGTTGGTACATTACGTTCGTAGCGGAGATTTTGTTCTCGAATTGCTCCATCAAAGTCAGGATGCAAATGAGTTCGCCTTTGCATTGGGTGCCCTGTCGCACTATGCGTCAGACGCTGTTGGCCACCCGGCGGTCAATCAAGCCGTCGCGCTTCGCTACCCAAAGCTGCGGGCCAAATATGGCAAATCCGTTCGCTACGCGCAGGACACGACTGCACATTTGAAGATCGAATTTGGGTTCGATACCTTGCAGGTAGCAAAGAATCGATACGCATCGGACCAGTACCACAATTTCATCGGGTTCCAGGTAGCACAGCCGTTGCTGGAGCGGACATTTCCAATTGTGTACGGACTGCAACTGAAGGACGTGCTTTCGCACGAAGACCTGGCGATCGGCTCGTATCGCTACTCAGTCAGCCGGCTGATTCCAAAAATGACCAAGGTTGCGCTGCACATGCGCAAGAAAGACCTGATGCGGGAAACGCCGAACTTTTCCAAGAAGAAGTTCCTGTATCGACTATCGCGATCCGATTACGAGCGAGCTTGGGGAAAGACTTATACGAAGCCAGGCTTCGGCACACGGTTACTGGCGGTGCTGCTGAAGTTCATTCCAAAGGCTGGTCCCTTCAAGGGCCTGGGTTTCGATAATCCCACGCCAAAGACGGAAGACCTGTATATCAAAAGCATCAATGCCACCGTCGATCAGTACCGCGTTTATCTCGAAGAGGTGCGCTCAGGAACACTGACCCTTCCTAACCGCGATCTCGATGACGGAAAAGCAACCAAAGCGGCTGAATACAAGTTGACCGATGACACCTACGACAACCTGCTGGGTAAATTAACGAAACAGAAATTCGACGGAACCTCACCTGAGCTACGCGACAACATCCTCGAGTTCTATGACGGCTATTCGATGCCACTAGAGATTGCGAAAGACCCCACTCGCTGGCAAGACGTAATGTCTAATCTGGATGAGTTGAAGATCGTCGTCCTTTCTCCGGTGGCTGATCCGACGATACCTTGAACGATCTTGCGGTTGTGATTTTTGCATCATGCAAAAAACTAAGTGTTCTCCTTGACGGAGTAGTTACCCTTCAGTTATTCAGTGCGAGTTCATATTCATGATGATCAAAGTCTCATCGCGCCATCGCGCCATCGGATTTCTCGTAGCCTCAGCCCTTGCGCTGTTCGGAACAATATTGTTGCCGGCTCAACCCCCTGACGCAGCATCGGTGATTCGCCAGGTGGATGCAGCGGTCAAGGCCAGAATTGACAGCCTGGCGGGTTACACAGTGACCGAGCATTATGCCGTTTACAGGAGCAATGACGAAATCCATCCCGTCGCCGAAATGATAGTGGAAACGACCTACAAGCAGGATTCGGGGAAGAGTTACATCATCGTCTCGCAAAGCGGCTCAGCTATTGTGCGAAATCTTGTATTGCACGCAATTTTGGATAATGAAAAGCGCCTTAACGAGCCAGGCATTCGAGAGGCGGCGTGGATCACTTCGGCAAATTATGAGATGAAACTGAAGCCTGGCGAAACGCTGCTCGACGGACGCGATTGCCTGATTTTGGATTTGATCCCAAAGCGGAAGGCCCCTTATCTTTTCGAAGGAACTCTCTGGGTAGACGCCAAGGATGGTTCGATAGTTCAGCTCCGGGGAACAGCCTCCAAAAGCCCCTCGATCTTCACTGGACCTACCCAAGTAATGCGCCAGTATGCCGAAATTGGTGGCTTTTCGCAGGCCATGTATGCCAGAGCGATGTCAAGAAGCTCCATGTTTGGCGAAACAATTGTAAAGATCGACTACAGGGACTACCATATCCAGCTTCGCCCGCCCCTATAGGTAACTCAAGCCCTTTGCTCACGGGGCCGCAATCCTGCTTTTTCATTGCGCATTCCCGGGTGAATTGCTGTGGTCATTACTTCAATGGTTACCCTCATCGCAGGCTGCTCAATGCGCTTGGTACAGGCCACAGATCTCCGATTGTTCTCCACAACTTCACAGTCTCACAGCATGGGGGAGGGGTTACCCCGATCATTCGCTTCGACTCCTACCGCGGACTTTTCTCGTCAGAACCATCACTGGTTTCATTCTTTACCTTCCGGCCCCTATTTTCGGCAAACCTCAATTCAAACGGCGTTCACAATTTCCACACGGCGAGAAATGTTGAGTGCAACGTTTTCCCTCTCCCCCCACCCGTTTCACACGAACCCCGCCCTCAAAGCGCCAGAAGGAGTTGCAAGGGTGCAGTTCACGGCGCCAATGCAAATACAAGCCTAAGGTGGTCAGAATTGCACAGCCTAGTCAAGAGAGAGGCGGAAGAATCGATGAGTGCGCAACTTCGTTTGAAGGTGTGCAGGGATTTAGCCGCTAGATACGGAGGATTCCATGTCCACAAATAGTTCACTCTGTCGGTTCGAGTAGTACTGGACAGCCGAGCCAATTGCCAATGGCACCTTAATGCTGTAGTAGCCGCAGGCCACTTCAAAGCCAGTTGTTGGTTTTCGGGTCTGCAGAGAGGTAACACCATGAAACGAGTTGGGAGCTTCATCTCAGCAGCTCTACTATCTGCGCTCTTCGGAGTCAGCGCCTTTGGATACATTCAAAGGTCTGAACGAGACCAGAAGCAGCAGCAGAATACAAAACAGCAAGACCATGGCAGGCAACAGCAGGCTCAGCAGAAGGGGCAACAGGACCAGAGCAGGCAGCAGCAGGCTCAGCAGCAGAAGCAACAAGACCAGAACAGGCAGCAGCAGGCTCAGCAGCAGAAGCGACAAGACCAGAACAGGCAGCAG